>JANYDW010000005.1 GCA_025363455.1 Oleiharenicola sp. | reverse complement strand
TCCATGTTCGAACGAAGGCGGGATCAGCGATCCCGCCCTACAGTCCCGCTCAATGCACGCGCTTCCGTCCACTTTGCGCGACCTGCCGTTCGCCGACGGGAAATTGCACCGCGACGGTCTCGTCCTCCGAGGTTTGAAGCTGGACTTTGATGGCCTTGAAGCGGGCGCCCACTTCCCCGGCCAGCTGGTCGAGATGACGATTGGTCAGATTGAGTTTGCCCAGCAAAGTGGCGTGGGGCCGGGGCTGGGCGATTTCCGGATGAACCACCGCGGAGCGCAGCCACTTGGCCGTGTAGAGCAACGAGGCGAATTGGAAATGGGCCGCCGTGCAATTGGGCAGGTACTGCCAGCGCACGGGCTCGGACATCACCTGCGGGAACGCCCACAACCGCAGCAGGCTGGCACCGGCTTCCGCGTGATGGAAACCCAGGGCGGTCTGTTCGGACTCACAAGTCTCGAGGGGCAATCCTTGGGAGACGAGGCGAAGGCTGGGTTGGTGCCGCCCAGCCCAGGCATCGATCGCGACCATGCCGATGCTATGCAGCAGCCCAATGGTGTAGGCGATGTTTCGGTCCGCTCCCACCCGGACAGCGAGCGCTTCCGTGGCCAGGGCGCAGGCGATGGAGTGTTCCCACAACTCGTCTACCTCCATGCCGTAAGTGTGCAACGGGCGTACGAGCACTTGGGAGGCCACGGCGGTGGCGACGAGTTCGTAGATCTGATCGTAGCCTACGCGGTTGACCGCCTCGTCGACCGTGTAGCAACGCAGCCCGTGGCTGAAATAGGCGCTGTTGCCGAACTGCAGGACGCGAGCGGCGATGCCGGGGTCCAGCCGCACCATTTCGACCACCTCGCTCATGGCGGTGTTGCCGTCGGACAGGAGCTGCTTCAGGCGGGGCAGTACGCGGGGGGCGGCGGGCAGATGTTCCAATTCACGCACGACCGCATCCAACATGAGGGCCGAGGCGGACAGGGGAGTTGCCGTAAGCTGAACCACGGAGCCTATATCGGCAGTTTTTCATTAAACTTTTGCGATAAGGGGGGCTTAAGCCGGCTTATTTCCGGGCCGGTGGTTGAAATGTAGGAGCCTGCTCGCAGGCGATGCTTCGAGCGATCGGTTGGCGGAAGTTCCGGATCGCCTGCAAGCAGGCTCCTACAAGAACAGATCTGACTGCTTCAGGTCACTGAGCTGTGTCGCTGGTAGATCTTCTGCAGGATCGACGGCGAAGGACTTGCGACGGTGGAAGCGGCGACGCTGCCGCTGGCGCCGGCCAGGCTGTAGCGCAAGAGCAGCTGTTCATTCTCCCGGTCGAGTTGCAGGATCTGCAAAATGCGGGCGCGGGTCTTGTCGAGCGCGGCGCGGAACGGCGCACCTTCGGCACTGTTGCGGGGCTGGGCGCGCAGGGCGGCCAAGGTCTCGTCGAGCCGGGCGAGCAGGCCTTTCTTCTTGTCGAGCAGCGCGGCGTCCGGGACCCGGCGGTGCTGTTGGAGGAAGCTGTTTTCTTCCAAGGCCAGTTGGTGGAGTTCGTTACAGAGATCTTGGTGTTGCTGCAGGGCTTGCATCGGAGTCATGGGTTGAAGGGGGGACAGGGACCGGCGCCGGACGGGCGGGCGAGGGAGTGGTGGCGCTGAAAAAACGATTTAACTTACTTTCCGTCTTTTGACTCCATTCCAACTGGCCGATGCGCCACTCGGCCATCTTGGCCAGCTCGGTTAGCTCGGCCTGCATGGCTTCCTTGCCCTTGGGATGGGTCACGGTGTCGACAATGTCCCGATACGCCTGGCTGGCCCGGTCATTCTGCCGCAAGCGCTCATAGCAGAGACCGGTCTGGTAGACGATGGGGAGGCGCCAGGTGATGTTGTCAGAAAGCCGGGCAAGGCCCTCGTAGATGGCAACGGCGCTGAGCGTATCGCCGTTCTGGAAAAAATCATTGGCGAGCTGATTGCCGGTGCGACGCTGCCAGTAGGCCCAGCCCTTGGGGTCGGTGGTGGCGTTGCCGGACTCGGTGCGGAGAAGGGCGAGGGTGATGTTGAGCGCTTCCTCGGCGCGGCCGAGCTGGCGGAGCGTGCGGGCGAGCAGGTAGCGGGCCTCGGGCACGTTCACATCCTGTGGCCACTGGTCGATGTATTCTGCCAGCTTGGCGGCACCTTTCTCGGCCTCGCCCCCATTGAGCAGGGAGCAGCCGGACTTGAAATGGGCGCGGGCTCGGTCCTCGGGAGCCAGGTCGAGCAGGCGCAACCGGTCGTAGAACTTGGCGGACTCGGCGAAATTGCCGGTCTCGTAGTGCGTTTCCGCGATCTCGAACTGGGCCGTCTTGGCCAGGAGCTGGTAGTGCTCATAGCTCTCGGGCGGCAGCTTGAGCGTGGAGTTGATGACGTTGTAGAAGCGGTTGATCGCGCTTCGGTAGGCACCCATCGCGCGCTGCGAACGACCGAGTTCGAGCAGGGCGTCCGGGACGCGGGCGTCGTCGGGATACAGCTTGAGGAATTTTTCGTAGACGGCGGCGGCTTTGGTGTAGGCGGACTGCTTGCGATGCATCCGCGCGAGGCCGAGCAGGGCGTCGCCCAGGTCGGAGGTCGCATAGTTGCGGTTGTTCATGATCTGCCGGAAGGCGATCTCGGCCGCGATGAAGTCTTCGCGTTCCGTCAGGCTGGCGCCGAGGTTGAGCAGACCGCGGGCTTCCTTGTGCCAGCTCTCGGCTGGCGTGACGTCGGGGGCGGTCGGCAGAGGGTGCACTTTGGGGTCGACCACAAAATTCGGCGGCGGTGGAGGGGCAATTTCCGTGGGTGCGGGCACCCGGGGCATCGCCTCGGCCACAGCCGCGGCCACCTTGGCTTCCGTCGAGTCGGACGCGGATTTTTCAACCACCGGTTCCAAGACCGACGGTTTAGCGGTGGCGGACGCGGATCCGGTGGCTGCTGCCAGGACGGGCAGGGTCAGCCACAAGGCTACTGCTGCTGGTAGGTGGCGGAACTGGGCGGCAAAGTGCCGGGGGCGGGTGGCGTCGGCACCGCGGGAGTCACGTCCTCCGACGGTCCGCCCGAGCCCGGAAACCGGAACAAGGGAAGGAAATCCTGCGATTGCAGTTTCCGGCGCGTATCGTCCGGGAGAATGGGCTTTGGCTTCACCGCTGGCGTGGCCGGTTCCTCTGGCTTGGAGGATTTCTGTTCCGCGGGCTGGGCCGGTTCCACGGGCAGGGGGGGAGTCGAGGCGGCGGCTTGGTTGTTGGCCAGGTTGACTTCCGCCACTTCGGGAGCACTCGCGGCCACCGGCGGACCGCTGGCAATTGGTTTCACCATCATCGGCGGCGCGGAGTTCACCTCGTTGAAGCGCAGGCCGGGTGAACCGATGCTGGCCAGATAGGGCCGGGAAACGGGCTGCGGAATCGCGAGGGTCTGCTGGGCGGCATAGGCCGTTGCGATCACCGTGAGGTGCAGCAAGGCCAGGATCAGACGGCACAAGGCCGGAGCCGCCCCGCCGCGAGGCGGGGTTTTTTGAAAACGACAAGGCATGAAAGGGGAAATATTCCATTTCAGCGGGTGATTCTGATTCGCTGACTCCCTAAAACGGTCCGGCGGATAACTACTTGAGGAGAATTGCATGATTTCGGTGGCGATGCACTTGCGCTCAAGATTTAGTGGCTCAGCTGGTTGCAGAAGTTCCGGGAGGGTTCAGCCCAAAACAGCACGGATTTGCCGCCCCAACGCGTCCAACGTGTACGGTTTTCTGATGAAGTCATGTTGGCCGAGCTCCTCGAATTCCGCTCGGGACTCCGGCGTGAGGTGACCGGTCAACACCAGCACCTTGGCGGTGGGCTGGGTGGCTTTCAGCACCTTGAGCACCTCGACCCCCGTGGCGCCCGGCATGTTCAGGTCGAGCAGAACCACGTCGAATTTCCTCTCTCCGCTGCCCAGGAGGTCGATTGCCTCCAGCCCGTCGGCTGCGGTGGTCACGGTGTAGCCTTTGCGGCCAAGGCTGGTCTCGAGCAGTTGCCGCAACGGGGCCTCGTCATCCACGACGAGAACAGACTCGGAGCCGCCGGGGAATTCGCCCGGCTTGGCCGCCGACGGGGCCGAGGGCATGTGGGCCTCGGCAAAGGGCAGGCAGACGCGGAAAGTGGTGCCTTGGCCGACCGCGCTTTCCACGTCGATGCAGCCCTCGTGGCTGGCGACGATACCGTAGACGACGGCTAGGCCGAGGCCCGTGCCCTTGTTGACGCCCTTCGTCGTGAAGAAGGGCTCGAAGATGCGCTCGCGGACCTCCGGCGGCATGCCGGTACCGGTGTCGCTGACCTTGAGGCAGGCGCAGGGTTGACGGCGAAGCATGGCCCCGGGGACGTCCTCAGTCTCAAGGCGCGAGGTGGCGAGGGTGATGGTGCCGCCATTGGGCATGGCGTCACGGGCGTTAACGCAGAGATTCAGCACGATCTGCTGCAGCTGGTTTTGATCGGCCAGAAGCGGCGTCAGGTTTTCATCGAGCGCGAACTGGAAGGTGATGTTGCGCGGGAAGGTCTCGGCCAGCAGGGCGATGAGGTCGCGCACGTGCTGGTTCAGGTTGAGTGAGGCGACATGCACCTCGGCCTTGCGGCTGAAGGTGAGGATCTGGCGGACGAGCCCGGTGGCCCGCTCGGCGGCCCGCTTGATTTCGCGGACACTCTTCTGGATAATGGCTGGCTCGTTGGCGTTGAGCACGCAGAGTTCGGCGTAGCCGTTGATGACGGCGAGAATGTTGTTGAAATCGTGGGCAATGCCACCGGCCAGCGTGCCGATGCCCTCCATCTTCTGCACCTGGCGGAGCTGACCTTCCAGCAGCTTGCGCTCACTGATGTCCTCGCGCAGCAGCAGCAGGTTGGAAATTTCGCCATGGGCGTTGCGCAGGCAGCAGACTTGCACCGACTCCCAGACGACGCGTCCCTCGGGAGACCGGCGGGTGACTTCCCCGCGCCACTCAAGGCCGGCGCGGACCCGGCTGCGAAATTCCTGGTACGCCTCCTCACTGGGTTGCCCCTCGCGCAGCACATCAAGTTCGCGATCGAGGATGGTCTCGAGCGTGAGGCCGGTCGTGGCGGTGAACTTGGCGTTGACGTACTGGATCCCGCCCTCGGCATCGGTGATCGCGATGGCGATGGGCGATTGTTCAACGGCGCTGGAGAGCTTATGGAACTGTTCCTCGGCGAGCCGGCGGCGGGTGATGTCATGCCCGACCGCCCGGACTCCGATGATGCGGCCCTCGACATTGAAAATGGCGGATTCCTCCCAGTCGATCCAACGCCAGCCTTGCGGCGTCAACCAACGCTGCTCATGCGTGGCAGTGTGGGGGGGGCGCTGCACCGCCTCGTCGGCGCGCGGGAAGGACTTGACGTCGTCATGGTGGACCAGGCTCGCGGAGGACTTGCCCATAAGCTGGTCAGCCGGGCGGCCGAATTTCCGGGCAAACGCCTCGTTGACCGCACTGAGATTGCCCGCGAGATCGCGGCAATAGACAAACGCGGCGCTGCCGGTCCAAGCACCGAGCAAAGCCTCTGGCGGCGGGAGCGCAGACGCTCCCGCTGGAGAATCACAAATCACGACAGACATCATTGGTTAAAATCGACCGCGCGGGGCTGAACTTGAGGACCCAAACGGGTGGAGAATCATTCAATGGTTTGTCATCGTGAGGGGCGCTGCGCCCCGTGGCGATCCAGCTGGATTGCTTCGTCGTCCGGCCGGTGGCCGGACTTCTCGCAATGACAGAAATATTGTCACACCAACCCGCTCAGCATCTGCGGCAGCCGGGTGAGGGCGTTGTCGATCGCCGCACGAGCGAGCCGTGTCTCGGGGCCGTCCGCGCCATAAAGGAGGTGCCAGCCTTGCACCTCAAGCCAGGCGTCGCGCTGGATGGATTCGATTTTCTCGAAGCCACCCATGATGCCCGCGTGGCGCACGAGACAGTCGGCCACCTGGACCGCGGCGGCGAAGATCTGATGCCGCGGCGCTTCCGCTGGAGTGTTATGATGGCGGACGGCCAGCACGATCTCGTCGCTCATCTTGTGCCGCTCGAGGTAGACCGCCCCGATCTGGGCATGGTCCCAACCGATCAGCTCGACCTCCTTCCGGCAGACGTCCGCCGCGGTTTCAAAATTTGTTGCGCAGATCTCGGCCAATTCCTCGGGAAAGGCGTGGGCCATCACGACCTTGCCGGCGTTGTGCAGGAGGCCGACGAGATAGTCGGTGTCATCGTCGATGGTGATGGGGAGGGCGCCCAGGATCTCTCGCGTGAGGATGGCCGTGCCCAGGCTGTGCGCCCACAGGTCCTTCCAGGGCAGGGGCGCCTTGCCATTGGCGTGCTGGAACGAGGCCATTTCCTCGATGACCGGCGTGGCCATGGCCAACTCGCGGATCTGGCGCAGCCCGAGAAAGAAAATCGCCTCCTCGATGTTACTCACGCTGTTGGAGAGGCCGTAGTATACCGAATTCACCATGCGCAGCAGGCGCGCCGTCAGCGACGGGTCGCGGCGGATGATTTCCGCGATCTGCGACGACATGCTCGAGTCGGAGTTCACCAGCTCGCGCAGGGCCTGGTTGATGCGGCCCAACGAGGCCAGTTTGGGACAGGCGTTGATGCGGCTGCGGATGATGTCATCCGAATACTTGGCGGCGGCCATTGGTGGATGAGAAGTGGACAGCATGAAGAGGGAAGCAAAAGCAGCGGCCCCGAGAGTCCGGGCTCTGGAGGTGGCGTACCTTGCGCAAGACAACGTCCCGCGGTCGTCAATCTTGAGTAGTTTCCCGTGCGGTTTTGATGGTGTGGAACGAATGTAGGGGCGTCGCTTGACGACGCCCGGGCGCCGTCAAGCGGCGCTCCTATAATTCTTTCGCCTCAAGTTTCCGCGCCCCCAACCGATACGCACTGCAGCGAATCCTCCGCCCCGCCTCCCCGGTCGGGTGGCATTCGCGTTGCCCCGAATGTCCGCCGATCATCATCAACGCCAGCTGCAGGAAGCCATCGTGCATCACCGTGCCGGGCGCCTGGACCAGGCCGGGACAATCTACCGCCGCGTGCGCGCCGCACTGCCCAATAATTTTGATGCAGTCCATCTTTCCGGCATCGTCGCGTTGCAGCAGGGGCGCGCCACCGAGGCCCTTGATCTCCTCACCCGCGCACACCGGCTGGCGCCAAAGAACGTGCCCTGCGCCCTGCGCCTCGGCCACGCCTTCATCGCCGGTGGCCGCGCCGCCGAGGCGGAGGCGGTCTTGCGGGCCGTGGTCGCACTCGACGGGAAGTCGGCCGAGGGCTGGGAAACCCTCGCCTACTGTCTTAAGCTTCAGGACAAACTGGCTCCCGCCATCGAGTGCCACCGCCATGCGGTCTCCTTGCAGCCGAAGTTCGCCAAGAGTTGGTACAATTTCGGCCTCACGCTCAGCCTATCTGGCCGCTACGCCGAGGCGCTGGCGTGCCACGAGAAGGCCATCGCCGCCGATCCTGCCTACACCAAGGGCTGGTATGGCCGGGCCCAAGCCTATCACCAGATGCACCGGCTGCCTGAGGCCATCGCCGCCTACGAGAAGTTCCTCGAGTTGGAGCCCGGCAACCACGAGGCGCGCACCTACCGGCTGTTCGCCCTCAATCACACCGACGGTCTGACGCGCGAGCAGCTCTTCGCCGAGCATGTCGCCTTCGGTCGCGCCACCGGCAGTCACCCGGTGCCGGATTTTCCTCAGACGTCCGAGTCCGGCCGCCGCCTGCGGGTCGCAATCCTGTCGCCCGACCTGCGGGCCCACTCCTGCGCCTACTTCCTCGAGCCGCTCCTGCGCCACCTCGATCCTGCGCAGTTCGAGCTCTATCTCTACCACGACCATTTCCGCGAAGACGCCGTCTCGACGCGCCTGAAAGCACTTGCCGCCGTCTGGCGTAACTTCGTTGGCCAGCCCTCCGAAGCCGTCGAGCAGGCCATCCGTGCCGACCAGCCCGACATCCTCATCGATCTCGCCGGGCACACGGGCATGACGTCCCGGCTGCCGCTCTTCGCGAAGCACCTCGCCCCGGTGCAGGTCAATTACCTCGGCTATCCCAACACCACCGGCCTGACGGCCATGCACTACCGCTTCACGGACGGCGTCGTCGACCCGGTGGGCGAGGCCGACGCCATCGCCACCGAGAAGCTCGTGCGTTTCGCCCCCACCGCCTGGGCCTACGAGCCGCCACTCAACGCCCCCGATCCGGGATTGCCGCCGTGTGTTGCTACCGGCCACGTCACCTTTGGCTGCTTCAACAGCCTCAACAAGATTTCCGACACGACGCTCAATCTCTGGGCCCGCGTGCTGGCGACCGTGCCCGGCTCAAAGCTGCTGTTGAAGGGACGGGGCCTGAGCGACCCTGCCTCGCGCCAGCGCTACCTCGATCGTGTCGCCACCACCAACTTCCCGGTGGACCGGGTGGAATTTCTCGAGCGCACGGCGACGACCGAGCAGCACCTTGCGCTCTACTCGCGGGTGGACATCTCGCTCGACACTTTCCCCTACCACGGGACCACCACAACCTGCGAGGCGCTCTGGATGGGCGTACCGGTGGTTACCCTCATGGGCGACCGGCACGTGTCGCGCGTCAGCGGCAGCCTGCTTACCGCCATCGGCCGCTCCGAATGGATCGCATCAAACGCCGAAGACTACATTCGCATGGCATCGCAGCTCGCGAACGATCCGATCGTTTTGGCCACCGCCCGCGCCGGCCTGCGAGAACAAGTCACGAAGTCATCGCTCGGTGATCACTTGGGCCAATCGGCCCGCCTCGCGTCCGCCCTGCGCCAGTGCTGGACCGCCTGGTGCGCGAGTCGTCCCGCCGCCCGGGCGGTGGCTTGAAGGTGTAGAGATGCAAAGAAATTTAGGCTTCAGGGCATGATCGCATAGGACGGCCATGGCGAGTGATTATAGGGCAATCAGTTAGCTAATAATATCTATGCATATAATAAAGATATTAAATCATATTCACTTATCATTTAGTTGATTAAGTTAACAATTATCTGTGCAATATCCGTGGATTTAATCGGATATGCCCCGCCCAAGACAGATCACAGCGCGAGCACTTACCTTGCAGCTTCAAAGCCAGGGGGTGGCGACGGCGCAGCAATTGGCCGATGCTTTGTCCGTTGATCGTTCAACGGTATCCCGCGGCTTGACCGGATTGAGAAATTTGGTGTTGCAACTCGGCGCGGCGCGCAGCGCCCGCTATGCATTGCGCCGGGAAGTCAGGGGGCATCGTTCGCCCTGGCCCTTGTACCGCATCACGTCCGAAGGTCGGGCGGAAACGTGGGCGGAAATGCATGCTGTGCATGGCGGTTTCTGGCTCGATTTTGCCGGTGTTGCGCCGGTTTGGTTGGCGCGAAATTATCCCGACGGCTTTTTCCCGGGTCTGCCGTTCTTTCTCTCAGACGTGCGCGCCCAGGGCTTCTTAGGCCGTGCTTTGGCACGAGAATTTGGCCCACACAACGGTCTGCCCGAGGATCCGCGTGCCTGGCAGGACGACGATGTTCTGATCAGCTTGCTTGCCACCGGTTATGATTTGCCGGGCAACGTGGTCCCGGGGACGCGGATGATGGACACACTTCTGCGCACGCGGGATTTGACCGTGTCGCGAGCCATCAAGTTCGAAGACAGGTCCACACGATATCCAGTGATGGCAGCCCAAGCCATGGAGGGCGGTGCGCCGGGATCGTCAGCCGGAGGCGAGCAACCCAAGTTTCTTGCGTCACTGGATGTCGGCGGTGGTCAGGTGCGCGAGGTGCTGGTGAAGTTTTCCCCGCCGATGGACACGCCGGCCGGCCGGCGCTGGGGCGACCTGCTGGCCGCCGAGCATCATGCTCTGGCCGTGCTGGCGGGGCAGGGCGAGGAGGTTGCGGTCACCGAATTGCTGGATGCTGGCTCGCGCCGGTTTCTGGAAGTCACGCGTTTTGACCGGAGCGGGAGGCAGGGCCGGCGCGGTGTACTCACCCTGCAGGCCATCGAGGCGGGGTTGCTGGATGAGACGGTGACCGATTGGCCGGCCGCAGCGCGGGCGATGGCTGCCGCCGGGCTCTTGCAGACCGGAGACGCCGACGCCCTGGTCCGGCGCTGGTGCTTTGGCCGGCAGATCGGCAACACCGATATGCATTTCGGCAATGCCAGTGTGTGGTTTGGTGACGATGAACCCTTTCGGCTGGCGCCGGTTTACGATATGCTGCCCATGCTGTTCGTGCCGGGGTCGCAGGGCGAAGTGGTGCCGCGGGATTTCAGCCTCGCGCCACCCCGGCCAGAGTTGCACGCAGCTTGGCGCGCTGTGACGCCCTGGGCGTTGGAATTCTGGCAGCGGGTCGAAACGGACGAAACCATCACGGTGGATTTCCGGCAGCGGGCCGCACAGGCGCGCACCCGTGTCGCCGAAATCGCCCGCTCGTTGTAGCCTGCGTTTGTCCGATCTGAACCACCCCGGCCAGTCGGCGCGCCTCGCCTTGACATAGTCCAATTGTCATTGGACGACGGCGGGTTTCGCGTCCGCTTTGCGCCAGTGCTGGCAGAATTACTGCACCGCCCGCGCCCAGCACCGGGCGGCGTGACCACCTGACGCTATCCGAGCATGGAGTCGTAATTGGCGTGCGTGCCGATCCAGACCCAGACAATGCCCTCCGGTCGTTCCTTGGCGAGGGCGCGGTGGCGCAGGCCCACCCGTACCGACCAGAAAGGGCCGGCTTTCTTCAGTCGGAGCGAAGGGTGACGGGCATTCTCCTTTAGCAAGGCGAAGTTCTTGTCGGCGACCGCCCAGATGTTTTCCGGCAGGAGCCGGTAATGATACCAGAAATCAGGCGAAGCAAAGTGCTTCACAACTCCGTGCACTCGCCCGCTTCGAAGACGGCGTCAGCCTTCCGGCCGAGCTTGTCCAATTTGCCTGCGACGGCATCACGTTCGAACTGGCGGTCCCACTGGTCTGAGGCGAACTCCTCGAACCAGCGCATGAAAGCCGCCAGCTCCGCAGGGGGGAGCTTCTGCACTTCATTTTCCAGTTCTGCCAGGCTCATGCCCGGAAAACTACCGCCGGACCGCCTTGGGTCAAGTGGCCCTTTGGCGACCACGCCGGCCAATCCGCGTCCGGCCGCCTTGCCTCGCATCGTTTGGGAAATGGGCAACCTGACCCTCTACGGGCCGCTCCCAGCGGCGCGCCGTAGCGTGACCGGATTTGGATCAAGCCGTTTTGGCCACGGATTCTACGGATGGACGCTGATCTGGTTGGCCATTCTTCATAGGTGCCGAAGAACTTTACGGACTCGACAGCCAAGTACCCGACTGAACTCAGCAAGCTGCTCTTCGGATAGATCGCGAATGCCTGGGTTCATCGCTTCAACACTGAAACGAGCAAAACCCTGTGGCCAATCATAGCCCAAGGTCCGAAGGCTGCCTGAGCGACTGCAGCACGGAAGCGAAACAACCCTGAGCGGAAATCCCGCTTCGTACTCTTCGTCCATCAGATCGTTCCACCAGTCCACCTCCAACTCTGCACCGCAGTGAGGACAGACAATGCGCGATAGATTCGCACCGCAGTCGATGAACCGGACCTCTTCACTCATTTCTTTCTCCACTTCGTCGGCTTGCGGGGCGATGCGGCGAAAAAGCGCGACGGCCCTTTCCTGCGCATCCTCGGTCGGGACATGTTCCGGGTTTTCGGGAATCACGATGATCCAGTTGTCGCTCATGTCTTCCGGCCAACGGTAGCGATGTGCGGCACGCGGGCGAGCGTGATGTGGACCTGAAATTGGGCGAGCGAACGGGGCCGTGGTTTGGGCTTTCCCAATCGCCGACCCACAGACCCCACCCCCCAAACCACGGCTCCGTTTTCCGACCCCAGCCTGAAGCGGGTCATCGGGAATAAAGCAACCTGACCCCCTCGGATCGCTCGGGGAAGCGGAGCGGGTGATGGCGGAGGTGGTCGGATTCGTGGAGGATAAACTGAAACTGACGGTCAACGCGGCGAAGAGCCGCGTGGCCCCGTTGGCCGCGTGTACCTTCCTCGGCTGTCGCGTCACCCGGACCAAGATCCGCTGGAGTGACGAGGCCGTGGAAGAGTTCTGCGAGAAGGTGCGCGTATTGACCAAGCGCACATGGGGCGTATCCATGGAACACCGGCTCGGGCGTCTCGGCCGCTACGTGCAGGGCTGGTTCGGTTATTACCGGATCAGTCGCACATGGGGTGAGGTGCTGGAGCTGGAGAAGTGGCTGCGCCGCCGCGTGCGGCAGTGTTATTGGAAACAGTGGAAACGCTCCCGGCAGCGACGGCGGATGCTGTTGCGACTGGGGGCCGATCCGCGCGAGGTGCATCTGGCCTCGCGCAGCCGCAAAGGCTGCTGGCGCATGAGTACCAACAGCGTCGTGCAAGCGGCGCTCACGAACGAGTGGTTGGATCAACTGGGCGTGCCCAACCTGCAACACCTGTGGATCGCCTATCATTACCCGAGCCAGAGGACGCCGACCGCGCAAGCATCGGCGGAGCCTGAAACGACACGGTAATCAGATCGGAACCGCCGGATACGGACCCGTACGTCCGGTGGTGTGGGGGCCGGGAGCTAATTACTCCCGGCTACCCGATTGGGCTCTTTCTTCATCGAAGGGCCTTGATGGACAACTGCGTGCTCAGTGCTTCGTGGTCTTTGTAGGTAACCGAAAGAGAAGCACAGTCCGTCTCCCACTTCAAAACGCTGTCTTTCGGCCAACTCGTCCACGGTTCCTCTGTGGCAACGCGGCGGACGAGCTGTCCCTCCTTCGATACGACGCGCAGATCGTGAGCTTCGACTGGCGTGCCTCCCCAAAATCGACCTCTCCACGTGCTCGATATCTTGGCCAAGAGCTTTCCATCGGGCGACGAAGCGGACTCTTCAAGTGTGACGGAGGTCGCTTGGATCCATGTAAGCCGGCCCACGGCGCAAGCCGCCAAGGCACTCCCGACGATCAAAGCGATGGTTCTCTTCTTCATTTGAATTCGCCCAACGATTGAGGTCAGACACGGAGGGGCGCAGCCCCGCAGTTGTCTGTGCCGACTGGATCGGCTTTCTTTATGAAACCCATGTGCGGTGCTCGTAAAGAATATAGGCGCGCCACGGGGTGACGAGATACTTCCCAACGGCACCGCCGCCATTGAGCCCTCCGATTGCTCGGTCCACTTCCGCGATGCAGACGAATGGGGCCGGGCAAGATATCACTCGAACCCTCAAACTCGGTCCGCCAGCAAATGCAGTGCGGTCCTTCGATCCGGGGAAATACTCTTTCTCGGCGTCAGCTTTGTCCCGGCATTCACGCCACTCTTTCTTCAGATCCGCGTCGAGGTGCCTTTCGAGCAACTGCCCACCGAATGCGACCGTGAGCCCCCAAAGCGCTCCGTAGAGCGCTACAATTGCGACAAGCCATTTTGCGATGCGCTTCTTCATTCTTCCGCCGATCGATTGAGGTCAGACACGACTGGGCGCAGCCCGGTCGTTGTCTGTGCCGACTTGTTGAACCAAGCCGCTGCGCGGCGCGGGTGAGCGGGCGTGGTGGGGGCGGTTCGCGTCACGGGAGGGAAGATGGGCGGGAGGGGGGTGGGCGGCAAGGCTGGAGGCATGGCTATATCAAAATCCACCCGTCAAGTATCCACGCACGCGTCGACCCGGAAGGGCGGCGCGCGGGCTGTT
>JANYDW010000043.1 GCA_025363455.1 Oleiharenicola sp. | reverse complement strand
CCGGCACGGCGGCGATCCCTCCGGGCTCGACGAGCCGCAGGTGCGCGCGCACCTGCTCCAGCTGAAGGAGGCGCATCATTATGCGCCGTCGTCGATGCGCACGGCCGTGGCGGCGATGCGGGCCTTCTACGGCCTGCACCTCGGTTGGGACTGGCAACTCTTCGACCTCGTCCGCTCGCCGTCGGCGCAGAAGCTGCCGACGGTGCTGACGCGTGAGGAGGTGGCCCGGTTCTTTGGCGTGCTCCGCGAGCCGCGCTTCAAGACGGTCTTCCGGCTCATCTACGCCTGCGGCCTGCGGATCGGGGAAGCGGTGCGCCTGGAGGTGCAGGACCTGCGGGAGCCGGGGCGGCTGCACCTGCGTGAGACCAAGGGCAACAAGGAGCGTTACGTGCCGCTGCCGCCGGCGATGCTCCAGGAACTGCGCTCGTTCTGGAAGACGCACCGGCATCCCAAGTGGATTTTTCCCGGCGTGGGCCGGGGCTGGAAGGACCAGTCGATCAACTCGGGGCCGGCCCGCACCGCCGCCCTGGCCCGGCTGGCCCATGCGGTGGAGCCGATGGGCGTGGGCTCGATCGGACATACCCTGCGGCTGGCGCGGGCGGAAGCGCCTGCCCCAGAGCGCTCTTTAGGGGGTCAGGTTGCCCATTTCCCTACGCAAAGCGCCGAGTTCGGCAAGGGGTGTCGTAGATCTTTGGACGGCCGTCACGAGGTGGCTTACATACTTGGCTCGACCGATCTGCAGGCGACGCGCGAGCCAGGGATTCGAAGCCTGCGTCTGTTCCTTCAGGAACACGGCGAGAGCAACTTTCCATGGCGCCGATTTCCCGACGAGCGCCAGTTCGGCGTCGGTTCGTTGTAGCACCCGCAGCGCCCGGCGGCAGAGTTCCTCCCAGGCCAGCTCCCGGATTTCGCCAGCACCTTGAGTTTCCCAAGCCCGGGCGTGGGCCGCGATCGCATGATCCTTGATCAAGGTGGCCTTGAAGCCGGCCGTTCCCAGCGCCCAACCCTGGCTCAACGACACATATGCCTTGGAGCTGCCGACCGGTCCCGCTTCTGCCTGCCAGGCAAGATAGGCGGCGTAACTCCTCCAGCCTGCCACTGTGTCGGCCAAACCTCCGGCTTGCGCTAACACCAAGTCGGGGCGCAGCCAAGCCGGCCGCGATTTGGGACGCAGGAGATACCAGTAGCTCGAATACCGATACTCGCCCAGGTGGGCGACGGGCCGGATGCCTGCGCGTACAGGATTCAAATGAATGTAGTGGCCCACCAGGCCCAGGGACGGACCTTCTTCGACCAGCAGTGCCTTGTAGCGGCCTTGAAACAAATGGCCACGTTCTGCGCGGAGTCGATTGAAGCGGTTGGCGAAGGTGGCCTGCAACCACTGCATGCCCGCCACGAGGTTACCCGCCGGAGTCTCGACCGCTAGGTGGTAGTGATTGCGCATGATCACGAAGGCCTGGAGCAGCCACCCCGATTTGGCGCAGGCTTCGAACAGGCATCGCTCAAACGCCGCCTTCGCCCCCTCGGTTTTGAATATGTCCGCGCGGTAGTTGCCGCGATTAATCACGTGGTAACACGCTCCGGGAAATTCCAGCCGCAGCTTGCGCGCCATGACGGGAACCGAACACCGTGAGGCGCTACCAGCCAGACTATTGCTGTAATTTTTCCGTAAGCACGCCGCCGATGGGGAAATGGGCAACCTGACCCCCTAAGATCGCCTCTGACCCCCTAAGATCGCCTCTTCGATGAGTCGCAAGGGCAACTGCTACGACAATGCCTTCGTCGAATCGTTCTGGAGCAGCCTCAAGTACGAGACCGTCTATCACCGCCGCTTCCCCACGCGCGCCGCGGCCAAGGCCGCGCTCTTCGACTATATCGAAAGCTTCTACAATCGCCGCCGGCTCCACTCGAGTCTTGGCTATGTCAGCCCAATCACCTTTGAATCCCAATTGAACTAAATCACCCCTCGGCCACTGTCCGAATTATCGGGGGAAACCCAACCCTCCGCCGAAGTCCGAGCCTAGAGTATGCGGGCAAGACGCACCATTGAACCGTGGATACCCAAACCCACGAAGATCAGCACGCTCACGGTGAAAACCTGAGACGCTCAAAACCAACGCACGCGTTTCCTCCAGTATCGTGCCCGGTCCCTGTCTTTTGCCTCCCTCCCTCGCGGATCTGCTTCCCGCCGCCACCCACGCCGCGGACCACTATTTTATTTTTAGCCTTGATTACACGCAGCTAGATCAACGTTCAAGATGAGCCACGGCCGGAGGCCGTTGGCTCGGGTAACTGGTTCGGCGATTTCATTGCTTGGGTATAAACCAAAACGGGACTTCGATGGAATGCCTAACTGGTTTGCCGCGATAACGCGCAGGCCGAAATTTCCACAATTTCAGGGCCTCCACAGCAGCGGCGTCGAATCGATGATCGGTGCTCTGCGCGACCGCCGCTTCAATCACTGCTCCTGTCGCATCAACGATGCCAGCCACGCTAACAACGCCCTCAATATGTTCTGCCTGCAGAGCCTCTGGATAGCGAGGGGCACTCTCCTTCTCTATCCTCGGCAGCGTGTAGTCCGAATCTGAATCCGTCCCGACTATAATATGGTAATCTCCTCCAAATCTGGCCTTCAGAGTTCGTGCTAGATTCACCGCTTCCGTCTGGCTTCGCGAGTAGAACGCGTCGCTGTACACAACTTCTTGCACTTGAAGCGCTCGCTCTTGTCGATTCTCTCTCTGTGGCGATGTCGCACATCCACAGAACTCCATCATAACGCAACAGCACATTACGAACCGCAGTGTAATCTTGATAGTCATAGCCTTTTTCCCGAACAGTATATTCAGCTCAACTGAGTTGATGATAACAACATTGTGGCCCGTGAGCGGATGAGGTCCGATAACCTCCTGAGAATCAACTTCTGAGTTTGGTGGGTTGAGCTTTTTGCGCATCGATTTTTACCGGCGTAAAGCTCAACTCGATTTTACACGCGAGCTGTCCATTGGGGCGAGTGCGGCTCATGACGCGTATGGAGAGCTCAACCCCGCGGGACTGATAGTCCCGCCTCCAAGTTCGATCCCAGCCTTCGCGTCGATTCGTGTCCTTCGTACTAAAGACTGATCCGACCCAGCGCCTTGAGGTCATCAACCTTCGCGAAGCTTCGGCTCGACGAGGGTCGCGCCACCGCTGGGTCGATCGTCAGGACCGACCGAGGTCGGCCCCTCCATTACGCGGAGGTTTATCCGTGATCATCCGTGTGATCCGTGGTCAAAGCGGTTTGGGCTGGAACCGGCCCGCAGGGACGCGGGCCCTCCATCTAAACACCAAGCCGAACCGGGCGCCGACAAGCGACGCCCCTACATTGACTCAGACATCCGCCAGCCGGGCGGTGGAGTCGCCGAAGCGCTCGAGGCCGGTGGCGCCCGCCTGGTCGGCGAGGCTGAGGAAAAGGTTGGAGAGCGGCTTGGAGCCATGGTGGACGAAGCGCCCGCCCGTCAGGTGGCCACCGCCACCGCCGGCGAGGATGACCGGCAGGTTCTCGTGCGTGTGGCGGTTGCCGTCGGCGTTGCCGCTGCCGTAGAGGATCCGCGAGTTGTAGAGCAACGAGTGGCCATCCACGTCGATCGTCTGTTCCATCCGCCCGAGGAATTTGCTGAACTGCTCGACATACCAGCGGTCAATTTGCGCCACCTTGTCAATGCGCTCGGCGTTGTTCTGGTGGTGGGAAAGGTCGTGGTGGCCCTCGGTGATGCCGATCTCGCTGAAGGAACGGTTGTCGCCATCGTGGCCGAGGACGAAGGTGGCGACCCGGGTCGAGTCGGTCTTGAAGGCGATGAGCATCATGTCGTACATGAGCTCGACATACTCGGCGTGGCTCGCGGGAATGCCGGAGGGCGTGAGCTGGCCAGGATCGATGTTGGGGCCGAACTGCTCGGCCTTCTGGATGCGGGCCTCGATTTCGCGGACGCCGGTAAGATACTGGTCGAGCTTTTCGCGGTCGGAGAGGTCGAGGCGGCGCTGCATGAAGCGGGCATCGGCCAGCACGGAGTCGAGCACGGAGCGACGCTCCAGCATGCGGCGCTGGGCGTTGGCCGTGCGCATGCCATGTTCGCCGGCACCGAACAACCGCTCAAACACGAGACGAGGGTTGTTTTCCGGTGTCATCGGCGTCGTGGGCGACTGCCAGGAAATGTTGTATTGGTAGGCGCAGGAGTAGCCCGAGTCGCAATCGGCCGACTTGCGGTTGGCGTCGCAGCTGAGCTCCAGGGAGGAGAACCGCGTGAGGTGGCCGACCTTCTGCGCGATGGCCTGGTCGATGGAGATACCGGCGCGAATGTCGGAGGCGCTCTTGTTGATGCGGACGCCCGTTAGAAACACGCTGTTGCCACGGGCGTGGTCGCCGGCGCCATCGGCGCCCGGGTTGGCGTTGGCATGTTCCAAGCCGCCCAGCACCTGGACATGCTTCCTCAAGCCCTCGAGCGGGGCCAGGGTGTTGGCCAGGGTGAAGTCGGTCTGGCCGCCCGTGGGCCACCAGTGGGACGGAATCGCGCCGTTGGGGAAAAAGACGAAGGCCGTGCGCAGCGGTGCGCCGGTGGCGGTCGTGGCGAGTTGGGCGGCCGCGGTGGCGGCCATGAGACGGGCCGGCACGAGGGAGGCAAAGGCCGGGAGCGCGATGCAAGCACCGAGGCCCTTGAGGAAGTGGCGGCGGTTCATGTTGACGATGCGACGCTCGAGGCTGGGGGTCCGGGGAAAATTCATGGGGGCGGGGTTGAAGCGGATTTATTTGGCTATTTGGCTGCGAGCGAGCACGGCTAACACACCCCACCCTATCGGGCACCCCTCTTGATAGAGGGGACTGCGGCCGCGGTGGTTTGAATCCCCTCTATCAAGAGGGGTGGCGCGCAGCCCGTTCGACAAGCTCAGGGCCTTGAGCCGGTCGAAAGGCGACGGGGTGTGTTGGTTGGCCATGGATGGATAAGAAATCGGGGCTCAGCCTTTGGTTGGTTCGTTGGCGGGGAGAAGTTGTTCGGCGGTTTTGACGGAGACGGGGGCAATGCGGCGCTGTTGAAATGGGGCGGAATCGACGATCCCGTTCAGAAGGGCGGAGGGACGGCCACCAGCGGCTTCAAGCTGCGCTACGAGCCGGTCTACGGTCTCGGTATCATTATAGTCGAGCCCGCGGCCCAGCGCGTAAGTGAGCAGCTTTTCGCTGATGCAACGGTAGTAATCCGGCCGGTGCTGAGTCACAAGGATATGTTTCAGCTCGCGGATGTTGGCGAACTTCTCGCCGGTAATGAGTTTGCCACCCGTGTCGAAGGGCTTGTTCAACTCCTGATCGCGCCACTGGCCCAGGGCGTTGAAGTTTTCGAGGGCCAGGCCGAGGGGATCCATGCGGTTGTGGCAGGAGCGGCACAACGGCTCCTTGGCGTGGAGCGCCAGCGTATCGCGCAAGCTCATGTCCTTGAGCTTGTCCTTGGGCGCGACGTCCTCGAGCGCAGGTATGTTGGGCGGCGGCGCGGCCGGGGGGGTGCCCAGGATGGAGTTGAGGATGAAGACGCCGCGCTTAACCGGTGACGTGCGTGTGGGATTGGAGGTCACGGCCAGCACCGTACCCTGCGTCAGCACACCGCCCCGCGAGCTGTCGGGCGCGAGCTGCACCCGGCGCATAGCGGGCCCGAACACATCCGGGATACCGTAATGCTTGGCCAGTTCCTCGTTGAGGAAGGTGTAGTCGCTCTCGATCAGCTCCAGGAGGCTGCGGTCCTCCTTGAGCACATGGGCAAAGGTCAGTTCCGTCTCGGACTGCATCGCCTCCCGCAGGCTGTAGGTCAGCGACGGTTTGGGCGAACGGGACAGGCTGAAAAACTTTTTGCGCGCCTTGGTGAAGGCCTCTTTCTCCTCGGGGGTGCGCTTCTCCTCGGGAATGGGAACGATGCGCCGGAAGGTCTCCTGCGACTGCTCGATCTCGGGATCCGGATGCTCCCGCAGGAACACCGCAAGGGCGTTGACCTGCACGCTGGAGATGTCCCGCGCCTGCAGCCACTGGCCAGTAAAGTTGCGGACGAATTCCGCCGAACGCTTGTCCGCCAGCAGACGCTTGATCTGGGCGGGCAACTCCGCGCGCAGCCGGCCCTGACGTGCCAGGCGGCTGAGCTCCGCATCGGGCATCGATGACCAGAAGAAATACGAGAGACGCGACGCGAGTGCCCACTCGTCCACCAACGGGTAGGCCTGGCCGGCGGCGAGGGGCAGGGCTTCCTCCTCCCGGAAGATGAAGCGAGGCGAGGCCAAGACCGCGACCATCGCCTGCGCGATTCCCGCCTCCAAGCTGCTCCCGGGCTGGGCCCCCACCGTGAGGGCCATCTGGGCGAGCCGGTCCCTGGTCGCATCATCCACCGGCCGGCGGAAGGCCCGCGTGGCGAAATCCCCGAGCACGGTCCGTGCATACTTGGCGCGGGCGCCAGCCCATCGCGGTATCGGCTGAGGGAAATACTTGGCGTAATTGGCGGGAGGCACCCAGTACTTTTCATCAAACGGGCCGCGCACCGTCACGTCGTGGAGTTTCAGGCGCAGCAGGCGCTTCTGTTCGCGGTCGGGACCGATGGGCTGGACTTCAAAGGTCAGCTCATGTTCGCCGGCTTTCCATTCGCGGTCATAGGTGAACTTGAAGGCCTTGCCTTCGCCCTCGTGGACAAACTCGCGGTCGAGCAGCGTCTCCCCGTCCACCTTGAAGAGCAACCGGCAGTGGTTGTAGTCGAACTGATCGTCCACGTATTTCTCGATCGCGGTCAAATCGGCCACCACCTCGTATTTACCGGCGTGCTCGATCCGGTGTTTGGCCATCACGGTGACGGGCGTGTAGTAGGAGAGCTCCAACCCCTTGCCCGCGATCACGGGAGCGGGCCGGAGAAAAGCCGCCGGAGCTGCGGCCGGCTTTCCGGCAGGTTCGTCAGCCGCGACGGGTGCCTGGGGCAGGGGCGCTGCCACTGCCGGCTGCGCGATGGACTTGGCGGTTGCGGCCGGGGGGGCGATGAGCGCGACCGGGGTTTCAATTTTCACCGTGACGAAATCCCGGCCGGGGACAGGCGTTTCGGCCACCACCCGGGAGCGGGTGGGCACTTCGCCCGAGATAATCGTCTGCGCCGCGTCGAGGTATTTCTCCAGCAGCATGGGCGAGATAGTCAGAACGTCACCGATGTTGTCGAAACCATGGCCGGTGTCGTCGGCCGGAAACTCTTTCAGAGTGTCAAACTCCACGCCCATCAGATCCCGGATGGTGTTGCGGTATTCAACGCGGTTGAGCCGGCGCACGGTGACGCGGCCGGGATCGGGCCGGGCGAGGTCGAGTCCGAAGGCGTCCCGCTTGATCCAACCCGCGAGTTTTTCGATGGCCGGCTCCGGCAGCTCTTCCTCATCGGACGGCGGCATGATGTGCGTGCGGGTGTTCTTGAGCACGCGTTGCCAGAGCTTGTGGTCCTTGAGCTCGGCCTCGGATTTGAATCCGTCCAGCCGGACCCCGCCCTTCTCCTTGCCCCGCCCATGGCAGTCGTAGCAATACTGCTCCAGCACCGGCTGGATGTCCTGCTTGAATGCGTCCATGGCCGGCTGCGCGGAGCGGAGCCAGAGCGGAGCAATAAAAAGCAGGATTAAATTGTGGCGCAGGGACATGGGGTTCGGTCACCAAAACTGCATCGATCCACTTTGCAACCCTGCACAGCAGAATAATGCGTTAGCTGCATGACCGCTCGGAATTAACCCCCATCGAGGGTGAAAACGGTCTACTTCTACTTTGTCTTTTCCTCGCGAGCCCGGCGCAGCTGGACAGCCTGTCGTCCGTAGCCTCGGCGTAGGATGATGTCTAGCTCCTCAACTGGCTCGGAGCCTTGAGCCTGACGAAACGGCTGGATTGCTTCGTCACCCGCTTCGCGGGCTTCTCGCAATGACAAACTATACTATTGGAACTGTCTTCCAACCCGGCGTTGCCAAGCCCAGCCCGTGTCTCATCGTAGCTTTCATGAAATTGATGCGTCTGGCAGTCTGCCTTCTGTCCTCTGTCGTCTGTCTTCTGTCCTCCGCCTCTGCCGCCGGTTCGCTCGTTTCCGGACCGATGCTGGGCCACGAGGCGAAGCGCGAGGCATTCTTGTGGTTCGAGACCAAGGAAGCCCAGAGCGTTGCCCTCGACTACTGGGTCGCCGGCAAACCCGAGACGAAGCGCACGCTCACCCAGACGAACCTGGCGACAAGCCCCGCCGGCGGGCAGATCGTCCAGTTCCGGCCCGGCCTGCTCGAGGTGGGCGCGATCTACGAATACGCGCTCAGTATCGACGGCGTGAAGCAGACCTTCCCCTTCCCCACGACCTTCAAGACCAAGACGCTGTGGGAATGGCGCGGCCCGCCGCCGGACTTCAAGTTCATCTTCGGCACCTGCGCCTACTTCAACGAGCCTGCCGTCGACCGGCCCGGTCCGGGCTATGGCAAGACGATGGAAACCTTCCGCCTGATGGGCGAAAGCGGCGCCGACTTCATGCTCTGGGGCGGCGATAACTGGTACACCCGCGAGGTGGACTTCGATTCCGTCAGCGGACTCTGGTCTCGCGCCCAGGTCACCCGCGCCCTGCCGGAATTGCGCAGGCTGTTTGCCGCCATGCCGCACTATGCCGTCTGGGACGACCATGACTACGGCTCCAACGACTCGAACAAGAGTTTCGAGCTAAAGGACGAGTCGCTGAAAGTTTTCCAAGCGTACTGGGGCAACCCGAGCTACGGCGAAGCCGGCCACCCCGGCGTCTACACCAAGTTCATGTGGGGCGACGCGGCCTTCATCCTGATGGATGACCGCTGGTATCGCGACGATGACCACCTTGAGGCAACGACGCTCAAACGGATGAAGACCGAATACGGTGAGCACCAGCGCGAGTGGCTCAAGCAATCGCTGCTCGCGGCGCAGAACAACGAGCAGTGCACCTTCAAGTTCGTCGCCACCGGCGGGCAGGTGATCACGGACTTCGGCGGACACAGCGAGACCTTCGCCTACTACCCCGAGGAGCGGGAGGATTTGCTCCAGTTCATCATCCAGCACCATATCACCGGGGTCATTTTCCTAAGCGGAGACGTGCACTTCACCGAACTGGCCCGCAAGAAGATCTCCGACACCCAGTGGGTCTACGAGCTCACCTCGTCGCCCATGTCCAGTGGAGTGGACACCCGCAATATCACCGAGCACACCGCCGACCCCCACCGCATGGAGGGCACGCTGGTCCCGGACCAGAATTTCTGCGTGCTCAGCGTCACCGGTCCCAAGAACGACCGCGCGGTGGTCATCACCTGCATCGACAAGCAAGGTGCCACCCGCTTCACGAAGACGATCAAGGCGTCGGAGCTGAAGTGAATATCCCCGAGGCATTCAGCGTGGGTCTTCAAGGCTTTGCCCGGTAGCCCCAAGACCGCCCTGGCCCGACGGATCCAAACTGGAGTTACCACTAATGGAATTTCGCCAACGGGCGAAATTTTGAGCAAGCGACTCCGGCTGATCGCCTACGCAATAAGTTTCGGGGGCCCGCTAATCGCGGGCAGAGTAAGTCTGCGATAAGCAGACCCCAAACCTGCCGGCGCAGGCGATTAGCCGGAGTGGTAACCGTAGATTTCACCTTTGGTGAAATCCCATTAGCGGTTCACCTTCTCGGTGTTTCAAAGGCCGGAAAACAGGCCCCAGTCGAACCCACCACGCCCTCCAACGGAGTCGTCTTTTGTAGGAGCCTGCTTGCCCGTTCGACAAGCTCAGGGCCCAGAGCCTGCCGTGGGGCAGGCGATTTGGAACTCACGCCTACCGCGCAGGTGCTGCATCGCCTGCAAGCAGGCTCCTACATCCCAATCGCCAAAGGCAGGCTTGCGCCACCCGGTGGCGTGGCCAAACTTGGCCCCATGTCCACCAGCGATCATGTGGCTGAAGCCGACGCCCGCCAGATCGAGATCTACCGGCGCATGTCGCCCAAGCAACGCATGGCCGTGGCTCTTGGCATGCATGAGCAAGCTCGGGCGCTGATGGACGCCGGTCTTCGCGCGTCACATCCCACGTGGACCGAAACAGAGCGGCGCCGCGAAATTGCACGCCGCACGCTCGATGCCCGGGGCTGACTACATTGCGCTATTCACGCGCGCGCTGGACGAGGTCGGCCTGACCTACATGGTGACTGGTGCCACCGCCGCCATTGTTTACGGCAAGCCCCGTTACACCAATGATGTGGACATCGTCATCGTCCTTCCGACTAACGCCGCCCTGAAACTGAGCGCCGCTTTTCCCGCCAACCAATACTACGTGCCGCCGGTTGAGACGATCCAAGCCGAGGCCGCCCGGGCCAGGCGTGGCCAATTCAACCTCATTCACGAAGAAAGCGGTTACAAGGCGGACATGTATCCTGCCGGGACCGATCCACTGAATGAATGGGCGTTGCCCCGACGGCAGAAACTTGAGCTGCCGGGTGGTAGCGTCTGGGTCGCGCCGCCGGAGTACGTCATCCTGCGCAAGCTGGAGTTCTTCCGCGAAGGTGGCTCCGCCAAGCATCTCATCGACATCAAGGCCATGCTCGACGTCAGCGGCGAACTGCTCGACCGTGCGGCGCTGGACGACTGGATCACCCGGCTCGGCCTGCAAGCCGAGTGGGCCCGGGTTGCCTGAGGCATCAGCCCGGCTTCAATCTCCGTAAGGGTGCAAGGTGAGGCCCGACCCCTTCCGAGGCACCCTCCTTCCGAGGCAACGCTTCACGAGGACGATCTAGGCCTCGGAGCTGAAGTAGGACCGGGCGCCTCGGTTGGGCGTTGCGATCACTTCTTCGTCGGTGCCTTGGCCGCTGGTATCTTAATGGTGCCGTACCAAGCCCAAGTCTTGTTCTCCTCCCGGGGCGTCTGCGGGATATTCAGGGTCGCCGAAAGAAAGTAATCGTTCCGGTCGGTGGAAGAAATCTCCCAGAACGCGCTGTGTAAACAAAGCGCCGCGCCCAGCCCGGAACGGATTCCGTAGCCGTGCCATGTAACCGGAAAGCGAAGCGTGCTCCCCATCGGTAAAGTGAGACGGAAAGGACCAAACACGAAGCCATCCACCACCATGGCGCCTGGTTTTTGAGCAGGCTTGCCGTCGGCGGCCCGTAACTCGAATCGCAGCGATTTCTCTTCGTCAAAGTCGAACTCCATCGGAGTGCCTACGTCCGAGATATTCTGAAGTTCCAGATAGACTTCGGGAAGTCGGACGCCGGCAACAATCTTTCCTTCCCCAAACGTCAGGCGCGCCCGCAGTCCCCGGATCGGCTCGGACCATTCATCCCCGGACGCTGCCACTGCGCCCTGACTGATGAGAGCAGCCACAAAGAACAAACAGGCTGTAATCGTTCGTTTCATGGGATAGCGCTGAGACGGCTGACAGCGTACGTCTGCTCCGCCGCACTTTCTATAGGGGATCGATGTCACGCAGCCAAAAGCGGAGGCTTGGGGTTGGCAACAGCGCAGATGCAGGGGTGCCTGGTCATAACCCGGAACCCTCGGCGCGCCCAGCGGTCACGCCCTACCCGCATGACCCAAACCGGGCTTGCGATTTTGCCGCCGGGGACTCCCATTCGGCGATTCCCACGATGACCCTGACCTTCCGCCGCTTCGCCATTCTCTCCACTCTCGCCGTCCTCCCGGCCCTGCTCGCCGCCGATGAGGTGCAGCAACTGCCGGCTCTGACCGTCACCGGCCCTGCCGGCACCCGCTCGGCGCAGCCGAACCTGGCCGCCCTGCGCGCCGGGGCTGATGTCTCCACCGGACTGGATGATGTCGCCCGCCACACCGCCGGCTTCAGCGTCAGCGACGCCGGCGCCCGTGGCTTCGGCGAAATCACCACGTTGCGCGGCCTGAGCAACACGCCCTACTTTGGCGATTCCTCGGCCCCGGTCTACCTCGACGACATCCCGCTGGCCAACGCCTTCACTTTTCCCACCGGCCTTTATGACCTCGCCGGTATCGCCATCTACCGCGGCCCACAGGCCGCCACGCTCTTCGGCCGCGCGGGCGACGCCGGGGTCATCCAGCTCGTCACCGCCCAGCCGGGTCAGGGCACGACGGCGCGCGCAAGTTTCTCCGCCGGCAATTACGGTCTGTTCTCGTTCGGCGCCGCGGTCCAGGGCGCGCCCTCCACGCAGGCCGACGTGTCCGCCGCCGTCAACGCCAGCCAGCGCGACGGCTACATCCGCAACACCACCTTGAACCAGCAGGTCGACAACCGACAGTCCCTCTCCGGCCGGTTCCGCCTGCGCTACCGTCCTGCCGCCGACCTCGAGGTTTCCCTTCACCTCCTCGGCCAGCACACCCATGACGGCGCCCAGTCGCTCGTGCCGCTCGGCGGCCCGCTCTATACGGTGGCCCGGGGCAAGGAGGGCAAGTCCGACACCGACTTCGGCGCGGCGGCGCTGGGTATCACCCGCAAGCTCGCCGACGGCACGCTGAGCGCCACTACCAGCTATTCCGACTGGGACATGTCGCCTTACACCAACCGGCTCGTGGTCTTTGGCGGCAAGAACTTCGATTCGTTGGTCACGCAGGCGCAGCACACCCTCAGCGAGGAGGTGCGTTTCACCAACGAGGAGTACTCCGGCGGCGCGTTCTACTCGACGTCCCGCACCCGCGGCACCACTTACCGCACGTTCAGCGGCTTCCCGATCGAGGGCTCCTCCTTCACGACCAACGCCGACCTGGTCGCGCTGTTCGGTCGGGCGACCTTCAAGCCCGCGCCCGACTGGTTCATCACGCCCGGCCTGCGCGTCGAGCGCACGGCCAAGGATTTCGAACGCAAGGAAACGATCCCCGTCGTTCGCACGTTGCAGCGCGACCACGACTGGTCGGCGTTTCTCCCGAGCATCGCGGCCGGCCGCAAGATTGACGAGACGACGGATTTCACCCTGACGCTGGCCCGCGGCTTCAAGGCGGGCGGTTATTCCGCCTACACCAGCCGCGCGGATCTCGCCGGCTTCGGCCCGCAAAGCACCTGGAGCCTGGAGGCGGCATTCACCACCGCGCCTAAGGACTCCGCGCTCACCTACACGGCCCGCGCCTACGCCTCACGGGTGAGCGGCTACCAGATCGAACGCTCATTTGCTGTGCCGGCCACGTCCACCGACGAATACCTCGTCGTGAACGCCGACCGCGCCCGCGTGCTGGGCTTCGAACTCGAGTCCGAGTGGAAGGCCGGTCACGACATCACCGTGACCCTCGCTGCATCGCTTGCCCGCGCCACGCTACAGGATTTCACCGACCCCTTCACCGGCAGCAACTATTCCGGCAAACAAGCGCCCTTCGCACCCGCTGGCAATGGCTCGGTGCGCGTTGACTATCGGCCGGCCTCCGGCTGGTTCGCTGGTGTCGGGGTCACCTGGACCGGCACGACGTATTACAACGAGCAGGAGACGGCGCTGTTCGCGCAGCGCTCGTATGCGCTGATCGAAGCGGACGCCGGCTATGCCTTCGCGCGCGGGGAGCTGCATCTGTTCGGCCGCAATCTGGGCAACGAAAAATACTACAGCTCGATTACCCCCGGCGTGGGCCACGCCACGCCGGGCGCCCCGCTCACCTGGGGCGGCGAGTTGACGATGCGGTGGTAGGAAATCCCCATCCACCGAATTTGGACCACTAGCACTACTACGTTTGGTGGCCGTTTTCCCGAGCGACACACCCCACCCTGCGGGCACCCCACTTGATAGAGGGGAATCGGACAACGCTGGTTTGGGTCCCCTCGGGAGAGGGGTGGGGTTCTGGTGGCCCGCAGAACGCCGGGGTGTGT
>JANYDW010000017.1 GCA_025363455.1 Oleiharenicola sp. | reverse complement strand
CACCGAGAAAACGCCGCCAAAGCGTGCGGACCGCGCCGAAACCGACGCGAAAACCAGGCGCGCAGCTCGCGCTCGCGGCCCCAAAACTCCCGGCGGAGCACTAGAAGCTCAAATCGGGCGGTTTTTCAGCAGCCTGCTAATGCTTCGCCTAACGGCTGCGCTACATTGTGAGCTCCGCCTGATCGGCTCCACAGTGGGTTTCGGGGGTCGGCTTATCGCCGACGGACAATCGAGTTTTACAGCTCTTAGCGGCGATTAGCCGCTCCCCGGAACCAAGACCGGAGCCGATTAGGCGAAGGGGATCTTAAAGCGCAGCCGGTAGGCGAAGCATTAGTGGCTAAACCAGATCGTTTCTTTTCTGCCTCAGTATTCAGCGGTGGGATTAGTGGTTTAAAGACACGACTTAGTCATCCCGCAGAGCCTCGATCGGCGAGACGCGGGAAGCGCGGTGGGACGGCAGGAAAGTGGCCAGCAAAACCACGATCAGCATGACGCCCGCCGCGGCCGCGAGCACGCCCGCATGGACGGCCCCGACGCCGAAAAGAATGTTTTGCATGGCGCGACCCGCGCCCCAGGCGCCGAGCATGCCCAAGCCGATGCCGGCCAGCAGCAGCCTGGCACCAAGTCCGAGAAATTGCGCGAGCACCTGGCTGGGCAGCGCTCCGAGGGCCATGCGCACGCCGATTTCACGGCGACGCTGGTT
Organism: Oleiharenicola sp.; assembly: GCA_025363455.1. Classification (GTDB taxonomy): domain Bacteria; phylum Verrucomicrobiota; class Verrucomicrobiia; order Opitutales; family Opitutaceae; genus Lacunisphaera. The sequence goes on along the minus strand of JANYDW010000017.1, from coordinate 56,592 downwards.
GACGGCATAAGCCAGCACACCGTAGGTGCCGATGGCGGCCAGCAACAGTGCGACGGCGGCAAAGATGCCCGCCAGCAGGGCGGGCGAACGCCGCGCGACCATGCTGTCGTCAATCCACGTTTGCATGGGCTTGAGTTCGTCCACCGGTAGCTCGGGGTCGAGCTTGAGCACGAGCTTTTGCAGCATCGGCGCGAGCGCCGCCGGGTCCAGGCTGGTACGCAGCACCACCGAGAAATTGTTCGGCGTATAGTTGCCCTTGAAGGGAAAGTAAGTGGCGCCTTGGGCCTTGGTGTCAGCCAGCTCGGTCTGCTTCACGTTGCCGACCACGCCGACGATGGTGCAGGCGTTCTTCTCCTCAAATTTCGGGTTGCTGGCAATGCGCCGGCCGAGCGCGCTCTTCCCCGGCCAGTAGCGGTTGGCGAAGTCCTGGTCCACGACGCAGACCTTCAGGTCGCGGTGGTTGTCGGGCATCCTCGAGGTAACGGCCCTCGATCAGCGGAATGCCCATGGCCTGCCAGTATTCGCCCGCAGCCGAGGAAACGTAGTGCGCCCTGATCGTCTCGCCCGGAGCTGGCTCCTGGCCCTCGATCGCCGTGGCATTGTTGCCGATGTTTCCACCCATGGGCAGGCCCGAGGTCAGGCCCGCCGCAAGCACACCCGGCTGGCCGCGCAGCTCAGTGAGCAAACGTTCCATGAAGGCCAGGCGCGGCGCATTCTCGGGATAGCCCTTCCACGGCAGAGCGACCTTGCCGGTCAAGACGTGCTCCGGCCGGAAGCCGGGTGAGGTCGCGATGAGCCGTTGGAGGCTGAGGCCGAGCATGCCCGCGCCGCTGAGCAGCACGAAGGCCAGCGCTACTTGGGCGATAATGAAACCATGGCGTACCCGGTGCGCGGCACGGCTGACCGTGCCGCCGCGCGACTCGGTGTGCAGCACCGAGGCGAGCCGGGCGTGGAGGCTGAACCAGATGATCGGTAGCGCCAGTAGCAGGCCGAGCAGGACCGACGCCCCGAGGGAGATCAGCGCCAGCCTGGTGTCGAAGACGATGTCGGCCCCGAGCGGGAGCCGGTCGGTGCCGAGGACCGCCAGCAGCCGGACGCCCACGGCCCCGATCCCCAGGCCCAGCAGGCCGCCCACGAGGGCGAGCACCACCGTCTCCAGCACCACCTCCCCGGCGATGTGCCCGGCCCCCGCGCCGAGCGCCTGGCGCACGGCGAGTTCCTTGGCCCGGCCGCTGGTACGGATCAGCAGGAGATTCACGAGGTTGACCCCGCCGATCAGCAGCAAAAAGAAAACGCCGCCCTGCAAAAGGAGCAGGATCGGCTTGATCTCGCGGACATGATCCTCGTGCAGCGAGAAGACGTCCGTCCGGAAACGCGCGCCCTTGAGCAGGCTGGCGTACGGATCGTCCTTGATCTGCTGCGCGTTGAGGGCGTTGATCTGCGCCTGGGCGACGGCGATGCTGGCGTCCGGCGTGAGGCGGGCGACGAGCGACATGTTGTTCGAGTGGCGGTGGTCGGGCTTGCGGTTGTCGGCGTTGGAGGCGAGCGGGACAAAGAACTGCGCCTTGCTCGACAGGTAGTGGAAGCCCGGCGGCAGCACGGCCACGACGGTGACCGGCAGTGAGTCCACCAGCATGGTCTTCCCGAGGACCTGCGGGTCGGCGTTGAACCGGTTGCGCCAGAAGGCATCGGTGATGATCATCCGAGCGCTGTCCTTGTAGAACATTTCCTCCTCGGAGAAAGTGCGGCCCATGGCCAGCGGGACGCCCAAGGTGGCAAAAAACTCCGGCGACACGCGGTCGCGCTCGACCCGCTGCGGCGAGCCTGTGCCGCCGATGATGGCATTGCCCCCCTGCCAGATAGCGGTGGAGGCGAAGGCCTTGATGGCCTCGCGGCGGTCATAGTAGTTCGGCAGCGAGGTGCCCGCACGCTCGACCCCGGCGCCCGGGTAGGCATTGACCGTTGTCACCAGCCGGGCCGGCTCGGGAAAAGGCAGGGCACGGACCAGCACGGCGTCCACCACCGCATAGATGGCGACGTTGGCCCCGATGCACAGGGCCAGAGTGAGGAGAACGGTCGCGGTAAAGCCACGCTCGCGGGCGAGCCGGCGCAGGATTTGCCGAAGATCGGCCAGGGAAATCAGGGGGTGCACGATCTGATAACCCGGCAACCGGGTGGCTGGTTACAGGAAAAGAGCGCTTCCAAACGGGCTGAATCCGACACACCCCGGCGCTTCGCGCCACCCCTCTCCAGAGGGGACTCAAACACACATTGCCGAAGATCCCCTCTGGAGAGGGGCGCCCGAAGGGCGGGATGTGTTGCCCGGGAACGCGATTCCCCCGCCCTACCCCTTCTTCCCACCCGGATACGGCCAGTTCGGCATCGTGAAGGCCCCACCATCTACGTAGATCGTCTGACCGGTGACAAAGCTGGCGGCGTCCGTGGCCAGAAAATGCACGACCTTGGCCACGTCGGCCGTCGACCCCACCCTCTGGAGCGGAGTGATCGCAGCCCAGGTATCGGCGTAATCGGGCGCTTCGAGCTTGGTGCGCTCGTGCTCGATCGCCCCCGGCGCCACGCAATTGACCCGGATACCATGCGGCCCGAGTTCCGTCGCCGAAACCTTGGTGAACTGCTCGATGCCGCCCTTGGACGCCGTATAGTCCACGAGGCGCGGGAACGCGACCTTGTTGCATGCAGAGCCAAGGTTGACGATCGAGCCGCGGATACCGTGCTCAACCATTAACTGCGCCGCCCGCTGCGTGTTGAGAAAACATCCCTTCAAGTTCGTCCGGATAACCCGGTCCCAGTCCGACTCGGCCAGCTCCAGTAGCGGCGCCCAGGTCTGGATGCCGGCATTGTTGACCAGCAGGTCCGGTGCCCGGCCAAAGGTCGTCACGACGGATTGGTAGAATGCCCACACCTCGTCTTTCACGCCGACATCGCAACGCAGACCAAGCGCCTTGCGGCCAGTGGACTCAATCAGGGTGGCGGTTTGCGTGGCCTCGCTCGCGTCGCCGAGGTGAGAAAAAGCGATATCCCAGCCCTGCCGCGCCAGCGTGACCGCGATTTCGCGGCCGATGCCGCGGCTCGCTCCCGTCACCACCGCCAGTCTGGCCGATTCGCTCATAGGCCGGAATCCATGACATTCCGGCCGGAGGCTAACAATCACTTTCGCGGGTGGCGCGGATGAAAACCAATCCATCTTCCCGCTCCGGTCATCCTGAGTGGAGCGAAGGATCCAAGCTTGTGGCATGCGCCCGTCCTTCCCCTTGGATTCTTCGCTCCGCTCAGAATGACGGTGGCGATTGTTTGATATCCATTCGTACGATCCGATGCGATTCGATCATCCCTTGAACGGCGCCTTGGCCTTGTTTCTCGGATGATGCTTCGCGTGCTGATCCAGGAGCCGCGACGATTCCACCGCGGTGTAGATTTGGGTGGTGCCGATGCTGGCGTGACCGAGCATCTCCTGGATGGCGCGCAGATCGGCGCCGCCCCCGAGCAAGTGAGTGGCAAAGGAGTGGCGCAGCAGGTGCGGCTTCACCGGCTTTTCGATGCCGGCGCGCTTCGCGTTTTTCTTCACGATCACCCAAAGCGTCTTTCGCGAGATCGCCTTGCCGCGCTCGCTCAGGAACAGCTCGCCGCCCGTGCGCGGCTTCACCAAACGCGGGCGGCCGGAAACGAGGTAAACCTGCACCGCATCGCGAGCCTTGGCCCCGAGCGGGACGACGCGCTCCTTCGCGCCCTTGCCGAAGACGCGCACAAAGCCGTTCTCCAGGTCCACCTGTTGGATGCTTAACCCGCACAGCTCGGAAATTCGCAGCCCGCTCGAGTAAAACAGCTCCAGCATCGCCCGGTCGCGGACCGAGTAGGCATCGCCGCCTGACGGGGCGGCGAGCAGCCGGTCAATTTCGCCGCCGGTCAGCGTCTCCGGGAGCTTGCGGCGGAACTTGGGGCCGCTGAGCAACGCGGACGGATCGTCCTCGCGCTTTTGCTCGCGCACGAGGTAGCGGCAGAGCATGCGGACGGCGGCGAGCTTGCGGGCCTGGCTCGAGGCGCTAAACTTCTGGTCGCTCAGCCAGTGCAGCCAGCCGGTGAGTTGTTTCGGAGTGACCTTGGCCCAGCTCGCGGCGCCGAGACGCTTCAGGCAGTGACCGGCCTGCTTGAGATCGGTCTCGTAGGATTTGGCCGTGTTGCGGGCTAGTCCCTTTTCCAGCTCGATGTAGGCGAGAAAATCGTCGATCGCGTCGACGAAACCGGCCGGGACGGGCGCCATCGGCGGTAGCCTTGACCGCCGGGTGCTGCGCACGGTTTTCATGGCGCGCCGGAAACGAAACTCAGCGGCGGAACTGGCGGCGCGCGCCCGGCACCGGCGGCGGGGCGGACGTGTCACGGAGGCGGAAGGTGATGCGCGCCTTGTCGAGGTCGTAGGGACTCATCTCCATTTTGACCGAGTCACCGGCGGCGATCTTGATGAAATGCTTGCGGAGCTTGCCCGAGATGTGGGCCAGGACAATGTGCCCGTTGGTCAGTTGCACACGAAACATGGTTCCGGGAAGCACCGTGACGATCTTGCCTTCGACTTCAATGGCTTTGCCGTCAGACATGGTGCGGGGAGGAGGGAATGGCAGCGTGCTTCATGCTCGTAAAAGGTCATTGTAACACCGGAGTACCGGTCCTAAGTCAAGGCTGTCGTTTTTGCCCGCCCTGCATGGTCCAATCCACCCGCAACGCCCCGCCCTGTCCCTTCGAAAAAATCTTCCCCTCGCAACTGCAGCGGGACGATGCGTTTTACATGCAACTGGCCTACAATCTGGCCATCGATGCGTGGAAAGTGGACGAGGTGCCCATCGGTGCGGTGATCGAACTGGGCGGCGAGGTCATTGCCTCGGCGCACAACCAGCGCGACAGCACATGTGATCCGACGGCCCATGCCGAGATCCGGGCGCTGGGGCAGGCCGCCAAGGCCATCGGCGACTGGCGGCTCAACCACGCCACGCTCTATGTCACGAAGGAGCCCTGCCCGATGTGCTCGGGTGCGATGCTCATGTCGCGCGTGAAGCGCGTGGTTTTCGCCGTGTCCGATCCCAAGATGGGCTGCCTCGGCGGCGCGATCGACCTCAACGCCCTGCCCCAGGTCAACCATCACCTCGAAATCACGCGCGGCGTGCTGGACAAGCCCTGCCTGGATTTGCTGCAGGCTTATTTCAAACTGAAGCGGACGGATGATTGAATGGAGGGCCCGCGTCTCTGCGGGCCGAGGCGGGATCGGCGATCCCGCCCTACAGCCAAGCCGATGACAAGGCCCACAGTTGACGCTGGCAACAACCCGTGCCAGTTTGAACGTTCCTTTAACCCACGAATCCCATGGCCTACGAACTCCCTAAACTGCCCTACGCACCCAATGCCCTCGAGCCCCACATCGATGCCAAGACGATGGAAATCCATCACGGCAAGCATCACCAGGCTTACATCACCAACGCTACCAATCTCCTGAAGGATCAGCCCGCTCTCGCGGCGCTCGACGTCAATGCATTGATCGCCGATCTCTCCAAGGTGCCCGAGGCCATCCGGGGCGGCGTGCGCAACAACGCCGGCGGCCACAGCAATCATTCGTTCTTCTGGACCATCATGGGCCCGGGCAAGGGCGGCGCCCCGAAGGGCAAGCTCGCCGCGGCGATCGACGCCGAGCTGGGCGGCTTCGCCAAGTTCAAGGAAGACTTCGCCAAGGCCGGCGCCACGCGCTTCGGCTCCGGCTGGGCCTGGCTCACCGTCAACGGCGGCAAACTCGCCGTCGGCTCGACCGCCAACCAGGACAGCCCGCTGATGGGCAAGGCCGTCGCCGGCATCGAGGGCAAGCCCGTCATTGGCCTCGATGTGTGGGAGCACGCCTACTACTTAAATTACCAGAACCGCCGCCCGGACTACATCACTGCATTCTGGAACGTCGTGGATTGGGACGCGGCCGAGAAGAACTACACCGCCGCGCTGTAACCGCGGCCTCGCCGGAGCTCGACCCTCCATCACCCTACCCTTCAAGCCGCGCCGTGAGGAGCGGCTTTTTTGCGCCCAAAATCAGGTGGTCCCGAAGGTGGAACCCGGCCTCCGAACGGGTTAAAGAGACGTGATGCTCCGCTACCCGAATCGCCTTGCACACCGAACCCCAGCTTGGGTGGAGAGCGCGGCGACCTATCACATTCGAGTCAGCGCGGACCTCAATCATACCCGGCTCCTCACCGAGCCAAAGGTCGCCGCCGCTTTGCTCGATTCTGCTCGATTTTATCATGAGCAGGACCGCTGGAACTGCCGGCTTTTTCTAATCATGCCCGATCACCTTCATGCGCTGCTAGCATTCCCCTACGACAAGGACATGGGCACCATCGTTGCGGCCTGGAAAGGATATCAGGCCAAGTGTCTCGGGATTCTTTGGCAGGTTAATTATTTCGATCATCGAATTCGCAACCGGGACGAGCTTGATAAAAAGGCCGCATATATCCGCCTGAATCCTGTCCGAAAAAATCTCTGTCCACACGTGGATGCGTGGCCTTGGGTGCTCTCGTGTGCTCCTGAAAACCCGTCCGGAGGCCGGGTTCCACCTTAAGACAATCTCGTCCACAAAAAAGCCGCCCGGTTTCCCGGGCGGCTTTGAAAGACACGCAAACGCGATTACTTGAGCGGCACGCTCTGGATCGTCTTCACGATCCGGCCGGCGACCAGGTACGGGTCGGCGGCGGAGTTCGGACGGCGATCCTCGAGGTAGCCCTTGTAGCCACTGTTGACGAAGCTGTGCGGGACGCGCACCGAGGCGCCGCGATCAGCGACCCCGTAGCTGAACTTGTCGATCGACTGCGTTTCGTGCAGGCCGGTGAGGCGGAGATGATTCTCCGGGCCGTAGACCGCGATGTGCTCGTTGCAGTTCTTGCTGAAGGCTTCCATGAGCTTTTCGAAGTACTCCTTGCCGCCGACCTCGCGCATGTGCTTGGTCGAGAAGTTGGCGTGCATGCCCGAGCCGTTCCAGTCAAGCGGGGCGTTGAAGGGCCCGAGGATGGGCTTGCAGCGCCATTCGATGTCGATGCCGTAACTCTCGCACACGCGGGTGAGGATGTAGCGCGCAACCCACATCTGGTCGGCGGCGGCCTTGGAGCCTTTGCCGAAGATCTGGAACTCCCACTGGCCTTTCGCCACCTCGGAGTTGATGCCCTCGAGGTTGATCCCGGCATCAAGGCAGATGTCGATGTGCTTCTCGACGATCTCGCGGGCCACGGCGCCGACGTTCTTGTAGCCGACACCCGTGTAGTAAGGGCCCTGCGGCGCCGGGAACCCGTCGGCGGGGAAGCCGAGCGGCCGGCCGTCCTTGTACATGAAATATTCCTGCTCGAAGCCGAACCAGGTGTCCGGATCATCCGGAATGGTGGCCCGGGAATTCGACGGGCTGGCCACGCCGGTGTGCTGGTAGCACTCGCACATCACAAGCACGCCATTCTTGCGGGTGCTGTCCGGAAAGGAGGCCACGGGTTTGAGCACGATGTCCGAGCTCTTACCCTCCGCCTGCTGCGTCGAACTGCCGTCGAAGCCCCAGACGGGCAGATCGGCGAGCTTGGGTAAGCTGGCGAATTCCTTGATTTGAGTCTTGCTGCGCAGGCTTGCCAGGGGCGTGTAGCCGTCGAGCCAGATGTATTCCAGTTTGTATTTGGCCATGTTGGATTGAGTTTTTTGAGGTTGGGCGCCGTGCGCCGGGGCGCAGAGACGATATACCGGTTCACAAAAAGCACCTAACATGCCAGAGGGAAGCGGAATTTTGCCTTATGCCAAAGCCGGTGGCCGCGTCGCGTCACTCGCCCCTTGCCACCGCCGCCACTCTGGCAAATCCTAGCGGTTCACCATCATGCACGAGATTAAGGACACCAAGCGCGCCTTGGTCCGCATCGGCTACGACGGCCTGGTGCACAAGACCTTTCGCGGCCACCAAGCCTATGCCCGGTTCGCCAACGAGGTGTGCCTCCTCCGCTATCTGGAGGCCCGCCACTGCGATTTCGTGCCCAAGCTCGTCGAAGTTGACGAGCCCGTCCTGAAGATCGTCACCACTAATTGCGGCTCGCGCGTCGACCAGATCAGTCCCGAGCGCCTGCGCGAGCTCTTTGCCGAGCTCGAGACCTTTGGCGTCCGCCATGATGACCCGGAGATCCGCAACCTCACCTATCGAAACTCCGACGGACGTTTTTGCATCATCGACTTTGAGTTTGCCGAGCTGATCGAAGATATCGGCCGAACCCCTGCACCGGACCTACGCTGGTCTGGGCTCACCCACCGCGGCCATGTCCGCGCGAACAACGAGGATACGTTTCTCGCCCTCCGGTTCGACGGCCACGAGGTCCACTACCTCGGCAAGACCGGTGAGGATTCCTCGGCCAAGGCAGACTTTGTCTTCGCGGTGAGCGATGGCATGGGCGGGGCCAACTCCGGCGAGTTCGCCAGCCGCATCACCGTGGACAAGATCACCAAGCTGATGCCGCGCGGCTACCGGCCGGCCGCGCCCGGTCCGGCCAGCGGTTACGACCTCACGCTCGCCGAGCTCTTCTCGGCCATTCACTATGACCTCCTCAAGCTCGGCCAGTCCTACGAGGAATGCCACGGGATGGGCACGACCCTGAGCCTCTGTTGGCTGACGCCCGGTTGGCTGTATTTCGGCCACATCGGCGACAGCCGGATCTACCACCTACCGCCGGCCGGAGGGCTAAACCAAGTCTCCCACGACCACAGCCACGTCGGCTGGTTGCGCCGCAACGGTGAGCTCAACGAGCGCGAGGCCCGACTGCATCCCCGGCGCAACGTCCTGCACCAGGCCCTCGGAGCCGCCCATCAGTTCATCGAGCCGCAGTTCGGCGCGCTCCCCTGCGCGACGGGCGACCGTTTCCTCATCTGCTCTGACGGGCTCACCGAGGGTCTCTGGAATTCGCAACTGGAGGAAATCGTCCGCGGTCCCGGCTCAGGGCCGGTCGCCGAGCGGCTCATCGCCGCGGCACTGGCTGCCTCGGGCAAGGACAACATCACCGCCCTCGTCATCGAGGCGCTGACGGGAAGCTGACGCCTTGGCTGGAGGGCGCGCGTCCCGGCACGCCGCGGCCCGCACGGAGGCGGGCCCTCCCCATTTCTGTTTTTGCGCTTTTTGTGCTTTTTGTGGCTAATCCCTCCGCACGCATGACCACGCTCTTCATCTACGGCACGCTCAAGCGCGGCGGCTCAAACCACGTTTTCCTCTCCGGACAGTCCTATCTGGGTCCCGCCCGGACGACGCCCGGTTTCACGCTGTATTCGCTGGGTGACTATCCGGGCATGGTGCGTTTGCCCGGCGACACCACCGGCGTGACCGGCGAGCTCTGGTCTGTCGACGACACCTGCCTCGCGGAGTTGGACCGCCTCGAAGGCCTTGATGAAGGTCTCTATGAGCGCGTCGAGGTGATACTCACGCCCAATCTTCACGCCGCTTCGGCGCAAACCTATCTTTACCTCCGCTCCCTCGGGGGCCTCTCGCCGGCCGGCGATACCTGGCCGGTCGACGGAAATCTATAGGAGCCTGCTTGCAGGCGATTTTGTGGAAGCGAGCTTGCTCGCGAGGATCGGAGTCGCGAGCAAGCTCGCTCCCACATCCAATCCTCGCCTGCAAGCAGGCTCCTACAAATCAATCCAGGTCTGGTTCATCACTTGAATCAGAGTTTCAACCGACAGTGGCAAGCTGCGCGACCAAAGGGTGATCCTTGTCGAGCTTGCTGACCGCCATGACGGTAAACCCAAGCACATGACCCTGCTCGTCCACGCGCTCCATGATCGCGTCTTGATCCGTTTCCCGCATGTAGCCTGCCTTGTCGGAAAAGCGCACTTCGAGGAAGTCGCCTTCCTTGTCGAACCAGACTTTTACGTTTTGGGCCATAGTTGCGTTCCTTTCTTGGGTTTGTCGGTAAGGTAGGCTGTCAACACGAAGGTGTCCAGCGCGCTGTATTTGACGACCACACAGAGCCATTTATCTCCGACCCGCGTGCCAAAATAGTAACGCTAATGCAAAGCGGCGGATGGATCGGAGAGCGACTGGATGACCAAGGTGGGCTGACGCAGCGTATCGGCCATCGCCTGCTCCAAGTCGGCCATTTCCGAATGCTCCCGGATGTGGGCCAGGCGCTCTTCTGTGAGGCGAACCGCGTGACCCTGATAATCCTTAAGCACAATCATAGTGGAAACTTCCTAGCGCACGTAGGTGCCGGAGACGTCACCGGGGCGGTCGCCTTTTCCGAAGCCTCGACCTTGGCCCGGTGCTGGATGAACTTGGCAACTGGGTCGGGGGCGGCCATGGGGTGCGGGGTCAGGACAGCGCAGCGAAGGCCGGGCGGCAAGCGTGGAGCAGTCAGCCCTGGACTTTCAGGGCGTCGCGCGGCATGCGCCGGACGGTAATGAATTTCGCCCGGAAGAGCTCCTCCATCAGGTCCCGGGTTGGCATCGGGATACGCTTCACCAGATCCTCCATGGGAGGAAAGTCGCCCTTCTCGATGGGCGGGCTTTCCACATGCATCAAGGCGGGCGTGACGATGCCCATCTCACTTTCCTGAGCAAGAAAGGCGGCCTCCTCCTCGGAAGTCAGTCCGGCCGGGGCATCAACCACGGGGGCACTCGCCGACTCCTCCTCTTCTTCCTTCTTCCTTCCTCCTTCTTCCTTCCCGGTGTCAGCCGCCGCCGTCAGCCGTTTTTTTTTGAGCCGTCGTCGGGCAGGCCCTCGGCCAGGGTGGCGAGTTCCTTGATCAGGCTGTCGATCGCCCGGGCGCGGCTGGCCTCGACGGCCTTGAGCAGCGCCACCTCGAAATTGATTTTCTCGGAGAGGCCGTGCTTTACGCCGGTCTCGCCCTCGCGCAGGCCGTCGAGCAGGCGGGTAAGCTGCTCGGTCGTCATCGGCGCGCCGAGCATCTCACTCGTGCCCCCCTTGGCGATCGAATCAAGCAGCGCACCGCGGCAGTAAGACTGCAAATCCACGAGCAGGCGGTAGAGATCGCGGCCGTTCTCATCGCAGTCATCCACGATACCCACGAGCTTCTTGTGGTCGCCGGCCGCCAGCGCGGACGCGAGCTCGGCGATCTTGGCCGCGGAGACCAGGCCGTAAACATCGAGGACGTCGGCCTCGCCGACCTCGGTGCCGCAGAAGGAGATCATCTGGTCGAAGATGGATTGGGCATCGCGCATGCCGCCGTCGGCCATGCGAGCGATGCTGCCCAGGGCGGCATCGCTCACCTTGATTTTCTCGCTGGCGGCAATTTTCTTCAGGCGCTGAACAATGAGTTCGGTGGGGATCGGCTTCAGGTCAAAGCGCTGGCAGCGCGAGATGACCGTCGCCGGCATTTTTTGGGGGTCGGTGGTGGCGAAAATGAACTTCACGTGCGCCGGGGGCTCCTCGAGCGTCTTCAGGAGCGCGTTGAATGAGCCCGCCGAGAGCATGTGCACCTCGTCTATGATGTAGACCTTGAAGCGGCCCTGTGCCGGGGCATAAGCAACCGTGTCGATGATGAACTCGCGGATCTTGTCGACCTGCGTGTTCGAGGCGGCGTCGAACTCGATCACGTCGAGGCATCGACCCTCGGCGATGGAGATCGCAATGGGATCGTTGACGTCGAAATCGGCCTTGGGGCCGCCGGTGGCGTTGAGGGCCTTGGCGAAGATGCGGGCGGTGCTGGTCTTGCCCGTGCCCCGCGGCCCGACCAGCAGGTAGGCGTGGGCGATGCGGTTGCGGGCGATGGCGTTCTTCAGCGTCCGCACCACATGGTCCTGCCCCACGACATCATCGAAAGTCTGGGGGCGCCACTTGCGGGCGATGACTTGGTAGGCAGTGGACATGAAGGACGGAAAGACTGAAAGGCTGAAGGACTGAAAAATCCAGCCCGCGTTTCATTATTTTGTCCTTTCGTCGCTTACCCGCCTTCGCCCCGCTGCGCGGAGCTTCGGCGAGGTTTGTTTTTCCGCCTCACGGAAAATAAAGTGGCCAGGCAATCCACGGCACTGGGAGGACGTCGTCACCGTTGCTGCCTTCCGGCCCTGGCGGGGTTCACGCGCCTGCTCATGCATGGCGCCTGGCCAAGGCGGACCGTAGGCCGCACCCCTGACCTTTCAACTAAAATAAAAACGGGCGCCGAAAGTGGCACCCCATGGGGCAAACCTGGCTTACTTGTCGGTCGGTTTGTCTGGCGGGGGTTTGTCCCCCGGCGGTTTGTCGGGTCCGCCGCGGTCACCCCGCTCGCCCCGCGGGCCACCTGGGCGGTCGATACCAAACTTCTTCGCCCGTTCGCGGAATTCCTGGTTTTGCTTCTCAAACTTCGCGCGTTGTTCCGGGGTGAGTTTTTCAGACACCTCGCGCTCCATGCGCTCAAGGACGACTTTGGTCTCGGCCATCGCCGCGGTCCGGAGATGATTCAATTCGTCCATGTTGCGCTTAATGATCGGGCGCAGCTCTTCCCGCTGTTCGGGCTTCAGCTCGAGCCGGTCGACCAGCCGCTTCAGGTGCCAGGGGGCCCACTGTTCGGGCATTGGCCGCTTCGAGAATTTCGCCTGCAAGACCTTATGGCCGACGAATGCGCCGGTCACGCCGCCGGCAATGAAGATGCCGGCGAGCAACAGGACGAGTTTCCAGGGCTGGCTCATCATGAGAGGTCGAGCAGCTCACCCACCGTGTCGGTGCTGGCGTAGTCCTCACCTTGGTCAGACAGGAGGCTCGAATAATTGAAGGCCACCGCGGCCACGCCGAAGACGGCCGCTACGACGAGACCACGCAGGGCGAAACGCTCCAGGAACAGCCATGGAGTTCCAACCGGCAAAGCACCAGCCCGGGCGGCCACACGGGTGGCGAAGCCGGGCGGGACCGCGGTGTCGCGGTCGGCGGGGGCCTGACGGGCCAGCGCCGTGAGGCGTTGCCACTGTTGTTCAAATTGGCTCATGACTTCTCCTGTTGTTGTAGTTCCTGAAACAGCTTTTGCAATTTCCGTCGGGCGCGAAATGCGCGCACCTTGATGAGGGTCTGGTTCCAGCCGGTCAGCTCGCTGATTTCGACCAAGGTCTTTTGCTCGAGGTCGAGGAGCTGGATGACCAGGCGGTCGTCAGGCTTGAGCTGGTCGAGCAGCTTTTGCACGAGCTCGCGGGCGGCCAAAGCGTCGCCCGGGAGGGCCTCACGTTCATCGCTCAGCACATGATCAAGAATTTCCGCCTGCTCTTCCGGCAAGTCAGCCCAGCGAAATTCCGGCCGGCGTTTTTGGGCGCGGAGCTGGTCAATGCAGGTCGTGACCGCGATCCGGGAGACCCAGTGGGGGAAAGGCACGTTGCCCTGATACTGGTCGAGGCGGGTAAACATTTTTAGAAAGATGTCCTGGGCAAGGTCTTCCTCGGCAATCCGTCGGGGTAAATGGGAGCGGACAATGCGGATGACCTGGGGATAGAGCTCGTTGACCAGCTGTCGGGACGCCGCTTGGTCGCGCTCGCGCACGCGTTTGAGGCATCCGGCAAAATCGAAGGCTTCATCAACCATGGTGTGTGACAGGCAGTTGGCACATGGTTCAAGACGGCTGACTGGGTCGCGGAGTTACCGGGATAATCCGTGGCATGACCCGGTGTAAATCACCGCCTGCCAGCAACCAAGCTGATTCGACGGCGCGCAACCAAGCCCGATTCGGCGTGACTCACCCTGCCCCTCATCTTTTCTGGATCAACCCCATGATCGCCCCCACTCCGCCCTCCGTCCGCAAGGACCTGCTGTTGTTGGGGCTGCTGTGCCTGGGTTTATTCGGATTCCGGCTGGGTTCGTCTTATCTCCCTTTTCCCGATGAAAGCCGGTATGCCGAAATCCCGCGAGAGATGGTGGCCACTGGCGATTGGGTGACCCCGCGCTTGAATGGGGTGAACTATTTCGAAAAGCCCCCGTTGGTCTACTGGCTCGTGGCCGCCAGCCAGCAAACCTTCGGGTACAGCGAGTGGGCGGTCCGCGCCGTGCCCGCGTTTTTCGCCCTCGCTGGTGTCCTGCTAGCCTATGCGGCCGCCCGGCAGCTCCACGGCCGGCAGGCGGGGCTGGCCGCCGGACTCGTGCTTGCCACCACCCTGCTCTATTTCGCCATGGCCCGCGTCCTCCTGCTCGACATGGCCGTGTCCGTGCTGATGAGCGCGGTTCTTTTCTGCTTCATCCTCGGCGTGCGGGAACCCGCCGGTTCCCGGCGGCGGTGGTTATTTTATGGGCTCTATGCCAGCATGGCGCTGGCCACATTGACCAAGGGGCTGATCGGGTTTCTCGTCACGGGCGCCGTGATGTTCGTGTGGCTGTTGTTGTTCAACCAATGGCACCGGCTGCGGCCCCTTTATCTGCCGACGGGCGCAATCCTTTTCCTGGCCCTCGCCGTGCCCTGGCACGTGCTGGCGGCGCTGCGCAATGAAACTTGGGCCCACCGCTACTTTGTCTATGAACATTGGGAACGTTTCACTTCCCCCGCCGCGGGCCGGGCCGGGCCTTGGTGGTATTTTTTTCCGGTCATGATCGCCGGATTGTTCCCTTGGACGGGCTTCCTGTGGCCGGCGCTCCGCGACGCCTTGCGCGGCGGCTGGGCGGCACGCCGGGAGAAGGCGGATACCTGGTTCCTCGTGACTTGGGCGGCCTTCATCTTTCTTTTTTTCAGCAAATCCCACTCCAAGCTGCCACCATACATCCTCCCGATTTTTCCGCCGCTGGCCGTCCTCATCGGGATCTGGCTGGCGCGGACAGATCAAAAAGAACCGCGATCATTCCGCACGGGATTCGTGGTATTCACACTGGTCAGCACCCTGCTGGGCATCGGAATGCTGATGATCGTACTGCATCCGGGCCAAATCATCCGGGATCCGGAGCGGGCCATTGTCTTGCGTCCCTTTGCCCTGGTCCTGGCCATCATCGCCTTGGTGGGCAGCGGCCTGACGCTCTGGCTCAATCTCCGGCAACGGACCCGCCCGGCCCTCCGTGCCATGCTGATGACGGTGGGGTTGTTCTATGCCACCATAGTCTATGCCGTTCCTGAGATCCAGCGAAGGGGCACGGTGGAACTCGCAAACATCGTGACAGCCCGCGCGCAACCCGGCGACCAGGTGGTGCACTACCACGAATTTTTCCATGATTTCGCCTATTACAGCCGCAGGATGGTGGACGTCGTCGCCAACCGCGGCCCAAATCCCTATGGCGAACTGGAGCTGGAGGAGGATGCCGCCGCCCGCGCCAGCGGCCGGTTCATGGACGAGGCTGAGTTCCGCCGTCGTTGGGTGGGGCCGGTGCGGCTGTGGTTGGTCGCGGAAAAGGAGATCGCGACGGATCTGCTGGCCGATCACACCTTCGCTTATTATTTGCTCGGTGAAACTCGCAACCATTACCTTCTCAGCAACAAACCCTGACATGTCCGCCGCCCTGCCTTTCCTACCGTTCACCCGGCCAACGATTGACGACGAGACCATCGCCGGAGTGGCCGAGGTGCTGCGCTCCGGCTGGATCACTTCGGGCCCGCAAGTTAAGGCCTTCGAGGCGAAACTCTCCGAATATTGCGGGGGCCGACCGGTGCGCGCCTTCAATTCCGGCACGTGCACGATGGAAATCGCCCTGCGCATCGCGGGCGTGGGCCCCGGGCATGAGGTGATCACCACGCCGCTCTCCTGGGTCGCGACCAGCAATGTCGTCCTCGATGTCGGCGCAAAGCCGGTCTTCGTGGAAATCGATCCGGTCACGCGCAACCTCGATCTTGGCCGCGTCGAGGCCGCCATTACCCCCGCCACCCGGGCGATTATTCCCGTGGATCTTTCCGGCCTGCCGGTGGACCGCGACCGGCTTTACGCCATCGCGAAAAAGCACCACCTGCGCGTCATCGAGGACGCCGCCCAATCCTTCGGCAGCACCTGGAAGGGAAAACGCATCGGCGCATTCGGTGACTTCGTCTCTTTCAGCTTCCACGCCAACAAAAACATCACGACGATCGAGGGCGGCTGCCTGGTGATGAACAACGACGCGGAGGCTCGGCTCGCCGAGCAATACCGGCTGCAAGGCGTCGTCCGCTCCGGTCACGACGGCATGGAAGTCGAATTGGTCGGCGGTAAATTCAACCTCACCGATGTCGCTGCCCGCGTCGGCCTCGGCCAGTTGCCGCACCTCGCTGCGTTCACGACCAAACGCCACGAACTCGCCCGCGCCTACTTTGAGCAATTGACCGCGTCGGGTGCCATTGAACTCGGCCTCCGGCTGCCGGTCGCCGATTTCGCGCACAGCAACTGGCACATGTTCCAGGTCGTACTACCCGAGGAACGTCTCAACCTCAAGCGCGCCGACGTCATGGCCCGGCTCCTCGCCGAGAGCATCGGCACCGGCGTGCATTATCCCGCGATCCACCTGTTCGCACTCTACCGCCGGATGGGATGGAAAGACGGCGATTTTCCCCACGCCGAATATGCGGGGCGCAACATCCTCACACTCCCGCTGTTTCCGGCGATGACACCGACCGACGTCACCCGGGTTGTCACCGCACTCACCGGCCTCCTCCGCACCCACCAGAAATCATGACCGCGCCCGTCCAGCTTTCCGTCGTGATCCCCGTCTACAACGAGGAACTCAACCTGCCGACCCTGTTCGCGCGGCTCTACCCCGCCCTCGACGCGCTGGGCCGCCGCTACGAGATCCTCTTCACCAACGACGGCAGCGCCGACCGCTCCCTTGACCTGCTGCGGGCCCAATACGCCGCGCGGCCCGATGTCACCCGCGTGATCGATTTCAACGCCAATTACGGCCAGCACATGGCCATCATGGCGGCGTTTGAGCGCGTGCGCGGCGAAGTCATTGTCACCCTCGACGCCGACCTGCAGAATCCACCGGAGGAAATTCCCAAGCTGCTCGCGGCGATCGACGCCGGCCACGACTCCGTCGGCGGCTTCCGGTTGAACCGGCAGGATTCTTTTTTCCGCACGTACGCCTCGAAGCTCATCAATTTCGTGCGCGAGCGGACGACCAGCATCAGGATGACGGATCAGGGCTGCATGCTCCGCGCCTACCGCCGTCCGATCATCGACGCCATCGTACGCAGCGGGGCGATCAACACTTTCATTCCCGCGCTCGCCTACAGCTTTTCCGGCAATCCCGGCGAGGTGGGCGTGAAACACGAGGAGCGCCACGCAGGCGTGTCAAACTATTCGTTCTACCAACTCATCCGGCTGAACTTCGACCTGATCACGGGATTCTCCATCGCGCCACTGCAATACTTCACGATGTTCGCTATGCTGAGCGCGACCGGGAGTCTTGCGTTGGTGGCGCTGCTGTTCTTCCGGCGTTTCCTGCTCAACCTCGACCGCGAGACCTTTGGCGTGTTTACCCTGTTCGGCATCCTCTTCTTCCTGCTCAGTGTCGCGATGATTGGCATCGGTCTCATCGGCGAATACGTCGGCCGCACCTATCAGGTCGTCCGCGCCCGCCAGCGCTACCATGTGAAGGAAGTCCTGGAGCCCAAGGAATGACCCGGCCGCGCATCCTTTTCTTCGGCTATAGCGAGGTGGGGTTTGCCGGCCTGTCCCTCCTCTTGGAGCGGGGCGACAACGTCGTCGCACTCTTCACCCACGAGGACAATCCGCACGAGAAAATCTGGTTCAAGACCCCGGCCCTGGCGGCCCGCGAAAAAGGCGTGCCGGTCTTCACGCCCGAGAAAATCACCACGCCGGAGTGGCTGGAACGTATCGCGGCACTGCAGCCCGACCTGATCCTGTCGGTTTACTACCGCAACATGATCAGTGAAAAGATTCTCAGCCTGGCCCCGCTTGGCGCCTTTAACCTCCACGGATCACTGCTGCCAAAATACCGCGGCCGCGCCCCGATCAACTGGGCCGTGCTCCACGGGGAGACCCGCATCGGCATGACCCTTCATCGCATGGTCAAAAAGGCTGACGCCGGTGCCGTGGTGGACCAAGCAAGCGTGGAGATCGGTCCGCGCGATACCGCTGAGCAGGCCTTTCGCAAGGTCCTCCCCTGCGCCCGCGCCGTGCTGGTTCGGCAGATGGACGCGCTGCTGGCCGGCACAGCCCGGGAAACCCCGCAGGACGAAGTCCAGGCTACATACTTCACCGGCCGAAAACCGGAAGACGGTCGCATCAATTGGAGTCAAACTTCGCGGCAGATTTTTAACCTTATCCGCGCGGTGACCGATCCGTATCCCGGCGCATTCACCGACGTGGACGCTGTCCGCCTCATGGTCTGGTGGGCCGAAACAGATTCGCCCGCGACGCGGGGCCGCAGGGGTCGCCCGGGGGAAATCATTTCGCTCACTCCGCTGATCATCGGCACCGGCGACGGCTCACTGGAGCTGACTCGCACGGAGTGGCGCGGCGCCGCTCCTGCTTTGAAAGTTGGACAAATCCTCGCCTGACCCCAAAGTCAGCGCGTCTTCCCCCTATGCCACTCAAAGTCCTCATCCTCGGCGCCAACGGTTTCATCGGCAGCTCGCTCACCCATGCGATTCTGAAAAAGAAAGACTGGGAGGTCTACGGCATGGACGTCGGCGACCACAAGCTGGGCGACTCGCTCGGCAACCCGCGCTTCAAGTTCGTCGAAGGCGATGTCATGATCTCGCACGAATGGATCGAGTATCACGTGAAGAAATGTGACGCCGTCATCCCGCTCGTCGCCATTGCCAACCCCGCACAATACGTCAAGGACCCGCTGCGCGTCTTCGAACTGGATTTCGAGTCGAACCTCGCCGTCGTCCGCCAGTGCGCGAAATACAAGAAGCGCATCATCTTCCCGTCCACCTCCGAGGTGTATGGCATGTCGTCCGACCGGGAGCTGAACGAGCATACCACGAACATGGTCTATGGCCCGATCGACAAGCAGCGCTGGATCTATGCCTGCTCCAAGCAGCTGCTCGACCGCGTTATCTACGCCTACGGCGTGCGGGACAACATCGACTACACCCTGTTCCGGCCCTTCAACTGGATCGGCCCGAAACTCGACAACGTGTTTGAGCAAAAGGAGGGCAGCTCGCGCCTCTTCACCCAGTTCATCTCGAACGTCATCTTTCAGAAGCCGATCCAGCTCGTCGATGGCGGCAAGCAGAGCCGCTCCTTCACCTTCATTGACGACGGCATCGACGCCTTGCTGCGCATCATCGAGAACAAGAATGGGCGCGCCTCGCGCCAGATCTTCAACCTGGGCAACCCGAAGAACGACGTGAGTGTCGCCCAGTTGGCGAAATTCATCATCGCCGCCTTCAAGCACTATCCCGAATACCGCGAGCATGCGGCCAACGCCCGGGTCGTCCCAGTCTCGTCCGGCAAGTATTTCGGCAAATATTACCAGGACATCCAGAAACGCGTGCCCTCGATCGCCCACGTCCGCAAACAGCTCGGCTGGAGTCCCAAGGTCGACCTCAAGACCGCCATCCGGCTGACGCTCGACTACCATCTCGCGCACAAGGATTATTCGCTCGAATGAGTCATCTCATGAGGTAGGGCGGAGCGGCCCGCTCCGCCGCGGCGCACCGGGCCGGTACGCCCTACCCGACGGATTCCAACCGAGAGACTTCCCATCCCATGGCCCTCCGGCTCGCCCTCAAGATCGACGTCGACACCGACCGCGGCACGCGAGTCGGCGTGCCCAACCTGGTGGCCGACCTGCGCGCGGCGGGCCTGCCCGCCACGTTCCTTTTTTCCCTCGGCCCGGACCAGACCGGCCGGGCGATCACGCGCATTTTCCGGCCGGGGTTTTTCCAGAAGGTGAGCCGCACGAGCGTGGTTCAGCTCTATGGCGTGCGCACCTTGCTCAACGGCACCCTGCTGCCCGCCCCGCATATCGGTCGCCGCAATGAGGCGGTCATGCGCGCCGTGCGCGACGCCGGCTTCGAGATCGGCATCCATTGCCTCAATCACTACCGCTGGCAGGATCATGTGCACACCATGAGCCCCGAAGAGGTACAGGCAGAATTCACGGCCGCGCGGGACGAATTTCGCCGCATCTTCGGCACCGAGGCCGTCACCGCCGGCGCCCCCGGCTGGCAGGCCAATGCCAACAGCCGGGCGGTCTATGACGGCGCGGGGCTGCTCTACGCCAGCGATACGCGCGGCACAGCGCCCTTTTTCCCGCGCATCGGCCCGCGCATTTTCACCACCCTGGAAATTCCCAGCACCCTGCCCACCCTGGACGAACTGCTCGGTCGGCCCGAATACCCGGAGCCGCGCATCGTGCCCCACCTGCTCTCGGTGCTCCAGCCGGACCGGCTAAATGTGTTTACCCTCCACGCCGAGTTGGAGGGCATGGGCAAGCGCGCCCTGTTTGGCGAACTGCTCGCTGCGCTTCGGCCAGCTGGCGTCACGGTGGTCTCGCTGGAGGCGGCGGCTCGCGATTGCCTGGCCCGGTCCCGGGAGATTCCGGTGTGCGCGATGGTGGACGGGCCGGTGGACGGCCGGTCCGGCGTACTGGCCCTGCAAGGCCAGCCTTAGTCTCACCGGTCGAGCTTGTAGAACAGGCGGAGACCGATCGCCTGCAGTCCGAGGTTCGGCAGCCACATGATCAGGTCTGGCCGCCAGGCCGGGTGTCCGTCCAGCCAGCTGACCGTGAACGTGGCGAAATAGTAGCCCATGAACAGCGCCAGGCCGATGACGAGATTGGCCGAGGTTTCCTTGCGCGAGACCTTGATGCCGAGCGGAATCGCCAGCAGCGTGAAGGATAAGACGGAAAAAGCCGCCGCAAATTTGTCCTGGATGGTGATCTGCACCCGCATCAGCTGTTTTTCCCTCTCTGCCGCCGGCACGGCGGGATCCGGCCGGCTCAGCCGGCGCCACTCGCCCATCAGCTGGCCGAAGGTCAGCCACATTTGTTTTACCCGAATGCCACCCGTGCCGGATAGTTTCTCCAGCGGCAAGTCGAAGGTGGCCTGATCCATGGCCGCCGCGCCGCTCGCCGCCGCGAAGTTTTCCGGGTCCTTGGCGTCCCGCACCTCCGCCTGCGCATGCTGCAGCGTGAGAACCAGCTTGTTGTTTTTCTCATCGAAATCAACCCGGCCGGAGTCGGCGCGGGCGAAGCGCTTGACCCGGTTCTGCGCGTCCAGCTCCCAGATCCAAAAGTCCTTCAGCACCGATTCCTTCTTGTCGCCAGCATAGATCACCACTCCCGGAAAATCCCGCACAAAGGTCTTCGCCGTGATAAACCCGAGCGGATTCAGCCGCACCGCCTGGGCCAGCTCGGTTTCGTAGGTCACCTTGGCCCGCGGCATGAATTCGAAATTGATCAGCAGGGTGACCACTACCCCGAGCAGGGCCAGGAAGATGATCGGCGCTGAAAGCCACGCCACGCTCAGGCCGGAGCTGCGCAACGCCGTGATCTCGCGGTCGGACGACATCCGGCCCAGCACCAACAGAATTCCGGTCAGAATCCCCGCCGGCATCGCATAGGACACCACGACCGGGATGGTCAGCAGAATCAAATGGCCCGCCGTGTCCAGACCCAGCTGCCCGGCCAGCACGTGGCCCAGCAGATCCTTCATGGCGCTCCCAAACATCACGATGAACCCGAACATCGCCACCGCCGCGGTGCAGGTCACGAGGACATTCGCGAAGATGTGCCGATGGATGAGGTTCATGCCGCTATGACCTTGGTTACCGGCATTAGTGCGGGCAATCCCTCTTTTAGAGGAGCCTGCTTGCCGCCGATCATCGCTTGCAAGCAAGCTCCACCAGTCACAAACCTCAGGACGAATGAAGTTCGCCCCCGAAAAACCGGCCATCTACGGCGAGACCCTCGACACGCTCACCACCCTGCTCAAGGAGCACGGGCACCCGGCATTCCGCGCCCAGCAGATCATGGAGTGGCTCTACAAGAAGCGTGTCCGTACCTGGGACGAGATGACCAACCTCTCCCGCCCGCTCCGGACCTGGCTGACGGAGACCTTCGAGCTCGAGCCTACCACCTTCGTGCTCAACAAGCAGTCGGAGGACGTCACCGACAAGCTCCTGCTCGAACTGGGCGACAAATCCCTCATCGAGACCGTCATCATCCGCGCTCCGCAGCTGGGCGTGGGCCAGGAGAACTCGCGCAAAACCATCTGCATCTCGACCCAGGTCGGCTGCGCCATGGGCTGCAAGTTCTGCGCCTCCGGTCTCGAGGGCCTCAAGCGCAATCTCTCCGCCGGCGAGATCGTCCACCAGCTCATTCACGTCTGCCGGCAGGAGGACGCCCGCACGCCGCGCGCCCACGCCGAGCTCGTGTCCTTCGACAACCTCGTCGTCATGGGCATGGGCGAGCCGCTGCACAATTACGACGCCATCATGCGCGCGCTCACCATCCTCAACGCGAGCTGGGGACTGGGTTTTGGTGCGCGCCGCATCACGCTTTCCACCTCCGGACTCGTGCCCAAGATCAGGCAACTGGCCGACGAGCCGCTCGGCATCCGCCTCGCCATTTCACTGCATGGCGCCACCGACGAGGTCCGCGAGCAGATCATGCCTGTCAACAAGAAGTGGCCGCTCGCGGAACTGTTGCCGGCCGTGCGCGAGTTCTCCGAAAAGCACGGCCGCATGGTCACGCTGGAATTCATTTTGATTGAAGAGATCAACGATTCGCTCGACCAAGCCGAGAAACTCCGCGACATCGCCTACGACCTGCACGCGCACGTGAACCTCATTCCCTACAACACCGTCGAGGGCTTGCCGTGGAAACGCCCCAGCCTCACCCGCCAGGAGAAATTCGCCCAGGTACTCGACCGTGGGGGCGTCTCTGTGACGCTGCGCCGCGAGAAAGGCCACGCCATCGATGCGGCCTGCGGCCAGCTGCGTCTCAAGACCGAGAAGTCTCGCGAGACATCGGTATCTAATTAGTGGTCTGAAGCTTAATATTCGATACTTTACATATCATTAAATTCATATGTATTGATCACTATGATTGCCGACCGGCCTATCTCCGAACTCTTCGCCCAGCACCGTACGCTGCGCTCGCTTGAGTTTTTCCCACCCAAGGATGAGGCCGGGGTCGAGGCCTTGCGCCAGACGGCCGCCACGCTGCAGCGCATCTCACCCGATTTCGTGTCTGTCACCTATGGTGCCGGCGGCACCACGCGTGAACGCACCGCGCAAGTCAGCCGACTGCTCCGCCAGGAAATCGGTTTCACGGTCATGCCTCACCTCACCTGCGTGGGTCACACCCGCGCTGAATTGAACGATGTGGCCGATCAGTTGCACGCAGGCGGCTACCGCAACATCATGACCCTCCGCGGTGACCCGCCGAAGGGCCAGACCGAGTTCGTGCCCGACAAAGATGGATTGCGCCACGGGAGTGACCTCGTCGCCCTCCTCAAGGCGCGCCATGCGGACTTCTGCCTGGGAGTCGGGGGCTATCCTGAGAAGCATCCTGAAGCGCCCTCGCTCGAGGTCGACCTGGACAATCTGAAGCGCAAAGTCGACGCCGGCGCGGGATTCATCACCACCCAGCTCTTCTTTGACAACGCCGTTTACTACCGCTTCGTGGAAAAATGCCGCGCTCGCGGCATCACCGTGCCCATCGTGCCTGGCATCATGCCCGTGTTGTCTGTGAAGCAGGTCAAACGATTCACCGAGATGTGCGGCGCGCACCTGCCCGCGCAACTGGTCACCCGGCTTGAAGTCGCCTCCGAGAATGCCGATGTCGTTGAGATGATGGGCCTGGATTGGGCCTTGG
This sequence comes from Oleiharenicola sp., assembly GCA_025363455.1. Classification (GTDB taxonomy): domain Bacteria; phylum Verrucomicrobiota; class Verrucomicrobiia; order Opitutales; family Opitutaceae; genus Lacunisphaera. The sequence goes on along the minus strand of JANYDW010000017.1, from coordinate 32,888 downwards.
ACCAGATCCGCGGCCTGCTCGCCAACGGAGCGCCCGGCTATCACCTCTACATCATGAACCGGGCTAAAGCTGCACTGGCACTCGCGGCGGGGCTGGCGGCGTAAGCTTGGACTTAGGTGCCGGCGCTGGCGTTGAAGGACGATTCTTGTGATATCTTTTGAAGAGTCCGGGCAACTCCTTGAATCCCGCATCAGATAAATCCGCAGTAAGGCGAAACCCCGCCGGACGCTGATCATTCTGTCCAACTTGAGGAATCCGCAGGATTCGTGCCTCATGACAGCTGAAGCAGAATAACACCAGGTAAGTTTCACCTGCAGAGACGAAGCGCACTGCGTAGTCGCCGTGAAAACCACCACAGAATTTATAGCCTCTCCAAGGCTTGAACAAATCTGCCCCAAACAATCGCTGCAGGCTGGCTTTATCCTCGTCTGCCATCGGCTGCGGAGGACTATAAAACCAATTTTCATCGAGCGTTGTTGCCCCTTTGTACAGGATTTCGTTTTCCAGGAATTTCTTTCCCTCGAACGGATGGGGTAATCCTTCGAAAACTTCATATTTGTCCGCTCGTTCCAGCGCCTGCGAAACGGACACGGTTGCTTCTGAAAAACCCGCCCCGTAGTCACCAGTAGGGTTAAGGGCCAATATTGATGCCTTCAAGCAACCGACCGATATCAATAGCAGGAAAGCTCTCGTCGATGATCGCATAAGATTCATTACGATTCGCCTAGGATTTTCTTAGGTCACCCGCCTGCAAACACCGGCCGGAAACCCGCCTCGGAGAGGATTTGCGCGATCTTCTCGCGCTGGTCTCCTTGGATTTCGATTTCGCCGTCCTTGACCGTGCCGCCGCAGCCACAGGCGTTGCGCATTTTCTTCGCGAGTGATTCTTTCTCGGGCAGGCCGATGCCGATGAACCCGGTGACAATCGTCAACGTCTTGCCGCCGCGCCCGGCCGTGGTGCGCTTGATGTCAACCCGGCCGCGGTTTTTGGCAGACGGAGTTGGGGGAGCGAGCTTGCTCGCGACGGATTGAGACGCGACCGGCAGTCCTGTCCCACTCAACGCCCCGAACGGATTCTGGCCGAGACCTTGTCCGCCGTCGGCGGATATCTTGTCGGAAGCACTCATGGCGAAAACAGCGCGCCCAGCGGCTACGCCCTACCTCCTCCCCCACAGCCGCCCGGAGGCGAGGCCGGCTTGGCAGCCAGTTCGTCACCGCCGCCCAGCCAGGCCAGTGCCTTGGCGTAACTCCGACCTTCCAGAAAATGGACCAGTTGCGGATGCAACCCTGCCCGATGCGCGGCCAGCAGGGCCTCGACCTCGTTCAGGGCGGCCGAAACGGCTGCGGCATCAGAGTTTTTTATCCCACCGGTGAACCGGATTAGCGCGGCTTTGATCTTGGCGTCACTCATAGGTGCTAGATTAATTAAGGATTCTAAACCAAGCGTTTAGCCCGGTCGCAATCCTCGTTTTCCAGCCTCTCGCAACGACTTGAATCCACTTGTCTCAGATAAGGGGCGATGCTCCTATTCACTTCCCGCAGTTACTGGCTGCTTCATTGCCAGTGCAACTGCGGTCAATCTTTTCCCGCCACCCATTTCATGAATCCCGTTTCCGTTTCCGAAAGGGCCAACGCCGGCCTCATCGAAGAATACCACCAGCGCTGGCTGGACAATCCCGACTCGGTCGATCCGACCTGGCGCGCCTTCTTCCAAGGTTTCACTCTCGGCAGCAACGGCCAGGCCCCGACCAGTGCCCCCGCCGGCGCCGTAGTCGACAGCGTCAAGCAGTCCGGTGTCTACTACCTCATCAGCGCCTATCGCAGCATCGGTCACATCGAGTCACACTTGGACCCGCTCAACGCACCGCCCGCCCCGTCGCCCAAGCTCACGCTGGCGCAGTTCCGCCTGACCGAGGCCGACCTCGATACGGTTTTTGACGTCGGCAACTTTATCGGCGGCGGCCAGATGAAGCTCCGCGACATCCTCGCCGCCCTGAAGCAGACCTACTGCGGCCACGTCGGCGTGGAATACGCCCACATTCAGGATCAGGATGCCCGCCGCTGGCTGCAGGAGCGCATCGAGTCAACTAAGCTCCAGCCGAAGTTCACCAAACCGCAAAAAGTCCGCATCCTCCGCCGCGTCCACAAGGCAGAGCTCTTCGAGAAATTTCTCCACACGAAATACGTCGGCCAGAAGCGCTTCTCCCTCGAGGGCGGCGAGACCATCATTGCGGCGCTCGACGCCGTCATCGACCACTGTCCCGCCTCGGGTATCGAAGAGATCGTTATGGGCATGGCGCACCGCGGCCGGCTCAACGTCCTGTGCAGCGTCATGCGAAAGTCCTTCGACCAGCTCTTTGAGCAGTTCTCCGAAAATTACATCCCCGACACGGTCGCGGGCGATGGCGACGTGAAGTATCACCTCGGCTATGAGTCCATCCTCACCACGACCTCCGGCAAGAAAGTCGAGGTCCGCCTCGCCTCCAATCCCTCGCACCTCGAGATCGTCAACCCCGTCGTTGAGGGCAAGGCCCGCGCCCGCCAGCGTATTCGCGGCGATGCAAAGGAACGCCGCAAGGTCATGCCGCTGCTCATCCACGGCGATGCCGCCGTGGCCGGCCAGGGCGTCGTGGCCGAGACGCTGAATTTCTCCCAACTCCCCGGCTATCGCACGGGCGGGTCGCTGCACTTCGTCATCAACAACCAGATCGGTTTCACGACCGACCCGGTGGACGGCCGTTCGACCCGCTACTGCACCGACATCGCCAAGATGATCGAGGCCCCGATCTTCCACGTGAACGGCGACGACCCCGAGGCCGTCTGCATGGTGGCGCAGCTGGCGGTGGACTTTCGCGTGCAGTTCAAGCGCGACGTGTTCATCGACATGTATTGCTACCGCAAGCACGGCCACAATGAGACCGACGAGCCGTCGTTCACGCAACCGATGCTCTACCGCAAGATCGCCGCGCACAAACTCGTCTCCGCCATCTACACCCGCCAGCTCGTCGAGGCCGGCTCCATCACCGACGCCGAGGGCGAGGCCATCAAGACCGAGTATTCCGGCGCACTCGACGAGAACCTCGGCAAGGCCAAGGCCCGCGAGGCCGCCAAGGCCGAGAAGCGCAAGGCCGCCGCCGCGACCGAGGGCACGGCCACCGCCGCCTTCAAGGGGTCCAACGCGGTGTTCCAGCCCGCCTTCAAGCACACGCCCGTCACCACGGCCGTCCCGGCCGCGACGCTCAACCGGGTCGTGTCGGCCCTCACCAGCATCCCGGCCGATTTCAAGGTTCACTCGAAGATCAAGCGCTTCACCGAGGGCCGCGCCGAGGCGCACAAGCACGGCGGCCCCTACGACTGGGGCATGGGCGAGGCCCTGGCCGTCGGCACCCTGCTCCTCGACGGCCTGCCCGTGCGACTCAGCGGTCAGGATTGCGAACGAGGCACGTTCACCCACCGGCATGCGGTCTTCAACGACACCGAGACCGGCGCGAAATACACCCCGCTCAACCACATTGCCGACAAGCAGGCCAGGTTCTGCGTCTACAACTCACTCCTGTCGGAGGTGGCCGTGCTCGGCTTCGACTACGGCTACTCGCTCGACTACCCCGACATGCTCTGCATCTGGGAGGCCCAGTTCGGCGACTTCGTCAACGGCGCCCAAGTCGTCATCGACCAGTTTATCATCAGCGGGGAGTCGAAGTGGCAACGCAACAGCGGCATCACCCTCCTCCTGCCCCACGGCTACGAGGGCCAGGGCCCGGAGCACTCGTCGGCCCGCCTCGAGCGCTTTCTGCAGTCCTGCGCGGAGAACAACATCCAGGTCGCAAATCTCACGACCCCGGCTCAGTTGTTTCATGCCCTGCGTCGGCAGATGATGCGCGACTTCAAGAAGCCGCTTATCGTCATGTCGCCCAAGTCCCTCCTCCGTCACCCAGGCGCGGTGTCCCAGCTGGCCGATTTCACCGCGGGCTCCTTCCAGGAAATTATCGATGATCCCACGGGCACCAAGCAGACCGACCGCGTGATTCTCTGCTCGGGAAAAGTCTACTACGACCTCCTTGACCACCGAGAGAAAAACAAGATCTCGAACACCACCATCATCCGCGTCGAGCAGCTTTACCCGCTGCACCGCGACCGCCTCGCCGAGATCGCCGACGCCTACAGTCGCGATGCCCGCCTGATCTGGTGCCAGGAAGAGCCGCAGAACATGGGCGCGTGGACCTACCTCGCGCCGCAGCTCGAGGAAATCTTCGGCCGCAAGGCCACCTACGCCGGTCGCGATGCCGCCGCCTCCCCGGCGGTCGGGGTGCTGGCCCTGCACCGCCAGCAGCTCGCCACCCTCCTCCACAACGCCTTTACACTCTGATGTTGAAGTAGCGAGTAGCGGGTAGTGAGTAGCGAGCATCGCCAACCACCGCCCTCTCCGCTATCAGACCTACTCACTACTCGCTACCCACTACTCACTACTTTCCCCTCCCATGGCCATTGACGTCAAAATACCCCCGATGGGCGAATCCATCACCTCCGGCGTGCTCGCCAAATGGCACGTCAAGGACGGTGACCTCGTGAAAAAGGACCAGCCGCTCTTCGAACTCGAGACCGATAAGATCACCTCCGAGGGCACGGCCGAGTCCGCCGGAAAAATCACCTTCAAGGTTCCCGCCGGCACCGACGTGAAGATCGGTCAGGTCGTTGCCACGATCGACGAGACCGCCACGGCTTCAACGGGAGGGCCGAGCTCTCGCGAGCCCGCGGCTCCTCCCGCCGCAGCCCCAACTCCCGCCTCGGCCGATCAATCTCCCGCGGTCCGCCGCCTCGCCACCGAGACCGGCCTCGACCCCGCCACGGTTTCCGGCACCGGCAAGGCCGGCCGCGTCACCAAGGGCGACATGCTGGCCGCCGCGGCGAGCAAGCCTCCTTTTGCGCCGCCAACCGCGCCTGCAGCCGCCGGGCCCGCTTCGGCAAGCGAGAATCAAAAATCAAAAATCGAAAATCTGTCCGGGGCCACCAGGCAGACCCGCACCAAGATGTCCAAACTGCGCCAGACCATCGCGTCGCGCCTGGTCGCGGCCCAGCACGAGGCGGCCATGCTCACGACCTTCAACGAGGTCGATATGTCCGCCGTCATGGCCCTGCGCGCAAAATACCAGGACGACTTCGTGAAGAAGAACGGCGTGAAGCTCGGCTTCATGTCCTTCTTCACCAAGGCTGTCGTGCAGGCCCTGAAAGACGTGCCCGCCATCAACGCCCAGATCGACGGCGACGAGGTCGTGCAGAACAACTACTACGACATCGGCATGGCGGTCTCGACCGACAAGGGCCTCATGGTCCCGGTCATCAAGAACTGCGACCAGCTGGGCATGGCCGACGTCGAGAAGTCCATCGCCGACGCCGCCAAGCGTGCCCGCGACGGCAAGATCACCCTCAGCGACCTCGAGGGCGGCGTGTTCACCATCACCAACGGCGGCATCTTTGGCTCAATGCTCTCGACCCCGATCCTCAACGCCCCGCAGAGCGCCATCCTCGGCCTCCACGCCATCAACGAGCGCCCCGTCGCGGTCAACGGCCAGGTCGTCATCCGCCCGATGATGTATCTCGCTCTGAGCTACGACCACCGCCTCGTCGACGGCAAACAGGCCGTGACCTTCCTAGTGAAGGTCAAGCAACTCATCGAGGACCCTGCTAGGCTCGCGATCGGAATCTGAGCAATCGTTCTCTTTCTCGTTCTCCTACTCGTTCTCTCCTGAACGACCCTGAGAAAGAGAAGGAGCAAGGGAACGAGAACGATAAATACCATGTCTTCCGAATTTGATGTCATTGTCATCGGCGCCGGCCCCGGCGGCTACGTGTGCGCCTTCCGCGCCCAGCAGCTCGGCCTCAAGGTCGCCCTTGTCGAAAAACGCGGCACCCTCGGCGGCACCTGCCTCAACGTCGGTTGCATTCCCAGCAAGGCGCTCCTGCACACCAGCGAGCAATACGCCTGGGCGAAGCACCACGCCGCCGAATCCGGTGTGAAGCTCGGCTCCGTCGAAGCCGATCTGCCCGCCATGCTCAAGAAGAAGGATGCCGTCGTCGCCAAGCTCGTCGGCGGCGTCGGCCTGCTGGCTAAGGCCCGCAAGATCCCGACGTACACCGGCACGGCGACCTTCGTTTCACCGACTGAAATCGAGGTAGGGGCCGTTGGGAGCAACGGCCCGGTTCGCCTCACGGCGCGTCACTTCGTCATCGCCACCGGTTCGGCCCCTGTCGAACTGCCGTTCATGAAGTTCGATGGGACGACCGTCGTCTCCAGCGACCAGGCCATCGCGTTCACCGAAGTACCGAAAAAACTCGTCGTGGTCGGCGGCGGCGCCATCGGCTTGGAACTCGGCTCAGTCTGGTCGCGCCTCGGCAGCGACGTGACCGTCGTGGAGTTTCTCCCGAAAATCGCCGCGCTGTTTGACGACGACATCGTGCGGTCATTCACGCGATCACTCCAGAAACAAGGCATCAAAATCGAGGTCGGCGCCAAAGTGACTGGATTCGCCAATGGCCTGCTCACCGCGGAGCGCGGCGCCGATAAACTGTCCTTCTGCGCCGACAAGGTACTCGTGGCGGTCGGCCGCCGCCCCTACACCGACGGCCTGGGCCTCGAGAACGCCGGCGTGCAACTCGACGACAAGAAACGCGTCAAGGTGGACGATCACCTCCGGACAACGGCGAAGAACATCTGGGCACTCGGCGACGTGGTAGCGGGCCCGATGCTCGCGCACAAGGCGGAGGAGGATGGCGTAGCCGTCGCCGAATGGATCGCCGGCAAGGCCGGCCACGTAAACTGGGATCTGGTGCCCAGCATCGTCTACACCGAGCCGGAAGTCGCCTCGATCGGTATGGGCGAAGATGCGGCCAAGGCTGCAGGCCGGGCCATCAACGTCGGCAAATTCAACTTTGCCGCCAATGGCCGCGCCATCGCGATGGACGCCACCGATGGTTTTGTGAAGATTATTGCCGATGCCAAGACCGACAAGATCCTGGGCGCCCAGATACTTGGTTATGGTGCGGGCGAGATGATCAGCGAGATCGTGACGCACATGGTTTATGGTGGGAGCGCCGAGGATCTCGGTCGCACCATCCACGCCCATCCGACCGTCAGCGAATCGATCAAGGAAGCTGCACTGGCCGTGAGCAAATCAGCTATTCATGCCCTTTGATCGCCAGAGCAACGGCCTCCAGCGTTCCATGAAGCGGCGTCTCGTGGCGCCGTAGTCCCGCTTTGCGGGACGACGGCGGAAGCCGCGCTGGCCGGGCACCAAATCGCCAGCCACACGCTCTTAGGGCCGCTCTCCGGGGCCTCCGGCCCGCCGCCTTGGGTTCGGCCCGGGCTGGTGCCCGGGGCAGTCGTAAGGCCAACACTCCGGAACATCCCCGGCCCGGCCATACACGGAAGCTCATTTTGACCCACACAGCCCGACTCACCTTGCCGCGCCCGACCGGGCGCCGCTTTCTGTTCTACGCCATGTCCGCCCATCTCACCCATCGCCGCGCCGTCGGTTTGATGCTGGTTTCCGCTGCGTCCTTCACGGCGAACGTGCTGCTCGTGCGCCTGCTCGGTGACCTGGGCGACGCCAACGTCTGGCTGATTGCCTCCACCCGCGGCTTGGTGGGGCTGGCTATGATCTGCGCGGTTTACTGGCGTGAATTTCAACCCACGCATCTCTGGCGCCGGCGCAAGGTCGTCGAAAGAGGGGTCGTCGGTGGCATCGGCGTCTACGTCACCTACCTCACCGTGGTGAAAATCGGCGCCGGGCGCGCGACCTTCATTGGCAACACCTACGTCATCTGGGGAGCGCTGCTCGCCGCGTGGATGCTCCGGGAAAAGCTGCGGTCGGCGGTGCTCATCGGGGGCGTGGCAGCACTCACGGGCATCGGGCTGCTGACTAATTTGTTCTCCACGACGTCGCACCCGGGCGTCTACGACCTCTTGGCGGTCGTCGCCGCCCTGCTATCCGCCTGGGTTGTGGTTACCATCCGACAGCTGCACGCCACCGAGCACACCTCGACGATTTTCGCCGCCCAATGCGTCTACGTCCTCCTGATTTGCGGGGGGCCGGCCGCGCTGGATTACCATTCGATGTCCGCCACCGCATGGGGCGTGATGCTCCTCGTCGGCGTGACCGCCGGGGTGGGACAGCTCGCCATGACCCGGTCGTTTCGCGACCTGCCGGTGGCCGAGGGTTCGCTCATCCAGATGCTGGTGCCGCTGGGGATCGCGCTCGGCGGCATGGCGTTTTTTCACGAACACTTCAGCACGCAGGAGTTGGTCGGTGCGGCGCTGATTCTTGGTGGCACCGCATTCACCGCCGTGCGCAGCGCCACGACGGCTAATGCCGAGACAGAATAACTCCGCGCTTTGCGTCTTGAGCCCGGGGCCCACTGCCCGGAGCTTACCCGCCTTGTGAAAAAATTGATCCTCTGGGACATCGATGGGACGATCATCGTGTCGCATGGCGCCGGTTTTCGCGCCATGGCCCGTGCGCTGACCGAGCGTTTCGGCAAGACCGTGGACATGCGGGAAATCGCTTGGGACGGGCGCACCGATTCCTGGATTGCAGGCGAGGTGCTGCGCGTGGCTGGCCTGCCCGATACGAAGGAGAACGTCCACGACTTCCTCGAGGCCTACCTCAAGATCCTCCCCTAGGAACTGCGCTCCGGCCGGCCGGGCCAGGTGTTGCCGGGAATCCTGGAGCTATTGGAGATCTTCCGCACCCATCCTCATGTCGTCCAGGGCCTCCTCACCGGAAACGTGCAACGTGGCGCCGAGGTCAAACTCACGCACTTCAAGGTCTGGCACTATTTTGAGTTTGGCGCCTACGCGGACGACAGCCCCAGCCGCAACGACCTCGGCCCGCACGCCCTGCGCCGCGCGAAGGAGCGGCATGCGATGGAGTTTGCCCCCGCGAACACCTTCATCATTGGCGACACCCCGCACGACATCGAATGCGGCAAGGTCATCGGCGCCCGGACGATCGCCGTGGCAACCGGCAAATACAGCGTGGAGGAACTGGCCGGGCACCAACCGACGGCAATCTTCCAAGATTTCAGCGACACGACCGCCTTCCTGCGGGTGATCGAAAATTCGTAGGTCCGGTCGCAGACGGGCCCCACCCCCGTTCACCCCTTGCGAGATTCGACTGCCGTCACCTTGCCGTCACGGAATGACACGCGCATGCTCTCGTCGCGATCATAACCACCCGTTGAGGTCGCGACGCCGACGCTGCTGGCCGAGCGGCGGCCATAGGAGCCGAAGCCGATACCGAAACTGACGCGTGGGTGGCTCTCGTGATAGACCCAGACCTCCGTAGTGCCCAATTCGGTCTGCCGGCTGAATTCGCGATTCGGTGCGCCCAACGCCATACGCACCATTTCGGGCGTGAAGCCCACATCGACAATGCCAGCGCTGACCTTGCGCTGTACGTCGGAGGGGAAACTCCGGTACACCTCGCGATGACTGGCAATCCGGTCTTGCGGGGTGGAGGCACAACCACCGGTCAGCAACAGCGCGGAGAGGATCAGGAACGAGGGAAGGAGGATTCTCATGGTGGGAAAAATGTTTGCCGCCGGAATGAGCGACCCAAGTATGGACATCACCATTCTTCCGGGGTTCATTCCTCTCACCGCCTCATGAAAAAATTTACCATCGCCATCGGCTCCGACCACGCCGGCTTCGCCTACAAGGAGAAGATCAAGGCCATGCTCCTGGCCGAAGGCCATACCGTGCGCGACTGCGGCACAAACTCCGATGCCTCCTGCGATTATCCGGACTTTATCCGACCAGTCGCGGAGATGGTCGCCCGCGGAGAAGTCGAGCGCGGCATCGTGCTGGGTGGCTCGGGCAACGGAGAGGCCATCGTGGCCAACCGGGTAAAGGGCGTCCGCTGCGGTCTTTGCTGGAATGAGCAGGTGGCCATCTGGAATCGTTCCCACAACGACGGAAATTGCCTCTCACTGGGTCAGCGGACTATTACTGAGGAAGAGGCCTTTAAGATCGTGAAAGTATGGTTGACGACGGCCTTTGAGGGCGGAAGGCACTTGGGTCGGATCAATAAGATCGACCAAGCTTGATTACGCCTTGTTGGAGCCTGCTTGCAGGGGACCTAAGCTTAACTGGCTATAGCACATTGCTTTTCGCCCGTGAACAGGCTCCTACAATTTGAAATTGATAAATACTTTGACATTATACCATATGTTATCAAAGTAATTGCCATGGGAACAAGACACCGCGGTCCAATTGAAGAGATCAATGCCCTGAACGCATTCATTAAATTACAACGCGCCGGTGAGTCGGTGTCCGCTCGTGTCCACACCGTTCTGCCGGAGGGCCTGACGATCACCCAGTTTGGCGTGCTCGAATCCCTCCACCACATCGGGCCGCTCTGCCAAAGCGAGCTCGCGGAAAAGCTGCTCAAGAGCGGCGGCAATCTCACTCTCGTCGTGGATAACCTCGAAAAGGCCGGCTACGTCCTGCGCGAGCGCGATCCGGCGGACCGCCGCTTTGTGGTCGTGAAGCTCACCCCCAAAGGCCAGGCCTTCATCACCGCCCTGTTTCCCAAGGTTGTCGCCAACGTGACCCGCGAAATGTCCGCTTTGTCATCCACGGAACTCTCTGATCTGGGCCGCCTCTGCAAAAAAATCGGCCGCCAAGCCTGAAATTCATTTTCCATATACTTTAACATCAAACCATATGAAAACTAACCTGACCGGTCTCCACCACATCACGGCCATCTCGTCCGACGTAAAGCGCAACATGCAGTTCTATACCCAAGTCCTGGGACTGCGTTTCGTGAAGAAATCCGTCAACCAAGACGACACCGGCACTTATCACCTCTACTACGGCAACTACACCGGCGCGCCTGGCACTGCGCTGACCTTTTTCCCTTGGGCAGGCCTCCCCCGCGGCCGGCCGGGTACGGGTCAATCCTATGCCACGGCTTTCTCTGTGCCGGTCGATTCCCTCGCCTTCTGGGGGGAGCGTCTGTCCCGGCTAAAGATCACGACCTTCCCGGTGGAGACGCGCTTCGCCGATCAAGTGCTGCCGTTTTCGGATCACGACGGTCTCCGCTTGGAACTGGTTGCCACCACCGAAGGCGATCCGCGTCCCCCGACTCCCTCAGCTGAAATTCCGGCCGAGCACGCCATCCGCGGCTTCCATAGCTCGACCTTGGCCCTGCAGTCCGTGGACCCGACCGTCGCCGTTCTCACGGGCCCGATGGGCTATCGCTTAGTGGCCGAGTCCGGCCACCGCGCCCGCTACACCGTCGCCGACGGCGGTCCTAGCACCTACGTGGACTTGCTGACCGATCCCGCGCTGCCGCGGGGTTTGAATGGAGCTGGCACGATCCACCACGTCGCCTTCCGCACCCCGGATGACGCCGCCCAAGTAACCGCCCGCCAGGTCCTGCTGCAAGATTCCTTGCAGGTGAGCCCGGTCATCGACCGCGCCTACTTCAAATCCATCTACTACCGCGAGCCGGGTGGAGTGCTGTTCGAAATCGCCACCGATCAGCCGGGCTTCGCCATCGACGAGCCAGTGGAAACTCTCGGCACAAAACTCTCCCTGCCTCCCCACCTCGAGTCCCACCGGGCCGAGATCGAGGCCGCCTTGCCGAGGATCAACTAATCCATCGTTCTCATTCTCTTAATCCTAATCGTTCTCTCGGTCCTAATCCTACCAGTCCAAAACGTGAGATTAGGATGACGAGAACGATTATGAGAATGATTCCAAACCGCATCCTCCCATGTCCTCCCTCAACTACATTCACCGCTACGAACCAGCACCCTTGCCAGCCGTAGGCCCGGCGAAGGCTGGGCCCGTGCTCCTCCTCCACGGCACTGGCGGTAATGAAAATGATCTTCTGCCCATCGGTCGACAGCTCGCCCCGGGCTCGGCCTTGCTCAGCCCGCGTGGCGACGTCAGCGAACACGGCATGCCCCGCTTCTTCCGCCGCTTCGGCGAGGGAATCTTCGACCTCGATGATGTCGCCCGACGAACCAACGCATTGGCCGACTTCATCATCGCAGCCGGGTCCCGATACGGGTTCGCCACCAACCAGCTGACCGCCCTCGGTTACTCGAATGGCGCGAACATCGCCGCTTCACTCCTGCTCTTGCGCCCGGAGGTCCTCGCCCGGGCCGTGTTGCTGCGCCCGATGGTCGTGCTACAACCGGATCAGTTGCCCGATCTGAGCGGTAAGCAAATCATCCTGCTTTCTGGCCGGTCCGACCCCATCGTGCCCGTTGACCATCCTCCCCGGCTGGCCGGCCAGTTTCGTCGGGCCGGCGCCCGCGTAGAACTGCACTGGCTAGAGACGGGGCACCAGCTGACGGACGAAGACCTTGCCCAGGCAGCGCGATTCATGGCGTCCGCGTGATAGTCTTTTGTAGGAGCCTGCTTGCAGGCGATCCAGAGCGAAGGAACTGCGATGTGCGTCGGGTCGCATGTAAACAGGCTCCTACACCAGCCGGCTCCGCGGAGTCGTGCCCCGGTCTGGGCGATTTTTCGTCTTTAGGATTCCCGCTGGCGAAAATACCCGGCAACCTGCCCGGCAGTGAGCCAAGCCAAAAGCCAGAAATCAAAGATCACCTCCGCCCGCTGGGCCGGCATCCGCCTGTTCGCCATGGATGTGGACGGGGTCCTCACCGACGGCACCGTCGAAATCCACTCCGACAGTACCGAGTCGAAGCGGTTCTCCATCCTCGACGGCATGGGTCTGGTCCGATTGCGCAAGGCCGGCGTGGCTGTCGCGTGGATCTCGGGTCGAGCCTCGGGGGCCACCACCGCACGGGCCACTGAGCTGAAAATTCCCCATTTGATCCAGGGCCGCACCGACAAGCTCATGGCTCTGCAGGAACTGGCCAGCCAACTCGGTCTCGCCGCCGGGCAGGTATGCTACATGGGAGATGACGACATCGATGCTCCCGCCATCGACTGGGCCGGCATCGGCGTAGCCCCGGCCAATGCCATGGCCGCAGCCCTCAAGGTTGCCGCACTAGTGCCCCGGCGCCCGGCGGGCCTCGGGGCCGTACGCGAAGTATGTGAACAAATCCTGGCCGGTCGGGGTCACTAGCGCCCGGCATGCCTTCCCGGTCCAAGTTCATCCTGCTCCTGCTTGTTGCGGCCATCCTCGCCTTGGGTGCAAACACCCGCATTTCATCGGACCAGCCTATCGTGAATTTCCGCCTGCCGAGTTTCACGCCCGACGGGAACCGGTCCTGGCTGGTGCGCGGGTCCGAGGCCCGTTACTCCAACCCTGAGGAAATTGACATCCAAGGATTGAACCTGTCCATTTTCACCGGCCTGCCCGACGGCTTGGTGGAGACGCTCATCCTCAGCCCGTCGGCCCAGGTGCGTCCCCGCGAGCTACAGGCCCGCGGACACGACACCATCCGGGTCATCAATGACCGCTTCGAGGCGACCGGCTCCGAGTGGAACTACAGCCTCCGGGAGAAAAAGGTTTCCATCGGCAAAAACGTGCACGTAGTTTTGCACACTGAATTGAAGGCCATCCTTAAATGAAAATTCCCCGCCTCGCCCTGCTGTTACTCCCCTGCCTCGCGGCCGGCCTCCTCCGCGCCCAGACTGTCGAGCCGCAGAACACCGTGATCGATTGCGAGCAGTTCGACTGGCGCAGCACGGACAAGGAGACCACTTCGGTCTTCACCGGCAAGGTTGTCGTGACCGGCACGAATCTGCGTCTCACCTGCGACCGCCTGGAGATTATCGCCAACCGCAAGGGCGACCCCACCGCCACCATCGGCAAGATCGACAGCTTCAAGTCCTTCATCGCCACGGGCAACGTCCGCATCATCCAGGGCGACCGCGAGGCGGCGTGCGGCCGCGCCGAGGTGCGGCCCGGCGACAACAAGATCGTCCTCACCGGCCAGCCCGTCGTCGTGGATCACTCCGTCAACTGGACCTGGACCGGCGACGAGCTCGAAATGCTGAGCGGCGAGCGCCAGATCCGCGGTAAGAACGCCCGTTTTACCGGTCCGCCGATCAAGGACCTCGGGGTCGACAAGCCCAAACCAGTGGAACCCGCTCCCGCCGCCACGGCCCCGAAACAGCCGTGACCATGGAAACCACGAAGGAAATCCGCACTGAGGGTCTGGTCAAAACCTACGGCTCCCGCTCGGTCGTCAACGGCGTCAATATTCGCATCCGCGCCGGCGAGGTCGTCGGCCTGCTCGGCCCCAACGGCGCGGGCAAGACCACCACGTTCTACATGGTCGTCGGCCTCCTGCCCGCCTCGGCCGGGAGTGTCTTCATCGATAACCAGGACGCGACCGACCTCCGCATGCACCGCCGCGCGCGCCTCGGCGTCGGTTACCTGCCGCAGGAAGCCTCCATCTTCCGCAAGCTCACCGTCGCGGAGAACATCCTGGCCATCGTCGAGACACTCCGCGTCAAGTCCTCCGACCGCCCCGCCCTCGTCAAGCACCACTTGGATGAACTGAGCCTCGGCCACCTCGCCAAGCAGAAAGCCTATACCCTCTCCGGCGGCGAGCGCCGCCGCCTTGAGATCGCGCGGGCCCTCGTTACCCGCCCGCAATTCCTGTTGATGGACGAACCTTTCGCCGGCGTCGACCCGATCTCCGTCGCCGAGGTGCAGAAGATCATCCTCCAGCTCAAACAGCGCGGCATCGGCGTGCTGATCACCGACCATAACGTCCGCGAGACCCTCCGCATCGTCGACCGGGGCTATATCATCAACAAAGGTGAGGTCATGACCGAGGGCAGCGGCGACTTCCTGATCAACGACCCCCAGGCCCGGGAAATCTACCTGGGCAAGGATTTTAATATGTAGGAGCGAGTAGCGAGCAGTAGGTAGCGAGTAGAAGCTTGTTGCCGTCGGTTTCTTCCCCTACTCACTACCCGTTACTCACTACTCGCTACTTCGAGCCAGCCCCCATGCCCACCAAGGCCATCCACGGCATCACTGTCGCCCATTTCTACGAGACCTACCGGGATAAGCTGCAGCTTGAACTGCTCAACGGATCTAACGGACTGCACCGGCTTATCCGCGAGGGCTCGATCAACCGCCCCTCGCTGGCGCTCACCGGGTTCTTCAAATATTTCGCGAACAAACGCATCCAGGTCTTCGGGGCGGCCGAGATGACTTACCTCAAGACCCTCTCGCAAAAGCAGCAGATTGAGACTTTCGGCGAGATGGCGAAGCGCGGCATCCCGGCCATCGTCCTCACGCGCAACTACAATGCTTCCCATCCGATGCTGGCGGTCTCCGAGGAGATGAACCTGCCCATCTTCCGCACGCCGCTCATCACGATGAACTTCGTCAATGCGGCGACGCTGTGCATCGACAATGAGTTCGCCCCCTCCTCGACCGAGCACGCCACCACCCTCGACGTCAAAGGTATCGGCGTGATGATCCGTGGCGACAGCGGCATCGGCAAGTCCGAGTGCGCCCTCGCCCTCATTGAGCGCGGCCATTCGCTGGTCGCCGACGATCTCACCTGTATCCGCCTGCTCGATGAGCGCGAGCTCTCCGCGAGTTCCCGCCCCCTCAACCGCGGTTACATGGAGTGCCGGGGGATCGGCATCATCAACATCGCCGACATGTTCGGGGTGAAGAGCATCCGCCTCGAGAAACGCATCGACCTCGTCGTCTCACTCCGCGAATGGTCGCCCGATGTCATCGAGGAGCGCACCGGCCTCGAGGAGAATTACTACAATATCCTCGGCGTGAAGGTGCCGCACATCGAGTTCTACGTCCGACCCGGCCGCGATATCGCCCGCCTCGTTGAGGTCGCCGCCCTCGTGCAGGCGCTCAAGACCATGGGCCACGATCCAGCCAAGACCTTCAACGACCGTCTCATCGCCCACATGGCCGAGCAGAAGCCGGCCAAGACGACCTCCCACAAGATTGCCGCCGAACTCCCGTTTCCCAACGACGAGGACCCCGCGCACGAGGAGCATCCCTGAGTTTCATGCCCGTCACACGCTCCGACTCCCGCCACCCCGCCCAACTCCGCCCCATCACCCTTGAGGCCAACATCGCCCCGCATGCGTCGGGTTCCGTGTTAATCGGCTTCGGCAGCACCCGGGTCATATGCGCGGCCACCATCGAGGCCAAGGTGCCTTCGTGGATGAAGCAGCAGGGCGTCAAGGGCGGCTGGCTCACAGCCGAATATTCCATGCTGCCGTATAGTACGCTCGACCGGAAGCCCCGCGACATCTCCAAGGGCAAAATCGACGGGCGCACCGTGGAAATCCAGCGCCTCATCGGCCGCTCGCTTCGCGCCGTCCTCGACCTCCAGAAACTCGGGGAACACACGCTTTGGATCGATTGCGACGTGCTCCAGGCCGACGGCGGCACCCGCACCGCCTCCATCACCGGCGCCTATCTCGCCGCCCGACTTGCCATTCAAAAGCTCCTCGACGCGAAGAAAATCATCGAGAACCCCCTCACCGATTCGGTCGCGGCCGTCAGCGTCGGCATTTTCGGCGGAGACGCCCTGCTCGACCTGAACTACGTCGAGGACAAGGATGCCGAAGTGGATGCCAACGTCGTCATGACCGGCGGCGGCCAGTTCGTCGAGGTGCAGAGCAGCGGCGAGGAATCGACCTTTTCCCACGAGCAACTGGAAACCCTCATCGGCCTCGCCAAGACCGGCCTGCAGGAGCTCACGGCCATCCAGACCGCGTTCCTCGCCAAGCAGCTGTTGAAGGCCTAAGCCGGACCCAGTCAGTTGGAGAGTTGTGGGAGCGAGCTTGCTCGCGATTCACTCGATGAACATCGCGAGCAAGCTCGCTCCCACAGACAGTCATGCAAGGGTACAGGTTGGGCACCCTCCACTCAGCCCGCTTTCCGACCGGACAACTCTGGAATGATGGCGTTGATCGCGAAAAGATTGTCCTCCCCCGGCGTTCCCCTTTGATCCAGCCATGCAAATTCCCCTGATGGCTGCTCCGTTTCGTCCCCTGGTCCGCCTCGCCACCGGTATGATCCTGCTCGCCGCCGCCCGCCCAGCTGTCGCCGCAGACACTCCCGCCTGGATCGAGAAGAGCAACGCCCACGCCAAGGTGCTGCTCGACGCCACAAACAAATTCCAACCCGAGGGCGCTTCGCAGACCGGTTTCCCCGGCTTCGACGACAAGATCGCCGACCTGCAGGCTGGCATAACGCAGCGATATGTCGCCGCGGAGACCGCCGCCCGCGACGAACTTGCGACCCGCCTCCTCGCCGAGACGGACCCCCTCGTCCGGCAGGATCTTGAGATCTTGGTCAAGGCTGCCACTGACGACATTTATACCACCGTGTTGCGGGACAAGCTGCTGCTTTCCTACACCGATGTCGGCCAGCTCGTCTATTTCGGCGAATTCGGCCTGCTGCAGGATCAGGTCGAAGCCAGCCGCCGTCCGGCCGCCCTGCTGCGCCTTAAACTCTACACGGGCATCGCCCCCGGATCGACCCCGATCACCGAGCTCGCCAAGGCCCGTTACACCGAGGAGGCCGTAGACCCGGCGAAGCTCGGCACCTTCAAGGACAAGATCGAGCAAAGCCTCGCCAACATCGACCGCTACACGAAGGGCATCCGCGAGCTTTTCACGCAATACGGGCTCGACAAGCTCGATGGCGCCCCGGCCGCACTCGATGCGCTTGAGAAGCAGCTCAAAGATTATGCCGCCTGGACCCGTAGTGTCGTGCTGCCCCGGGCTAGCGGCGACTACCGGCTGCCGGCCGAAGTCTACGCCGACAACCTCAAGAACGTCGGCCTCGAAATTCCGCCGCAAGAACTCATGCAAAAGGCCCTCGTCTCTTTCACCGAGATTCGGAACGAGATGCAGGCCCTCGCCCCGCTGGTCGCCAAGGAACATGGGCTTGCCGTCACCGACTATCGCGAGGTCATCAAGGCCTTGAAAAAGGACCAGCTCGCGAAGGACAAGGTCGAGTCCTACTACGCCGGCGTCATCAAGCAGATCGAGGACATCATCCGCCGCGAGCACATCGTCACCTTGCCCGAACGCGCCATGATCATGCGGCTCGCTTCCGAGGCCGAGAACGCCGCCCAGCCCGCCCCGCACATGCAGCCGCCCCCGCTCGTCAACAACAAGGGCGAGCGCGGCCAGTTCGTCCTCACCACCGGCAACCCGCCGGCCACGGCCGGAGCCAAGACCACGGGCTACGACGACTTCACCCACAAGGCCGCCGCGTGGACCCTCACCGCTCACGAGGGCCGGCCGGGCCATGAGCTCCAATTTTCCGCCATGGTCGAGCGCGGCGTGTCGCAGGCCCGCGTCCTTTTCGCCTTCAACAGCGTCAACGTCGAGGGCTGGGCCCTCTACAGCGAGGCGGAGATGAAGCCCTATGAGCCGCTCGACGGGCAGCTCTTCGCCCTGCAGGCCCGCCTCCAGCGCGCCGCCCGGGCCTTCATCGACCCGATGCTCAATCTGGGTCTCATGACGCGCGAGCGCGCCCACGACATCCTCGCCCAGGACGTCGGCCTTTCTGAGGCCATGGTCAAGCAGGAGGTCGACCGCTACACCTTTCGTTCCCCGGGCCAGGCCACGGCCTATTTCTACGGTTACCTCAAATTGATGGAGCTGCGCACCACCACCGAGATTGCGCTCGGGCCGAAATTCAACCGGCAGGCTTTCAACGACTATCTCATCGGCCAAGGCCTCCTGCCCCCCGCCCTCCTGGCCAAGGCCGTGCGCGAGGAATTCATCCCGCAACAGCTGAAGAAGTGAGGTGCAACGCTGGAAAGATGGGGTGGGCCAGTCCATAGACCGCCGCTACAGTTTGCTCAAGCGGATCCGCACCGGCGCGGTCCGGTCGCGAATCGGGAACCTTGGCGCGGCCCAATCCGCGCAACATCCCCGTTCGGTCACGCGGGCTATCTGGCGTCGCGGGCCGTCGCTTCCTGCTTGATGACGTCGAATTTCCCTTCCTCCGAGCTGGCGACAAACCCCTCGGTGACCGACTTCAAGTCCTCCCAACGCCGGCGGATGGCCTTGGCCTCGTCCTTGCTAATGGCGTTGTCCGCCGCGGCCACGGCGATCGCGCCGAGCATATCCGCAAATTCCTGCACGATGCTATTGGTAAAGGGAATCAGCTGCACGCTATGGGGCTTGGTTTTCGGATTGGAAATGAAGAACCCGCCCGCCTGCTCGCATACCCATTGTGCGATCCGGGGATCGTTGGTGATGCGCAGGAGTTGATCGATGCGGTCCAACGGATTGTTGGCCCCGCTGCCCGTCTCGTCCTGGGGCGGCTCCGCCCATTTGTAGATCAGCGAAAGCGACAAGCCCATGTCAGCGGAAATCTGTTTGGCGCTGGTCTTTTTCAACACCTCCTTGAGCAGCTCGTGCGATTGCATGCGGAGGGCATCGTGCCGGCAGCGAGAGGAAAGGCAATCCCGCCCTGTGACATGTTTTCGCCAATGAGTGCGGCATCTTTTTTGTGTCAATTGTCCGGGCTTTGTGGCTAAACCTCTGCTCTCTTTTCCATGAATATTCACGAGTATCAGGCCAAGGCTTTGTTCGAAAAATTCGGTGTCGCCGTCCCTCGGGGTGTCGCGGCCCGCACGCCGACCGAATTCGAGTCCGCGCTCGCCACGCTGGGCCACGAAGGCCCGATCATCGTCAAGTCCCAGATCCATGCGGGCGGTCGCGGAAAAGGCACCTTCACCGACGGCTTCAAGGGCGGGGTCAAGTTCGCCAAGACCAAGGCCGAGGCCCTCGAGCTGGCCAACCGGATGTTCAACAACACCCTGGTGACCGCCCAGACCGGGCCCGCCGGCCGCAAGGTGCAGACGATCTATTTCACGCAGGCCTGCGACATCACCAAGGAGTACTACCTGGCCATCCTTCTCGATCGCGTCACTTCGCGCCCGGTCATCGTCGCCTCGACCGAGGGCGGCGTGGAGATCGAGAAGGTTGCCCACGAGACGCCCGACAAGATCTTCAAGATCATCGTCGATCCCGCCATCGGCCTGCAGGGCTACCAGGCCCGCGAGCTTGCCTTCCGCCTCGGCCTCACCGGCGACTATTTCAAAAACGCCGTGAAGCTCATCGGCGCCCTCTACACGATGTATTGGGAGACCGACGCGGCCATGGTCGAGGTCAACCCGCTCATTACGACGCCCACCGGCCAGGTGCTCGCCCTCGACGCCAAGGTCTCCTTCGACGACAACGCCCTCTTCCGCCACCCGGACATCGTTGCCTTGCGTGACCTGAACGAGGAGGACTCGAAGGAGATCGAGGCAGCGAAGTTCAATCTCTCTTACATCGCGCTGGACGGCAACATCGCCTGCCTCGTCAACGGTGCCGGCCTCGCCATGAGCACGATGGACATCATCAAGTACTACGGCGGCAGCCCGGCCAACTTCCTCGACGTCGGCGGCGGCGCCTCGAAGGACCAGGTCCAGGCCGCCTTCAAGATCATCCTCACCGACCCCAACGTGAAGGGCATCATGGTGAATATTTTTGGCGGCATCATGGATTGCAACACCATCGCCACCGGCGTAGTCGCCGCCACCCGCGAACTCGGTCTCAAGATTCCGCTCGTCGTCCGCCTCGAGGGCAACAACGTCGCCGCCGGCAAGAAGACCCTCGCCGAGTCCGGCCTGAAGATCGACTCCGCCGACACCATGGCCGACGCCGCTCAGAAAATCGTCAAGCTCGTCGCCTGATTACTTCCCGCTAATCACGCCAATCCACGCCAATCACTTTAAGATAAATCTTCCGCCTTCGCGTTAATTCGCGTCATTCGCGGGCAAAATTCTCCTCCCATGGCCATCATCGTCACTGAAAAAACCAAGGTTCTCGTCCAGGGCATCACCGGCGAGTTCGGCGGCCGCCACACCAAGCTCTCTCTCGACTACGGCTCCGCGATCGTCGCCGGCGTCACGCCCGGCAAGGGCGGCCAGTTCTTCGAGCACGGCTCGCACCGCGTGCCAATCTTCAACACCGTGCGCGACGCCGTCGCCGCCACCGGCGCTACCGCTTCGGCCGTGTTCGTCCCCCCGCCCTTCGCCGCCGACGCCATCCTAGAGGGCGTGGATGCGGGACTTGAGCTCTGTGTCGCCATCACCGAGGGCATCCCGATCAAGGACATGATCCGCGCCAAGCGCGCCATGCTCGGCAGCAAGACTCGCCTCATCGGTCCCAACTGCCCCGGCATCGTCACACCCGGCACCGGCAAGGATTCGTCCGGCGGCTGCCGCATCGGCATTGCCCCCGGCTACATTCACAAGAAGGGTCACGTGGGCGTCGTCTCGCGCTCCGGCACGTTGACCTACGAGGCCGTCTTCCAGCTCACGTCCAAGGGCCTCGGCCAGACCACCTCTGTCGGCATCGGCGGCGACCCGGTCAACGGCACGTCGCACCTCGACGTCATCAAGATGTTCAACGACGACCCCGAGACCTGGGGCATCATCATGATCGGTGAGATCGGCGGCAACGCCGAGGCCGAGGCCGCGCGCTGGGTGAAGGCCAACTGCAAGAAGCCCGTCGCCGGCTTCATCGCCGGCGCCACCGCCCCCGCCGGCCGTCGCATGGGCCACGCCGGCGCCGTCGTCGGCGGAGCCGAGGACACCGCCGCCGCCAAGATCGCCGTCTTCAAGGAATGCGGCATCGAGACCGCCGTCACGCCCTCCGACATGGCGGACGCCCTGATCCGCGCCGCCCAAGCCCGCGGGGCCAAGCTGGCGTAGACGAGATGTGCTGGCGGGTCCGGTCCGGCATGATTATCCGATTGACGTATAATAACCGACGCGCCAGCTTGACCACGTGATCAAGAGCTTCGCCAACGCCGAGGCGGCGAAGCTCTGGCAGGGCACACGTTCGCGCCGGCTTCCGCCCGACATCCAGAAGCGGGCGCTCATCAAACTACAACTCATCGACGCTGCGGTGGAACTCGCGTTCTTGCGACTCCCGCCCGGCAACCGACTCGAAGCGCTGCGAGGCGACCGCGCCGGCCAGCACAGCATCCGCATCAACGACCAATGGCGCATCTGTTTCATCTGGACCGGAAGCGATGCCGAGCAAGTGGAAATCACCGACTATCATTGAAGCCACTACCATGAGCAAACCAACACCCCTGACCCACCCCGGCCTCATCCTCCGGGAGGAATTTTTCGAGCCGCTGGGCATCACCCAACTGGCAGCAGCAAAAGCCACCGGCATTCCGCAGAGCCGCCTGAGTGAAATCCTCGCTGGTCGGCGCTCCATCACCGCCGACACCGCGGCGCGCCTCGGGCGGTTCTTCCAGGTTGATCCGCGAAGCTGGCTGAATCTCCAGGCCGCGTTTGATCTGCGGGAGATGGAACGCTCCCACGGCCGCGAGCTCGCCCGGGTTCTCCCCGCCGAGCAAGTGGCCTGAACCGGCAAACCAATTCCATGCGCCAGCCTGCTTCCGCCGCCGCCAAGATCGCCGTCTTCACTGAGATACTGGCGATGTTACGAACAGCCGGACAGGGCGGTTGGTGGCCGCGCATAAGACGGTTCTCAACGAACGCTGGGCCACATACCAAACGGGCAAAACCAGTCGGATTCCGCTCACCGAGCTGGAGCGCCGCCTCGCCCGTCTTGCAAAGCCAGTGGGTAGAGCACGAAATCCCGGCTATTGCCCCGGGCAATCACCGGGATTGAGTTTTCAGAATGTTTTCCCCAGAAACCGAGCCATTCCATGCCGGAAACCATCAACGTCGAAGGGCTGACCAACCGGGAATTCTTTGAGCGCTACGCGGCGCCGGGGCGCGTCGGCCTGATCGGCGGGCCCGAATTGATCAACCGTCTCATCATGCGTGCGCAGCGCCACCTGAACGACGACCACGAGTGGAGCCGCTGGTCACACGCGTTCCTGCTCCAGGGCCGCCGCCACGATGGACATCACTGGGTCGTCGAGTCGGACCTTGATATCAAGCGCAAGCACATCCGCCTTGGCGTGCAGGAAAATCGCACAGCCAAGTACTTTGACGACACCCAGTACACTTCCGTCGCGATCCTCGACTTCAGCCTCACCCCCGAGCAGGAGCGACGCGTGCTGGCCGGCGCGCTGGAATTGGTCTCGGGGGGCATCCGTTATTCCTTGCGGGAGATTGCCGGCACCGTGTGGGCCATGCGCCATGCCGGTTGGTGTCCGAAGGAAAACCGCCTGGCCCAGGAACGGGCGTTCTATTGCTCCTCCTTTGTGCGCCACGTGTTTGGCCAAGCGGGCCTCGATCTCGCCGGCGGCATCGCGGAAAAGAACACCGCACCCGAGCACATTGTGCGCACCGCCCTGCCCCACACCAAGTGGATCCTGACCCGCGGCGCCGCCCAGGCCAGCCGGGTGCGCGGTCTTGTGAAGCGGGTGCGCGCAAAGCTGAAAAAGCGCGCTTAACGCTACACCGTTTCGTTCATCAACACACCCCGGCGCGGTGCGCCACCCCTCTCAAAGAGGGGACCCAAACCGAGGCGTGCTGTCTTGGATCCCCTCTGGAGAGGGGTGCCCGTCGGGCGGGGTGTGTCGGGCACGAGCAGCGTAACGAAGTAGATTAGCACCGCGGCATGGCCCGGTCGCCAAAACGGAGGTGTTCTTGCCTATCCGGACTTTCTGCATAGCCAGTTCAGATGCCCCGCTACCCCCGCCTGGCCCTGTGCGTCGCCCTTGCCCTGTGTCCGCTCATCGGATTCGCCCACTCGACCAAGGAAGCGGCCGCCGAAATGGCCGCCGCCGCCCGGTCCTGGACCAGCTCACTCACGGCGGACCAGCTGAAGATAGCGGTCTTTGCCTTCCCTGATAAGGAGCGCGAGAATTGGCACTACATTCCCCGCGTCCGGCAGGGCCTGCCCTTCAAGGCCATGACCGAACCTCAGCGGCTGCTGGCCCGCACGCTACTTGCTGCCGGGCTTAGCCACCGCGGCCTCGAGCAGGCCGACATGGTGATGGCCCTCGAGCGAGTGCTCTTCGAGATCGAACACGCGCCCCATCGCGATGAGACGCTTTATTATTTCACGGTTTTCGGCGGGCCCGGTACCAGCAGCACTTGGGGGTGGCGAGTAGAAGGCCACCACCTGTCGGTCAATTTCACCCTTGTTGACGGCCAGCGGATCGTCGCGACGCCCAACTTCGTCGGCGCCAATCCCGGCGAGGTCCGGATCGCCGGACCGCAACACGGCAGCCGGGTTTTGGCCGTCGAGGAAGATCTCGGCCGGGCACTCGTACTCTCGTGCAGCGACGAACAGCGCGCCAAGGCCATCGTCTCCGCCACTGCGCCGGGCGACATCCTCACCCGCAATGACAATGTCGCCAAGCCGCAGCAACCGCCCGGCCTCGGCTATGCGGACATGACTGCTGGCCAACAGACCCAATTCAAAGCCTTGGTGGCTGTGTACGCCAATCGGCTGCGCACCGAGGTCGCGGACGGGGAATTGAAGAAAATCGCGGACACCGGCTGGAGCCGGCTCAGTTTTGCCTGGGCCGGCAGCGTCAAACCCACCGAGGGCCACTACTATCGCATCCAGAGCCCCGACTTTGTGATCGAATACGACAACACCCAAAACAACGCCAACCACATTCATACCGTATGGCGGGTGTTCAACGGGGATTTTGCCCGCGACCTCCTGCAGGAACACTATACGGACTCACATGCCGCTGCCGGCGACCGGAAATAATCGCCGGGCATTCTTTTGATGCGTAGGCTTTTATTGACTGGTTAAGGTCACTACGAAGATTTCTTAAAAAAGTTCTGGACTCAAGAGCTAGGGTTAGCAACTTCAGCGATGCATCAGGAAAGGATCGACTGGCAACAGTCGGTTCTGCCAACCGGGTCTAGGAGTGATCACGGTGGTTTCGAGTGACGCAAGTCACCCGGATGTGAGAGGGGTAAAACCCTCTAACAAAAAACTCCTCCAAAAAAGCGAAAAAGCCGCCTGATGTCCTCAGGCGGCTTTTCGTTTTCAGGAAACCCTGATGCGCGAACGATTAATTAAAAACCAACCGCTCACGCATCATGTCAAATCTCATCACCCTCGCCGCGCTTCGCATCAGCGAATCGAACCCCAACCACCATCTGTGGAACAACAACGGAACGTGGTTTCTCCACTACACCGTCTATCCGACGGCCTTCACCAAGGAGCGCATCCGACGCTCCCTCGGCACCAAGGACGTCCGTGTCGCCCGCGAGCGCCGCGACAACTTCTTCAGCCTGCTGGCCAAGCAGAACCCGATCGAGCTACCGGTCACGGAACAGGCGACGGCTTTCGCGTGAGTCATTAGGAGAGATCACTTCGGGGCACGCGTAATTGCGTGCCCTTTTTTATTACCTTTGGATTCAATGCCCCGGAGCTTGCTCCGGCTAGTAGGAGCCTGCTTGCAGGCGATCCGGCACGCCCGCCGAAAGACTAACGCTGAATCGCCTGCAAGCAGGCTCCTACACCAAGGCCCGCAGCAGTAACAGCGCGGAACGGAGTCCGCGCCCTACCCTCACGGTATCCGCAGCTGCATCCCGACGCGCAGCGCACTGGAGCCCTGCAGCACGTCGCGATTGGCTTGGAATATTTCCTGCCAGCGATTCGCGGTCCCGTAATATCGCATGCTAATACGCGACAGCGAGTCGCCCTCGACCACGGTATGAAAGCGGGTTTCCGCCGCGGTGGAGACGACCGGGACCGCGGGCCTGACCGGTGCTGGACCACCCGAGGCAATCACGGATGCCGGCGTGCCCAGCCTGGCGGCGGCCGCTATCTGATCCAGTGTGCTTTGCGCTTGATTGAGCCGCGCGGCCAGTGAGCCATTTTCCGTCCGGAGCTGGGAGATGACTGCCACACGGTCGCGGTCCTGGGCCGCGGAATTCTCGGCAAGCCGGGCCTGCCCGGAGCGCGCCGCCTCCACCTCACGACGCAACTGGCTCATCTGGGTCGTGACGGCATCGACATTCTGCTGACCGCTGCGTTCGGTGTCGGCCTTCTGTTGCTCGGCGGACCGCACGGCCTGGGTCAAACGGGTGATATCCGCCCGGTAAGATTCAACCAACCGTCGCATGTCCTCCTGCTGTTGTTCAAGCTTGGCATTCGCCTGCGTAATTTCGGCCACGGACGTCGTGTGCGTTTCGGCGGCTTTTTCCGCCTCCGCCGCCCGGCTCGTCATAACGTCCAACTCGGTGTGGACCTTTTCGGCCGCCTGCCGGTTGTCGGCCAGTTGACGCACAAGATCGGTGTTGGTCTTCTGCAGGCCCTCCTGGTCCTGCTGCAACTTGACCAGCTGTGCGCCCACCGCCTCCAGCCGCTCCGTCAGCGCCGCCTTCGCGTCGGTCAGGCCCGGCAGGACCGTCGCCAGCTTGCGCGCGTCCACCAGTTGGGACTGGAGGCTGTCTCGCTCGGCGGCGAGAGTGCGTTGTGCGTCCGACTGTTTCTGTCCGGCCCGGCGCAGTCCTTCGTTGGTGGTGGTCAGGTCACGGACCCGGCCTTGCAATTGCTCGAGGTCGTCATGCGTGGCCGCCGTGTCGTTTTCCTTGGCCGAAAGCAGCGCGCGATTGGCGTCAGTCAGGGACTTGTTGGTTTCGCGCAAGCGCTGCATCTGGGCGGCAAGCGTTGTGACCTCCTTGGCCGCGCTGGTGCGTTCCTCCTCCACCTGCGATTCGAGCTGTTTCACGCGGGCGTTGAGCGTGCTGATCTCACTCTGAAAGGCGTCGGGACTCGCGGCGGAGACGGCCTGCGATTGGGCCGCCAGCGCGGCGGCAGTGGACTTCTGGGCATTGTCCAGGTCCTTCTCCAGTTTTTCGTTCGCGGTGGTCAACTCAGCTACCGTGGACGTCAATTTTTCCACCGTGCGGTTCGCCTCGGCCAGGTCGGCCAGCGACTTCTGGCTCGCATCCCCGCCTCGGGTGCGGACGGTCAGGGCATCGGCCAGCTGCTTCTCCAGCTCGTTGACCCGGGCCTGAGACTGCTCCAATTCCTGGCGGCTGCGGTTCAGGGAGGCCATTAGCTGGGCGCTGTCCTGACCGGCCTGCTCGGTTTTGGCGTGCGCACTCGCGGCCAGGGCGACCTCCTGCCTCAAGCGGGTATTAGCGTCGCGCAATGCGGCGAGGTCCGCCAGTTCGCGCCGAGCCGCGGCCAGTTCCTTGCGCAGGCCTTCCGCGTCGGCGGTGCCGCGGCCGGCGGTCCCGAGCTTTCCTTCAAGATCCTGGTTGGCCGCGGTGAGCTCCGCCACGGCCGTCGTGCTCTTCTCCAAGGCCTGGTTGGCGGCGAGCAATTGCTGCCGGAGTTTGTCCGCCTCCCCCGTGTCCACCTTGACCGGCGCGGCGGATTTCAGCTGGTCCTCGGCGCGGGCGAGCCGTTCCTTGAGGTCTTTGTTTTCACTGAAGAGACCGGTCGCGGCTTCGGTTTGCCGGGCCAGGGTCTGCTCGCGCTCCTGCAGTTGCTGGCTCGTCTTCGCCAGTTTTCGGCGCAAATCATCGGCGCCGGCTTCCGGCGCCACCCGGCCGGCGGTTTTTTCGTTAAGGGTCTTTTCCAGTGAAGCCGACCATTTTTCCAGTTCGGCTTTCTCGCCCTGCAGGGTCGTGAGCTGCTGCTGCAGCCGCTGATTTTCCGCCTCCCACCGGCCGGCCTGCTCGGCCTTGGCGGTCAAAACCGCCATCTGCCCGGCCGCCGCTTCATCGGTTTCGGCTACCGCAGGTTTGGCCGGCTGACTCCGCAGCGTCCGCAGTTGCTGGTTCAAGGAAAGCAGTTCGCGGGTGGAGCGCTTCACCTCGTCATTCAACCGTGCATTGTCGCGCTGCAGGCTGGCGATGATCGAGGATTGCTTGGCGGTGTCGGGGGCCACCTTGTCCGGTTCCGCGGCGGCAAGACTCGCCTTCTCCTGCTGCAACCGCTGGTTCGCCTCGGTGAGCTGGGTCTGGGATTCTTCGGCCTTCTTGAAGGCGGCGACGGCCTGCGCCAGTTTCGAGTTAAGTGCGGCGATTTCGCTCTGGTAACGGGAGGCTTCCCCCGCTGGAGCCGCCGAGGACGCGGGTGACGCACCCTTGGCCTGCTGCAAATCCTGCTGGAGATCCTTGATCTGGGCCGCCTGGATTGCACCCTGCCGCTCCATCGCCTCCTTCTCCGTGCTCAGCGATTGTACCTGACCGGACAACCGCCGGCTTTGCTCCCGGAGTTGCTCGACCAGCCTGGCCGAAGAGTTATCAGACGCAGTCGCCTGTCCCGGCGCGGGACCGGCGGCCTGGGCAGCGCCCAGCAACTGGTTGGCGGCGGATAATTGCTCGCTCGTCAGGGTCTTGGCCAAGGCATCACGCGCGTCCGGACTGGCGCCGTTCTTCACGGCGCGGTTCAACCAAACAAAGGCCTGCACGGGATCGCGCTCCAAGCCAGGGCGACCTTCCGCCAGAGCGAGCCCGAAGTTTTTTTGGGCCGGAGCGAGCCCCTGCTCGGCGGCCAACCGGTAAAGGGCAACGGCAGCGGCGGCGTCCTTGGTCACACCGCGCCCATCCTCCAGCAGCAATCCCAGATTGTATTGTGCCCGCGGATAACCGCGGTCAGCGGCCTGTTTGTACCAACGGGCCGCCAGCGCGTCATCTTTCTTCATGCCCCGGCCGGATTCGTAGGCGAGCCCCAGGTTGTATTGCGCCTCGACCAGGCCGCTGTCCGCCGCCTGCTTGTACCAGAGATTGGCCTCAAAATAATCCTGCCCGACCCCGCGGCCGGACGCATACATGTTGCCGACGTTGAACTGGGCCGGGGCAAAACCCTGTTCGGCCGACTTCAGGTAATAGTGAAAGGCCCGCTGTTCGTCCACCGCCGGCCCGCGGCCGAGCTCGTAAACCAGGCCAAGGTTGAACTGGGCCGGAGCATAGCCCTTGTCTCCGGCCTGCTGATACCATTTCAAGGCCTCCCCCAGGTCTGGATTCTGTCCGGACACTCCGTTGGTATAGGCATTGCCCAGCGCGTTCTGCGCCTCGGCGTCGCCCGAGGTTGCCCGAGTGCGGATTGATTCCAGGTCGGGGGCAGTCTGCGTCCAGCCGATTCGGGTAAGAGCTAGGAGCCCGGCGAGCAGCAAACCGACCCTGCAGAAATAATTAATCCGGGGGATCGGGGCGAAGAGGCGCACGCCTCAACTTAAGGGTAAAACCCTGCACGGGAGCAAGGCTGCATCGGTCATGCCGTGGATGATTTTTTTGTCGGGGGGACAAAATGTAGCGAGCGCACCGGACAACCGCGCTTGGCCACCGACCACGAAGTAGTAGGGGCACAGTCGCAACCGCCCCGATTCTTCGCGGGAAGCGGGCGTCCCTCCTCCCTCGCTGCGGTAAAGCGGGTGCGTCACTTTTTTCGGTTTCCGGTATTCCTGCAGCACATGCAGGTTGGCCGGCGCCAGCCGCAGGGCTTGCTCGACGCCCTGCTGCCACTCTTCGCGAGAACAGTCGCTACCCAGCAACACGCTGCGGGCGCCCCACGCCGTCTCATGGAAACCGGAAATCTTGATGATGAGGTCGCGTTCTTTCTGCGAGGCCGCGGCCAGGTCACGCCAATCGTTAAGCATGCGCCCGCCGGCCGGCGGGCCCTCGATCACGGCCCCGGGCGGCAGCGGCGCCGGGTCCATGACCCAAGACTTGGGGATAAGCCGCTGCAGCAGTTTCAGGGTGCGCCCGCCGAGCGACTCGGCCCAGAACTCGTGCAAGAGGTGGTGGTGAAAGAGCGCCAGCGTCAATTTCTCCTCCTGGAAATGCCGCATCGGCGGCGCGATTGTCACGGTGCCGCCCGCCCACGCCTCCAGAATTTCCCGGCCCACCTTGACGTTGGCCCAATCGAACAGCTCGAAGAAGCGGTAGATGATGTCGATTTTCTCGGGCGTGCCCTCGACATCGAAGAAGAGTTCGCTCCCCAGTGGAAACACATCCTCCGGTTTCATGCAAAAGACCCGGCGGCCCGCCCGCTGGAGCTGTTCAGCCAGCCACTGCATCTCGGGCCGGTAGGTCGCAGCCTCGTCGCTGACGAGGATCGCAATGAGCGGGTTCCGCAGCTCCGGACGAAGCGCCGCCAGGGAGGCATGAAAATTGTCCACCATTGCCCCGTCATGACCCAACACCGTCTGGTCGTTGGCACCGGCATATAGCCGGTTCAGAAATCCCGTCAGCCCGATGCCGCCGGGCACCGAATCCAGTTCCGTCAGGGCAAAACCGCCTTCCGTGAGCAGAAGATCAGGCCGCAGCACAGTGGGGAAAGCCCCGCGGTTCTTTGGATCCCGCGCATGGGCGATGAGGCCCGCCGGCTTGCCCCGATCCAGATAGTCGGCCACCCATGGCGCCAGCAGCGGCTTGTTGCGGAGCAGGTTTTTCCCGGCCACCGAACGCAGGTACAGGGTCTCAAGCGCCTGGTGAAACTCCAGGCAGGCCGCGCCGATCTGTTCCAGCTCGGTCACCTGCGCCGGGGTCAGCGGCCAAGCCTGCGGCGAGAGCTGCCAGGTCTTGTCCTCGAACAGCGACTGGGCCGCAAAGGCCGCCGTAAGTTGTTCGTGAGTGAGGTCGGGCATGGCGGGCAAATGGCTGAAGGACTGAAAAGCTGAAAGGCTGAATTTGCGAGCGCTCTCTGCTTGAGGAAAGGGCCGCAACCGGTTCAGCCCTTCAGTCTTTCAGCCATTCAGTCCTTCCCTTGTCAGTCATCCATCTGGATGTCCTTGTTGCGGTGCCGCGGGCACCCGGCGCGCAGCCAGCCGTAGATGAAACGATCGAGGTCGCCATCGAGCACCGCTTGGGTGTCGCTGGTGCTCACGCCGGTGCGGAGGTCCTTCACCATCTGGTAGGGCTGGAGCACGTAGCTGCGGATCTGCGCACCGAAGCCGATCTCGCCCTTTTCGCCGTAGAACTTGTCCATCTCGGCCCGCTGCTCATCCTGGCGCTTTTCGTAGATGCGGGCCTTGAGCACCTTCATGGCGGAGGCCTTGTTCTTGATTTGCGAGCGCTCGTTTTGGCAGACGACCACGATGCCGGTGGGCGCGTGGGTGAGACGCACCGCCGAGTCGGTGGTGTTGACGCCCTGGCCGCCTTTGCCAGAGGAACGGTAGACGTCCACGCGGACGTCCTCCTCCTTGATCTCCACGTCAATCTCCTCGGTGATCTCGGCTACGACATCCACGGCACAGAACGAGGTGTGGCGTCGCTTGTTCGAGTCGAAGGGGCTGATGCGCACGAGCCGATGGACGCCGCGCTCGGCCTTGGCGTAGCCGTAGGCGTTCTCGCCCTTGATTAGAATCGTGGCCTTGGAGATGCCGGCCGTGTCGCCGGGCTGCACATCCATCAGCTCGCAGGTGTAACCTTTGCGCTCGCACCAGCGGGAATACATGCGGAACAGGATGTCGGCCCAGTCATTGGACTCGGTGCCGCCGGCGCCGGCCTGGATGCTGAAGATGGCGTTGTTGCGGTCGAACTGGCCGGTGAGGAAGGAGGCAATCTCGAGATTGTCGAGGTCGGCGACCATGGCCGCCACGGAGGTGTTGAGCTCCTTGGCGTAGTCCTCGGCGTCCGCGGGAGTGGCGGACTCGATCAGCTCGACCATGACGGCGGCATCGTCGATGCGCTTGTTGAAAGCGACGAGGCCGGCGATGGTGCGCTTCAGGCCGTTGACCACGCCGATGTGCTTTTGGGCCTTCTCGGGGTTGTCCCAAAAACTCGGGGCTCCCATCTCGGCCTCCTTGGCCTCTATCTCTCGCTGTTTCTGCTCGACGTCAAAGAAACCTCCATAAGTAGCCGGCGCGCTTCTTTATGTTGTCGATGTGGGAAAAGGTCTCGGGGGCGATCATGGACGCCCCACCCTTGGCAGCATCGCCCCCGCCGCAAGCGGAAAGTCCGCGGCGGAACTGCGAGTGCGCGTTATCCCTGACGCGCCGCGGCGGATTGGCGATAATCCGCCCGGTCCAACCAGGCTCAGTTAAAAGCGTTGGCGAACCACTTCTGGTAGTGCTCACCGACGAGTGGCACCGGCTTCTGCTGGCCGTTAATCGCGGCAATGAAGCCCATCACCCAGAACACGAACATTCCGATCAAGATGGCGGGTCCCAGCAGGATCATGACCAGGTTGACCATCGGAATCATCGAGATGATCGCGCAGGGTATCCAAATCACAAAGCCGGTGACAATCAGCCCAAGCATCTGGCGGAGGTGAAAGGCCCCCAAGGCCGTCTTCTTGCTGCTGTGCATGACAATCGCGATGATGAATCCGATGATGGTGATGTAGGCGAGAAGGGCGACCGTGCTGTCTTCCTTCGCAATTGCGGCCGGAGCCGGGGTCTCGGGTGTGGTGGACATGGGTGGGAGGGGTTGTATGCTGTGCGGATATGACTGGCCAACACTGGCGAGGCTGGACACGCAATCAGCCAACGTCAACGCCTTGGACCAAGGCGGGTGATTCCGAAGGGGTTGGCGGAATATTTCCTACAAGGCTCAGATTGTAGGAGCTTGTTTACAAGCGATGCCCGACGTTGTCAGTCGGCGAGAGTCTCGAATCGCCTGTAAACAGGCTCCTGCAATCTAAAACGAGGTTGCCTGACGAGCCACTGGAGCGCCGCTATGGTAAATTCAGCCCCGCAGCCTACCGGAGGCCTGCTCGGCCAGGAAAGAAGCGTAGGTTTTTTCCACCCCCTCACGCAATTCGATGCGGGCCTTCCAGCCCAGAGCCGTAAGCCGGGAAACATCCAGCAACTTGCGGGGCGTGCCGTCGGGTTTGGTCGCGTCCCACGTGATGCGACCCTTGAAACCGACGACCTGGGCGACCAGCTCGGTGAGTTCCTTGATCGTCACATCCGTGCCCAAGCCGATGTTGATCAAATCGGGAGGATTTGCCTGCCGGAGCAGAAACGCGCAAGCGTCGGCCAGCTCGTCCACGTGCAGGAATTCGCGCTTCGGCGAACCCGTGCCCC
>JANYDW010000069.1 GCA_025363455.1 Oleiharenicola sp. | reverse complement strand
CAATTTTCTGGCCGACATCGAGAACCTGCCGCACTGGTCCGGCGGATTCTGCGAGTGGATTGAGCTGCACCGCGAGGGCTGGTGGGCCTACACCGCCCTCGGCGAACTGGAGGTGGCGTCGAAGGTCGACGACATCGCCGGCGCCATCGACCTGCGTTTCGCCCACACGGCCGGCTGGAAGTTGGTGCTCCCGGTGCGCGTCCGGACGGACGGCGACGGCGGTGCACTCATCCGCCTGTCCTGCGCGCAACCCGCCGGGATGCCGGACGAGGACTATGAGCGGTTGCTCGAACTGCTGCTGGCCGGCTTGCGTGGGTTCTCCGGGCAGTTCCAGGCGGAGCTGGCGGTGGCGTAAGTCGGGCCTGTCTCCGCCAGCCCATTTACGAATTATGATTCACGACTGACGATTTGCGACCGCAAGCCGGCGATCACACGAACCTCGTCATTCTGAGCGCTGCGAAGAACCCAAGGGTTGGATGCAGCGTTCGTTTCGTTCTTGGGTCCTGCATAACCCAGCCAAGGTAAGTCTTACCAAAGCTGATAATAATTGTGAGGTACGATCACACCGGCGATGAGTTCGGGCTCATCTTTCAACGAGGCAGGCGTTATCTGAGCGTGTCGTACTGCGCCAAACCCATTTGGAACGATGTCTTGGCAGACAACGCCGACCTCAAGCCCAGGAAGTATGCCGACGTAATTGCATGGTATAAGGATCTGCCTGGAGTATCTAAGAAACAAAAACCACTCATTCCGTCAGCAAGCGGAGGCAGGTTTACCTGTAGTGATGGGTACATCGATTTCACCTCTGACTCCATCGAGAAATACAGGAAAACTAGCACCGGAAGGAGATGACGCCCCCCCCTAGGCGCTGAACCGGGGTCAGTTCCCCAGAACAGGGGTGGTTGCTTTATTCCCGACGCGTGCCAAGTGAAACCGCAGATGGAGTTGTCGGAGGGAACACCGGCTCGCCTTTTGTCCGGGAATATGCACCGTTTCCCCGCATTAAGGCCACGTTCACCTATTTGAAAGAAGCCGACGGCAAGTATCTCGGCTACCTCAATTCCCACCCGGATCATTGGACGCAGGGCGAGGATTTGAACGATCTCAAGGAACACCTGCGGGATTTGCATGAGATGTTTGGAGCTGAGGACATCCCGGGCATCAAGCGGGTGGCCGAGCTTGAGATGGCATGAAGCGACGGGATTTGGTCGCGGAACTCGATCAGGCTGGATGCACCCTGCTGCGCCACGGAGCGAAACACGACATCTATCACAACCCGAAGAGCGGCCGGTCGGAACCGGTGCCACGGCACCGTGAAATCAACGAGCTGTTGGCGAAGAAATCCTGAAGGCGTTGACCCGGATCGAATCGTGACGGGCTGCTCTTTGCCTCATACCAATTGCTGCTGGCTTTTAGACTGTCATTGCGAGGAGCGGAGCGACGAAGCAATCCAGCTGGATCGCCACGGCGCACTTCGCGCACCTCGCGATGACAAATGGTCAAAAAGGTAAAGGCGTTGATATCACGCATCCTTCGGAAGGAAGAGCGACGCGATCGCGGCAGCGGCGGCGAGGGCGCTCGACCAGAGGAGGGCGGTGCGAAAATCATTTACGGGGGCCAGCCAGCCGAAGGTCACGGAGGCCACGGCCGCGGCGAGGCGGCCGATGTTGTAGCAGAAGCCGGCACCGGTCGTGCGCAGCAGTACGGGGAAGAGCGGCGGCAGGTACATCGTGAACAGGCCGAACACGCCGCCGAAGAATCCGCCGATGGGCAGCCAGAGCCACGCGAGCTCGCTGAAGCCCCGCGGTACGATGAACGCGACGAACATGCTCGCGGCGAGACCGATGAACATCACCACGATGGCAGGGCGGTTGCCAAACCGCTTGGCCAGCCAGCCGCCGCCGAAGTTGCCAATGACGGACGCGAAGTTGAAGGCGAAGAACGCGGCAGAAACCAATCCTGTCACCTCGGCGGCGGGAGTGTGGGCTTCGGCCAAAATCTTGCGCAGATGTTGCGTCTGCCAGAAAAGATACAGCCACCACGCGGACAGGCCGAGCGCGCAAACTGTCGTGATGCGCAACGTGGTCGAAAGCACTTCGCCCCGGAACAGCTCCCGCGCCCCGGGATTCCGATGGCCGACCGCTGCCTCCGCCTTCGCCCAGGCCTCAGGCTCAGGGACATGGCGGCGGATATAGAAAACGAGGAACGCCGGGATCACGCCGATCAGGAACACCCAGCGTTCAGAGCCGGGCGGCATGTACGTCATCAGCAGGCCGACGAAGACGGCGCCGCCGAGCACACCGATGTTGACGCCGGTCTGGAGCACGGCTGCCATCCACGGGCGCCACGCCTTGGGCCAGGTTTCCGAGAGCAGCGAGGCGCCGACCGCCCATTCGCCGCCGATGCCGACGGCGGCGATGAAACGAAAAATCATCAGCTGCCACCACGTCTGCGCGAAGGCGCACAAGCCGGTGCAGATCGCGTAGGTGAGGACGGTGAGCGAGAGCGCGCGGCTGCGTCCGAGCAGATCGCCGATCCGGCCGAAGAACGCGCCGCCCAGGGCCCAGCCGGCCAGAAATGCTCCCTGGATAAAGGCACTCTTCTCCTTCACCTGTGGATCGGCGGCGGTCGTCGCGAGCAGCTGGATGACGAGCGGTGCGGCGACGAGCGTGTAGAGATGCAGCTCGAGGCCGTCGAACATCCAGCCGAGCCACGCGGCCGCGCCGGATTTCCATTGCTGGGGTGACAGTTCGCTCAGGCGCGTGGCCTCGCGCGCAGGGGTGGGGGCAGCGGTCATGGGGTGCCGGAAATAAGGGCGGAGGCCGCGGGCAAGTCCAGCGAATCTAGGGGCGGGTGGGGCCGGGATGATTCTTGCGCCGCGAAGAGACACACCCCGTCGCTTCGCGCCACCCCTCTTGATAGAGGGGACCCAAACCCACGCTGACGAAGGTCCCCTCTATGAAGAGGGGTGCCCGCAGGGCGGGGTGTGTTGGGCGATCGTGCGAGTATCAATGCAAAGAAAAAACGCACGCCGTTGAAGGGATGCCGCGCAGGCCGGGGTTATGCCGGGCAACTCCATCATCCCCATGAAAAATCTCCGTTCACTTCTCTCCCTTGTCCTGCTTGCCGCCGCCGTGCCGGCGTTCGCCCAATTTGAATCCGCCCGGATCGCGCGAGACAACCCCATGCCGCAATATCCTGGTGGGTTGACGCTGGCCGGCATTACCAAGGGTTACGCTGTCGTCGCCGTGAGCATCGACGCCGAGGGGAAAGTGCAGGATTCCCTCGTGCTGGCCTACACCCAGCCGCAATTTGCCCGGGCCACGCTCGAGGTCGTGAACCGATGGGTTTTCATCCCGGCCAAGCTGGACGGTGCCGCGGTGCCGGTGCGGACCGAGCTGCGTTTTGATTTTACCCTCGAGGGCGCCGTGATCACGACGAACGTGACCAACCACTTCCTCTTCGACCACTTTGAAGGAATGGGGGACAACGCGGCGGTTTATCAGCCCGGTCACGCCAACCAGCTTGATCAGCCGATTGTCCGGGTTGCCGGTGAGGCGCCCCAATATGCCCTCAAGGCCGCGAAGGCGGGCATCCAGGGCAAGGTGGAGGTGCATTTCTATATCGATGAGCAAGGCGGGGTGCGACTGCCAGCCATCAGCGCAGGGACGAATCCTTACCTCATGGAGCAGGCCGTGACCGCCGTGCGGCACTGGAAATTTGCCCCCCTGACCAGCAACGGCCGGCCGGTGCTCATCGCCGCGGCCCAGGAATTTAACTTTGGCGACGCCAGGTAGGGCGCCGTCATGTGTGCCAGGGACAGACGCCGGCCCGCCTAGCAGGCCGGCGTCTGTTACCCCCGGGCGCGATCGAGCCGGGATCGCACCGTTCTTAAAACAGCTTTGTTCTTTCCTCCTCGTCGGGTTGCTGCTGGCGGGAAATGCCTGCCCTTAGCTGGCACAACCCGGCGTGGGGGATCCTCTATCCGCGGTGCGCCCGGCCGCGCTGGCTTGGAGCAAATGCTGGCAATTGAGCTTCCGGCCTGCACGATCCCAGCCCCGTCCCCGTGCGGTCGTGTCCATGCCCTTGAACCTGAAACTTTCGTGGAAGCTCGCCCTCATCGGCATCAGTTCGACGGTGCCATTGTTATGCGGCACGTTTTACCTGATCAACAAATACACGAACAAGGACATCCGCTCCGCGGCGCTGGAACAATACGGTGGCCGGTTTCTGCAACCGCTGGACGCCCTGCTCGAGGCTTTACCGGAGCACCTCGCCCTCGAGTTGCGGAATCGCCCCGGTGACCCGGCCGTCAGCGCGGCGCTGGCAGCCAAGGAGGCACAGGTGGACCGGGCCTTCACGGCGCTGCAGGCCGTGACTGACGACCTGGGGCCCGCCCTCCGGTATTCCGGGCAGGACGTGGCTCAGCAAAAAAGCGCGGGAGTGCCGCTCGCCGACTTGTTGGCGGCGTGGCGGGAACTCAAACGGTCGGCGGACCGCCTGCCACCGGAGGAGATCAAGACGCGGCATGCCGATCTGCGGGCGCACGTGCGCGAGTTGATCACCTACATCGGCAACAGCTCGGATCTGATCCTGGATCCGGAGTTGGACAGCTATTACCTGATGGAGGCGATGCTGATCGCGTTGCCGCAGACCCAGGAACGGCTGGCCTCCATCATGGCCACGGGCGAAGAACTTCTCCGCCACCCCGACCTCACGGTGGCCGAACGGATCAAACTGGCCGGGCAGGCCGAGCTGCTGCGGGAATCCGACCTGGATCGCATCACGCGGGATGTGCGCACGACCCTCGCCGTTGATCGGAACGCCCGCGGAGTGAGCGAGAGCCTGCAGCGCAACCTGCCTCCCGCGTTTCAGCCTTTTGCCGACGCGACCAACCACTTTGCCGCCCTGATCAACCAAGCCACGGGAACGGGGACGCCGGCCATTTCCGCAGCTGAGTTCTCCGCAGCGGGCGACCGGGCACGCCAGCTCAGTTTCAAACTCTGGGACACCACCCGCGCGGAACTCGACCGGCTGTTGCAGAAGCGGATCGAGGATTTGAACCGGGCGCGCACCGAGGGGCTCGGACTCGTGGCCCTGTCCCTCGCGTTGGCGGTGGGGGTGACCATGCTGGTCGCGCGCAGCATCAACCGGGTGGAACAGCAGATCCGCGAGCTGAATGCCACGCTCGAGCTGCGGGTGGCGCAGCGCACGGTCGAACTGGAAGCGGCGAACAAAGAACTGGAGTCATTCAGCTATTCAGTCTCGCACGATTTGCGCTCCCCCTTGCGCGGCATCGCGGGTTTCACCGAGGCATTGGCCCGGAACTACCGGACGCGGCTGGACGATGAGGGCGGGAAATACCTGGACCGGGTGAGGGCGGCGGCGGAGCGCATGGGCCAATTGATCGACGACCTGTTGAACCTCTCCCGGGTGGGACGGGCTGACCTGGTGCGGCGGCCGGTCGACCTCACCGCGATGGCGCGGGGCATCGCGGATAACCTCCGGCAGGCCGCGCCGCAGCGGTCGGCCGAATGGGTCATCGTGGACGGCATCGCGGGGGAAGGCGATTCCCGGCTGTTGCGCGTCGTGCTGGAAAATCTCCTGGGCAATGCATGGAAATTCACGGCCCATAAATCCGGCGCCCGGATCGAATTCGGCATGGCCCCCGGGCGAGGCGGGTATCCGACCTGCTATGTCCGGGACAACGGGGCGGGATTTGACATGGCCCACGCGGGCAAACTGTTTGACCCGTTCCAGCGCATGCATAGCTTGAGCGAATTCCCCGGCACGGGCATCGGACTGGCCACCGTCAAACGCATCATTCAGCGGCATGGCGGCCAGGTTTGGGCCGAAGCCCGGGTCGACGCCGGGGCCACCATTCACTTCACCCTCGGACCGCTCCGCTCATGACCAATCTCCAGTCCAAACTCATCCTGCTGGTGGAAGACAACCCGGACGACGAGGAACTGACCATCATGGCGCTGCGGGAAAACCATATGACCAACGAGGTCGTCGTGGCGCGCGACGGGTTCGAGGCGTTGGACTATCTTTTCGGCCGGGGGAAGTACGCGGGTCGGGACCTGGCCGTGATGCCGGCGCTGACCCTGCTGGACCTGAAGCTGCCCAAGTTGAACGGCCTGGAAGTACTGCGGCAAATCCGCGCCGAGGAGCACACCAAGCTGTTACCCGTGGTCATATTGACCTCCTCCAAAGAGGACGTGGACTTGATCTCCGGCTACAGTCTGGGGTGCAACGGCTACGTGCGCAAACCGGTCAGTTTTCCGGAATTTGTCGAGGCCACCCGGCAGGTCGGACTGTATTGGCTGCTCTTGAACGAAATTCCCCCGACCAAGGTAACTTAACGTGAAAGGACCCCTGCATGCGTTGCTGGTGGAGGACACGGAAGATGACGCTCTCCTGGTGATCGAAGCGCTGCGGCGGGATGGATATGAGCTGGAATTTGAGCGAGTCCAGACGGCCGCGACCATGCGGGCGGCCTTGGCGCGAAAGAAGTGGGATATTATCCTGTGTGATTACCTCATGCCGGGTTTCGACGCGCCGGCAGCCTTGCGAATTGCCCAAGAGGTCAGCCCGGAGCTGCCGGTGATTGTCGTGTCGGGCACGGTCGGGGAGGACATTGCCGTCGCGACCATCAAGCAGGGTGCGGCCGATTACCTGATGAAAGATCGCCTGGCCCGGCTCGGCCAGGCGGTCGGCCACGTCCTGGAGCAAAAAAAGCTGCGCGGGGAGCGCCAGCGTGCTGAGCAGGATCGGCGCGAGTCGGAAGAAAAATTTGCCAAGGCCTTCCGGGCGACCCCCGACGCCATCGCGATCACCGATCTTGAAACCGGTGTCTTCCTCGAGGCCAATGGCAGTTACGAGCGGATTTTTGGTGCCCCGGGGGCGACCTTTATCGGCAAGAGCACGCTGGAGATGAACTTCTACCGTGACCCCGCCGATCGCGCGCGCATGGTGGAGCAGATCCGGGTCCACGGTTCGGTGCGCAATATCGAGCTCCAGTGCTATAACCAGCAGCGCGAGCCGATCGTAGTGCTCTACAGTGGTGAATCCCTCGAGCTAAACGGCCGGAAATGCCTCGTGTCGGTGATCCACGACATCACCGCGCGCAAGCAGACCGAGGAGGCGCTCCGCGAGTCGGAGGAGAGGTACGCCACCGTCTTCCGCGAAGCGCCGGTGTGGATCGTGATTTCTGATGTGGCCAATTCGGTCTGTCTGGAAGTGAACGACGCGGCCTTGCGGGCTTCCGGCTACCGGCGGGAGGAAGTCATCGGCCACACCGGGGCTGAAACCGGCTGGATCACGGCTGCGGATCGCGAGCGACTGCTGCGCGAGATGCAGGGAAAAGGGCGGGTGACGGATTTTGAGATGAAGTTTTGCGCGAAGGATGGGCGGGAGCTTTACGGACTGGTCAGTTGCGAGCCGATCGTAATCGGCGGTCGATCCTGCACCTTAAGTGTCACCATCGATATCACGGCCCGCAAACAGGCGGAAGCGGCGCTGCGGCAAAGCACGGCGCAACTCCAGAGCATCCTGGGAGTTGCTCCCATCGGCGTGGCGCGGGTTGCCAACCGGGTCATCTTCGAGGCGAACGACGCCATAGCGCAGTTACTCGGCTATACCGGTAAGGAGCTCTACGGCCAGCCGACGCGGATTCTCTTCGAGACGGAGGAGGACTATCAGGCGGTCGGGCGGCACGTGGCCGAAATGGCGGCGCAGAACAAGGCCTCTATTTCGTTCGAGACCCGCCTGCGAACGAAAGACGGCCGGAACATCGACGTGGTGATCAACGCGGTCTGGACCGACCCGGCGAATCGGGCGGTCGGCACGGTTATCGCCGTCATGGACATCAGCGAGCGCAAGCGGACGGAGCAAGCGCTGCGTCATTCCGAGGATAAGTTCGCCATGGTGTTCCGGACCAGCCCCGATGCCATCTCGGTGCACGAAATGACGAGCGGCCGGTATCTGGACGTCAACCCGGGGTTCGCGCGCCTCTTCGGGTACGCCCGGGAGGAAGCGATCGGGCGGACCCCGATGGAACTGGGCGTCTGGGTGGACCCGGCCGAGCGCAACACCTTCCTCGCCATCCTCAATCACGATGGCGTGGTCCGCGAACACCAGGCCCGGTTCCGGCTGCGGAACGGCGAGGAGCGGATGTGCGAGGTCTCGGCCGAGGCCGTGGAGATCGCCGGCCGGCCGCACAATGTCTCGATCCTGCGCGATGTCACCGAGCGCAAGCGGGCCGAGCAGGCCCTGAGTGATTCGGAAGAGAAATTCGCGAAGGCGTTCCGCGCCAGCCCGGATGCCATCTCGATTTCCGAGGTTGCGACGGGGAAATTCCTGGATGTGAACGAGGGCTTTGAGCGGCTTTCCGGTTACACGCGCAAGGAACTGATCGGCCACACGGCCCAGGAGCGGGGGATCTGGACCTCGCCGGAGGACCGCGCCCGAATGCTGCAGGAACTCGGGCAACATGGCCGGGTGCAGAACATGCAGTCGCGGGTGCGCAGCCGCAACGGGGCGGAGGGCGATTTCCTGATGTCGGTCGAGAAGGTCGAGATCGGCGGTCGGGCGTGCCTGGTGATCGTGAGCCGGGACATCACCGGGCAGGTGCAGGCGGGCAAGGCGCTGCGCGAGTCGGAGGAGAAATTCGCCAAGGCCTTCCTCGCCAGCCCATATTCGCTCACGATCTCGGAGCTGGCGACGGGGCGCTATGTCGACACCAACATCGGCTTTGAGCGCCTGTCAGGCTACACCCGCGAGGAGGTGATCGGCCGGACCTCGCTCGACCTCGGCATCTGGGTCAACCCCGCTGATCGTGATGAGCTGGTGCGCCGGTTGCGGGAGGACGGCACGGTGCGCGGCCTGGAGTTCACCCTCCGGGCGAAGGACGGCCGGATCATCACCGCCCTGTTGAATTGCGAGCCCATCGAGGTGGCAGGGCGGGCCTGCATCCTGAACGCCCTGCAGGACATCACCGAGCAGCGTCGGGCCGAGGTGCAGAAGGCAGCGCTCGAGGCCCAGCTGCGGCAGAACCAGAAGCTTGAAGCGCTGGGCACTCTCGCCGGCGGCATCGCGCACGATTTCAACAACATCCTCACGGCTATTATCGTGAATCAGGAACTGGCGCTCATGGACCTGGCGGAACCGGCGGTGGTCCAGGGGCGGCTGGCCGAGATCGGGCGGGCCAGCAACCGGGCCAAGGAGCTGGTGCGGCAGATCCTGACCTTCAGCCGCCAGCAACAGCATGAGCTCCTGAAACAAGCGTTGCAGCCGATTATCCTGGAGGCTCTCGGCCTCCTGCGCTCGTCCCTGCCCACGACGATTGCGATCGAACAGGATCTCTCGCCGGAGGCGCCCCCCGTGATGGCGGATGCCGGCCAGATCCACCAAGTGGTGATGAACCTTTGCACCAACGCCGCCCACGCCATGCGCCACCGGCCCGGCCGCCTTACGCTTCGGCTCGTCGCGTGTGCACTGGACGTGTCGGGCTGTCTTGCGCTGCCCGGCTTGCAACCCGGGCAATACGCCCGGCTGACGGTGGTCGATACCGGACACGGCATGGACGCGGCGGTACTGGCCCGCATCTTTGAACCGTTCTTCACCACCAAGGGTCCGGGCGAGGGCACCGGCCTCGGCCTGCCGGTGGTTCACGGCATCATGCAGGATCATGAGGGCGGCATATTCGTGAAGAGTTTCCCCGGCGAGGGGACCACCTTCGACCTCTATTTCCCCGCCGCGACGGAAAACGACATCCCGCAGGTAATGGTGGACATCGACATCGTCCCCGGTCGCGGCGAGTCCGTGTTGGTGGTGGATGACGAGGACGCGATTTGCGCGGCGGTTGGCGCGACACTCCGGAGGATCGGCTACCGGGTGCAGACCTTCACCGACCCCCGGCTCGCCCTGGAGCACTTCAAGGCCAGCCCGGAGGGAGTCGACCTGCTGCTGACTGATCGCACCATGCCCCACCTGTCCGGCCCGGAATTGATCGCCGGGGTTCGCGAACGGCGGCCCGGGTTCCCCGTCCTGTTGATGAGTGGTCTCGACAGTCCCCCAGTGAAGGACGCAGGGGTGGAGGGTATTTACCGGTTGGTGGCCAAACCGATCGACATCGCGGAACTTTCCCAGGCCGTGCGCCAAGCCCTGCTGACCAAACTCAACCGCTGACATGCAACCACAATCCCCCGACACCCGCGGCCGCGTGCTATTCGCCGATGATGACGAGGCCGCTCGCGAAGGGCTGGCCGAGATGCTTCGCCGGCTGGGGTACACCTGCGAGACCGCCGCCACTGCCGTTGAGGCGATCGAAAAACTGGGGGTCACCGCCTTCGAGGCGCTGATCTCCGATATCCATATGCCGGGCAACACGGGGCTGGAATTGGTGGAGGCGGCCGCGTTGGCGGCCCCGGGGCTGCCCGTGATTTTGCTGACCGGCCGGCCGTCGGTCGAGACGGCGGCGCGTTCGGTGCGCCTGCCGGTCACGGCCTACCTCACCAAGCCGCCCGATTTTGACGACCTGGCACGCGTCCTCGATCAAGCGATCGCGGACTACCGGGACTTCGCCCTCATCCAGGCGGGTCGCCGGCGGCTGCGTGAATGGGAGCGGGAGCTGGCCCAGGTGGAGCAAATGGTGCAGCGTTCGACGTCACCTGCACCTGGCGGGCCGATGCAGGACTACCTGCGCGTGTCGCTCCGCCAGATCATTCTGCTGCTGGCTGATCTCGAGCGCGCCACGCAGGCGCTGGACCGCCGGTCGGCGGACAAGCTTCGCGAGGTGGATCATGTCGCAGCCTTGCGGCACACCGTCGAGGTACTCGAGCGCACCCGCCAGAATTTCAAGAGCAAGGACCTCGCCGACTTGCGCCGCCAGCTCGAGCAGCTGCTTGGTCGGGAAGGCGATTCCGACGCGGTGATCTGACCGGGGCGGCCGGCCGTTGGGAAATATTTTGTTAAAGCGCGCGACCAGCTGGTCGTTATAGGAGACGGAAGGCCCGCAACTCGGTTGCTGGCAGCTTTCTCCGGCAGGACACACGGGCCTGTCAGTCGAAGGCACAGTTACGCCAATTCCCTCTTGGAGGGTGTGGGCGTGCCTGTGCCTTTTTTCGTGCCCGTAAGCCTGCCGGTCGGAACGCATTCAATAAATTCAAATCATGAACACCCCTAAATCCCAAAAAATCGCCGGCCTCATTCTGGGCGCAATGCTCCTGCTGGCCGGCTTGGCCCAAGCCCAGGATACCTCGGCGCTAATCAATGCTCTCCTCCTGAAGGGCGTGCTCAACAAGGAAGAAGCCACCCAGATCCAGAAGGAAATGGTGAAGGATAATGCCGCGGCCCAAGTCGCGACCTCCGGCAATAAGACCCTGGGCCGGCTGTCGTTGAGCGGCCGCATGCAGATCCAGTACGCCGGTCTGAGCACCGACATCAGCGGCACCACGGCCGATCCCGTGAGCACGTCCCACTTTTTCCTGCGCCGCATCTACCTGGGCGCCAAGGCCAATCTGGGCCAGGGCTGGACCTCAAGCCTTAACTACGATTTCGCCGGCTCGACCTTTGACGAGGCGAAGATTTCCTGGACAAAAAACGATGCGTTCAGCCTGGACCTCGGTTTTCGCAAGGTGCCCTTTGGGCTGGAGGAATGGTACACCTCTTCCGGGAGCCTCAAGGCGATCGAGCGTTCGGCCGGCACGCGATATTT
The DNA here is from genome assembly GCA_025363455.1 of Oleiharenicola sp. Taxonomy (GTDB): domain Bacteria; phylum Verrucomicrobiota; class Verrucomicrobiia; order Opitutales; family Opitutaceae; genus Lacunisphaera. The sequence goes on along the minus strand of JANYDW010000069.1, from coordinate 13,949 downwards.
TGTCGAGGCCAACAATGGCCGGCGGCTCGGGGCCGGCAGCTATCGCACCGGCATTTACGCCGGAGGTAAGAAATCGAGCGGCCTGTTCTACAACGTCGCCATCACCAACCCGGAGCGGAATGAGGACGGCATTGCCGGCGTCACCAGCGCGGGGGCCGCGGCCAGCAACACTTTCGCCTATTGGGGCAACCTGGGTTACAAGGGCAAGACGGGCCAGGGCCTGGCGTATGTCCTGAGCGCCTCGGTGGGATTACTGCCTGACCAAGGCGGCAAGATGCTGGGCACGGGCGACGACCTGACCGTCTACAATGCCTTCGCCACGTTCACCCAGGGCAACCTCGACCTGCAGCTGGAATATTATGGCAGCGACAACCAGCATGGGGTTTCCGCCACGCAAAATTCCCAAAGCAGCGCCTGGTCAATCCAGCCTTCGTTCAAGCAGGGAGACCGGATCGAATATGTCGCGCGTTACACCCACCTCGATTCGGACGGTCGCGGCGTGAATCTCAGCGACGGCATCCGCTCCGCGCCCGGTGGCGGCACCATGAACCGCATGTCCGAGTGCTATCTGGGTTTCTCCTATTTCTTCCGGAGCAACGACGTGAAGTGGCAGCTCGGCTATATCTTCGGCGAGTCCAACAACACCGTCACGGGCGGCGCGGCCAAGGCCCGTACCCAGGGCGTGCGCAGCCAGATGCAGGTCAATTTCTAGTATCATCCATCCATCATAACCCCACTCCACCCATGAAAAGCCCACTCCTGTTCCGTTTCCTCGCCCTATTTATCGGCGCGATGATCATTTCCGCTCCCAGTCAGGCCGCCATCACGGCCCGCGGTTCCGACAGCACCATCACGATCGTGAAAGCCCTCGCCGCGGCCTTTCAGCAAAAAACCGGCACGACCATGCAAGTGGATGGCGGCGGTTCCGGCGCCGGTGCCAAGGCGGCCATCGCTGGCGAAGTCCAGCTGGCGTTCCTGAGCCGGGCCCTCGACGCGAAGGAGAAGGAAGGCGGTTTGGTCGGTGCCGCCTATGCCTCCGATGCGGTGGCCGTCATCGTGCACAAGGACAATCCGGTGGCCAACCTGAGCCTCGCGGAATTGAAGGATTATTTCACGGGCACCACGGCAAACTGGGCGGACGGCCGCCCGGTTGTCCTCTACAATCGCAACGCCGACTCCGGCACCCGGGAGATTTTCCAGGACAAGGTGCTCGGCAAAGGCGTCGCCTTCAGTGCGGCGGCGGCCATCAAACATGACGGTGTGCTGCTGGGCGCCGTGGCCAAGATTCCCGCCACGCTGGCCTATGATGGCTTCGGCCATGCGGACCCCAAGGTCGTGAAGCTGGTTTCCGTCAATGGCGTGGCGCCCACCGCGGAGACCATCCGGTCCTCGGCCTATCCACTGACCCGCACGCCTACGCTGGCGACGAAGGGTGAGCCCACCGGTGAGGTCAAAGCCTTCATCGATTTTGTTCTCAGCCCGGAAGGCCAGGCCGTCGTCGCGGCCAACGGCCTGCTGACCCTCAAGTAATCCTTTCCCCCTCTTCCCATGAAATGGACCATCAAAACCCGGCTTATCACCGGTTGCGTCGTGTTGTTGTTGGTTATCGCCATTGCCTGCTCCTTCGGGCTGCAGCAGATGTCGAGCGCGCAAGGCAGCATCACCGCCATCGCCGGCCGCGGTGATGTCAACATGAAGCGGGTGGGGGGCGCGCAGGACGCCAAGGCCGCGCTGCTAGATGCCGAGGGCCAGCGCACGGCGTTTCTCCTCTACAAGCAGGCCAAGTCGGTTGATGACATTCACCATGACCTGAAATCAGCCCGCGAGGCGCTTGGGGTTGTGGTGGCCGGCGCCGCCGCGGATGATCCGCTTAATGCGCCCGTGAAGTCCACCCTGGCCAGCGCCGACGGCTATGAAAAGAAGGTTAATGATTTGTCGGACCTCCTGACGAAGCGCGGCCTCACGCCCGAACTCGGTCTAGAGGGAAATCTGCGCAAATCGGTGCACGCCGTGGAAGCCCTGGTGAACGAGCAGGGTCTGGCCGAGCTTTCGGTGCTGCTGCTCATGTGCCGCCGCCATGAGAAGGATTACCTGCTCCGTGGCGACGAGAAATACCTCGCCGAGATCGCCAAGCGGATCACGGAATTTGGCGACCAGATGAAACAGTTCTCCCTGCCGTCCGAAGTGCAGGCCAAGGCGACCGCAGCCTTCAAGGAATACTACGCCGGCATGCAGGCGATTGTGGAGATCGACAAATCGATCAAGACCAGCACCGCCGAGGCCGATGCTGCGGCCACGCAATTCGACAAGACGGTGTCCGACGTCAACAAATCGCTCGATGAAATCATCGCCCGCGACCGCAAGAGTTCGCTGGATGTGATGTCGACCGGAAAGTTTGTGATGATGATCCTCCTCGTCCTGGGCCTGATTCTCGGCGCCGTCGTGGCCGTCGTGCTCATCCGCACCATCAGTCCCCCGCTGGAGTCGGCCATGGAACTGCTGCAGTCCTTTGTGGTGCAAACTTCGTCGGCGGCGGAGCAGATTTCCAAGTCCAGCCAGACGCTGGCCGAGGGCGCCAGCGAACAGGCCGCCTCCCTCGAGGAGACCAGCGCTTCGCTCGAGGAACTCACGAGCATGACCAAGCGCAATGCCGACAATGCCGACACGGCCAAGACGCTCGCGGCCGACACCCGCCGCGCGGCCGACACCGGCGCCGCCGACATGCAGCAAATGTCCGCCGCCATGACCGACCTCCAGCGCGCCAGCGCCAGCGTCGCCAAGATCGTCAAGACGATCGACGAAATCGCCTTTCAGACCAACATTCTCGCCCTCAATGCCGCCGTCGAAGCCGCGCGGGCGGGCGAGGCCGGCGCCGGCTTCGCCGTGGTGGCCGAGGAGGTCTGCAATCTCGCCCAGCGCAGCGCCACCGCCGCCAAGGAGTCCTCCACGACCATCGAGGAGGCCGTTGGCATGAGCGCACGCGGCGTCACGTTGAGCACCAAGGTCGTCTCGGGTTTTTCCGAGATTCTCACCAAGGCCCGCCGGGTCGACGAGATCGTGGCCGAGATCGCCACCGCCTCCCGCGAGCAGAACGAAGGCATCCGGCAGATCAACACCGCTGTCAGCCAGATGGACAAGGTCACGCAGACCAACGCCTCGGGCGCCGAGGAGAGTGCGGCCGCGGCGGAGGAATTGAACGCCCAAGCCGCCAGCCTCAAGGGTTGCGTGGACGAATTGCTCTGTCTGGTGAATGGCTCGTCGGACGAAGTGCCGGCCGCCGCCGTTTCCACCTCGACCGGAAAGCGACCCGCGCTCCCTGCCCGTCGGACGGGCAAAAGCATCCCGGCCGCGTCCGCGGACTTCTTCGAGGACGTTCCGGCCGGTCGTTAGAGCATATGAAATAGTCCTGTAGAGTGCCTTTTGCTTTTGGTCCGTTTCAACCCTGCCACGGAGCGCTCCATCCAACCATCCCCGACGCCATGAAAATCATCACCCACCGCGGACTCAACGCCCGCATGCTCCTGTCCATCGGCTTCGCCGTGTTCTGTGGTCTCGCCGTCCTGACCACCCTCGTCACCCTGCGGGCCGTACACAATTCGCGGGACGACGCCTTTGCCCTCTGCCGCAAGTCAGCCGAGGAACTCTCATCGCGCATGGAAACCCGGTTGGGCACCGCCTTGGGCAGCGCCCGCTCGCTGGCCCAAGCCTTCGAGGGTGTTCTCGCTGCCGGCCATCCGTCCCGCACCGAGGCCGACGCCATGTTGCGCGGCACGCTGGCCGCTTCGCCCGATTATATCGCCGTCTGGACCGTGTGGGAGCCCAACGCCTTTGACGGCCGCGATACCGAGTACGTCGGCAAGCCCGGTCATGATACCACCGGTCGCTACCTGCCCTATTGGCACCGCGGCTCAGGCGCCATCGAGGTTGAGCCGAATAAGGATTACACGGTCGAGGGCGCCGGGGACTACTATGTGCTAACGAAGCGCAACAACCAGGAGACCGTGATTGAGCCCTACGTGTACCAGGTCGGCGGGAAGGACGTGCTCATGACGAGCCTGACCGTCCCGATCCACCGGGCCGACGGCACCTTTATTGGTGTGGTCGGCGTCGACCTGCCGCTGTCCACGCTGTCCGCGGATATCGCCAAGGAGAAGGTGGGCGAGACGGGTTATGCGGCGCTCGTCTCCAATCGCGGCCTCTACGTCGCGCATCCCAACCTGGAACGCTGCGGCAAACCCGTGGTTGCCACTGATCCCTGGATCGAACCTCTCCTCGGAAAGCTCAAGGTGGGCGAGGCCTTCGAGGCAGAAAATTTTTCGCACACGCTCAACGACACCACCTTCCGCTTTGGCGACTCGGTATGGATTGGCAAAAGCGTCACGCCTTGGGCGGTGCTGATCACCATTCGGGAAGGCGAAGTGCTGGCGCCGGCCTGGCAGCTGCGCAACATCATCATTTTGACCGCGGGGTGCGTCCTGGTCGCCGTGCTGCTCATCGTCTGGTGGATCGCCCGCGGGATCTCCCGCCCGGTGCGCGCCATCGCCCTGGAGCTGGGCAGCGGGGCCGACGAGGTCACCGCCGCCTCCACCCAGGTTTCCTCCGCCGGCCAGTCGCTGGCCGAGGGCGCCAGTGAGCAGGCCGCCTCCCTCGAGGAGACCAGCGCTTCGCTCGAGGAGCTGGCCAGCATGACCAAGCGCAATGCCGAGCATGCCTCCACGGCCAAGCATCTCGCCGCCGACACCCGCGCCACCGCCGACGCGGGTACGATCGACATGCAACAGATGTCCGCGGCCATGACGGATCTCGGCAAGGCCAGCGCCAGCGTCGCCGCGATCGTCAAGACCATCGACGAAATCGCTTTTCAAACCAACATTCTCGCCCTCAATGCCGCGGTCGAGGCCGCGCGGGCGGGCGAGGCCGGAGCCGGTTTCGCCGTGGTCGCCGAGGAGGTACGCAACCTGGCGCAACGCAGCGCCAGCGCCGCCAAGGAGACCGCCGGCACGATCGGCGAGGCCGTGCGCATGAGCCAGCTCGGCGCCAGCCTGAGCGGCAAGGTCGCCACCGGCTTCCACCAGATCGTGGAGAAGACGCGCCGGCTGGACGAGTTGGTGGCCGGCATCGCCACCGCTTCCCGCGAACAGAACGAGGGCATCGTGCAGATCAACACCGCCGTCGGCCAGATGGACCGGGTCACCCAGGGCAACGCCTCGGGCGCCGAGGAGAACGCCGCCGCCGCCGAGGAGCTCAACGCCCAATCGGTGACGCTCAAAGCTTGCGTCAACGATCTCCTGCGCATCGTCAACGGCCAGGATTCTACCCCGGCCATATCAGCACCGATCCTTTCGCCATCGCGCGGCTTGAAGAAGCCCGCGAGCAGGCCGGCCGCTCGCCCGACGACGGTAGGGGGAAAGATCGCCAATCAGGATTTCTTCGAGGCTTCGCCCGTGGCCCTGTCGGCCGCTAGCCAACCGTCCCACCATTAATCCTTTCCTCATGCCCGCAGCTGAAGAGATTTCCCGCACCGAGATCCTGCTGGTCGATGATGATATCCAGCTGGCGCAGGCGATGGCTGACCTGCTGAGCCGGCATGGCTATGCGGTGGCGCTCGTCCATCATGGCCGCGCGGCGATGAATTACGTGACCCGAAACCGGGTCGCCCTGGTGATCAGTGACATTTTCATGCCCGAGGCCGATGGCCTGGAGTTGCTGGGGCTGCTGCGGCGTTGCGTGCCAAGCCCGCCGCTCGTGGCCATGTCCGGCTCCAGCTGCTACCGCGTCAACGGGATGCTCAAGGCGGCCAAGATGCTCGGCGCCGTGCGCACGCTGGCCAAGCCCTTCGATACCGCGCAACTGATCGAACTTGTGCGGGAACTCATCGGTCCGCCAGCCGGTGTGACTGCGCCAGCAGATCCTCGAGATTCAGCGGGGCTGTGATCATCGCCAGGCTGCCGTCGCGGGCGCGCGGCCACTCCTTTTCCGGCCGGTCCCAGTAAAGTTCAACCCCGTTGTGGTCCGGGTCGTGCAGGTAGAGCGCCTGGCTGACGCCATGGTCGCTGGCCCCGTCGAGCGGGATCTTGGCGGCAACCAGCCGGCGGAGGGCATCGGCGAGATCGGCGCGAGTGGGGTAGAGGATGGCGGTGTGAAACAGCCCCGTGCTGCCGCGCGGCGGCGGTCGGCCGCCGAGGCTCTCCCACGTGTTGAGCCCGATATGATGGTGGTAGCTGCCGGCTGCGATGAATGCCGCCTGCTCCCCATACTTTTGCTTCAACTCGAAGCCCAGCACCCCGCAGTAAAAATCCAAGGCGCGCTGCAGATCGGCGACCTTGAGGTGGACGTGGCCGATGCGGACTCCGGGGGCGATGGGCGGTGGGGGTGCGGACATTGGCCCAGAATGGCTGACCGGCGTGAAATAGCAAAAACAGCGGCAAAACCCCGCTAGATAATCGCGCGGATGCGACTACATTGGTTTTCGTAGAGTCAACCCCATACCCCCATGAAAACTCTGTCGCACTTCGCGCTGCTTTTGCTGCTGGCCCCGGGACTATGGGCCGCGCTGGAACCCATCGGCATCATCGTTACCCAGGAGCCACCAATGCCCGCGCGCCTGCGCATGGATGGCGTGCTGAACGGCCGGGTGATGGTGGCGATCGATGTCGACGCTGAGGGCAAGCTGGTCGAATGGCTGGTCGTGGGTGCCTCGCATCGGGAGCTGATCCGCCCCTGCGTGGAAGCGTTGCAAAACTGGCGTTTTCGGCCGGCGCGCTATGATGGCCTGCCGGTGATGGCGCAGCTGAAGCTTACGATTGAAGTCAGTCAGACCGGCGCCGTGGTCAGCCGGACAGCCATGGAGAATGCAGCCGACTGGATTGAGCGGGTAAGTGGCCGGCGCAATGATTACCAAGTCTGCCCGGTCGCGGAGGTAGACCGTCCACCCGTGGCGATCACCACGGTCGCGCCTCGCTATGCCGAGGTCGCTGAGAAGCAAGGGGTGCGGGGCCGCATCACGGTCCATTTCTACATCGATGAACAGGGCACGGTGCGAATGCCGGCGGTCCCGGCGGACACGCCGCCGTATCTCTCCTATGTGGCGATCAAGGCGCTGCGCGAATGGAAATTCCAGCCACCGACCAGCCGCGGTCGGCCCGTCCTGGTGGCGGCCGCACAGGAGTTCGATTTCGGCGAAGGGCGGTGAGAGTGACGCGTTGATTTTCCAACACACCCCGTCGCTGCGCGACACCCCTCTTTATAGAGGGGAATGGAACCCACGCAGCCGGAGATCCCCTCTATGAAGAGGGGTGCCCGAAGGGCGGGGTGTGTTGGGGGCGAATGATGATTGGATTCATCCGCGCGCCGTGGCGTAGAGCAGGTCGAGCAACTCCATGTTGCGCAGGGTTTCCTCCGTGGTGAGCAAGGGTGGCCGCTTTTGCAGGATGGCATCGGCAAAATCCTCGGCCTGCAGCCGGTAGCGGTCGCTCTCGGGCACGGCGATTTCTTCTTTCTGGTCACCGATGATCAGCGTGAGCGGTCCCTCCTTGCCGAGATAGGTGAGAGGGATCTCGAGCGCGCCCTTGGTGCCGACGACCTCGGCCCCCATGCGGAATTGCGCATTAAAGCCGCTGTGCAGCGTGGCGGTGATCCCCCCTGGGTAACGGAGGAGGGCGGAGAACAGCTCATCGACGCCCTGGACATCCACGCTTTGCACCGAGATCGCATCCGGCCGCGGCCCGGCGCCCGGGGCGCTGCCGGTGATCGTGTCGATGACCAGGCCCGTGAAATTGAGTGGATAGACGCCGACGTCGTAGAGCGACCCGCCGCCGAGGCCGGCCTCCCGGCGCACGTCGCCCGGGCGGTTCAGCAGGAAACGAAACTGCGAGGAGATGAACTTGATGTCACCCAGCACGCCGCTCCGCAGCACCTCGACCACCTTCTGGGTGCGCGCCGAGTAGCGGTACATGAACGCCTCCATGAAGACCACGCCGTTGGCCCGGCAGGCGGCGATCATCTCGCGCGCCTCGGTGGCATTGAGCGCGACGGGTTTCTCACAGAGCACATGCTTGCCCTGCTCGGCGGCTTTGATCGTCCACTCCCGGTGCAGCGAGTTGGGGAGGGGATTGTAGATGGCATCGACCGTGGGGTCGCGCACGAGGTCCTCGTAGCTGCGGTGCAGCTGCGGCGGATTCAGCGCGGCCTTGCACTCGGCCAGCTTGGCCTCGCTGCGAGAGGCGACAGCCTGGAGAGTGCCATTGCGGGAGCGCTGGATGGCAGGGATGACCTCGTTGCGGGCAATGCGAGCCCAGCCTAGCACACCCCAGCGGATTTTTGGATTCATGGATCGGAGGTTTGGGGGGCTTTGGGAGATTTCGCAATGCCGGGCGGTTCCCGCCGAGGCAGGGTTGGCCACAAAGAGGCACAAAAATTATCAGTCCTGCAGGCTAATTCTGCAGGGCGCGGATAGGCGCTTCGCGCAGCTAACCGGTAGGTTGGGACTATTTTTGTGACTTTTTGTGGCTAAACCCTGCCTTAGGTCGTGCCGATATAGTCGCGTCCGCGTCGCCGTGCGAACCACGTCGTCCCGCCCAATCGCCGCCCGGCGGTCCTTTTCCCAGCGAACAAACTACTCGTTTTGATCATCGCTTCGAGGAACAATGATCCCGGGCGAGCGCCGGGCGGGGGCTGAAGCCAAGGCAGTTGCCCACGAAAAACACGAAAAGAGTATAGCTCTCGTTCCGTCATCCTGAGCGTAGCGAAGGATCCAAGTGCGGGATATTACTGGCGCCTTCTCCTTGGATTCTTCGCTCCGCTCAGAATGACGGGTTAAAATATTTTTCTCTCTATTGTGCATTTTTGTGCCTTTTCGTGGCTAAGAATGAATTTGGACGGTTCGGGAGCTTAAGATTGCACCCGGCTAGTCCGACGCCCAAGTTGTCCCGTTCCCATGGCCGCTTTGCTCACCCTTCTCGACGTCACGCTCCACTTCGGCGGTCCCGCCATATTGGAAAAGGTCAATTTCCAGGTCGATCCGGGGGAGCGCGTCTGCCTGCTCGGGCGCAACGGGGCGGGCAAGTCCACCCTCATGAAGGTGATGGTCGGTGAAATGAAGCCCGACACGGGCGACGTGTTCCGCCCGGCCAATGCGGTCTATCGCCGGCTCACGCAGGAAATCCCGGCTGATCTTGCCGGCACCGTTCACGACATCGTCTACGGCGGCCTGCGGCCGAACGACGACCACCACGAGGAGGATTGGGAGCGCGACGTTCGCGTTGAGGACCTGATCGCCGCCATCCGCCTGCCGGCGACGCAGGAGTTCACCGCCCTTTCCGGCGGCCTCAAGCGCCGCGCCCTGCTGGCCCGCGCCCTCGCCGGGCAGCCCGACCTGCTCCTGCTCGATGAGCCGACCAATCACCTCGATCTCGAATCCATCCTCTGGCTCGAGGAATTCCTCCTGGAGAAGAAACCCACGCTGTTCTTCGTCACGCACGACCGCGCCTTTTTGCGCCGCATCTCCACCCGCATCGTCAAGCTCGACCGCGGCCGGCTGGCCGGCTGGGCCTGCGACTATGACACTTACCTCGTGCGCAAGCAGGAGGTCCTCGAGGCCGAGGAGAAGCAGCGCGCCCTCTTCGACAAAAAGCTGGCCCAGGAAGAGGAGTGGATCCGCCGCGGCGTGAAGGCCCAGCGCTCGCGCGCCACCGCCCGCATCAACGCCCTCAAGGCCATGCGCGTCGAGGCCCGCGCCCGCCGCGACCGTACGGGCACGGCCACCATCAAACTCTCCGAAGCCGAACGCAGCGGCGTGAAGGTCATCGAGGCGGAGAATGTCTCCTACGCTTGGGCGGACGGGAAGCCCGTCATTCGCGACTTCTCCGCCGTCATCCGCCGCGGCGAGAAGATCGGCATCCTCGGGCCCAACGGCGCGGGCAAGACGACCCTGATCAAGCTCCTGCTCGGCCAGCTCGCGCCCACCAGCGGCAGCGTGAAGCACGGCACCAACCTCGAGGTCGTGTACTTCGACCAGCTCCGCGCGCAGATCGACGACAACAAGACGGTGGCCGACAACATCGCCAACGGCAACGCGACCGTCACGATCGACGGACGCAGCCGAGCCGTGATCAGCTACCTGCAGGATTTTCTCTTTGAGCCGTCCCGCGCCCGCACGCCGGCGCGCGTGCTCTCCGGCGGCGAGCGCAACCGTCTGCTGCTGGCCCGGCTCTTCACCCAGCCGGCCAACTTCCTCGTGCTCGACGAGCCGACCAACGACCTCGATGCCGAGACGTTGGACCTGTTGGAGGACCTGCTCGTGGAGTTCCAAGGCACGCTGTTGCTCGTGAGCCATGACCGCGAATTTCTGGACGAGGTCGTCACGAGCACGCTGGTGTTCGAGGGCGACGGCCGCATCGGTGACTACGCCGGCGGCTACACCGACTGGATGCAGGACAAGGCCAAGGAGGCGGCGCGGGAAAACTTATTGCAAGGTGGAGCCCGGCCTCCGGACGGGCTTGCCGAAAAAAACCTGTCCAGAGGCCAGGTTCCACCCAAGACAGCCAAAGCCAGGAAGCTCACCGGCAAGGAGCAGAAGGAGCTGGAGACCCTGCCCGCGAAGATCGAGGCGCTGGAGAAGGAGCAGGCGACGCTATCCACGCAGCTCGCCGATCCGTCATTCTACAAGACGCAGTCCGCCAAGTTCACCGAAGTGAAAGCACGGCTTGATGCGGTGGAGAAGGAACACGCGGCAGTGTTCGCGAGGTGGGAGGAATTGGAGGCCGCTAAGGCATCAAGCCTCTGAGGATTGCCCGCTAATCACGCCAATCACACGAATCCATTCGCGTTGATTCGCGTCATTCGCGGGCAGATCAGCTGCCTAAGTCTTCGCGCTGTTGTCGCAGACGAGGTGGACCTTGCGGCGCTGGGCGGTGTAGTTGCGCATCGACGCGGCGAAATTCTGGTCCTTCAACATCCCCACGTGATACGGGTTGGACTTGGCCAGGTCCTCGGTGCTGGCGGCGGTCGCGAACAGGAGGAGCAGCTCGGCCTTGTCGGGCAGGCGCGACGAAGGGAAGCCGGTGTAGTCGGCCAGCCAGCGGACGGTCTGGGTGAGAGGTGAGGGTGCCGGATTGGCCATGGCGGTAAGGTGTGCGTGGGCAGCTCGCATGCAAGGGCGAAGCTCTGCCGCTGTCACGCGTCTGGAGGAAACTCGGGAAAATTCATGATTTACGATTTATGATTTACGATTGGCTAGGGCCACGAGCCACCCGGGCTCTTCAAATCATAAATCATCAATCATATATCGTAAATGAACCTACTCCTGCCGCATCTGGATGTCCGCGACGAGCCGGTGCCCGGCGCAGTCGAAATGGAAAATGTGCCGCTCGGTATTCTTGAGGCTGGAGACGGCGAGGTGGTCACCGCGCACAATGGTGGGCAGCGTCAGCTTGCAGGGAAAACCGGTGTCACAGAGCGCGTTCTTAAATCCGCCGACCGTCATGTTGGTGATCTCGCCGACCACGTCTTTCAGGACGGAGGCGCCGCTCATCTCGATCTCGGCGGGGCTCATGCCCAGCATGCGCCCGGCGGCGTCCTGCACGAATTCATCGGGGATGCACAGGTAGATGATGCCATCGATATGGCCGACAAAGCCCACGCTGCCGAAAAAGTGGAGCTTGTCCTTGAACCCGGCATAGGCGGCATCGGCGCTCCGTTCCACGAAGCTAGCCTCCCGCTTGAGCATCTTGCTGCAGACGTTGCGGACGGCACGAATGATGAATTCCTGGACAAGGGTGTCCGAGATGGGTTGGGCAATGGCCATGGATGCTTGGTAAATTAACCTTACCCTTCATCGGAGAGATGAGCCCGGGCTTTAGCGCAATCTCGCCCAAATATCGGGCTGGCCGCGGGTTGACGCCGGGACGGAAACGGCAATCGTTCCTGACTCCGTTCCCGGAAAACCACGCAGCCAAAGTCACTTTGCTTCTTTGCCGCTTGGTGTTCAATTCCTTATCCCACCCCCAATGAATATCCGTTCCTGCCTCCTGTTTTCTGCTCTCTGCCTTATGGGCTTTGCCCAAGATGCCGCGGCGCCGGCCCGCAAGCTGGGTGACTATCCGCTCACCGCCGACTCGCTCCCGCAGGAGGGCGTGCCCAAGGGCAAATTGCTCGGACCCTTCGAGTGGAACAGCAAGATCATCGGCGGGACCGTGCGGCGCTACTGGGTCTACGTGCCGGCCCAATACACTGGCGAAAAGCCCGCCGGGCTCCTCGTGTTCCAGGATGGCCAGCGCGCGCTCAACCCCAAGGGCCCCCTTCGCGTTGACCAAGTGATGGAGAACCTCATCGCGAAAAAAGACATTCCAGTGATGATCGGTCTCTTCATCACGCCGGGCAACCTCAGCGACCATTACCCCGACAATCTCGGGACGGGCAATCCGAACAATCGGGCCAATGAGTATGACGCGCTGAGCGACACCTATGCCCGGATGCTGACTGACGAGCTCATCCCGGAATTGAAGAAGACCTACAAGATAAGTGACGAGGTCGACCAACGCGTCATTGGTGGCACGAGCAGCGGTGCCATCTGCGCCTGGACCGTGGCATGGGAGCGCCCCGACCAATTTCGCAAGGTGATCAGCATGATCGGCAGCTACACTTCGATCGGCTATCGTCCGGCCAAGGGCAACCAGCCGATGGTTCCCGGTGGCGACCTCTACCCGACACTCATCCGCCGGAATCCGATCAAGCCCATCCGGGTGTTCCTGCAGGATGGCACGAACGACCTGAGCAACAGCCAGTCCAACGGCATTACCCCGGATGCCTGGTCCATGAGCAATATGTTTGGTAGCTGGCATCTCGCCAACGAGCAGATGCTCAACGCTCTCGAGTTCGCCAACCGCGCCGCGGACCAGCGCAAGGTCGAGGGACCGCGCTACGATTTTGCCCATGCCTGGGGCGACGGCTGGCACTCGGATGACCACGGCGGCCAGCTTCTGCCCGACATCCTGCGGTGGATGTTCCGGGACGTAGCGCGTTAGCGCGGAGATGGTCATGCCGTGAGGCATGGCCCCGGAGCTTTAGCGTAGGGGCGACAGGAGCGGGTGCCCTAGGGGCGGCGACTGGAACACACGGCTAAGTAAGAAGGAAGAAGTAAGAGGACGGAGGCCTGTAGCGGCACTCTATGAGTGCCGTTCAATGCGGGGCCGGCGCTTGTCATAACTTACGCTTTTGCCCGGATTTCAGGCAGCGTGGAAAGCGTAAGTTGAGAAGACGGGGCTTGAGGATGAATGCTTTATCTCTTCTTCTACCTAAATGAGCATTCAGGAACTTACGCTTTTCGCTGAAGCTGAATAACACTGTTAGGCGAAAACCACTCTCATGGGAATTCTCAGCTTCCTCGACGATTTGGAGCCAACACCGTTTCGGGATTTTTGGCGGTTGAACGAGCATGAAATCCCCGACGCGCCCGGGGTCTACTTTCTCGTCGCAAGGCCAGGCCTCCGCTTCACCTATCCGACCGGCAGAAGCCCTATCTTCTACATTGGTCAGGCGGGTTCGTTGCGCGAGAGACTGCGTACTCATTCGAAGTTCGCGCATCACGTCCGCGAAGAGCGAAGGGTCGGCTATAATCTTTACTTTCCTCGCTACGAATATGCCGGAGCGTTTGCTGGCCGCTATTGTCATCTACGCACTTGGCAGGGCTGCACGCCGCGAGCGCTGGAAGAGATCGTTATGGCTCGATTCGCGCACCGGTATCGCACTTTTCCCGTAGCAAATGCCGCAGGTTCTTGGAATCGCCTTATGCCGCTTAAACAGAAAAATGCCTAACTCTGAGCGTTCTGCTGCGCCGTAGCGCGCAGCGGGACGCCGGTTGAACAAGCCCGGGTCGATGGCGTTGGGCTGAGTGAGTGCCGCTTATGCGCTTTGTGTTGGGCGCGCGGTGGTGGCGGGTGCCACGAGTCCGC
>JANYDW010000049.1 GCA_025363455.1 Oleiharenicola sp. | reverse complement strand
CCCGCCCGACCGCGGTCGGCCGGGAGCCCGACCCTCCAGTTAGATCGGCCCGTAGCGACGCGGGCCCTCCAAGCAAAAAAGGATCACTTCCCTCCGTAATACTTCGGCTTCAATACGCCGATGCAGGGGAGGTTCCGGTAGCGCTCGTTGAAATCCAGGCCGTAGCCGACGACGAATTCGTTGGGAATGGCAAAGCCCACATAGTCGGCTTCGAAGGGCACGGCGCGCCGGGCCGTCTTGTCGAGCAGGACGCAGGTTTTGACCGTGAGGGCGCCCTTCGCCTTGATCATGCCCGCGACAGCGGCGAGCGTCTTGCCGGTATCGAGAATGTCGTCGACCAGCAGCACGTTGTGGCCACGGACGTCGAGTTTCATCGAGTCCACAATGCGGGGTTCGCCGACGGCTTTGGTGCCGTCGTGGTAACTGGAGGCACGCAGGCAGTCGAGACGCAGCGGGCTCCGCATCTGGCGCAGCAGGTCGGCGGTGAAGATCAGTGCGCCGTTGACGATCGCGACGACCATGAGGTCCTTCTTGGCGTAGTCCTTGTTCAGCTGGAGGCCGAGGGCCGCGATGCGATTCTTGATCGCGGTGGGACTGACAAGAATGTGATCGAGGTGCTTGAGCTCGGGCGGGCCTTTCAGGGTGGGCATGGGGGAATATGAAAGTGACAAGTGGCAAGGGACAAGTGCCAAGAGAAGGAGGGGCGCGGCCGAGCACGGATGCGCACAACCAACACACCCCGCCCTGACGGGCACCCCTCTTCATAGAGGGGAATCCGGACGGCATGGAGCCATACGTCTCGGTAGCATCGAGGATTCTTCCCCTCTCCCAAGAGGGGTGGCGCAGGGCGCCGGGGTGTGTGGATTGTGACTTCCTCCCTTGGCGGCGGTAATCGTTTTGACTTGGCTTGGCGCCGTGGGTTGCCTCGCTCCGCTCGCGCCATGATTTCCATCCAAGTCAAGCAGCTGACCAAGCAATTCGGCAATGTCGTTGCCCTGCACGGACTCGACCTGACGATCAACCCGGGCGAATTGTTTTTCCTCCTGGGCCCTAGTGGCTGCGGCAAGACGACTTTGCTGCGCAGCCTGGCGGGATTCTACATCCCGGAGAAGGGCCAGATTCTGTTCGGCGAGGAAGACGTGACGAGACTCGAGCCCCACAAACGGAATACGGGCATGATGTTCCAGAGCTACGCGCTGTGGCCACACATGACGGTGGCGGAGAACGTCGCCTTTGGCCTCGAGGAACGCAAAGTCTCACGCCCGGAAATCACCAGGCGCGTCGCCGAGGCCCTGGCCTCCGTGCACATGGATCAATACGCCGGGCGCAAGCCTAACCAGCTGTCCGGCGGACAACAGCAACGCATCGCGCTGGCCCGAGCGCTGGTCATTCGACCGCGTTGCCTGTTGCTCGACGAGCCACTATCCAACCTCGACGCGAAGCTCCGGCTGGAGATGCGCACGGAAATCCGCCGCGTCTGCAAGGAGTTTCAGCTCACCACTGTCTACGTGACGCATGACCAAAAGGAGGCGCTCTCCATCGCCGACCGCATGGCGATCCTGGAGAGCGGACATATCCTGCAGGTCGGGACGCCGCGTGAGGTCTACAAGCGGCCCACGCACAAGACCGTGGCCAATTTCATTGGCGAAACTGACTTCCTCTCCGGCAAAGTGCTCGGTGCCGTCGGTGGCTACGTCACCGTGGAAACGTCGGTCGGCAGGTTCGACGGCATCCTGGGCGATCCGACCCAGGCGGTCGACGTCGGGGCGAAAGTGACGATTTCCATACGCCCTGAGTGCTGGGAACTGCACCGCAATCCCGAGACGCGCAACGTCGTGAAGGGCCGGATCGGCGAGTCGATCTACCTCGGCGAGGTCGCGCAGTATGATTTCGTCACCCCCGCCGGGGCGAAACTCAAGATTTTCGAGCGCAATCCGCGCTTCGCGGACGGCAGCAGCCGCGGCGAACTCTACGCCACGGTCGAGCCAGAGGATGTGGTGGTGTTGTCGGATTGAGCGGAAATTCAGCGCGATGAACCGCCCCGACCGCATCGCAAGGTGGAACCCGGCCTTCCGCCGTCGCCAAGCCTATGGCGGACAGGCCGGACGGGTTGATTGGGGTAGGGCGCGGACTCCGTTCCGCGCCGCGGCGGCGAAGGGACTCGCCGCCCTACCCATGATGGGCCGCCCATGAAACGCGCGATCATCATCTTCGCGTTAATGGCCGTTGTGGCGCTGCCGTTCATCCTGCGACCGAAAAAGACGGCCGGGCAGGAGGCCAAGGCCGACGACACGGTGGTGATCATCACCCCACACAACGAGGCCATCCGTCAAGAATACGCCCACGGGTTCCAAGAGTGGTATCACACCAAGACTGGCCGCACGGTGGCGATCGACTGGCGCGTGATCGGCGGCACGAGTGAGATCGCCCGGTTTCTCGAGTCGGAATACGTCTCGTCTTTTCAGAATCATTGGACCCGCAAGCTCGGCAAGGAGTGGAGCATCGACGTGCAGGCCGGTTTTGCCAACGGCCGGCTGCCCAAGGATGTCTCTGCCGAGGCGCAGGAAGCGCGGCGGGAGTTCATGGCCAGCGAGGTTGGCTGCGGCATCGACGTGTTTTTCGGCGGCGGTACTTTCGATTTCATCCGCCAGGCCGACGCGGGGCGCATCGTTGACTCTGGCTTGCTCAAAATGCACCCGGACTGGTTCACCGACGACGTCATGCCGGCCAGCTACACGGGAGAGCCCTTCCGCGACAAGCAGGGCCGCTGGCTCGGACCCGTGTTGAGCGGACACGGGATGCTGGCCAATTTCGACTCGCTGGCCCGGCTCGGAGTCGGGAAAGCACCGGAAGAATGGACCGACCTGACCGATCCCAAACTGATGGGCGAAATTGCAGTGTGCGATCCAACCAAGAGCGGCTCCATCGCGAAGTCATTCGAGAGCATCATCCAAGAGCAGATCTATCGTGAATGGGCGCGGTTGGCGGCAGCGACGGGCCGTCCGAAGGCGGAGCTGGAAAAGCAGGCCGTGGCGCAGGGCTGGGTAAAGGGCCTGCAACTACTGCAGCTCATCGGGGCCAATGCCCGGTACTTCACCGATTCCTCGCAGAAGCCGCCGATCGACGTGGCAGCGGGAAACTGCGCGGTTGGCATGTGCATCGATTTCTACGGGCGCTACCAGGAGCAGAGTTCGGCGGAACGCAGTGGACGCCAGCGGCTGGGCTTCAAGATGCCACTCGGCGGCACCACGATGTCACCTGATCCCATTGCACTCATGCGCGGGGCGCCGAACCGCGGACCGGCGGTCGCCTTCATCGAGTATGTGATGTCGATGGAGGGCCAGAAGCTCTGGAATTTCAAACCCGACACGCCCGGTGGCCCGCAGCACTTCGCCCTGCGGCGGCTGCCCATCCGCAAGGACTTCTATGCCCGGCCGGAGTGGGCCGTCCACCGGTCAGATCCCGACGTCAATCCTTATGCCGGCGAAACGCCGCTGGTCTACAATGCCGCCTGGACTGGCAACCTGTTCCGGGAAATGTCGTTCGTGATCCGGGTCATGGACATCGATACCCATACCGAACTGGCGGCCGCATGGCAGGCCATCAACGCTCCCGGGCTCGATCCTGCGGTTCGTGCTCGCGCGCTGGCCTTGATGACCGACCTGTCCGCGGTGAACTACGAGCAGATGTTCAGCCGGGTGAAGGTGGCGCTGAATGCCAAGAACAAGGTGGATGAAGTCCGGCTGGCCAGCGCGCTGGCGGAGCATTTCCGGCAGCAATACCTGCGCGCCGCCACCATCGCCCGCGGCGAAGCGGCCGTGGCGCACTGAGGCGCATCTTCAAATTTCATTGCGAGAAGTCCAGCCAGGGACGCCGAAGCAATCCAGCCGTTTCGACAAGCCCTTCGACGGGCTCAGGGTGGTGAGCGAAGTCGAACCACTCAAGCCGTTCGACTGGCTCAGGCCTTGAGCAGAAGCCGAAAGGGTCTCGAGCCCGGCGCGGTGACAAGACATTGGAGGACGTACCCCGGGAATGAGGGGTGCTCGATCTGCGGCCGGCTTGACACCCGGCCGGATGTATTACACCTGTAGTGCATGGCCTCGACCTCCTCGCCGACTTCCATCCGCCTCAGTCCGGCGGAGAAAAAGCGTATCGCCTCTCTGGCGCGCAAACGTGGTCTCAGTCCCGCCGCCTATATCAAGAAAGCAGCGTTGGAGGATCGTGATCGCTCCGACATCTCCCGTCTGGCCCGACTGGAGAAAGCCACGGCGGCCGTACTGGAGGCCGTCGAGGATGAGTTGGATGCCCGCATCGGTGACGCCCGTTGGGAGAAGTACCTGGCCGGGAAGTCCCGGCTGCTGAGTCGCGAGGGATTCCTGCGTTGAGCTGGACCTATCAGATCCACGAGGATGCTGATGCCGATCTGGATGACCTTGGGCCCGCCGCCCGTGCGGAGATCACGGCCTGGCTGGAGAAGCGGATTCATGGCTCTACCAACCCCGGTCAATTCGGCAAGCCGTTGCGTGGGGCAAAGCACGGCCTCTGGCGCTACCGAGTGAGGAACTACCGCATTCTGTGCCGCCTTGAGAAGCAGGTGCTGATTGTGGTCGTGGTCGCCGTCGGACACCGGTCCACGGTTTACGACGATTGAGAGAGGATCCTGTTCGGCCCCGCTATGCTCCTGCGGGACATAGTCCTCGTCAACCCCACACCCCAAAATCCGACCCCGTGTCAGGCCCCTACGGATCGGCCACCATGTCTGTCTTTGTTTGCCTGCAGGTAGCTATTTCTCTGCACTCTAGTTGTGACTGAAGAGGAAGCATACATGCAAGCGATGGAGGAGCTTCGATCCGGGAGACGCCAGCAAGGAATTTGGATCAAAGCCATTGCCCATTCGAATGGAGACGAAAACTCAGCTAGAGCAAAGTACCTCTTGTTTAGGGGCGAACAATTGGTCGCCGAGAATCGCATAAAACGGATAGCTAACGTTGCGAGCAAAGCTTCATTGGTCGGATTAGAAGCGACGAAGCTAGGGTTTCGAATAGTCGCCTGCGTTGGCGCTATATTTCTTTTGTATCCGGCGATTCTGTCTACGGCAGTGGGTATTGATTTTTTCTCTGACTCTAAGCCGGTTTACGGATGCATAGCTGTGTGTTTCGGTTTGGCCCTGTTCGTCGTATGCGGCCTGATACTGTCGCGATGGGCATCCACCTCTCGACCGGTTGCGGACGATCAAAGTTCAAAATCTGCGAAGGGCCCCAAAAAAGGGCCCCAAAAAAGGGTCAGGTCGCGGATGCTGATGTCAGCGTTTCCATTAAGCAGCGATACGGCTAGAGTGCGGCGAAAGCCTTGGCGAAGGCGGCTCGGTCGGCGGCCTTGAAGAACGATGTCCCGGCCACGAACGTGTCGGCGCCGGCGGCGCGGCATTGGGCGGCGGTGGCTAGGTCGACGCCGCCGTCGACTTCGAGGCGGAATTTCAGGGCGCGGAGTTTGCGCCAGCCGTCGATTTCACCGAGCTTGGCCAGCATGTCGGTGCGGAAGGGTTGTCCGCCGAAGCCGGGCTGGACGGTCATGACGAGCACGAGATCGACGAGGGCGACTAGCGGCTCGATGGCCGAGGCGGGCGTGCCGGGGTTGAGCACGATGCCGCATTGGCAGCCGAGCTCCCGAATCCGCGCGAGCGTGGCTCGGTGATCGTAGGCGGGCTCGATGTGGATGCTGATGTTGTTGGCCCCGGCCTTGGCGAAGGCTTCAACATACTTCTGTGGTTCGGCGAGCATCAGGTGCGTATCGAAGAAGGTCTTGAGTCCGGCCCGGCGCAGAGCGGCAGGCACCTCGGGCCCGAAACTGAGGTTGGGCACGAACTGTCCGTCCATGATGTCGATGTGCAGCCAGGGTGCGACCTCGGCGGCCGAGCGGGCGCTGGCCGCTAGGTTGGCGTGGTCGCCAGCGAGAAGGGATGGGGCGAGGATGGAGGCGAGAGACATGGAGACGGGAGAATGGAGACCGGAGACCGGTCCGAGCTCAATCCCCGAGTGTTTTTGCCGCGAAAGAACGCAAAGACCCCAAAGACGATTCAGCCAGCCTGCGCTTCCTTGTGCTCTCTGCGTTCCTTCGCGGCTAAGCGTCTGGTTGGATCGTTCCAGCCGTCACCACGTATCCAGCACTGCGTGCACCGCTTCACCGGCGAGCAGTTCGGCGAGGAGCGGGAGGGCTTGATACTCGGAGGGCACGAGGCCGCTGTCGGTGAACACGCCGCGCTTGGCGTCGATCGGGCGTGAAGTGAAGTAAGGCTGCTTGGTCCGGTTGTCGGTCAGAGTGGCCTTGGCCTGCAACGTGACATCGAAGCGGCGCGCCAGGCCCGTGTCATCGGGCCGGGAGACGGCCACCGTGCGGTTGTATGAGGCCAATGTGACAGTAAGCACGGCATCGGCAGACTCGGCCGAGTTAACCAGCTGGACCCGGCCGTCACGAATGAAAGCCTCGCGGAGCTGTGTCGTGACCAAGGCTTGAGCCTGAGGAATAAGCGCCGCGCTCGTGATCGGGGCGATGAAGAGCGTCGTGAATTTCGTGGCCGATCCGGTACCCAGTTGATAACCGGAGCAGCCGGTGAGGCATCCACCTACGAACAAGGCTACGGCGGACAGCAGGAGGACGGAGGGCAGATGACAGAGGACAGAGGACCGTACGTCTATGAGTTCGACGCAAATCCTCTTGGGCGTGGGAGAGGCTTTATGCCCCGACGGGATAACGGGCGCCGTGGACGTCGGGGCATAAAGCCCCTCCCACATTCCAGCAGCAAACAAAGGGATCACAATGACAGGAGGCGGGAATTCCGCCGGTTAGAAAATCCAGAAGCGCTTCGGCTTCTTGGGCTGGCTCTGGTTCGGCGCGCTTGTTTTGGAGGGAAGGGTCTTGGCCTGTTCCTCAAGCTTGGCTTCCACCACCACGAGCTTTTCCCGGGCAATCTTGGCCACTGACGAATCAGGGTACACCGTGATGGCTTCGTTATAGAATACTTTGGCGGCCTTGTAGTTCCGCCGGTGCTTAAAATAGTAGTCCGCCATCGTGAGTTTGCTGCTGGCGAGCACAGATTTCATCTTGTCCAAGCCCTTTTCCGCGGTCGCCATGCCGGCGTCTCCCGGGAAAAGAATCATGTAGTCCTCATAATACGTAATGGCTTCCTTGGTGGAGGATTGATCGTAAGCCGGTCCGTCGACGAGGGAGGCGTGCGTCTCGGCGATTTGTAGGTAGGCAACCGGCGTGAGGACACTGCGCGGATAGGTATTGATCATGCGGTCCAGCGCGTCGATGGCGGCCTCGGTTTCGCCCATCTTCTTGTAGCCAAGTGCCGCGTTCCTGAGGGCCAGCGGCGCATGGTCGTCGTAGGGTGCCGTCTGCACAATGGTCTCGAAATAGGCGACAGCTCGGTCGCGGTTACGGAATCCCGGCAGCCACCAGACGGTCTTGGCACGCGCGCCCCCGAACACATCCAAAGCGATGCTGTATTGCGCGCCGATCACCTGGTTGAATTTCTCGGAGTTCGGGTAGCGGCTGACCAGCGACTGGTAGGTCTCGAACGCCTTGTGATACTGGTGGCGCTTCTGCTGGATCAGACCGATGCGGTAAAGGGCTTCGGCGGCGTAGACGGAATTAGGATATTTCCGCACGACGTTGCCATAATGCTTGAGGGCGGTGCCGTCACTCCCGGCTTCTTCGGCGGTACGCGCCTTGTTCATTGATTCCAGCGCATTGCGTCCCTCCTCTCCGCTGAAGGCCGTGAGGGCTCCGCCTTGGACCTTCCAGCCCTCGGCGGGAGTCCAGACGAGGTCGGCGGACAGCCGGGCGGGAGCAAGCAGCAGCACCGTGAGGGCTGCCAGGAGGAAAGTGAGGGAAGGACGGCGCATGGTACAGTTGTCTACCATCGAACAAGAGTGGCCCCGTAGGTCAAGCCAGCGCCAAAGGCGACCAACAGGGTAAGATCGCCGGGTTTGATCCGACCGGCCCGGCGAGCTTCGTCGAGGGCCAAGGGGATGGTAGCCGAGGAGGTGTTGCCGTAGCGGTCGAGGTTAACGTAAAACTTGCCCAGCGGCATTTTCAAATTGCCAGCCAATGCCTCGATGATGCGGATGTTGGCCTGATGGGGGATCACAAGGCTGATTTGGTCAGGAGTGAGCTTGTGTTGTTCCATCATTTCACGGGCGACGGTCTCCATGACACGCACGGCGCTCTTGAAAACCTCACGGCCGTTCATCCGGATGCAATGATCGCGCTTGGCAACGGAATCGGCCGAGGCCGGGGTGCGGCTGCCGCCGGCGGGAATATAAAGGTTGTCGACAAACTCACCGTCGGCCCCGAGGTCGGTACCCAGGATGCCGATACCAGGCTGGTCCACCTTGGTGAGAACGGCCGCGCCCGCACCGTCACCGAAGAGCACGCAGGTAGTGCGGTCGGTCCAGTCGGTGATCGTCGAGAGTTTTTCGGATCCGATGATCAGGGCGCGTTTGTAGCGGTTGGTTTGCAGCTGGCCGTAGGCGATTTCCAGCGCGTAGAGGAAGCCGGAGCAGGCGGCGGCGATGTCGAAGCAGGTGGCGTGGGCCGGGATCCCCAGCTTGTGCTGGACGATACACGCGGTGGAAGGCAGAGGCAGATCGGGCGTGCAGGTGGCTACAATGAGCAGGTCGATGTCCGCGGCGTTGATCTTGGCATCGGCCAGCGCCGAGGTGGCGGCCTTCAGGGCGAGGTCCGAGCAGGCCTCGTCGGGTGCCGCAATCCGCCGTTCCCGGATGCCTGATCGGGTGAAGATCCATTCGTCAGAGGTGTCGACGATCTTGGAGAGATCGGCATTGGTGAGCACCTTGGCGGGTGCATAGGAGCCGACGCCGGCGATGATGACTGAGGCCATGGCGGAAGGGATCAGGGTTGGGCGGGCAGGTCCGGGAGAAGCGGAGTGATAAGGGAATTGGCCTGCGCCACATCCCGGGCGGTGTGCTGGTAAAGATCCTGCCGGATGATTTTTGCGGCGGCGCGGATCGCGCTGGCGAGGGCGTGCCGGTTGCTTGAGCCATGTGACTTGAGAATGTTGCCCCGCACGCCGAGCAGCGGAGCTCCGCCGTAGCGGTCGGGATTCATGCGGGCCTTGAGCGCGTCGAAGGCGCCCCCGGCGAGCACGGCACCGGCCATGCGCAGGGGATTGGCCTGCAATTCCTGCTTGAGCATGCTCGTGATGAACTTGGCCAGGGATTCCCAGGTTTTGAGGAGGGTGTTGCCGACGAAGCCGTCGCATACGACCACGTCCACGGTGTCACGGAACACCTGGAAGCCCTCGATCGGGCCCACATAATTAATGACGGAGGAGATTTTTTTAAGCTGTTCGTGGGTCTCGGCGGTGAGCGCGTTGCCCTTGCCCTCCTCGGTGCCGATGGTGATGAGGCCGACCCGGGGAGAAGCGACACCGAGAATGACCTTGGCGTAGTTCGCGCCGAGGATGGCGTTATGCACGAGGTGCTCGGACTTGGCCTCGGGGTTGGCCCCGGCGTCGATCAGGATGAAATGACCGTTCTCACGTGGGATCACCGCAGCCAGCGCCGGGCGGTCAACGCCGTCCATCATGCGCAATCGCAGCGTGCTGCCGGCCATGAGCGCGCCGGTGTTGCCACAACTGATGGTGACCCGGGCCTCGCCCGATTTCACGAGGTCGATGGCCTTGACCATCGACGAGTCTTTTTTGCGCTTCAGGGCCTGCAGCGGCTTGTCATCCATGGTGATGACTTCGGAGGCATGCAGGACGCTGACCTTGGCGTGGCCGGCCAACCCGGCGGCCACCAGCAGGGGATTCAACACCGCTTGGTCGCCAACGAGGATGATGGGGTCGATGTCCTCGTCGTTCAGGACCAGCTTGACGGCCTCAACCACTTCCACGGGGCCGAGATCGCCACCCATCGCGTCCACCGCAATACGAGCGTGACCGGACGTGGGACTGGCCGTTTCGGGATGGATGGCGAAAAAGCTAGCCGGAGAACGGTCGTGCTCAGACCTCGACGTTAAGCACCTGTCGGCCGCGATACATACCGGTCTTGGGGTTCACCCGATGCGGGCGGAAGGCGCCACCATCTGTGTCCTTGGCGAACTCGGGAGCGATATAAGCATTGCCGGCGCGACGATTGGCGCTGCGGCGCTTGGACTGTTTGCGTTTCGGATTGGCCATAAAGAAGGTGAGTGAGTGGAGTGCGGTTGGCTTGTAAAAACGAGCGTATTTTTCTGTATAAAGACGAGGGTGGTAAGGTTCGGCCCAGAAGCCGTCAAGAGTTATAGTCGCGCCTATGGGCGACCGGGTTCAAAACAGGTAAACCACCACCAGGACGAGGGCCAATACCAGTCGATAATAGGCGAAAAACGCCAGCCCGTATCGGGTGATGAGGTGAACGAGGAATTTGACTGAAATCAGGGCTGAAACCGCAGCCACGGCCATCCCCAAGAGTACGCTGCCCCAGCCAAAGACCTCAATCATGGCCGGGCCCGATTGCAGGCCTTTGTAACAGGCCGCCCCGCCCAACGTCGGCAACCCTACCAAAAAGCTGAATTCAGCGGCCTTGCCGGGCCCTAGTCCCGCCAGGTAACCACCCACGATCGTCAGCATAGACCGGCTGGCGCCGGGGCAAAGCGCCAGACACTGGGCGAAGCCGACTCCGAGGGCCTTGCGGGGTGTCAGGTCCGCCGGATCGCCTTTCGTGCGTCCGACCCCGGCATTGGCTTCGCGCCAACGCTCGGCCCATAGTATGACGAAGGCGCCGATCGCGGCGGCGGCCACGCCCAGGGTGGAGAAGAGATAACGGTCCACCAAGTCGCCGAACAGAAGCCCGACAACGGCCACGGGGAAAAAGGCCAGCAGGACATTGCGCAGCAGCCGCAGGCCCGCACTGCTCCGGCCGAACAAGCCACCAAGCATGAGAAAGAGTTGCTGCCAATAAAGCAGGACCACGGCCCCGATGGCGCCAACCTGGATGATGACCGTATAAGTATGGGCGGCGAGTTTCAGGGTCAGGGGAACGCCTTCGGGATATTTGGGCGACGGCGGCTTGTGCCAGAGCGGCCGGCCAGCCTTGTCTTTCAGTTGCTCCTCCGATTCCAGTCCGAGCAATTGATTGACGATGATAAGATGTCCGGTCGAGGAAATGGGCAGGAATTCCGTCACGCCTTCCACCAGGCCCAGGGCGATCGCATCACCCGCGCTCAATTCGGCCACGGGAGTTGGGTTGGCTTCGGCGGCCCGGCCAGGCGCTACGGCGAGCAACGTGGCGAGCAGGGGAAGGGAAAGGAGACGCAGGCAGGCGGGCACATGCTGGTGCTCCCAGAATCGTATGGAGCTGTCGAGTTTTATGCTTTGCTGAACCCGGGCTTTTGATTGTGTGCTGACAACCATGGCCGACCTGCCCGAGCTCACCGCCCTTTTGAACTCCCGTCAGGATCTCGATGGGGACGATGTGCATGCGGCCGCCACCGCCCTCGGCTCGCCCGAGGTCGCCGACGGGCCCAAGGCCGCGTTTCTGACCGCCTTGGCTGCCAAGGGCGAGACTCCGTCGGAGATCGCTAGCTTTGCTACCACTTTCCGCGCCCTGGCGGTGAATCCCGGCATGGAATCCATCGCGCCGCGCGCCATCGACATCGTCGGCACGGGTGGCGACCACGCGGGCGGATTCAATATTTCCAGCGTCGTTGTGCTCGTGCTGGCGAGTGCGGGCGTACCGGTGATGAAGCACGGCAATCGGGGCATCACTTCGCGATGCGGCAGCGCCGACCTGCTGGCCGGACTGGGCGTCGATCTCACGGCCTCGCCGGAGAAATCACGTCGCGCGCTTGAGCAGCTCGGATTCGCCTTCTTCTTCGCCCCGAACTACCACCCGGCTTTCAAGCACATCGGGCCGGTCCGCAAGGCGCTCGCGGCGCAGGGTCAGCGCACCGTCTTCAACATCCTTGGCCCGCTCATCAATCCCGGCCGCCCGGCCCACATCCTCCTCGGGGTTTATTCCCAGACGCTGGTGGAGAAGCTGGCCCTCACACTCGACGAGCTCGGGCAGCCCGCCGGTCTGGTGGGCCATGGCGTCATTGCCGAGGGCAAGGGGATTGACGAAGTTACCACGGCCACCGCTAACCATGTGCACGGCGTCGGCCGTTTCCGGGAGACCCGCGGCGTGTGGGGAGCCGAGACCTTTGGCCTGCCTACTTCCGATTTTTCCGACCTCAAGGGCGGCGACATCATAGCCAATCTCGCAATCGTGAAGGCGCTCCTGGCGGGCCGTGCTCCGGTCGGGCTCGTGGACACCATCGTGCTGAACGCCGCGGCCGGATTGTACGTCACCGGTCGCACCACCGGCATCCGCGAGGGGCTGGGTATTGCCCGTGATCTGTTGCTGGGCGGGGCGGTGGCCTCAAAAATCAGGGCTACGAAGGAATTTTATGGCTCCTCCTGATTTGTCATTCTGAACGCAGTGAAGAATTCAGCTCCATCCCTGCGCCAATCCCAAGGCAGTTTCGCCGCAAAAGAACGCAAGGTTCTTGAAGGCAGTTGGTGCGCTCAAGGCGCCTATAGGCGCGCGGTAGTTTGCCACCTGGCAGTTCAAACTGAGCTTTGCGCACTTTTGTGGCTAAAATATTTTCTGCAATGATTCGAAAATATTTCGGCACCGACGGCGTGCGCGGCCCCTACGGCGGCGCGACTATGAACGAAGATTTTGCCTGGCGCCTGGGCGCCGCCGCTGCCGCCTGGCTGCGGGAGAAAGGTGTCCCACCGGGCCGACGGGTCCTGATCGGTTGCGATACCCGCGCTTCGGGGCCGTCGCTTCGGCAGGCCTTGGCTGACGGATTGACGGATGGCGGGTATGAGCCTTGCTCGCTCGGAATTTTGCCGACGCCGGCCGTATCCCGGGCGGTGCGCACCCAAGGGGCGGCCCTGGGTGTCGTAATCACCGCGTCGCACAATCCAGCCAGCGACAACGGCATCAAATTCTTCGGCCCGGCTGGCATCAAGTTGTCGGATGAGGAGGAGGCGCGCATCGAGACCCTTTTGCCCCCGCGGCGGATGAACCCGGTGGTCATCCCACTCCTGACGGCCGACGGGGTTGCGGATTACCTTGCCGCAATGAAGCCGCTGCTCCGGGGCAATCTTGCCGGCTGGAAGATCGTCCTCGACACGGCCAACGGGGCGACGGTGCACACCAGCGGACCGGTCTTGCGACAATTCTCGGCGGCGGTCATCGGCCTCGGGGCCTCGCCTGACGGCTCGAATATCAACTCCGGGGTCGGCAGCGAGCATCCCGAAAAGATGAGCGAGGCCGTGCGACTCCACGGCGCCCGTCTCGGTATTGCGCACGACGGCGACGGTGACCGCTGCATCCTGTGTGACGAGCATGGGGTGGTGCTCGACGGCGATGAGATTCTTACTCTCCTGGCATTGCACGCCCTGAAGCAGGGCACTCTAGCGAAGAACACCCTGGTTGTCACCGTGCAGAGCAACCTCGGGGTCGAGGCCGCGGTCGCGGCTGGAGGTGGACGGGTGGTGCGTACTCCGGTCGGCGATCGTTACGTGAGCGAGCGAATGTTGGCTGTGGGTGCCACCCTCGGAGGTGAATCGTCAGGCCATGTCATCTGTGCCGATGTCTCGCCCACCGGAGACGGCCTGGTAGCCGCGTTGAAGGTTATCGACGTGATGCTTGCCACCGGTCAGCCGCTTTCCGTCCTGCGGCGCGGTCTGGCGAAGTTTCCCCAACTCTCCCTAGCTCTGAATGTCCGGGTAAAAAAGCCACTTGAGGAACTGCCCTGCCTACCCGAAATCATCCGGGAACTTGAGGCGCAGCTTGGGGACCGTGGCCGGGTGCTCGTGCGCTACTCGGGCACGGAGGCCAAGCTGCGACTGCTGGTCGAGGGGCCGACTGACGAGGTGGTGCGGGCCGGAATCGACCGGCTACAGAAGGCGGCCTGCGCCGATCTCGAGGTGTTGTGACTGGGCGAATTTCAACTGAAGCGTATCTATTCTCGTCGCAGTTCGAGCCACACACCCCGGCGCTGCGCGCCACCCCTCTTCATGGAGGGGAATCAAACTTTTGCAGCTGAACTCCCGTCCAGGAAGAGGGGGTGCCCGAGAGGGCGGGGTGTGGAGGGATTTCGGCAGTTTAGAACATCTCTGGGCAGCCATCTTTCTGCCGAAGGCGCCAATTATCAGCTTCCGAAAGAGTCCTTTCTGTCGATACTAGGGGAACCACCCCACGATTTGGGGTCACCTCTCATGTCACGGGCTGAATCAATTTCCCGTTCGTGCTTCGCGCCGCAGGCTCGTCGTGCCTTCCGCCTGCTCACTCTGGCTTGGGTGACGACCGTGCTTTTGGACGCCCAGACCCGCGCGCCCGAGTTGGACGCGCCAAAGTCCGGACCGCTCATTACCACCATCCAGCAGTTCTGGGATCTGACCCCTGAACAAAAATCCCAGCCGCAGAAATTTGAACTGGAGGGAACAGTCACCTATTTTGATCCGGACTGGCGCATGCTTTTCGTGCAGGATCTCACAGGCTTATGTGCCCTACGGGGACAATCCCTACGCTTTCAAGGCGGGAGAGACTATCACAGCGCGAGGCCAGTTCATCCCCCCGAACGCCGACATCAACTTTGAGCAGGCGGTGATTTCCCGCCGTCCGGCGAAGGAATCACTCCCGATCATCGATGTGACCCACCGGCTGCTGGAATACGACAAATTCAAAACCAAGTATGTGACGGCTGAAGGTTATGTGGATCGCGAGCGCCGCCAGGATAACACGCACCTGCAGCTCATTCTCGCGGTCGACGGCATGGCGGCCTACTGCTGGGTGCTGATGGATCCCGCAGTGTCCACCCCGGTGATGGCGGATTTGAAGGTTCGAGTGGAGGGCGTCTTTAATCCGAAGGTGGGCCCCGACAACCTGCTCTCCCAGGTGGAGATACTGGTGTCATCGCCCAAGCATGTCACGGTCCTGAGCCGGCTAGATGACGAGCCGGGCTTCGGCCTGCCGGTGAGCACCATCAACAGCCTGGCCAGAGCAAATACCGACAAGCAGGTGCGGGTCATCGGTACCGTGGTGGGTCGCGACCCCGAGCGCTCCATCCGCATCCGGGACGGCACCGGGCAGATCGATCTGATTACCGGCCAGATGCGGCCGCTGGCGATTGACGATATTGTCGAGGCCATCGGCTATCCGGTGGTCAATGGCACAGCCTTGCGGCTGGAAAAAGCCATCTTCCGGACCCGTACCAGACAGGAAATCCGCAGGGTGATGCCGGAGCGCCCGCCGGGGACCATCGGCTTGGCGGCGGAAGTGATGCAGCTTTCCCCCGAGGAAGCCGTGCGGGGCCGGCCAGTATGGTTAACGGGCGTGGTCACTTGGTCACAGGCATCGGCGCCTTTCTTTTTCATCCACGACTCGAGCGGCGGGATCTGCGTGCAGCGGGGTAAATCGACTTCGGCGGTGCGCTCGCCCGGCCGCAATGTCGAGGTGCACGGCGTCACTGCCATGGGGGCCTTTGCGCCGGAAGTGGTGGCGTCGAAGTTCGACCGCGTGAGCGAGGCGGTGTTGCCCGTAGCCCGGCCGATTTCCATCGAGCACGCGCTGACCGGGGTCGAGGAAAACCAATGGGTCGAGATGCGGGGCTACCTGCGCCGGGTCTATCGCGAGAATGGCTGGAACCGCCTGGAATTGGCGACTGCCACCAGCGATTTCATCGCTGATCTTCCCTTGACCGAGGACGTTTCCCCCATGATTGGCTCGGTCATTCGCCTGCACGGTGTTTGCACCGCTCTGGCTGATGCCCAGCGAAAATTGACCGGCATCAGATTGCTGGTGCCGGGCATCAGCTATGTCGAAGTCGAGGAACCCGCCCCCGCCGATCTCTTCTCGTTGCCGGTGCGTTCGCTGGCCAGCCTCGGGCAGTTCGAAACCGTGCAGTCGTTCAACCGGCGGGTACGGGTCTCGGGTGTGGTCCTGCAGCAATCACCCGGTCATTCGATCCAGATTGAGGAGAAGGGCCACGGCCTCCTCGTTCTTAGCCGCGACACCGCACTGCTCCAGCCGGGCGAGCGCATCGAGGCGGTCGGCTTCCTTGGGCGGCAGGCCGGGCGGGTCGCCCTGCGCGAGGCCGTTTACCGCTCGCTCGGGCTCGACCGGCAGCCCAAGCCGCAAATATTTGAGCCGGAAGAAAAGCCCGTCGCCCAGTTGGACGGCAAGCTGGTCACGGTCACGGGCGTACTCATCGGCAGCGCCCAGGTAGGCGGGCTGACGCAGTTCACCCTGCAGACTCCCCGCGTCATTTTCCCGGTCGAGCTGGAACATGCGCCCGCGAAGTTCTCTTGGCCGGTTCTCGGCAGCCGCGTGTCGCTCACGGGTATTTATAATTTGAATTATGACGAGCAGGGACGACCCGAGGATTTCACCCTGCAATTGCGTACTTCGGCTGACATTATCGTGCTGGAAACGCCTTCCTGGTGGACGCGGACCAGCATCCTGGTCTTCACCGGGATGCTGGCGTCGGGGCCCTGTTGTTCGTGGGCTGGATCACCGTGCTGCACCGGCAGGTGCGTCAGCAGACGGCGCAGATCCGTGGCCAAATGGAGCGGGAGGTGCGGCTGCAGTCCGACCTCGCCCGCGCCGGCAAGCTTGAGTCACTCGGCCTGCTGGCGGGCGGCATAGCGCATGATTTCAACAACCTGCTGACCGTGCTGATGGGCAATATGTCCCTCATCCGCCTCGAGGGCGGGCTGGGGGAGGACTCGAGCCGCTCCCTGGCCCAGGCGGAAAAGGCTGCCGTCCGCGCCCGCGACCTCACCCAGCAACTGCTGACCTTTGCCAAGGGTGGGGCGCCGATCCGCACCGCCGTCTCGCTGCCCGAGGTAGTGCGCGAGGTGGCGGAGTTCACCTTGCACGGCTCAAAGGTTCGGTGCCAGTTTACCCTGGCGGCCGATCTTTGGCCTGCGAGCGCGGACAAGGGGCAGATCGGCCAGGTTGTGCAGAATATCGTCATCAATGCCATGCAGGCCATGACTGAAGGCGGCGTGGTGGAGATCACCGCCGCCAATGTGCAGATCGGCTCCGAGATGGGCCCGATACTGCCTCCGGGACGTTATGTGCGGCTCGACATCACCGACCACGGTCCCGGCATCCAGCGCGCAGACCTCACGCGAATCTTCGACCCCTATTTCACCACCAAGCTCCGGGGAAGCGGCCTCGGGCTCGCCACCGTCCATTCCATCGTCAAGAAGCACGCCGGACATATCAACGCCGAGTCGGAACTGGGCAAAGGGACCACGTTCACTATCTGGCTGCCTGCCGTCGAGGTGACGGCACTGCGGGAAACAACCGCGCTTTTCGCGCCGAGCCGTCCCTCCGGCGCAGGGCAGACCCGGGTACTCGTCATGGATGACGAGCAGTTCATCTGCGACCTGGCCTGCTCGATTCTGAAGCGCTATGGCTATCAGGCGACGGCGGTCAAGGATGGTGCGGCGGCAGTCAGCGAGTACGCCCGGGCCCTGGCCGCCGGCGAACCCTATGCGGTGATCATCCTGGACCTCACCATTCCCGGTGGCATGGGTGGCCGGCAGACGTTGGAGGAACTCCTCAAGCTTGATCCCGCCGTGAAGGCCATCGTCTCCAGCGGCTATTCCAACGACATGGTGCTCTCGAACTACCAGGCCCACGGCTTCCGCGGCATGATTTCCAATCCCTACGATGTGTCCGACTTTGCCCACGCGGTGGAACGCGTGCTCACAGGCGAACGGGCATGAGGGGTTTTTATCTCCCGATCAGGATCACCGCGTACACCTCGCCCTTGTCGGTGTTGGGGGGGCCGCCGAGGACGGCGGGGACGCCGGGCCGCAGCACCAGGCCGGTGTTCATCAGCGTGCGGCCGTCGCCGGTCCAGCGTACTTTCACGTGGATGGACTTGCCGTCGGCGCTTTCGGTGGTGACGACGAGTTCGTGTCCGTCGCTGATCATCAGGCTGCCCGAGCCCGGTACCTCGAGGCTCGCGCTGTCATCACCGCGGAATTTGAAGCTTTGGAAGCGGAGGATGTTGCGGAGCGTGGGCTCGTAGGGGGCGAGACGGCGGTCGCTCTGGCCGACTGCGTGGGAGGCGGAAATCAGGATGCCTTGGAAGGAGATTCTTTCCGCGGCCAGGGCGGCGAAGGCGAGTCCGCCAAAGACGGCGAGGAGGAGGGCAAGGCGGATGGTCTTCATGGGTTGGGCTCTTTGATGTTGTCTACCCGCGAATGGACGCGAATACACACAATTAACCGATCTGGGCGGAGGTGCAAATTCGCGTTTCATTGACGTCATTCGCGGGCGACTGAATCCTTTAGTTTCTCTGCCAGCAGACGGCGAGCGTGGTGCAGGCGGGACATAACGGTGCCGGCGGGGATGCCGGTGGCTTGGGCGATTTCCTCGTAGGAAAGTCCCTCCAGCTCCCGCAAGGCCAGCACGGCGCGATGCTTGGGCGGCAGGCTGGCCAGCGCGGCGCGCACGCGTGTGACCGTCTCACCACT
The DNA here is from genome assembly GCA_025363455.1 of Oleiharenicola sp. Lineage (GTDB taxonomy): Bacteria > Verrucomicrobiota > Verrucomicrobiia > Opitutales > Opitutaceae > Lacunisphaera. Next base: position 29,641 of record JANYDW010000049.1, on the reverse strand, counting down.
CTCAGCCTGCGAGCGGGCGTCGTCGGTGGTGGCGGGCTCGGCAACTTCCACGGCATTGTCGTCACCCGTCCCAAAGGGCAGGAAGCGGTCGAACCAGCGGCGGCGCTTGCGGAGGTGATCGAGGGCGCGGCGGGTGGCGATGGGATGCAGCCAGGTGCTGAAGCGGGATTCGGCGCGGAAGGTGGGCAGCTGTTTCCAGACCGTGAGCCAGACCTCCTGGCAGACGTCGCGGGCATCGGCCTCGTTGTGGAGGATGGCGCAGACCAGCCGGAAGGTGCGCTCATAGTGCGTCTGCATGATAATTCCGAACGCAGCCTCGTCGCCGCCTTGGGCACGGCGGAGGAGGTCCGGATCGGGTTCTTGGGTCGTATCAGGCATGAGGACAAATCATTGGGCACGAAAAACACGAAAAACACAAAAAGGAGCGAGACAGAACCAGAAGGTCAGGTCTTGAATCCGCTTACCCGTGAAGTGCAGAAAGTGAATCAGCTTTTTTGTGTTTTTCGTGGCCATTGCATTTCTTCAGGAAAGTTCGACGGTGGCGTCGAGGGGCAGATCGAGGTGGACCTGGCTGGAGTTGAGCGCCCAGGGTAGGAGTGAGCGACTGCAGAAGGGGTACGCATCGCCGAGGGCGAGGTGGTTGGCGGCGTTCTCATCGAGCAGGGTGTGGTGGAACAAGCGGCCGGTTTGCCATGCTGGTGTTGATGCCGAGTCGGGAGGTAAACTCCCTCCCACATTTCCTACAATAGCCACCTCGCCGATGCGGCCGGCGCCGCGGTCGGTGGCAAGAAGATGCTGGAGGGCATCCTGCCCAGTCCTGGCCTGGGCGGCGACGACCCGGCCGCGGCGGAATTCCAGTTCGATACCCTCGATCACTGCGCCGCCATGGACGACGGGGCGGGCCACCCGCAGCCTGCCGCTGGCGGAGTTCTTGTGCGGGGCGGTGAAGACCTCCTCGGTGGGCACGTTGACGACGAAGGGTACGCCAGCCTTGGACACGAGTTGGGCTGTGCACCAGACTTGAGAACGGGGCAGTTCGAGCGTTAGATCTGTCCCCGGGCCGACGTAACGGATGCGGCGATGAAGGGCGGCGTTGAGTTCGTCGCGCCGACGAGCGAGGGCGGCGAGATGGAGGCGCCATTGCTCAGTTGGGTCGAATGTGGGAGGGGCTTTATGCCCCGACGGAGTTGAGTCGGGAGGTAAACCCCCTCCCACACTCGAGCCGGAAACCCGTAGAGCTTGAAACACGGTCTGCCACAGCGCGGGCAGGCGGTCGGCCGCAGGCAGGTCGGCGAAAGCCGCGTCGGCCCACATTGACGACGGTGCAGGAGCCAGTGTCCATTGGGTGGCGCCGCGGACCAGCCGCTGGATGACTGGACCGAGGTGCCGCCACTTGAGGCGATCGAAGGTGGCCAGTCGTTCCGCGGGAAGGCCGGCCATGAGTTGCGGCTGGCTGCCCTGCAGAAACAGAAAGGCGCCGCCCCGGGCCAGGTGCTGCGTTAGACGACGCGTGTGCGAACGGATGAGGCCTTCGTAGCTTCGCTGATCATCGGTAGCGAGCAAGGCATGCAGGCGGGCAGGATCGGAGGGGATGACAGTCACATCGCTGCCGGCGGCCACCGCCTTGATGGCCTCGATGAGTGGCGTCGCCTCGGGGTGAACGCCCTGCAGCTCGTAAGGCTCGGTGATGAGCAAGGGTTGCCGGGCCTGCAGGTTCAGTCCGATCCGGACAATCACCTCGGCCATGAGTGATTGGCGGGACGTGGACAGGTCGGGCCTCACTTGGCGGAATATGCCGGATTGGCGGCAAAAACCTGGATCAAGTCCAATTCGTCGCCGCTCTCGCTGGCACGGTTTCCGCCCACGACGTAGATGCGGTCACCGCAAACGACGGCGGTAGAGTGACGCGCGCCCTTGAAGCCAGGATTAAATTTCACCGACTGCCGGGTGCGAAGATTGTAGGCCATGATGGAGTCGAGCTCGTCGTAGTCGCCGAAGAAAACCAACGAGTGGGCGCTGGTGGATCGCGAGAGAGGCGGCAGGGTTTTCCAGGCATTTTCCTGCGGCACGAACATCTCCACATTGGGCGTGGCGACGGAATTTCGATTGCCACCCGGAACCAGAAGGAAGTCACCAATCACCACGGCCCGCGATTCACGCGGGGTGGGCATGGGCACCCCATCGCTCCATTTTTCGGTGGAGAAATCAAAAACATTGGTGTCATTGGTTTGGGCCCGGTTGTGTCCCTTGAGTTTTGAGCCACCGAAAAAATAGCCCTTGTGCCCAAGCCTGGCCGCCGCCATCCCACTGCGCGGGAACTCCATCGCGATACCGTGCGACACCTGGTCGGTCGCGGGATCATAGATCTCGACCGCATGCTCGAGCGGGTTGCCAGGCAATCCGTAACCCTCGCCGCCAAACAGGTGGAATTTCCCCTCGTGCTCCAGCACGCTATGGTAACGGCGGGGAAGGAGCTTGTCGCTCAATTGATCCAGCTGCGACGTGCGGGTGTTGAATCTTTCCACCTTGGTTACCGCGCCTCCCGCATTGCCGCCGAAGACATAGATGCACTCACCCAGGACGGCCGCCGCCGCACCCTGCCGGGCATGCTGGAGATGGAATTCACCCACTTTTATCAGCGGAGCGTCCTTCAACGGGGTCATCTTCGCTGAAACGTCTGTGGCCAACAAAGCCAAGGCTGCGACTCCCAGATGGAAGACGGAGTAATGGGATGACAGGATGGGGTTCATATCCGCAGGTAACCAAACGTTGACTGACAAGCCAAGCCCGGAGCCGGTGGCTCGCAGTTTGTCACCGCGAGACGGCCATCTGTGCAGCGGCCTCGGCCGGCGGTTTGTTGCCTGTGCGCCCGGCCCAGGATACCTGGCCAGGTATGCCGCGGAGGAAAACCAGGATCATGAAGACTTGCCCGCCTGCACCTCGAGCAACACGGCGTCGCCCAGGTTGCTGCTGAGATAGCCGTACGTGGCCGTCCCATAGCCGCCCTGACCCCAGTCGACGCCCCACGAATTCTTGAAGATAAAAACCGCGTCCTCAATCCGCCCGGTTGCCGACGTGTAGCCGACCAGAGTGACGGCATGGCCGCCGGTGGGTTTCTGTCCGCTCAGGTAACCCGTGCGGATGGAACGATAGTTGGGCCAGCCCATGCCGACGGCGACCGGCACCCCTGCGTTGAGCGCCTGCACGATATTGTTGAGCCGCGTGGCCCCGTCGCGGCCCGGGAGGTGATGCACGAAGACCCTCTGGTGGCTGCGCGCCTCGGTAATGATCGGCGCGGGCGGCTCCTCGATCGCGCCGATCTTGCTGCCAAAGGTGTTGGGCATGCTCGCTTGCAACGGGATTCCATAGGCGCGCAGGGCCGCGACCACCTCGGAAAGCGAGAAACCATCGTCCTTGTCCTCGACGGTGGCCGCATCTTCCACCGCTCCGGTGGCGGGCATCCGCTGCATGGTCTTGCGGACGGCCCAGGTGAGGTATTCCTCGGAGAACTTCTCCACATGCCCGCTGACCTCGGCGTTCTGAAATTCCAGCGCACTAACCACGGCGAAGATCGCACAGCTGGGGCGGCGACCCTGGTTCTTCACCCCGAGCTCGAGCTGGAAGAACTTTGCCCGCAGGTCGACCGCCGGCTGAACGACGGCCGGCTGGCCGAATTTCAGGAGCAGCCTATCGAGCTTCGACGCCTTGTCGGCCACAGCGCTCTTGGCCTGATGGGGCGGCGGCGAGACCGGGGCCGCGACCGTGGCTTTGGCCGCCTCGTCAGCCGCCGCCTCAGCGACCGGATCGTAATGAAACCGGGTCTGCCACTCGGGCGAAAGGTCGCGCAGGCGGATCGAAGTCAGGCCGCTGCTGTGCGTAATCATGACGGTGCGGGCGCTGACGGAGCGCACCTGCACCTGCCGGTAGGTGGTGCCGCCGACCGTGAGCGAATCGATCCGGGTCCCCTCGGGTGACTCCGAGGCCACGCCCGTCAGCCACAGGCCGAGCAAACAGACGGTGATGCAGGCAGCGTGGCGCATGGCGGAGTGCCTAACCCTAGGATAATACCGCGACCGAAGGCAACTGGCCAAAAAAATGGTAATGGGTCCGTTTGATTGTAGGTCGGGGTTTATGTCCTACGATCAAAGTTCATGTCGGGGCTAAACCCCGACCTACAGTATCCCAAGCAGCGGTGGGAAACCAAATGGACTCACAAAAAAAATGCGGCCCACGGAGGGCCGCATTGAAGGCTGTATGATCAGACCTGAGCTTACTGGCCGAGGCTCTTGCGGAGATCGTCGAGCTGGCCGGAAGAACCGAGGTAGTCGTTGCGGCTGGCAATGAACTTCGCGTACTCGTCGATGAAGATCTTGCCCGGAGGACGGAAGTCGAAGTCGGAGGGCTTGTCGCGGAAGTACTCGCGGTGCACGCGGGTCCACACGAGGCGACCGTCGGTGTCGATGTTGACCTTGGTGACGCCGAGCTTGGCGGCGGGCAGGTATTCCTTGGGGTCGACGCCCATCGAACCGGCGATCGTGCCACCGGCGGCGTTAATGCGGTCGACCTCGTCCTTCGGCACGCTGGAGCTACCGTGCATGACGAGGGGGAAGCCGGGCACGAGGGCCTTGATCTTGGTTAGCACGTCAAAATGGAGGGACTGTTTGCCCTTGAACTTGAAGGCGCCGTGCGAGGTGCCGATGGCGCAGGCGAGGGAGTCGCAACCGGTCTTCTTGATGAAATCCTGGGCCTCGGCGGGGTTGGTGAGGGTCGCGTGGCCGTCCTCGACCTTGATGTCCTCCTCCACGCCGCCGAGCATGCCCAGCTCGGCTTCAACGGAAAGGCCCTTGGCGTGGGCCTTGTCGACGACTCGTTTGGAGATCGCCACGTTTTCCGTGAACGACTCGTGGGAGGCGTCGATCATCACGGAGCTGAAGAAACCGGAATCGATGCACTCGTAGCAAGTCTGCTCGTCACCGTGGTCGAGGTGGACGGCGAAGATGGCCTCGGGAAAAATCTCGCCGGCGGCGCGGATAATGGCCTCCAGCATGCGCTTGTCCGTGTATTTGCGCGCCCCCTTGGAAATCTGGATGATGAACGGGGCCTTGGACTGGATGCAGCCCTTGAACAGGCCCATCGCCTGCTCGGCGTTGTTGATATTGTAGGCGCCGACGGCGTATTTCCCGTAGGCGTGTTTGAAGAGTTGGGCGGTCGTGACAATCATGGGATGAGGGCTGAACTTACCGACTGCAGGAAAGATGCCACAAGCCAATTCCCTGCGTATGCCGTTGAAATTAATCCGCGCCGGTTGGCCTGCCGCGGACAAAGAGTGCGCAGGCCGCGCGCTACTGGGTCTTGCCGGCGGGAGCAGCGGGAGCGGAGCGGGGAGGTCCGAAATTGTCGCGGGCCTGGCGGGCGAGCTGGGACTGGGCCTGCTGCTCCTTTTGCAAATCCTGCAAGGCGGTCAGCTGGGCGGGGGCGAGAATGGTACTCGCTTGCTGGAGGGCCTGCTCCGTGATCGGCGCCGTGGCGCCGCCACCACCATTGAATAGCTGGCGTAACCCCCCTCCACCGCCACCGTTCCGGTTGCCCGGCGCGTCGGGCGAATTTTGCGCCAACAGGCTGACGAGTTGGCTGGCCTGCTGATCGGTAAGAGGCTGGCTCGAATAACTGAGGCGCTGTTGCACGCGGTCAACCGTGGCCCGCTGGGGCTGGGTATGTTCGTAATCCTGATATTGGGCGAAGGCTGCTTCACCCAGTGTGGACCGAATCTGGCTGTCGATCTCCGTGTTGGCGTCCTGGACGAGAGTCCGCATCTGGTCGGCATTCTCCCGACTGGGAGTGAGACCTTGGCTGCGCATCGCAGAGAGGACGTCGCGCATGGTGCTCTGCTTGTCCAGCAGGAGATCCTGAAATTTCTTCAGCTGATCGGGTGGCAGGTTCAGGTTCTTGAAGAGGGCGGCATAGCGGCTGTCGAGCATGCCGCGTGAACGCAGGGCCATCAGCTGCTGAATCTCGGGCGTGTCCATCATGCCGATAAAGTCGGCCACTCCCCGCATGGGACCGCCCCCGCGTGGACGACTGTCGGCCGGTGCCTCGGTTGGATCGGCGGCAGGTGCGACGCCGGCCGGGAAAGCAACCTCTTTGGCCACAGGAGTGGCCTTGTGCTCGGTCTGGGCCTTGTGTAACGCGAAGTTTTTCGTCTGCAGCGAGCGGGCGAGATCCTCCGCGGCCAACCGGGCCTCGTGCTCATTATAAGCATACACCCCCAGGCCAAGGGAGGTCAGGGCCAGGGCAGACACAATGATTCGGCGCAGGATCATCACAGGGGTAGGGACGCCCGAACATTCCCTCGGGTTTCACCAAATCGCAAGTCGTTAGCCGGGGGGCTTGAGGTAGGGCGGGACCGCTGGGCCCGCCGCGAGGAACGGACGGCCCAGCGGTCCGTCCCTACCTCAATCTCTCAGCGAGGCGGGAATTCAAAGTCGGCCTTGTCCTGCTTCTGCGACATGACGAGGTAGGCGCTGAACTTGTTGCCGCGCTTGGAGACAAAACCCTCGATCAAGTCGCTGCGGCCATCCGTGAGCAGCTTCTGCACCTGCTCAACGGGCAGCTCGATCTCGCAGAGTTTCTTCGAGAGCTTAAAGACCTGCCGGTTGTCCTGGTCGGGCTTGCGGACGTAGTATGCGTCGCCGACCTCGACGAGCTGGCCGCCGGGGTGCGTCTTGCTCTCGCCCAGCACGGTGGCCTTGGAGAGATCGGCCTTGGCTCGCGCCTTGCGGGCGATGGGGTTGCCGTCTTTGTCGAGCTTCGGGGCGCGGGGCGGGAATTCCCACGAAAACTTGCCGCCGTCCCGCTTGAGGAAGGCACTGAAGGGGCGGCCCTTCTTGGAGATGAAATTCTCAATGAGGTCGGTCTTGCCCTCGCCGACGAGCTTGATGGCCTGCTCGGCCGGGATGGGCTTCTGGCACATGATCCGGCCGACCCGGAAGGTCTGTTCCCAGACACCGGCGGCGTTCTTCTCGCGGACGATGAAGCTGCTGCCGCTTTCGCAAAGTTCGGCGCCGGTCTTGGCGTCGGTCCAAAACGGCGTGAGCGTGCCGAGGTCGACCTTGTCGCCGAAATCGAACGCAGTCTTCCACTTCTTGGTGGTGACATCCTGCTTGGTCGCCTTGTCTTTTTTCGTCTCCTCCACCTCCTCGAGCTTGAGTACGGCGGAAAAACGGTTGCGGGTCTTGTTGGAGATGAAGCCGTCGAACGGACCGGCCGCGCGTTTCTCGACGAGCTGCCGGACCTCCTCCTCCTCCATGCGGCGGCCGCCGATGATCTTGTAGATCATCAGTTCGCCGTCCTGGGACTTGTAGCCGCGGAGGGTCTCGCGCATCGGCTTGCCGTCGGTGGGTGAGAGGATGGTGGTGGTGCGGGCGACGGAGTCATCCTCCTCGAAGCCCTTGACTCGCTCGACGATGCCCTTCGTCTCCTTGACGATCTCGGCCATGAATTTCTCGCGGGAATACTTGCCGTGTTCCATTTCGCGGAGGTGGAACTCCCACTCGCCGGTCATCGCGGGGCTGGTGAGGTTGTCGACCTTGACGGCAGACAGGAATTGGAAGAGCTGCTCCGCCTTGGTCGATGGGACGAGCTCGCGCTGGTTGCGGTCGAGATACTTCTGGTTGACCAGGCCCTCGATGGTGTCGGCGCGCGTGGCGGGTGTGCCCAGCCCGCGCTCCTTCATCGCCTCAGCAAATTCATCATCGTCGATCAGCTTGCCGGCGCCTTCCATGGCGGAGAGCAGCGTCGCCTCGGTGTAGCGCGGCGGCGGCTTGGTCGTCTCACTGTGCAACGTGGCCTCAAGGGTCTTCGCCTTGGCGTTGTCCTCCGGCGAAAGAGCCGGGAGCGCCTTGGAGTCGGGGGAGTCGTCGTCCACGGTATTCTTGCCGTAGACCGCGAGCCAGCCGGGCGCGGTCAGGACCTTGCCCTCAGTCTTGAAGCTGTGGCCGGCCACGGTGCTGGTGCGGGTGGTGATGTCGAACTCGGCGACCGGGTGGAATGTCGCCACAAAGCGCCGGGCGATCATGTCGAACAGTTTGGCCTCGGACTCGTCGAGGTTCTTGGCCTCGTGCTGGGTCGGGATGATGGCAAAGTGATCGGAGACCTGTGCGTTGTTAAAGATGCGCTTGTTGGGCTGCACCCAGCCGGACTGGAGCACGCGCTGGGCATGGATCTTCAAGTCGCCATGCAGGTTGCCCAGTGTCTCGCGCACCAGCGGCATGTAATCCTCGGGCAGCGCCCGGGAGTCAGTGCGCGGGTAGGTGATCATCTTGTGACGCTCGTAGAGGGCTTGGGCGATCTGGAGCGTGCGCTTGGCGGGAAAGCCGAACCGGCCATTGGCCTCGCGCTGCAGGGTGGTGAGGTCGTACAGGCGTGGCGGGGCGGAAGTACTGCCTTTCTTCTCTTCGCTGACCGTGGCGGCGGGATGACCGGAGCAGGCGGCGAGGATGGCCTCAGCCTTCACCTGATCCCAGAGACGGTCGATGCGGTCGTGTTCGTCGTCCTCGGCCTTCTTGAAATTGGGGCGCTGGTAAACGCCCTCGTACTCGCCTTTGGCGACGGCGAATTTCGCCGTGATGCGCCAGTAGCCGCGGGGCTTGAAATTCCGGATTTCCAGCTCGCGGTTGTAGACGATGCCGAGGGTGGGGGTCTGCACGCGGCCGACGGAAGCGACGTTACCCGCGCGGGAGCCGAACATGCGTTTGGTGAGGGCGCGGGTGCCGTTGATGCCGATCAGCCAGTCGCTCTCGCTACGGCAGCGGGCGGCGTCGGCCAGGCCCTGCATCGACTCGGCCGTGCGCAGCGCCTTGAACGCGGCGTTGATGCCGTCGTTGGTCATGGACGACATCCAGAGCCGCTTGAACGGCTTTTTGCACTTCGTGAGCTGGTAGATATAAGTGAAGATCAGCTCGCCCTCGCGGCCGGCGTCGCAGGCATTGATGACAGAGGTGACGTCCTTGCGGGCGAGCAGCTTCTTGAGTTGGCCGAAGCGGTCCTTGCCCTCGGGCAGAGGCTGGAGCTGGAACTCATCGGGAATGATCGGCAGGGTCTCAAGTCGCCAGAAACCGTATTTCTTCTTGTCGATGTCCTCCGGCATCTGGAGCCCGACCAGATGGCCGACCGCCGAGGAGATCACGTACTCGTCGTTCTCATAGTGCTCGCCCTTCTTGGGGATCTTGCCCAGCGCGCGCGCGAGGTCGGCGGCGACGGAGGGCTTCTCGGCGATGATGAGACACTTCATGTGGGGGCGAGCCGTTAGGGCCCGCCGTCGAGAAGATCAAGCAATACTTTTTCCGCGCGACCAAGGAATCGCGGAAATGCTTACGGGAAAATTACGATTTTGGGAGGGAAAGAGAGCCTGTTGCGTGACAGAGGAAAGGCGTGGATCCTGCGCTGCGCTCAGGATGGCGGGATTGGACTTATTATTTGAATCGTCATTCTGAGCGCAGCGAAGAATCCGCGAATCAAGACTGATGTCCGCCACCACGAAAAAACGTGCCTGGGTTTATATTTTGGCTAGCCGCGGCAGCGATACGTTGTACGTCGGCATCACGACCGATCTACAAAGCCGCGTGTGGCAGCACAAGACGGATGCGTACGACGGATTCACGAAACGCTATCGGGTGAACCGACTCGTGTACTTCGAGCAGTTCCACGGAGTCAGGGCTGCCATCGATAGGGAGAAGGCGATCAAGGGGTGGGTGCGCCATCGGAAGATCACGCTGATCGAGGCGACGAATTCAGCGTGGGTTGATCTCGCCACAGGATGGTTTGATGACCACGTGGATCCTTCGCTACGCTCAGGATGACGGAGTTGAGGGTCAGTTTCCATGGCGTCATCCTGAGCGCATCGAAGGATCCACGAACTCCCCTCCTCACAAAAAAAGCGCGCCGAGGTGGCGCGCTTCGGATACCGAATGGATCCGACAACCGGAACTCACTTTCCGCCCAACTCTGCCAACGCGGAGTCGATCGCCTTGAGCAGGGCAGCGATGGTCTCATCGGTTTCGTCACCCATGTTCGAGATGCGGAAGGTTGTGCCCTTCAGCTTGCCGTAGCCGCCGTCGATGACGAGCTGGTGCTTCGACTTGAGGAGCTTGTTCAGCGCGGCCAGATCGACATTGAGCGTGTTGGCGAAGCAATTGAGCGTGACGGAACCGTAGCCCTCCTTCGGGAAAAGCTTGAAGCCCTTCGCGAACGCCCAGGTCCGCACCGTCTGGTTCAGGCGCGCATGGCGGGCGTAGCGCACGTCGGCGCCCTCGGCCTTGATGTCCGCGAGCTTGGACTTCAGCGCGTAGATGAGCGGGATGACCGGCGTGCTCGGGGTCATGCCGTTTTCGTGGTTCTTCTGGAACTCGACGAAGTCGAAATAATAGCCACGGTCGGCGATGGACGCGGCACGCTCCAGCGCCTTTTTGGAAGCGGAAATGAGCGACAAACCGGGGGGCAGGGCGAGGGCTTTTTGCGAACCGGTGATGAACACGTCGATGCCAAGCTCATCTTTTTTGATGGGCAGGGCGCTGAAGGAGCTGACGGTGTCAACGATGGAGACAACCTCGGGAAACTCGCGTACGACGGCCATGATGGCCGCGAGGTCGCTCATGCAACCGCAGGAGGTCTCATTGTGGATAAGCGTGATCGCATCGTAGGCGCCGGTGGCCAGCTCCGCCTTCACCTTGGCGGGGTCGACGGGCTGGCCCCATTCGAATTTCAGCGGGGTCGTCTGCTTGCCGCAGCGCAGGGCGACGTCGTTCCACTTGTCGGCGAAGGCGCCGTTCATGCAGCACAGCACCTTCTTTTTGACGAGATTGCGGATGGCGCCTTCCATCGAGCCGAAGGCGCTGCTCGTGGAGAGCCAGACCGGATCGCGCGTGTAGACCAGCGCCTGCAGGTCCGGCTGAATCGATTGATACAGGGCGACGAAGTCGGTGCTGCGATGACCAATCATCGGTTGCGCCATTGCGCGCAGCGTTTTTTCGGAGACCGCGATCGGTCCGGGAATGAAGAGTTTGTAGCTCATGGAAGATTTTGAGGGCCGGTATTGCATGTCACAAGACCAGCAGCTAGCACAGACTCACAACCCGCACCCTCCCAAGCGTCAAAGCCAATCTTGCTCATGTCCCACCGCTGGTTCCGTCATAAGGCCGATGAAATCGAGCAATTCGCGATCGACGTCATCATGGGCCGGAGGGAGGGGACGCTGGCCACGCTGTTTGGGGCGTTCCTGCAGGTGTGCTCCTACCTGTTCAGCGGGATTGTGCAGCTCCGGCTCTGGCTCTACCGCAATCGCATCCTGCGCGACCAGCCGCTCGGCTGCCTTGTCGTGGTGGTCGGTAACCTGACCGTCGGCGGCACGGGCAAGACCCCGATCGTGGAAAAATTCGCGCGCGCCCTCCACGACCGGGGCCGGAAAGTGGCCATCCTCAGTCGCGGCTACAAGAGCAAGGCTCCGCCGATCTGGAAGAAATGGTGGTTCTGGCTGAATCACACCGAAGACGCCCCGCCACGCATCGTGAGCGACGGCCGCACCGTTCTGCTCGATTCCGAGTTGGCCGGCGACGAGCCGTTCATGCTCGCCCGCAACCTGCCGGGCATCGTCGTGCTGGTGGACAAGGACCGCGTGAAGGCCGGCGCATACGCGATCAAGCAATTCGGCTGCGACACGCTCGTGCTCGATGACGGGTTCCAATATCTCCCGCTCAAGGGCCGGCTCAACCTTCTGCTGGTCGACAAGACCAACCCCTTCGGCAACGGTTACCTGCTGCCGCGCGGCATCCTGCGCGAACCGATCAAGCACCTGACACGCGCGTCCTATGTATTTCTCACCAAGTCCAAGGGCGTGCGCGACGACGAACTCGAGGCCATGATCCACCGGTTCAATCCCGGGGCCGAGATCATCGAATGCGCGCACAAGCCGCAATACCTGCAGCGCCTCGGCCACGACGAGCGCCTGCCACTAAGCGCACTGGCGGGGAAACACATTGGCGCCTTCAGCGGCATTGCTGCGCCCGAGAGCTTTGAGGCCTTCCTGCGCGAGACGGGGGCGAAACTGGACTACACCCGGCGCTTTCTCGACCACCATCGGTTCACCTCAGACGACCTTGCCACGGTTTTTGCCGAGGCCCTGAAAACGAAAGTGGAGCTGCTCATCACGACGGAAAAGGACGCCGTGCGCCTCGACGCGACCCGGAAAATACCCGTGCCGTGCTATTACCTCCGACTGGAAATTGAAATTCTACGCGGAGCCAAGGATTTCGACGAGGCGGTGGGGAAGATCTGTTTCCCTCGCGGCGAACCGCTGGTGGCAACGGCGTCGCCGGAATGAGGTGGTAGGGCGGTGAGTCCCTTCGCCGCCGCGGTCTGCATCAGAATGTGGGAGGGGCTTTACGCCCCGACATTGTTTTTGCGAAGGAAGAAGTCGGGGCATAAAGCCCCTCCCACATTCAGAGAGCGGTCATCCTGAGCGGCGCGGAACGGAGTCCGCGCCCTACCTTTGAGATTGAACGCGCTCCCGGTCGTCTCGAAAGTCACTCCATGACCGATCCCCGTTATGTCCGGCTGGCCGAGGTGCTGACCGGGTTTTCCTGCGAACTGAAAAAGGGCGAACGCGTGCTGATCGACGCCTACGATGTGCCAGACGCTTTCGTGCTGGCCTTGGTGCGTGCCACCCGGGCGCTCGGGGCGATTCCCTACGTCAATCTCCAGCGCGCCCGCCTCACCCGCGAACTGCTCAAGGGCGCCAGCGCGGAGCAATACCAGCTCACGGCCGACCTCGAGCTGGCCCGGATGCAAAAGATGGACGCCTACATCGCGGCCCGCGGGTCGGACAACATCTTCGAGACGTCCGACGTGCCCTCGGATCGGGTCCAGCTTGTCTCCAAGCTCATGAAGCCCGTACTCGACTACCGGGTGAACAAGACCAAGTGGGTCGTCCTCCGCTGGCCCTCCAGCGCCATGGCCCAGCAGGCGGGCATGAGCACGGAGGCTTTTGAGGATTTCTACTTCAAGGTCTGCACCTTCGACTACGGCCGCTATGGCCCGGGCATGAAGGCGCTCGAAGACCTGATGAACAAGACCGACCGGGTGCACCTCAAGGGCCCGGGCACTGACCTGAAGTTCTCCATCAAGGGCATCGGCGCCGAGGCCTGCGGCGGCCTGCGTAACATCCCCGATGGCGAGGTTTTTTCCTGCCCGATCAAGGACAGCGTCGAGGGCTTCATCCAATACAACGCGCCGACCGTCTATCTCGGCACTGCTTTCGACAACATCCGGCTCGTATTCAAGAAAGGCAAAATAATCGAGGCCACCGCCAACAACACGAAGCGCCTGAACGAGATTCTCGATACCGACGCCGGCGCGCGCTACATCGGGGAGTTCGCCATCGGGTTCAATCCGCACATCACGGAGCCGATGCGGGACATCCTCTTCGATGAGAAGATCGCCGGCTCGTTCCATTTCACGCCCGGCAAGGCATACGAGCGCGCCGGCAACGGCAACGAGTCGGTCGTGCACTGGGACATGGTCAGCATCCAGCGCCCGGAATGGGGCGGGGGCGAGATCTGGTTTGACGGGAAACTTATCCGCAAGGACGGCCTGTTCGTCCTGCCGGCACTGAAGAAACTGAATCCCGCTGAACTTCTTAAGAAAGGGTAACCCATGTAGGTCGGGCTTCACGCCCGACGCGTCGGGCGTAAAGCCCGACCTACACCACCAACCAACATGCCACCGCCCAATTCCGCCTTGCTTGCCTTCGCCCAGTCGCTCCCGAAGACGGAGACGCATCTGCATCTCGAAGGGGCGCTGCCGCTCGAGTTGCTGCGGCGGGTCCGGCCGGAGTTTGCCGAGCCGCCACCCTCCTGGGCGCACAATTTCAAGTTTCGCGACTTCGGCCACTTCGAGAAGGAACTGCGCGACATGGCCTTTTCCTGGTTCAACTCGCCCGCGCGCTACCACGAGGCGGCGAAAGTAATCTTCGCGCGCCTCGTCGCGCAGAACGTGAAGTATCTCGAAACCAGTTTCACCTCGGCGGTGATCGAGTTTGGCGGGCTCAACGGGCGCGAGGTGCTGGCCGCGATTCGCACCGCGGTGCCAGAGGATCTTGAGGTGCGGGTCTTCCTTGGCATCCACCACAACGGCGCCGGCCCGAAGATGATGCCCGTGCTGGAGGAGGCGCTCGGATGGGGCGATCTTGCAGGCATCGACCTGCACGGCTTTGAGGACGCCCCGCTGGAGCCGTGGACTGCGCCCTACTGGGAAGCGGCGCGGCAGGCCGGGAAGTATACCAAGGCGCACGCCGGCGAATTCATGGGTGCAGATTTCGTGAAGAAGGTCATCGATGAGCTGCATCCTTCGCGTATCGAGCACGGAGTGCGCGCCGTGGAGAACCCAGCCGTGGTGCGGGAACTGATCGAGCGGGGCATCGCGCTCGACATGTGTCCGATCAGCAACCACAAGCTGATGCCCGGAATCAGCCTGGCCAATCATCCCATCCGTCGGTTGTTCGATGCGGGGGTGAAGATCACGCTCAGCACCGACGACCCGCTTTCTTTTGGCAACCGGATCAACGATGAATACGTCGCACTAGCGGAGAAAGGGGGGTTCAGCCGCCGGGAACTCGTCCGGCTCGCGCGCAATGGCTTCGAGGTGGCGCTCATGCCAGAGACGCAGAAAAAACCCTGGTTGGAGCAGCTGGATGCGATTGCAAGGTAGGGCGCGACCGCTGGCCGTGCCGTCAGAACGTCGTCGAAGCGGCGGGCCCAGCGGTCCCGCCCTGCCAGTATTGCTGCCGGAGCCTGCTTGCAGGCGATTGATTGCCATGCACCATCCCGATCACTTGCAATCCACTTCCTATATCGTTCCACCCAACCGCCGCGCCGAACGCGTCGACAAAGTGCTTGCGCAAGCCTTTCCCGAACACAGCCGGGTGGCGTTTCAGCGCGCGCTGGAGGCGGGCTTGGTGAAGGTCGACGGCAGGGTGATCAGCCAGGCCGGAGACGTACGCAGCGGGCAGTCGCTGGAATTCAGTTTTCCCGAGGTAAAACTCGCCGAAATCAAGGCCGTGAAGATTCCGCTCGACGTGATTTTTGAGGACAAGCACCTAATCGTACTCAACAAGGCGGCAGGCATGGTGGTGCATCCGGGAGTCGGCACCGGGGAGGACACGATGGTCCACGCCTTGCTGGCGCATTGCGCCGGCAGCCTGAGCGGAATCGGCGGGGTGGAGCGACCGGGCATCGTGCACCGGCTCGACAAGGAAACCACGGGGCTGATTGTCGTGGCCAAAAACGACGCCGCGCATCGCGCCTTGTCGGATCAATTCGCCTCGCGCTCGCTCAAGAAGGAATATGTGGCCCTGGTATCCGGCGTGCCGAAAGATGACAGCGGCACCGTGGACAGCGCCATCAGCCGTCATCCGGTGCATCGCCATCGGATGACCACGGGCGAGGGCGGGCGTCCCTCCAAAACCGATTGGGTGGTGGAAAAAAAATTTGGCGGATTAGCGTCGCTGGTGCGTTGTCGCATTCACACCGGTCGTACACATCAGATTCGCGTGCACCTGAAGTCGCTCGGTCACCCTTTGTTGGGCGATCCGACCTACGGGTGGAAACCAAATCCTGCGATGGCGGTGCCGCCGCGCGTGATGCTGCATGCCGAACACCTGGTGTTTGCGCATCCGGTGAGCGGCAAGGTCATGGACCTGATGGCGCCGTTACCGAAGGATTTCAAGGCGATGATCAGCGATCTGCGGAAACGGATAAAATCCAAGGGCGATCAGCACAACGCCGACCTGGCGCGCGACAAGATACTCAATGCGGCGTGGGCGGCTGGTCGGACACGCGGCGAGATGTGACGCGGACCACCGGCAGCTGCCGGCGTTCAGGTAACTGCAGGGCGGGATTTCCAAATCCCGCCTTCTTCTCGCCATGGCGGGGTGCGGAGACCCCGCCCTACAATGTATCCAGGGTCTCGGCGGCGATGCCCCAGCGCAGGTTATACAGCGAGTGATGGAAGCGGTCGACGTGGGCGTAGTCCGCCAGCGTTACCATCGTGATGACCGCCGCGGGGAACACATCGGCGCGGGCGGCCGGCATGCCGGGGAGCGCCTTGCGCTGTTCAAGGGTTAGCGGACCGAGTTCGTCGAGCATTTCGCCGAGGGTGTCCGTGCCGATGATCGCCGGGGTGTCTTCCATGCGCATTTGGTGGCGGGCGCCCTTGATGGCGCGGACGGTGCTCATGCTGCCACCGGTGAAGACCGCCGCGGGGGCGGTGAGGGCGAACTTGAATCCGCTTTTCTTGAGTTCGTCGCGCACGTGCTTGGCCAAGGTGGTCGTTTCCTCGACCGTCAGAGGTGCGGCGGGATTCTTGAAAAACTTCTCGGTCAGTCGCACACAGCCGAGTTGCAGGCTGACGGCCTGGGTGATCTTGCGCTTTTTAAACGCGAGGCACTCAAGGCTGCCACCGCCAAGGTCGAAGACGTAGAAATCCTGCAGTTCCTCCAGCTCGGGATCACAGGTCAGCCCGCGCCCGATGTAGTTGGCTTCCTCCTCGCCGGTGAGGACCCGGATATCCTGCTTGGTGGCAGCCTTGACGCGTTGACGGAAAGTCGCGCCATTGGTGGCATCGCGCACCGCACTTGTAGCCACGAGGATGGTTTTCTTCGGTCCGTATTCGCTCGCTTCAGACAGCAGCTCGCGGACGGCGCCCAGGCCGCGGGTCATGCCATCCTCGCTGAGAGTGGGCTTGTCCGAGCTGATGCCGGCGCTGATGCGGGCGTCCAGCGTGCGGGCCTTGACGGACCGGAGTTGCCCGGTGACGGCCCGCGCCGCGATCAGGACCTTGATGGAATTGCTGCCGATATCGATGACAGCGACGGAAGGGTTTTTAGTCACGGATGACATGGAGACTTACAGATGAAGGTGTGACACGAATTGCACAAATTATCCCGGATTAGTTTATGAGAGGTTGATCCACTAAATTCGTGAAGCTTCGTGAAATTCGTGTCTCTCCGGCCTTCGCATGTCTACTTATAAGTGAAATCCGTGGCGCCTAAAGGGTGAAGTCCTTCGGGGCGATCAGGACGACGAACTCGCCTTTCAGACTGCCGGCGAGGAGCTTCGCCTGCACGTCGGCGGCGAGGCCGACGAGGAAGGTCTCGTGGAGCTTGGTGACCTCCTTCGCGATGCAGATGACGCGGCCGGGTCCGAGCACCTCGACGATTTCGGCAGCGAACTTGTCAATGCGGTGGCAGCTTTCATAGAGAGCGAGAGTGTAGTCAAAATCGCGGTATTTGGTGAGGAACGCGACCCTGGCGGCTGACTTCGGCGGCAGGAAACCGGCAAAGAGAAAGCCGTTGGTGGGCAAGCCGGCAGCGGAGAGCACAGCGGTGAGGGCGCTGGGTCCGGGGACGGGAACGACCGGCAACCCGCGGCGCCGGCAGGCGCGGACGAGACGGAAACCCGGGTCGCTCAGGCCAGGCGTGCCGGCATCACTGACGACGGCGAGAGATTTGCCTGAGGCGATGAAGTCGGCGAGGCGATCGGCCGCCTCGGTCTCGTTGTGCTCGTGATAGGCGGCGAGCTCGCGGTGCAGGCCGAGGCGGTTGAGCATCGCGCCGGTGGTGCGGGTATCCTCGCAGGCGACGAGATCGACGGCCGCAAGGATGGCCCGCGCGCGGTCGGTGAGGTCGGCGAGGTTGCCAATGGGCGTAGCCACCACGTAGAGGTGGCCGGGCTGGGGCGTCAGCGAGGGGTTGGCGGCTGGCGCGTTCATGCCGGCACGGGGTCGGCTGCAGGGCAGCGGTCGCTTAATTGCCGGTCATGCCGGGGATGCGGCCTTCCCACGTGGCGGGGCGGCTCCACGGAATGGACGAATCCTGCTTCGTGTCGACGCAGCCGGAGAGGGCAAGGAGCGCGAGCGCGAGGAGGAAGGCAAAGAGAGATTTGCGCGGGGAGGACATGGCTAAGTGGGTTAATACGACTATCTGGGCGGTCTGCAACTGTCGTTTCAGGTGGGACGGGCGAAAGGGAAGGAGGTTCCGTGGGGGAGTAGATTGTCCGCTAGTCCTTGAATTGCATCACTTGGACGCCGGGTTTCCCCACTCTAAAAGCGGCCAGGGCCTTTTCACTAAGTTGGCCTCGCAGAACATAGATTTCCTTTATTTTGGGCAGGGTGGCCAACGTGGTCAGGGCCTGGTCGCTGATCCGGGTGTCGTCCAACACAAGCGTCTTAATGGAGGGGTGTGACGCCAGGGCAGCAATGCCTGCATCGGTCACTCGCGTATGAGAAAGCGACAGTGACTCCAGTTGCTGCAATTTTTGGATAGAGCAGATCGACTCGTCGGTAACCAGCGTTTTGGCGAGAGAGAGGACCCTCAGGTCATGGAGGCCCACAGAGATTGCCCGCAGCGAGGCATCATCCACAGCACAGCCACTTAGTATCAGCACTTTCAAATGGCTGCAGCCGCCCAGTCTCGCAATCGCGCTCGAACTTAGTTTTGCCCCCCGAGACCCATCATAGGCCCAGTTCAAATGAAGATCGGTCAGCTTTGGCAGAGCCAAAAAGATGGGTATGGCGTCATCTCCGATTTCAACCGCACAGAGATCAAGCGACTCAAGCCCGGAGAGTTTTTGCACTGCATCAAAATCCCCGGCCGTCACACTCCGCAGGTCCACTACGGATAGGTTCGTCAACCGGGAAAATCGATCCAAGGTATGCAAGCAGGTACCGGTGAGTTTGCTTCCACCGAGCACTAGATGGGTTAGTTGCGGCATCGCTGGCAACCTAGCGATGCCGGCGGAAGTGAGATCTCCATTGAGTTCCAGATGGGTTAGCTGCGGCATCGGCGGAATATTGGCGAGGCCGGCACCGGTGAGGCCCGTGCCATTGATTTCCAAATGCGTGAGCTGCGGCATTGGCGGAAGGCTGGCGAGGCCGGCATCCGTGATTGCAATGCCAGTGAAGCTCAGCCGCTTCACGTCCGCCATGGGAATCTCCCCGAGTAACTTCAGGTCATCATCGCTGATTGGCTGGTTTCGTGACGTGGAGGACCAGGAAACGTAAGTGGGGTTGCCGGCCACATTCAGTTCGGAATTCGAACCGCCGGCGGCCACGAGTTTTTTCAACCAAGCGGGACGGGCAGGTAGAAAAGTGAGGCTACGTTTCCTGGCCAGCGCCAGCAGCTCATCGCGGCACGCCAGTGCGCCTGCCCTCTGACCCGGGTAATACGCGCTAGGTCCTCCCGTCGAGAAAGGAGCTATCGGAATACGTTCCGGGTTCATCATTTCGTCGAGATCGAAATCCCCGTGGTGAAACCACTCCAGGAAATCCCGCCAGCCCCGAAGAAAGCCTCCGCGGTACTCCAGGGTAAAGTTAACCTTCTCAGGCTTGTTGACGTCGGGGTCCTTCTCCATCTCTTCCTTGGATTCGTAGTATCGGTTCGGAATGACTTCATGAATGCCGCGGTATTGTTCCGGCACGAAAATTTCGTCTTTCGGCGGTGGGAAAACGACGATGTCCTTCCGCGTTGCGGGTGTGATATCCGCAGCCCATAGCGGACTGGCGGCCAGCAGTCCGCCAATCATAACCCAGCAACTGAATTGCCGTGCATACGTTCTCATATGCTTTGGTGGCGAAAATCTATGGTACCGAACCCGGTCGGAGGGAAATCAGGCTTTCCAGGCGTAAGTCGAGTCGGACCAAGGCTTGCGCACGGTCTTGGCGATCTTGCTGCCGGGGTTGGCGGCCATGTGCTCCAACACCTTGAAGACAGTCTCTGTCTTGTCGGGCGCGCCAATCTGGGCGGCGAGGGTCTCGGCGGTGAATTCGCGGCCATTGGCTGCCTGGAGGGCGGCGGCCATCTTGAGCTTGAGGGTAATGACGCCGCCCGCGGCCTTCTTGCCCGCCTCGACGCCAGGTTGGTGGTAGGCGTTGATGCCGACGAGCGAGGCATAGAGGCCGACCGCGCGCTCGTAGAGGGCGATCAGCTGGCCAAGCGAACGGGGCGAAACCTCGCTGACCGTGATCGTGATGGAGTGGCGGCTCTTCTCAGTGAGGGCGTCGCGGGTGCCGAGGAAGAAGCCCTGCAAGAAGTCACCGCTGGTGACGCCTGGTTCGACTTCCATGGATTCGTCGCCGGCGCGGTCCTTGAGCACCTCGATGAAGGTGACGAAGAAATTGTTCACGCCCTCGCGGAGCTGCTGGACGTAGGCATGCTGGTCGGTCGAGCCCTTGTTGCCGTAGACGGCGATGCCCTGGTTCACGACGTTGCCCTTGAGATCGAGTTCCTTGCCGAGCGACTCCATGACGAGCTGCTGGAGATAGCGGGAGAAAAGCAGGAAACGATCTTTGTAGGGGAGGACGACCATGTCCTTGGAGCCCCGGCCATCGGTGGCCCAATACCACATCAAGGCGAGAAGGGCGGCGGGGTTGTCGCGGAGGGCTTTCTTGCGCGTGACCTCGTCCATGGCGGCGGCGCCCGCGAGCATCTGGTCGATCTTGATGCCCTGCAGGGCGGCGGGGAGCAGTCCCACGGCGCAAAGCTCGGAGGTGCGGCCACCGACCCAGTCCCACATCGGGAAACGGGCGAGCCAGCCTTCCTTCACGGCAACCTGGTCGAGCTTCGAGCCTTCGCCGGTGACGGCGACGAACTGTTTCGCGTAGTCGAGCCCGGCGGCCTTGAAGACAGCTTGGGTCTCGAGCATGCCGTTGCGGGTTTCGGCCGTGCCGCCGGACTTGGAAATAACTAGGACGAGCGTCTGCTTTAGGCGACTGCCGAGTTCCTTGAGCACGTAGTCCATGCCGTCGGGATCGGTGTTGTCGAAAAAGCTGACGCGCATCTTGTCGCGGCCGCCCTTGATCCGGCCGAGGGCATGACTGACAAGCTGCGGCCCGAGAGCGGAGCCGCCGATGCCGATGACGAGGACATCCTTGAACTTGCCCGCTGGGGCCGCGATCTCGCCCTTGTGCACCTTGGCGGTGAAGGCCTTGATGGCTTCGAGGGTGGAAGTGATGGCGGTGCGCAACTCGGCGGTCGGCGCCAACTCGGGATTGCGCAGCCAGTAATGCCCGACCATGCGGTTTTCATCGGGGTTGGCGATGGCCCCGCCCTCGAGGGCAGCCATTTCGGCGAGCGCCAGCGAGAGCTTGGGCTGCATGCCGGTGAGAAAATCGTCGGGGAAAGGCATGCGACTGACGTCGAGCGAAAGGCCGAGCCGGGCATTGGTGTAATAAAGCGACTTGAAGCGGTCCCAGGTCATAGGCGGACATGACTAGCCGGGGCGGGGGGCGGCGGCTAGCCTGAAAAGGGGCGTAAGCGGTGGTCGCCGATTTCCACATCGGCGACCACCCGTCGTCGGTATGGAAACCGACGACCACCAAAGGCGGATTTTCGGGATTGCTTGGCGTGGGCGGGCCGGCTCACTGGGAGCTTCAAGCATGGCCTTCGATCTTAAGCGCGTATTAAAAGTGATGCTGTTCGCCTCGAACGGTCCGCTTTCCGTCAAAGACATCCAAACGGCGGTGAGCCGTTTCCATGAAAGCGCCATGGCGCTGCCGCTGCTGGACGAGCAGGGAGAAGGGAGCAAGGAGCAAGGAAGCAATCCCGAAGCGACCGCTGCGGGAATCGAGCCCGCCGAGCCGGTCATTCCGATGCCGGCTGAAGACGAAGAATTCTATCGTGACGTTCCAACTTTGATTACCGCCGCGCAGATCCGCGAGGTCATGGATACCATATCGCTCGAGCTGAGGGCTGCGGACAGCGAAACCCTGCTGATCGAGGGCGCCACGGGCTGGCGGCTGGTGACGCATCCGCGTTTCGCCCGCTGGGTACGTCTGCTGCGTAACGAGCCGCCACCGGTGCGCCTGAGCCCCTCGTCACTTGAGACGATGGCGGTCATCGCTTATCGACAGCCCGTGACGCGGGCAGCGATTGAGCAGATCCGCGGCGTCTCGGCCGAGGCTGGCCTGACCAAGCTCCTCGAGCGTGATCTGGTCTACATCGTCGGCCGGGCAGACCTGCCCGGACGGCCGATCCAATACGGCACAACTGACACCTTCCTCGAATTCGTGGGCATCAAGTCGCTTGATGAGCTGCCATCGTCCGACGTGCTTTCGCCCCGGCAGATCGATGCCTGGCTCCAGACTTCGGCCAATCCTCGGGCCGCAGGAGATTCCGACATGGGCTTGGAAGAGACCGAGGAGCAGCAGATGACCCTGCAACAGTCAGCGTTGCCCGAGACTTCGGCGAGTTCCTAGCGGAGGGCCCGCGTCCCTGCGGGCCGCCTTGTAGACGGTAGACGGCACGCAGAGACGCGTGCCCTCCAGCAAAGTGTCGATTACCGATATCGCAGGAACCAGAAGGCGATCACGCCCAGTGCCACCGCGCCGAGGGCCACGAAGAAATAGAGGAAACAGCCGCGCTTGGTCTCGGAGTGAACTGAACGACCTGGGTCTTGATATCGCGCCATGATCGCATCCCCGTCGGCGCTGGAAGGCATGGCCGGCTGCAACGCTGCCGCCCGGGTAATAGGAGCAGGAGGCGGTGGCACCTGCGCTCCTGTTTCCCGGGCAATCTCCCGGTCGAGCCACGCCATCTGCTCCTGCGCGAGGGCGCGCTGGCGCTGGAGATCTTTGAGTCGCTCGGACATGGGGAGAGTGAAAATAAAGGAACGGGATGGGGCAAGTATGCCTTGTTGTAGGGCGGGATTTCCAAATCCCGCCTGGTGCAATGAAGGCGGGGTTCGGAGACCCCGCCCTACAGCTCGATCCAACAAAACAAAAAACGCAGCCCGTGGGCTGCGTTGAGAAGTGGAGCGGCTGGCCAGCTCAGACCACGTTCACCTTGCGGTGAGCTTTGTCGAACTCGACCGTGCCATCGCGCAACGCGAACAGCGTCCAATCGCGACCGACGCCGACGCCCTTGCCGGGGTGATGCTTGGAACCGCGCTGACGGACGATGATGCCGCCGGCGAGGACTTTCTGGCCGCCGAAAAGTTTCACGCCCAGACGCTTCGAGTGGCTGTCGCGACCGTTGCTGGAGGATTTCTGACCTGTTTTATGTGCCATGGCAGTGGGTGCTTAAACGGTGATGGACTCGATCTTGATGACAGAGAGCTCTTGGCGGTGGCCGCGCTTGCGCTCCATGCCCTTGCGCTTCTTCTTCTTGAAAACGATGACCTTCTTGGAGCGTTTGTTCTCCAAGACCTTGGCCTTGACAGAGGCGCCGGAGAGGAAAGGGGTGCCGACCCGGAAATTCTCACCCTCGCCCGCAGCGAGGACCTCGTTAATCTCGACGGTGGAACCGGCTTCCGTCTTGGGATAGCGGTCCACAATGAGGATATCGCCCTCGCTAACCGAGAACTGCTTCCCCTGTGTTTTAATAGTGGCTTTCATAAGTTCAAAGGGGCGAAATAAGGGGAGTCGGGCAGGGGTAATCAAGGCTTTATTTACTTTGCGTGATAAATCCCTGCACCTTGCCAAATTCTGCGCAGCGAGAGGCGGCTTGCGAGCCCGGTTTTGGCCTTTTAGGCAATCCGGATGCGACGCGTGATCAAACCGGCCGAATTTCAGGGCAAAAACACCCTTGCCTTGGCAAGGTGGCTACTGGGCAAGGTCTTAGTACGGACGACGTCGTCGGGCCGGGTCACAGCAACAATCACCGACGTCGAGGCCTACGTCGGTGAAAAAGACCTCGCCTGCCATGCGAGCAAGGGGCGGACGAAGCGCACGGAGATCATGTATCAGTCGGGTGGACGTTGGTATGTCTACCTCTGCTACGGCGTGCACGAGATGCTGAATCTCGTGACCGGCCCCGCAGATTATCCGGCGGCGATCTTGGTTCGCGGCTTGGAGACCGTGAGTGGCCCTGGACGCGTGACCAAGCGGCTGAGCATCGACAGAAAGTTGAATGGTGCGCTCGCGACGCGCGCTGCCGGCCTGCATCTGCAGGATCACGGCCTCGTGCCACCGCGTGGGAGCATCAAGTCCGGTCCGCGCATCGGTGTGGACTATGCGGGTCCGGTGTGGGCGGCCAAGTCGTGGCGATTCTGGATCGAGGGGTAGGGCGGCGACTCCGTTCGCCGCCGTGATTGATAGGCGTGGAGCGGAGTCCGCGCCCTATCATTATTTCACCGGCGCCTTGTAGCTGCTCAACGACAATGAGGCGGTGCCGAAATTCAACTTCAGCTGCATTTTCACCGGCAGCCGGCTGCCGTCCTGCGCGATCCAGACCTTGATCTGGCCGCCTTTTTTGAAAAGGCCTTTCGGGTCCTTCTCCATGCGCGGGACGAGCACGAGGGTCTTGTATTCGCCCATGGGGGTGTGGACCTGCTCGTAGCCCTCAGCCTGGATCGAGATGGCATAAAAATCCCGGGCGAACTGCACGACCACGTCGCGTTTTTCCCCGGGCTTGAGATTCCAGTCCCGGGTCTGGACCAGGGCGCTGATGAGGTCGATGGGGTCGCCGCCTTCGGGCAACGGAATCTCCAAGCTGCGCTCAGCACGCACGCGGTCCGAGTAGGTGCCGTGGCGCTTGGCGTAGTCGATGAGGAATTCGCTGTCGATGGCCCGCTTGGGGTCAGAGCCGGTTTCCTTCACGCTCAGCAACCGGCCGGTCGGCCGGTCGATGAGGGCCACGGCACTATTGTCATACGGGTAGAAACCGCGCACGAATCCCCGGGTGGAAGTAGTCGCCGTGATGTCGATGAAATCATGGCCGGCGGTCGCATCGTTCTGGCCGGTGACCACGATTTCGCCAGCATGCATGAAGATGCCGAAGCCGACCTTGTAGGTGAAGCTTTCGCCATCCTTGATGGCGACGAAGGGCGCGGCCAGGGCCAGACTCGGCAGGCAGAGGAGGAGGGAAAAGTGTTTCACGGCTTTGCTGACATCACCCATGGGCAAAGGTGCGGTGCGCGTCGAGGATTTGGTGGAGAACCTCCCGCTAATCACGCGAATCGGCACGAATGGCGGAAAGTAGCTGCCGTGCTGACACGGATGGCCAGCGGAGTTACCGCCGCTGCTACGGTTTGGCCCAGGTCACATTTCGCGTAAATTGGCGTCATTCGCGGGCAACCTCGATTGGCTTCACAGTGCCAGATCCATCTGGTTCTGCTGGCCGATGGCCCAGGCTTCGATGCCGCGCGCCCGCAAGGTGGCAGCAAACTCCTTGGCGAAGCCGTGAAGAGTGTAGACGATCTTAGGCTGCACCTGGTCGACGAAAGCCAGCAGGTCGGGGAAGTCGGCGTGATCGGACAGGGGGAAGGCTGCGTCGCAGCCGTATTGATATTTCGCGCTGCCATCGAGCGCCCAGCCCGTCGCCACGGCGGTGCGCTTCGGATTAATCCAGGTCAGCGGTTCTGACTGGCCGGACATCGGCGGCGCAATGATGACGTAGCCCGCATAGTTGCCGGGGTCGAGCGGGGCGAATCGCGGGAGTTTCATCCCGAGCTCGGCATAGCGCTGGGTCAGGCGGTAGCCGTGGACGTGCAGCATGACCGGCAGACCCGCGCAGCCGACGATCTGGAGTAGCTCCTGGGTCTTGCCCAAGCTGTAGGCGTAGAGCACCGGCGTGATCTTGTCCGCTAGCGCGGTGCGGCAGAAATCCACGATCTCGCGCTCAATCTGCTCTGGCGGGGGAAAAACATAACGCGGCAATCCGAACGTCGTCTCCATGATGAGCACGTCCGCGCGGGGGGCGACGCAGGGCTCGGCGGCGAGACTGGGGCGGAGTTTGAAGTCGCCGGTGTAGAGCAGGCTCCCATGTTCGTTCGTGGCCTGGAGCATGGCCGAGCCGAGGATATGGCCGGCGGGATGAAGCTTGAACTCGCAGCCAAACTCAGCGTCCCAAGCTTGGCCGTACTCGAGAATGGTCTCCTGCCGCCGGCCCGATATGCGAAGCCGCATCAGGCTGGCCGTGGCGCGCGTGGCGACGATCTCCCGGTGCGAAGCAATGTGATCCGAGTGGGCATGGGAAACGAAGGACCGCATCTGCGATTTCTGTGCATCCAGCCACCAGCCGATTTGCGGCAGGTTGACCCCCTGTTGGAACTTAACTTCCCACCCCATGGCTGCGATTCGTGTGTCCGGCCCGCCCCGCGGCAAACGAAATCCAGCCCAGACCGAAATTGCCTCCTGACAGCTTTTGGAGCAACAAGGGTCGGGCTCTCCGTTCGACAAGCCCGTTCGACAGCGCTCAGGGTGGTGAGCAGCGCCGAACCACTCAGGACCCCAACCATGCCGAGGGCCAACCAACCGCGACCGGCGGATCTTCGCACGCGATCACTCCCGGATGGTGGTAGTGGGTCAGTTTGATGGATCGAATGTAGAGTCGCCGCTTGCGGCGACCTCGCGTGTGAGGTCGGCGCAAGCGCCGACCCATCCAAACCATCGATCGAACCAAACTGACCCAGTGCCCGGGTGGTCGACGTGCCTGGCGCGGCCAACGAAACGGTAGCCAGGAGCCGGCGCTGAACAATTCAGGCGGGAGCTTGGTGCGCCCCCCTCGCGACGCCGGCCACGGTGGTTCCCTCGATCCAGGCCCCTTCGATAAGATGCGTGACCGGGTGGGGCGGCACCCCGTACGCGTTCGTGTAAAGCTGGCTCGCGATGAGATCGAACGCACCGGCACCGACGATTTCCCAAAGCTGGTCAACCCCGGTGACCTTCGCCGTCTTCAGGTGGGTGGGGAGATCGAGATGGACGAAACCGATGTGGGCCGGCGGTCGTGCTCCAAGCGCAGACATCTGCTCGAACACTCCGGGTAGCGCATTGACGATCGCATCAGGCCGCGCCTCCACCAGCCAGCGCTGCAGAACCCCGGATTCCGCCTCGCCGGCGAAGACCAGCGGCTCGATGCGATGCTTCGCCGCGAGGCGGTGCTGGTTGAAGCGAAAGGCCGCACCCCAGAGCGAATTCACACGCTCCTCGAAATCCCGGGAGGTCACATAGCCAATGCGTCCGTACCCGCGGGCGATCAGCTCATCCATCGCCCGATACATCCCGCGGAAATGCGCATGGCAGGCGCGCGACACCGCCGGCGCGTGCAGGCTGTAACCGAGCGTCGCGAGGGCAAAATCCTGCCAGGGAAAGTGGATCGCCGCAGCTTGATTTTGGAGGGGGCCGATCAGGACGCCGCGAATCCCGCGCGCCTTGAGGATTTGTGCCAGACGCGTCGGGGTCATGCCGGGCTCGTGCAGCCAGAAATTTTCGAGGTGGAAGCCGAGTTCCGTGGCGCGTTGGGCGGCCCCCCGGAACTGGCCGGTCTTGGTGTTGCAGGTCTCCCACACCGGCTTCGGCCACCAGGTGTTGAGGTAGGCGATCACATGGTGATCGCCCCGCGGCTTGTGGGCCCGGACTTGGGAAAACAGTGCCCCGACGAGCGGGTTTCTCCGGTAGCCCCGGGCCCGGGCCAGCCGCTGCAGGCGCTCGCGGGTCGCGGCCGACACTTCGCGGCTGTCGCGCAGCGCAAACGACATGGTAGTGAGGCTCACCCCCGCTTCGGCGGCGAGGCTGCGCAGGGTAGGGCGGGTGCGCGACATTTGAACTAAACGGTTAAGTAAACCTTGGGCTGGTAGGCAACCCCGCAATCAGCATGATCCCGTCTGCCGGCCGCACCACCCCCAACCGCGCGGTCGGTTTGCCTTGTTCTGTCTAACCCCACGCAAGCATGAAACTCCGTTACATTACCCCGTTCGTTATCGCGGCGCTCGTTGCTCCGCTTTCGCTGGTCGCCCAAACCACCGCCGCTACCACTCCTCCGGCCGACGCCTCCAAGGAAGAGATCGTCGAACTCCCGGTCTTTTCCATCAACGCGGAAAAAGACACCGGTTATGTCGGCAAATCCGCCCTGAGCTCGACGCGCATCGCAGTGGACATCGGGGAACTGCCCCAATCGGTGAAGGTGCTTAACAACTCCTTCCTGAAAGCGGTCAATCCGTTCAACATGGCCGATGTGTTGAATTACACCGGTGGCGCCCAAAATGGCGCGCTCAACTGGACCCCCGGCCGCCTCGCCATCCGCGGCTTCACGGGTGACGGCGACTACACGGATAGTTTCGCGCCGACCGCCGCGTCCGTGGTCGATTCCATCGCCTTCGAGCGCTTCGAGATCATCAAGGGACCATCCAGTATTTTTCTCGCCGCCGACGGGTCGCCGGGCGGTTTGATCAACAAGATCACCAAGAGCCCGAGCTCCGATGCCTCGACCACGGTCAGCGTGCAGACCGGCATCTACGAAGCGAATCGCGTCTCGTTCGATAGCACCGGAAAGGTTTTGGGCAACAAAAACCTCCTCTATCGCATGATTGGCGCCATGCAATTTTCGGACGGCTTTTACGATGCGACCTACATGCACCGGATGACGCTGATGCCGTCGCTCAGCTATCAGTTTTCCGCCGACACGAAAGTGGAGATCAAAGGAATTTACGTCAAAACCAGCTGGCCCTCTTACAACGGCCTGATGCTCGATCCCCGTACGCTCCAGGTCTGGAATGTGCCGAACACGCGCTCTGCTTCTGAAGACGCCCCCTTCAACTGGCGCCACGACAATGTGCGCCGCCTTTGGGTTAATTTCACCAGCCGCCTGAACGAGTACGTGGCTTTGCGCATCTCCGCCATGAACGCGTATGACCGGGCCGATCGCCAAGAATCGCTCGCCAACACCTGGAACGACGGTGGGCGCGCGTGGAACGCCGCGACGTCGCCCACGACCTATACCGGCGGGGCTTATCCCCGCACGACGACGGCGGATGACCAGATCAATCGCTACAACGACGTGCAGACCGATCTGAACTTCAACTTCAAGACCGGGGTTGTGAACCACAATTTGCTGCTCGGCAGCGAACTGCGGGACAACCCCAATTCCACGTTCACCTACGCGGGCACCTCGTCGCCGTGGGATCCGTTCAACAAGACGGCGCCGACCGTCACGGTCAACTACGCCGCGAAATCGGGTTGGACGGAAAACACCGACGCACTGGCTCGCGTCTATGCCCTGGAGAATTTCAAGGTTTTCAACGACAAGCTGATTCTCTCGTACGGCGTCACGCGCAGCCGCGCCTCGCGTTCCACGCTCAATCGGCTCACCAGCGTGTACAACCCCGCCCTTTTCACCGTATACAAGAACCTCAAGCAGTACGGCGTCGTGTACAAGGTGGTCGACGGCATCAACCTCTTCTACGGTTACAACGAGAACTTCGCGCTGAACGGCGTCGGTCTGCGCAACGGCGTTTCCGGTCCGCTCCCGCCCAAGGCTGGCAAGCAGAGGGAAGTCGGTGTGAAGACCACCTTGCTCAACAAAAAGCTGACCGCGAACATCTCTTACTTCGACGTGCAACAGCAGAATAACACCGTGCCGTCGTCCCCGGTCGACCCGTTGAATCCGAACGTCCTCATTCCCGGTGTTATTTCCCGCGGTTTCGACGGCGACTTGACCTATCAGGCCAGTAGCAATCTTTATTTAGCAGGCTGCTGAAAAACCGCCCGATTTGAGCTTCTAGTGCTCCGCCGGGAGTTTTGGGGCCGCGAGCGCGAGCTGCGCGCCTGGTTTTCGCGTCGGTTTCGGCGCGGTCCGCACGCTTTGGCGGCGTTTTCTCGGTGT
>JANYDW010000010.1 GCA_025363455.1 Oleiharenicola sp. | reverse complement strand
GTCATCAGCGTCACGCCATTCGAGAAAACACCTCTGCCGGAACTCTTTGCCAGACAAGCCATGGACTTCACTCCAACCACTCATGACAACGACGTTCCTAATCTGTTCTCGTGAAGGTTCATGCTGCCGGACAGTAGTGGTGTCCTGCACCAAATGCCATTCCCGCTTTCCTGAGTCCGATTTCGTCAGTCATCAGACCGATTCATTGGTGACCAGCTACGCATTGACCGGCGCACCCAAGAAGACTGCCCGACAGAAATAGTCACCTCATCTGAGCGAGGTAAACGCCAGGCTCGCGGCGAAGCCGAGGAAGACCACGCCGAGCGCGCGGTCAATCCAGTGGCCGTGGCGGAGGAAGCTCTGGCGCACCTGGGCCTTTGTGAATATCACTGACACGAAACTGAACCAGAGCACCGTCGTGACCGTCATCCATACGCCGTAGCCGACCTGGATCCACATGGGTGTAGTGACGCTCACCGCCAGCGGGAACAGGGCGATGAAGAAGAGAGCCGCCTTGGGGTTGAGGACGTTGACGAGGAAGCCGGTGGTCCAGGCCGCGTGGGCCGTGGGCGTCATCACGGTAGGTCGGGGTTTATCCCCGACATCCTCCGAGCCTGTCGGGCGTAAAGCCCGACCTACATCGACATCCGCCTCGCGCGGCTTCGCGCGAAGCGCCTGCACACCGACCCAAGCGAGGTAGGCCGCGCCGAGCCATTTGACCGTGGTGAGCGCGACGGCGGAGTGCTGCAGGAATAGACCGAGACCTAGCAGGCAGTAGGTGATGTGGATTGAGAGCCCGCAGCCGATTCCGACGCTGGTCCAGACGGCAGTGCGGCGGCCGTGGCGGAGGCTCTGGCGGAGCACGATGGCGAAATCCGGCCCCGGGCTGGCGACAGCCAGCGCGTGCGCCATGACGATGGTTAGGAATTCTGGCCAGTAATTCATTTGCCGCGGATTACGCTGATGAACGCGGATAGGAGACAAGTCCCGAGCAGATTGGCCTCGCGCCAAGAGCGCAACGGACGCCAAGGTTCCCAAACTTATCCAGCCCGGCCACCGTTGCGCCCTTGGCGACCTTGGCGCGAGGCGGTTCGGGGTCGGCTACGGCCAAGGCTTGCGTAACAGCGATCATAAGTAACGCGGAAAGATGATCAGCCACCATGACTCGTTCTCTGAATCGTACTCATTCTCATTCTCTCGTTTGCTGACTGGAGAACGAGAAGGAGTAAGAGAACGAGAATGATTCAAGTCCTCAGCGCACGATGGCGCCCTCGCGGAGCTCCATGTCCTGCGGGACGGTGCTGATGGCCTCGGCCATGCTGCTCATGCCTTCCTTCACCTTCATCATGCTGTCCTGGTGAAGCGTCTTCATGCCGCCCTTCATGGCGAGGCGTTTGATCTCGGAGGTCTCGGCCTCCTTGTTGATGGCCTCGATCAGCTCCTCGTTGGTCACCATCAGCTCGTGGATACCGATGCGGCCCTTGTAGCCCGTGCTGTTGCACTTGGAGCAGCCCTTGGGGTTGGCCTTGTAGATCTGGCCCGACCAGCCGATGGCGCGCATGAGCATGTCCTTCTCCCGGCCCTCGGGCTCGTAGGCGACGCGGCAGACCTTGCACACGCGGCGCATGAGGCGCTGGGCGCATACGCAGACCAGCGAGGACGAGATCATGAACGGCTCGATGCCCATGTCGGTGAGGCGGGCGACGGTGCTCGGGGCGTCGTTGGTGTGAAGCGTGGAAATGAGCATGTGGCCGGTGAGCGCGGCCTCGACGGCGATGTTCGCCGTCTCCTTGTCACGAATTTCGCCGACGAGGATGATGTCGGGGTCCTGGCGCAGGAAGGCGCGGAGCGCGGCGGCGAAGGTGAGCCCGATCTGCCGGTGCATCTGCATCTGGTTGATGCCGGGCAGCGTGTATTCAATCGGATCCTCGGCCGTGCGGATGACCACGTCGGGTGTGTTCACCTCGTTGAGCGCCGAGTAAAGCGTCATGGACTTGCCGGAGCCGGTCGGGCCGCAGTGCAGAATCATGCCGTAGGGCTGGCGGATGCAGTCGCGGTATTTGGCGAGGTTGGCCTCGGTGAAGCCGAGCGCCGGGAGCGGCAGCGTGGACTTCTGCTTGTCGAGAATACGCATGACCACGCCCTCGCCGTGGTTGAGGGGCGCGGTGGAGACGCGAAGGTCGATGTCGATGTTCTTTTTGTTATACTGCTTGAAGACAATGCGGCCGTCCTGGGGCAGGCGGCGCTCCGCGATGTCCAGGTTGCACATGATCTTGAGGCGGGCGACCAGCGCACCGGCGACTTTGGCCGGGAGGCGGAGCTTTTCCTGAGTGAGGCCGTCGATGCGGTAGCGGACGACGATCTCCTTCTCCCAAGGTTCCACGTGAATATCGGAGGTGCCGGCGAAGTAGGCGTCCTCAATGATGCGGTTGGCGAGCTGAATGATGGGAGCAGAGTCCTCGTTCTCCAGGTCCTCGTCCTTGATCTCCGTCTCGTCGTCGTCGAACTGGGCGCCGAGCTGGTCGACCACATCGGAGAACTGCACCTCGTCATGGACCGCGTCTTTCTTGAGCTTGTCGCGGATATCGGCCTCGCGGCCGAGGAGGCGCACCACGCGCTGGCCCGTCTTGTCCTGAATCTTGGATGCGACGGTCGTGTCAAAGGGGTTCGCGAAAGCCACCAGGAGGAAGTCGCCCACCTGTCCGACCGGCAAAATCATGTTCTTCTGACAGAACTCGAGGTCGATCTTCTCGAAAGTAGCGGCGTGGACCTTGTAGCGAGCGACGTTGTAGGGGGCGAGGCCCAGCGCGCGACACTTGGCCAGCAGCAACTGAAACATCGTGATGTGATGGTCCGCCTGCAGGATTGAATCGAGCTGGTCGCCGGTCGGCTCGTCGGGGCGCGCCAGCAGCACGGCCTTCTGTTCGGCATTGAGTTTCCCCATCTCCTCCAGCTTGTCGATGATCTGCGTCTGCGTGCGTCCGAGGGGCATGGCCTAGTGGGTGGTCGCGGGCTTGCTGATGCTGGGAAACGGGATGTGGCTGCTGCTGGGGGGCGGCGGACCGGCATTGGCTCCCGGTGCAGCGGGCGCGGTGGGTTTGCTGCCCCCACTAAACGGATTGCGTGTGCCGGTCTTGACCTTGTTCGCATCACCCCGCTCCGCCGCCACGCGGTCGAGGAAGTCGGCGATGATGTCCATCGTCGTGGCCTGCCAGATGATCTGGCCGCCGAGTTTCTTCTCCCAATGGCTGCGCACCGCCGGACTCAGATAGTAGGCGGTCGCGACAAAATGAAAGTCCTCCTCCCGGTCAAAGGGCACGGTCCAGGTCGCCCAGCACGCATCGAGGTCGATCTCCTTCTTCACTTCCTCGGGCACCTCGTAGCCGCGCAGGTCCACCACCCCCACCCCGTGATCGTCCACGACATGGTGCAGCAAGTCCTCCTCGCGCATCACTTTCTTCTCATAGACCAAAATGCTGAGCACGGAACTCTGCCGCACCTGGCCCGAGGCCGCCACTTCGAGCAGCCGCTCGTTCGCCGCTTCCAAGTCCTCGAACTTCACAAGGTTGTGCTCGATGAGGGCCGAACCAAGCAACCGGTTGGCTCTCATCAAGAGGGGGCGGTATTCCGTGGGGGCCATGCTCATTCGCAGAGTCAGGTTATGCGCCGGGTGGCGCTTGGCGATTTCTTTTCTTTGCCCCTCATCCGGCGCACGCGCTTGAGCAATTCCTTTCGCAATTTCGGGATGCCCTCCTCGGACAGACAGGAAATCGGGATGATTTCCGCCTTGGGGTAACGGGTCTTGAATTTCTTGAGGTTCGCGGCGGCGGCGGGCTCGTCCATCTTGTTCGCGGCGACGAGGCGGGGCTTGTCGAGCAGGGCTTTGTCGTGGAGCTCCAGTTCCTTGAGCAGCTGCTTGTAGTCGTCGCGCGGATCGCGGGTGTCGGTGCCGGCGATGTCCACGATCAGGAGCAGGAGCTTGCAGCGCTCGATATGGCGCAGGAAACGGTGACCGAGCCCCTTGCCTTCGTTCGCCCCGGCGATGAGGCCCGGGATGTCAGCCATCACGAGCCGGTCATATTCCTCGGGATATTCACTGACGCCAATCTGCGGGTGGAGCGTAGTGAAGGGATACGCGGCGGTCTTGGGCCGGGCGTTGGTGATGAGGTTGGTGAGAGAGGATTTGCCGGCGTTGGGGAAACCGACGAGGCCGACGTCAGCGATGCTCTTGAGTTCGAGCCGGAACTCGCCCGTCTCGCCCGGCTCACCGGGGCCGGTCTTGGTCGGGGCGCGGGTGACCGAGGTCTTGAACCGGGTGTTGCCGAAGCCGCCCTTGCCGCCCTTGAGGAGCACGAATTCCTCGCCGTCCTTGAGGATCTCGACCACCTTCTCGCCGGTGTCGCGCTGGTAGACGATGGTGCCGAGCGGCACGCGCAGGATGGCGGGGCGACCCTCGCGACCGTTGCAATCAGCGCCCTGGCCGTGCCCGCCGCGCTCGGCGTCCCAGTGCGGCTTATATTTGAAATCGATCAGGTTGTTCTGGTCATCGTCGCCCCGCAATACGACGTCACCGCCCTTGCCGCCGTCGCCGCCATTGGGCCCGCCCCACGGCTCGTATTTTTCGCGGCGGAAGCTGCGGCAGCCCCGGCCGCCGTCGCCGGCGCGGGCCTTGATGCTGGTTTCGTCGATGAACATGGGGCTATGAGTCTAGGCTTGGCCGCTGGCGTAAAGCGCAATCGGCAGGTGACACACTGGGGGTTCCGAGGTGCCGGTCAAGCTGCGCACTGAACAAGCCAGTTTAGCCGCGAAAGAACGCAAGGAGCGCAAGGAACGGAGGGAGCCATCCCGCCAAGCGCCCAGTGGCGGAGCCGGTGCCGTCCACGCCAAGGGCATACTTCTTGATCTGAAACTTATAGGTACCGAAGTTGACCAGCAGCCCATGTTCAAGGCGCGTGGATTTGAGGTAGCCGAGCAATTGCGCCACATGTTCGTCGGCCAAGGCCTTGGCCGCCTTCAATTCAACCACCAGCCGGCCTTCCACCAGCAAATCCGCGTTGAACTCCCCGATCACGGTGCCGTCTTCATCCAGAACCTGGATTGGTTGCTGCTGCTTCACTTCCACCCCGGCCTTCCGCAACCGATGCACCAAGGCGTTCTCGTAGACCTTTTCCAGATGTCCATGGGCGTGGTACACATGCATCGCGTAGGAGGTTTCCCGGACAACATCGCAGAGCTCATTGATGGTTCTCATGATCTTGAAGTTCCTCTGTTCGCCCCGGCATACCGCCCGGATCTTTTAGCCGCGAAAGAACGCAAAGAGCACAAAGCTGCTCCAATCCCGAATGCATGGCCCGATCCTTGCGTTCTTTGCGTTCTCTCGTGGCCAATTCCTAATCGATTCGTCAGGGCTTTAGTTTACTTCCGCCGAGACCCGGCGTGGGTTAGCCCAAACAGATTGTCCGCCAATTCCACTGCCCGCCGCAAATCTATTTTATTAGCCGCGAAGGAACGCAGAGAGCACAAAGACTCTCCGATTCTAAAATGCATTGTCCGGTCTTTGCGCTCTCTGCGTTCTTTCGCGGCTAACTCCGATTTCCCCGTCACCAAGGTTACTCAAAGCGCCACCTTGATGCCTTTGCGCAGGTAGGTCGGCACGTCCAGGTCCTGACCCTCATAGAGGTTGCGGTCGGACTTGTCGAAGGCGCCCCGGTTCTCGGCGGGCTCGCCTTGGAAACCGAACTCTTCCTGCTTGGGCTTGTTGGCGTGGACGGCGGCGGCCGCGGTGGCGCGAGCGCCGGTGACATCGGTCGTGACGGTGGTCTTGACGTTGGTGCTCTCCACCGCGGCGCTGGTGGTCGTGGCGGCAGGCTTCCCAGGCCGGGCCATCGGCGGCGTGGTCGGGCGGCGGACAAAGTTGCGACTGCCGACATCAGTCGTGCCCATGACGCAAATCTCGACCCGGCCCTGCAGGGCCTCGTCGATGGCGGCCCCCATGACGACATGCGCTTCGGGGCCGAACTGCTCGGTGACAGCCGACATGAGGCTGTTGACCTTGGCGAGACTGAGATCGGCGCCGCCGGTGATGTTGACCAGCAGTCGGTCGGCCTTGCGAGCGTGCTCCGGAGTATGGAGCAGCGGGCAGTTCTTGAGATCCTCCAGCGCCGCCTCGGCGGGATGGTCCCCCGAACCGACGCCGAGGCCGAAGAGCGTCTTGCCGCCGCGGTGCTGGAACACCTGCCGCACGGCCGTGAAATCCACGTTGATCAGCCCGGTGCGCGAGAGCATCGCCCAGATTGACTTCACGCCGCGGCCGATCCACTCGTCGGCACGGGCGAAGGAATCCAGCACGCTGGTCTGCTCCGTCCCCTCCTGCAGCAGCATGTCGTTGGACAACGGGATGACGGCATCGCACACACGACGGAGCTCGGTCAGGGCCTCCTCGGCCTGCTTGCGGCGGCGCCCGCCTTCGAAAGTAAAAGGGAGCGTGACAAAAGCGATGACGACCGCTCCGGCCTCGGCCGCGAGCTGAGCGACGATGGGCGTGGCGCCTGAGCCCGTGCCGCCGCCCAATCCCGCCACAAGAAATACCAGGTCGGTGTCCTTGACGATTTCGGCGATCTTGTCGGAGTCCGTCTCTGCCGCCTTGCAGCCGAGTTCGGGATCACCGCCGGCGCTGAGCCCGCGGGTGAGCGTGGCGCCGATCAGGATCTTGTCCTGCACGGGCGACATGCCGAGGGCCTTGAGGTCGGTGTTGATGACGGCGAGCTGGAGACGGTCGAGGTTTTCCATCTTGAGGCGATCAACGGCGTTGGAGCCGCCGCCGCCCACCCCGACGAGCTTGATGCCGACGTTGCGATCAGACATCGCCTCGAGGGGAAGTTCGTTGGGGGGATTATCCATGGTGGGAGGATTCCGTCAGGCTGGGGCACACCACCGGAAAAAACACTTCCCCCGCCACCGTCATTCTGAGCGGAGCGAAGAATCCAAGGGCGAGGCGCGCGCCACGACATCCGCTTGGATCCTTCTCCCGCGCCCGCGGGATCAGGATGACGGAGGGAAAAATTGCGGGGTTCATCGTTGGTTTCAAGAGGTGTCCGGGTGAAAGAACTTCAGGAAGAGGCGAAGATTTTGGTGAGATTGCTCAACAGGCCGGGCTTGCGCCGGACCGGCAGCGCGTGCTCGTAGGCGGTACGCAACCCGAACTGGAAGACGCCCAGCACGGTGCTGAACATCGGGTCCTTCAGCTCGTCCTTCACCCAGGCGGGCGACTCACCGCGACGGGCGTTGAGGCTGAAGACGCGGGTGGCGGCCTCCTCGATGCCGGGGAGCTTGGCGGTCCCGCCGGTCAGAATCACACCCGCACCGCAATGCTCGGGCACGAAGGCCGCGCCGAGCTTCTGCCGCACCACCTCGAGCAATTCCATGGTGCGGGCGGCGGCAATGGTCTCGATGGCCATCTTGGGCAGCTGCCGGTCGCCGAAAGCGCCGTCGCCGTCGAGCCAGACCTTGTCGGCTTTGTCGCGGGTCTGCACGGTGCCACGCCCATGACGCAACTTGAGCAGCTCGGCCTGCGCGGCGGTGACTCGGAGCCCGATGCTGAGGTCGTTCGTCAGGTGTTCGCCCGCGACCGGCAGGGTACCGGTGACGAGCACATGGCCGTCGCGGTAAAGCACGTAGTCGGTCACGCCCTTGCCAAGGTCGATGACCAGCACACCCTGCGCCCGCTCTTCCGCGGACGTCAGGAGCGAGCCGCTGGCGAGGCTGCCGAGGACGAGCTCGCGCACCTCAAGGTGGTAGCCACCGACGACGTGGATGTTGTCACTCACCTTGCTCTCGGCCCCGTGGGTGATCCAGTAGCCAACCTCAAGCCGGCGACCGGAAAGATGCTCGGGGTCCGGCACGGCGCGGCCATCGAGCCGGAACGGACGGCGAATATCGTGAATGCGCGAGCGGCCGGCGGGCAGCTCCTTTTCCTTGGCGAGGGCGCAGACCGAGGCGATGTCGAGGGCGGACACCGTGTTGTCGGCCGACTTCACGTTGACCGAGGCCTCGTTGTAGAAGGCGTCGAGGTGGCCGCCACTCTGGGCCAGCCACACCTCCTCCAGGCGGACACCGGCGCGCTTCTCGGCCATCTCGAGCGCGTGGTGGGTCGCCTCGCACGCCGCCTTGTAGTCGACGACCTCGCCCTTCATGACGCCGCGGGCCGGGGCCACGCCGACGCCAATGATGTTGAGACTACGCCCACGGGCAATCTCGCCCACGAGGACCGCCACTTTGCCGGTGCCGATTTCGACGGCTCCGATGATTCTGCTGCTGTTAGAGATCACGTTTGTACTTACGTTGAGGAGGATGAAGGGGAAATTCAGAGCGGGTGGCCGCGGTCAGTTCCTCCGGCGTACCCGTCAGGCGCACCGGCACCTGGCCCTCAAACGTGAGGTTGACCGACTGCAGATTCGGCTCAGGGAGCACCTGGGTGGCATCAATCACATAGTCGAGCTGCGCCACCTGCTTGTGATAGTCGCGCTTTCGGCTGAAGACGATCTGCGACACGTCGCGCGCCTTGACCATGATCTCGTCCGCTTCGGCCAGCCGCGCCAGGGAAACAATCAGCCAGCTGCGGTAAAGGTGCGGCGCTTGGAGCTGGGCGGTGGTGAGCAGGTCCGCGACGTCAGCCATGCCGGCAATCGGATCGTAACCGCCGCCCGACTTCACCAACCGCACACCATCGAGCCAGGGCAGACTCGCCAGGAGTGCCTTGTCGTAGTTCAGCCCCTCGTAAACCACGCCGTCCCGGGCCACAAGCAGTTGCTTGGTGAGGCCCACGCCCTCACTGGCCTGCACCCGGGCCACCGGGGACCGCTCCTGCAGAGTGACCACCAAAGTGTCGGGAAAATTCCGGGTCAGCACCGCCCCGCGCACCTGGCCGAAAGCCATAAGCTTGTCGCGCAACGCGGGCAGATCGAGCGCCATCAGGCTGATCGACGGGGGCAAGGCCACGATTCCCTTCGTCCATTTCTGCGAGAGCACGCCATTGGTGATAAGCGTCACCTCGCGCACCGGCGCACTGTGCACCGCGGCGGCCAGCCCGACGCGATCATTATTCCAGGAGTCGACCACCATGACGACCCCCCAACCGCCCAGGCCCACGGTGAGGGAGATCAGGCCGAATTTCAGCCAGCGGAGGAACTGGCGCTGCCGGCCTTTCCGAGACATCGCCGGCGCGCTCACCTCCTGGCGGATGGTGCGCCAGGAACGGCCCGGGGGCTCGGCAAAGTGGGTGGTGTCGGATTTCATCTGGGCAAGGCGGCGGCCGGCGAGAAGCGGGTTATGGCGGGAGCAACCAGTTCGCGGCAAAGCGCCACGAAATCCAACCCCACGCATCGCGCGCTCATCGGCAGCAGGCTCGTCTCCTTCATGCCGGGCAGCGTGTTGATTTCCAGCAAATACAGCTCACCCTCGGCGGAGAGCATGAAATCGATCCGGACATAGTCGCGGCAGCCGCAGGCCGCGAATGCCGTCTCGGCCGCCGTCCGCACTGCTGACGCAGTCTCGTCGGACAACTTGGCCGGGGCAAGGTACTCGGTCAGTCCCTTGGTGTACTTGCTGGTGTAGTCGAAGACGCCGGACTTGGGCACGATCTCCACGATGCCCATGGCCCGGCCCCGCAGCAGGCCGACCGTCAATTCGCGTCCGACGATGCGTTTCTCCGCGACCCAATCACCCTGCCGGATGCCGCTGAGGGCGATCTCGAGCCCGGCCCGGGAGGAAACGATCTGGAGGCCGACGCTGCTGCCCTGCCGGTTGGGCTTGAGCACGACCTGTTCGCCGAGTTCAGACGCCAGCGTCGCGGCAGTGGGTTTGCTGTTGGCCAAGAAATGCCGCCCCGGCGCCACCTGCACGCCCATCGCCGAGACACTCTGCCGGGTGCGCCACTTGTCGAAGCATAGGTCGCTGCCCTTGGCGTCACAGCCCGAATAAGCGAAACCGGCTGCATCAAGCAACGACTGCATGCCGCCGTCCTCGCCAAACACGCCATGCAGGGTCGAGAAGATCACCTGGCGCGCCGGGTCGAGCCCTTCGGGCAGAGCGTCGCGGTCCACCGTGAAAAACTGCGTGGGAAACGAATAGGCCATGGCCAGCGCCACGGCCTTGCCCGAGCCGAGCGAGACCTCGCGTTCGGGGGAAGTGCCTCCGGCCAGGACGGCGATGGTGGGAAGAGTCATGGGTCGGTCCTCCCGCGCACAAACACACCCCGGCGCTGCGCGTCACCCCTGATGATAGAAGGAAACTGATCCACGCTGCGGGAATCCACTCTATGAAGAGGGGTGCCCGACAGGGCGGGGTGTGTGGGTTGGTCGTTCATAGCACTTCTTTCCAATCGCTACCATACAGCATGACCTCGGGCTCGAGATCGACGCCGCGCGCGCTCTTCACCCGGGCGCGGATTTTTTTGACCAGCCCGATGATATCGGCGCTGGTCGCGTGGCCGCGGTTGACGATGAAATTGGCGTGGACGGTCGAGACCTCCGCGTCCCCTACCCGCTCGCCCTTGAGCCCAGTCTCGTCAATGAGGCGGCCGGCGGAGGTGCCCGACGGATTTTTGAAAATGCAGCCGGCGCTCGGCTCACGCGGCTGGGACTCCACGCGCTTCTTCTGGTAAACGTCGATCTGCCGGCGGATGTCGTCCGCCAGCGCGCTGGCCGCCGGCCTCAGCCATGCCCCGAGCGCGATGGCCTCTTGGAGTTCGGAGCAATGGCGGTAGTCCACGTGCATCTCGGCCTTCTTCATCGTCCGAACCTCGCCAGCCATGGTCATCAGCTGGACCTCCTCGACCACGTCAAACATCCAGCCACCCATCGCCCCGGCGTTCATGCGCAGCGCACCGCCGACCGAACCCGGGATTCCCTCGAGAAACTCGAAGCCCTTCAGGCCGGCTTTGGTGGCAAGCCCGCACAGATTCTTCAACCGCAGGCCTGCCCCGGCCCAGATGCGCCCGTCCGGCC
Source organism: Oleiharenicola sp. (assembly GCA_025363455.1). GTDB lineage: Bacteria > Verrucomicrobiota > Verrucomicrobiia > Opitutales > Opitutaceae > Lacunisphaera. The sequence continues at coordinate 90,189 of JANYDW010000010.1, read as the reverse complement.
GGGGTTCAAACTTCTGCCAGTTCCCATGGCCGAGGCTGAGGACGAGCCCATCCACGCCTGCGTCAGGGATGATAAGGTTGGAGCCGCGTCCGAGCAACAGCACCGGCAGTTTCAACCGGCTGGCTTCGTGCAGGAGCGCCTGCAAGTCCGCGGTGGTCGCCGGCTCGGCATACACGCGCGCCGGGCCGCCGACGCGCATCGTGGTCTTCGGGGCGAGCACCTCGTGTTCCAGCAATTTGGTCTCGGGCGAGAGCCGGACCCGGGTGGCGGTGAGAAAATCATTCCACGCCGCCTCGCGCAGCTCCGTAGCCTTGAGGCGGGCGACAAACTGCCGCGCCGTCTGCTCGATGTCGCCCGCACCGACAAAGGCGAGCGTGTCGCCGGGTTTGAGCCCGGCCTGCAACGCGTGCAACAAGCCGGCGTCGTTGCCCGGCAGGTAGGTCACGTGGTCGGCCACGCCGGATTTCTTCAACTCGGCGTAGATGTCGGCCGTGGTACCGCCGGCGACGGGCGATTCGCTCGCGGCATACACATCCATCAGGAAAAGATTGTCCGCCCCGGCAAGCGCAGCCGCGAACTCAGTCTTGAATTGCGCGGTGCGGGTGTAGCGGTGGGGCTGAAACACGACCACGAGCCGGCTCGTTGCATCCCGGCGCAGGCTGGCGAGCAAAGCCCGGATCTCGGTCGGATGATGCGCGTAGTCCTCGTAGATGCGGATGCTGGAAGCGTGGAGCACCGACTGGCGACGGCGCACGCCCCAAAAATCGGCCAGGGAGTCGGTCTCGATCGCGGCGCCGAGGTGCTGCGCCACCGCGAGCGCCGCCCCGGCATTGATGGCGTTGAATTCGCCCTGGCTCCGGACCTTGGCTTCCTTGATCAAAAACTTGCCGCCCAAAGCCAGGGTCAAGCCCGGCGACTTGTAACCTAATAGGTTACTTTGGTATTCCCCGGTGCGGCCGAAGGTGTGGACGGGAGCCGTCAATCCCCCGCGGGCCGCGATCCGCGACGACAACTGGCAGGCGTCGCTGAGGAAAACCGAACCCTGGGTCCGGGCCAGCAGCGCGGCAAAGGCGGTCTCGAGGTCCGCGAGCTTCGGGTAATGGTCGGCATGGTCCCAGTCGAGGTTGACCATGACCGTCACCTCGGGGCTGAAGCGGTCGATCGTACCGTCGCTCTCATCCACCTCCGCCACGACCCAGTCACCCGCGCCGGCCTGCGCCGGCGGCAGGGCATCGTCGTTGAAGAGCCCGCCCAAAATCCAGCCACACGGAAACTGCGCCCGCTGCAATGCGGTGATCAGCATCGCCGTGGTGGTCGTCTTCCCGTGTGACCCGGTGATCGCAACAAGTTTTTTCCCCTTGACCACCTCGGCCAGCATCTCGCCTCGCCGGACCTGGGGCAGCCCACGGGCCGACGCCCGCCGGCGCGAATCGTGCGCGATCGCCACCGCCGAGGAGTAAACCACCAGCTGGACGTCATCCGGTAGCGCTCCGGCAGCTGTGACGGTCACGCCCGCGCGCTCCAGCAATTCCCGCACGGCAGGATTCCACCCATCGTCCTCACCGCTGACGCGGAAGCCGAGTTGTGTGAGATAAAGACCGAGTGGCGCGAGGCCCATACCGCCCGCGCCGATCAGGTGGAGGCGCTCAGCCGCGAGGCCGAAAACAAGGGGGAGCGCGGCCTCCGGACACGCCGGGACAGGCGTAGACCCTAAAAAAGCGTCCGGAGGCCGCGTTCCACCGGGAGGGAGTTTTTCGCTCATACGGGTTGGAGCGCGGCACGCAGCTGGCGCGGCGGCGGCGTGCCGTTCGCCAGCGCCTCAAGGTCCTGCGCCAGGTTGTCGATACAGTTTTCCTCGGACATGCGCCGGAGGTTGGTGCGAAACTTGTTCAGCAGCCAGTCGCTGAAAACCACGTCCAGGATCTCCTGCTGCAGGCCAGCCCGTGCGCTCTCGGCGATGACCAGCCCGCCGCCCTGCTGCTCGAAATAAGCGGCGTTGGCCCGTTGGTGGTCATTGGCCGCGTAAGGATAGGGCACGAGGATGGCCGGCGTCTCACAGCGCACGAGCTCGGCCAGCGTGCCGGCGCCGGCGCGGCTGAGCACGAGGTCGGCCGCCGACATGAGCACGCCAATCCGGTCGGAAAACTGCTCACGCCAGGCGCGGACGACCGCGCCGCTCTTGCCCGGGAATTCGCGGACGCTCCGCTCGCCCTTGTCGAGGCCGGTGACGCACCAGACCTGGACGCCCTCCTGCGCGAGCGATGGGAGGTTCTGCTCGACCCACTGGTTGAGTGGACCCGAGCCCTGGCTGCCGCCAAGCACGACGAGCAGTTTCTGCGACTGATCGACACCGAGACGCGCCCGGGCCTCATCCCGGGAGAGGCGGACGATCTCGGTTCGTACCGGCAAGCCGGTATGGCGGACCATGAGACCGAGCCGGCCCGGGAGCCGGACGCCAGGCGGCAGATAAAGTCGCTTGGCGAAACGCGAGAGAACACGGATGGCGCGTCCGGGTATGCGGTTGGCCTCGTGCAGGGCGACCGGCACGCGCCTAATCCGGCCGGCCAGGACAACCCCCGCGTTGGTGAAGCCGCCGAAGCCAACGATGGCATCGGGCTTCACCCGCCGGATGAGCGCGAGGCTGAAGAACAGGCCCTGGAGCTGATGCCAGTGAAAGCGCAGGTGGGCATCCGGTCGCCAGCTGAAAGCCACACCGGGCACGCGTTCAAAGGTGAGCAGCGGGTACTTCTCGCTCAGGCGGGCATCGACCTTCTTGTGGCTGATCAGCAGCGTGACCTTGTGATCGCGGGCGAGCAAGGCCTCGGCCAGCGCGATGCCGGGCGAGAGGTGGCCACCGGTGCCGCCGCAGGCGATGATGAAGCTGCTCACGGTTCGCCCTCCGGGCAAAAGCGACAGGTGACAAGTGGCACGTGACAAGACGACCAGTCCGGCCCCTTCTTGTTACTTGTCCCTTGGAACTTGTTACTTTCCGCATTCACGCGATCACCTCCGTCAGCGCACGCCGGCGTACGAGCGGCTTGGGTCGTTCCCAAGTGCGCTGGCTGTTGATGATGATGCCGACCAGCAGGCCCATCAGCAGGAGGTTGGAGCCGCCGGCGCTGATGAACGGCAGTGACATGCCCTTCGTCGGCAGCATGCCGGTGACGACGCCAAGGTTGATGATCGCCTGCAGGCAGATGAGGAGCAGCGAGCCCGTCACGAGCAGGAACTGGAAAAGGTTGGGCGCACGGCGCACGTGCATCAGCCCGGCCACGAAGATCGTCACGAACAGCGCGACCACCAGCAGAGTGAAGATGAGGCCCATCTCCTCGCCCATGATGGCAAAGATGAAATCCGTGTGCGCCTCGGGCAGGAATGAATTCTGCTGACGGCCCTGACCGAGCCCGACGCCGTCCACGCCGCCCGCCGCGAAAGCGAGGATGGCCTGCCAGAGCTGGTAGGCGCCATCCCCGCGGTTGGCCTCGATGTCCATGAACGAGGTGATGCGACGCAGCCGCACGGGATTGTTCAGGACCAGAAGGCCAAAGGCGAGCAGCGCGGTCCCGATCGACGGCAGGAGGAACTTCAAGCGCGCCCCGGCGAGGAAGAGCAGAATCATGCCGATGGAGCCGAGCAAAAATGCCGTGCCGAAATCAGGCTCGGCCAACACGAGCACGGCGAAAAGTCCGGTCCAGGCTGCGGGGATGACAAATCCACGCCACAAGTCGTGCAGCCGGCTTTGGTTGAGCGCGAGGTAGTGGGCGAGGGAGAAGACGAGGGCGACCTTGGCGAATTCCGACACCTGCAGGCGCACACTCCCGAAACCGAGCCACCGGCGGCTGCCCTTGACCGTGATGCCCAGGTGGGGGATGAGAACCAAAACGAGGAAAAACAGAGCGATGCCCGCGGCGACCCAGGCGAATTTGCGCAGCTGTTCGAGGTCAGCGATGGCGACCACCCACCCCGCGCCAATCGCGAGCGCAAGAAAGATGAATTGTTTCCAGAGATAAGCGTAGGGCCCGCCCTTGATGGGCGAGCTCGCGCTGAAAAGCACCACCAGTCCGATCGAGACCAGCGCGGCGACGCAGACCACGATGACACTCGCGGGGGTGATCGTGAGGGGTCGGCGGGGAAGAACAGCGCTCGTCGAGCTCACCATGGTGTAACGAAACGTCAGGATTGCGGCAGCAAGGCTTCAGCCAGGATCAAGGTGGCCGCCGCTTGCCCCAGCGGCGACACTTGGCGTCGGTGTGAAAAGCAACGCCCACCCCGGATGCTCCGCTCAGAATGACAAGACATCGGTGATGACTTATTTTTTCGCGGGAGCGGCGGGTTTGGCTTCCTCCACCTTGATGGTCGGAACTTCCGTCTCGGCGGGCTTCAAGCCGGAGTCGAGGTCCTGGCCCGGAGGTGGCGGGGAGAGATCAAAGTGCGGTCCGGCGTTCTTGTCCGCCGGGGCGGCTGCCTCGGCGGGCTTGCCCGCGGCGTCACTCGCCGGCTTGGCGGGGGATGAACCCTTGGACCCCGCAGCACTCGGGGCTTTGCCGGCCACGACCTTGCCGCCCGGAATGACGAGTTGCTGGCCGGCCCGAATCTTGGAGGGATCGGTGATGTTGTTGGCCGCGGCCAGTTCGCCCGGGTTGACCTGGTATCTGCGGGCGATCACGCCGAGGCTTTCGCCGACTTGCACGGTGTGCTTGACCACTTCGCCGCCGGCGGGACGGGGCGGCATCGCCGTCTTCTCGGCGGGCAGGGACATGCCGGCGGGCGGAACGGCGGTGTGCTCCTTCGACGCGGCGCCGACCTTGCCGGGGATGATCAGCTTGCGGCCTGGCTTGAGAGCCGTGCCGGTAGGAAGACTGTTGGCCTTGGCCAACTCAGACACACTCAATCCGTTTTTCTTGGCAATGCTCCACAGGCTGTCACCGCGCTCGACGGTGTAGGTCGAGACCGGGGCGACATTTTCCACGGTCTTGGCGGGCGTGACCACCACGGCGGCCGCCGAACCCGGGCGCGTCGGCGTGGCGTGGCTTGAGAGCGAGACCGGCGTGTAACTGCCGGCTGGCGTGCCGAGGTCAACCGGCTGGGGATTGACCGCGGAGGAATTGTAGGCCGGAGCGGTCTCGGCGACAGAAGAGGAAGTCGGCACCGTGGCGTCGGGCGTCGGCATCGTGCGCGGGCCGGACTGGCAGCCAGGGCTGGCGAAAATGAAGATGAACGCGAGCAGGTGCACGGCGACAACTGCTCCGAATATCTGGAGGATTTTCATGGCGGTATATGAGGGCTGAGGTTGGAGATTTGCTATCTAAAAAACAGGGTTATTCACAGGTTTTCCACAAGGTGTTGGAACTGCCGGCCACGATCGTCGTAGCCGCGAAACATGTCGAAGCTGGCAAACCCCGGACTGAGCACGATGTGGTCGCCCGTCGACGCCATCACGAAGGCCCCGTGGACCGCATCAGCCAGACTCGCGCAGGCCGAGGCCGGAACCTGAGCTTCACGACAGTAGCCGGTGAGCGCGGACGAGGTTTCGCCGAGCAGAAAGGCATGGCGGATGTGGCGGGCGATGCGGCGCACGAAACCGGCCAGGTCACCGCCCTTCGCTTTGCCACCCCCGATCCAGAGCACCGGTCCGGCGAAGGTGGCCAGCGCCGCTTCGACCGCATGGAAGTTGGTGGCCTTGGAGTCGTTCCAGAAGGTCACGCCGCGCTTCTCTCCGACCGGGCTTAGCCGGTGCTGGCCAAGCTGGAAGGACTGCGCCGCCGCATAAAGAGCGGATTCCGGCAGCCCGGCATGCTGCCACCAGGCAGCCGCGAGCACGAAGTTTTCCCGCTGGGGATAGCTGGCAAATGGGGAGCCGGATAGCCGGACATCGGCCGGCCTGCCCTCCGTCATCAGACGGGCCGAGTCAGACAAAATGCGGCCGGAAATGTAGGGCGAGTTGTGCACAGACGTTCCTACCATGACAGCGCGGGGCGGAGTGCGTTCGACCAGGCGCCACTTGGCCGAAAAATAGGCCGCCATCCCGGGGTGCCTTTCCAAGTGATCCTCGGCAAAATTGGTCCAAAGCGTCGCGGACGGCCGCAAGTACTGCAGGGTCTCGGCCTGAAATGAACTGACTTCGCACACGGCGACGTCCGCGCGTCCCGTCTGCTCGACCACGAAGCGGCTGAACGGGTAGCCGACGTTGCCGGTCGCTCCCGCCGGCCGGCCGACGGCAGTGAGCGCATGGGCCAGGTATTCAGTGAGTGTGGTCTTGCCGTTGGTACCAGTGATCGCGACCACGTCGCCCCGCCAGAAGAGGGAAGCAAAATCCAGTTCACCCACGCAGGTGCAGCCAGCGGCGCGCGCCACCGCCAGCCACGGATGATCTGGCGCAAAGCCCGGGCTAAAGACCACCAGGCCATGGCCGGCGGCCGTGGCGGCGCTGAAATGCCTTTTCGCATTCTCCGCCCTTTCGTCGTAAAGCACGCCCTGGCTCCCTACCGCCCCCAGCAACGCAAGCACGCCCTGCCCGCTCACGCCCGCGCCGAGAACGGCGACGGGGCGAGCCAGGAGCGCGGGAAAGGGGGCGGGCGGGGCGGGAATCATCAGGGGGGAATCGGGCAAACACACCCCGGCGGTTTGCGCCACCCCTCTTGATAGAGGGGAAGCAAGCCTTGGCAGGCGAAAATCCCCTCTAGGAAAAGGGGTGCCCGGAGGGGCGGGGTGCGAGTGGGTTGTTTTTTAGAAAGGAAAAGCAGGTGTCCGCTGACAGAAATAAAGGTAAGGTTCCGATTGTTGGTATAAAGAACCTGTCAGTGGACTCCTGCGAAAGTTTTGGCGCTGCGCACGACCGGCCCCTCGGGCACGGACTGCCCCGAGCGGAGGCGGCGCAGCTTGGCGATGGACCTCACGATCGGCTGTTTCAGCAGCACGAGGCTGGTACGGGTGAGGTCGCGAAAATGGGGCGTATGCTCGAAGTTGTAGTCGATGGGCATCGGTGGAGTGGAAAAGGTTTAATGGCGCAGCCCGAGGGCGACGAAGGTGGCAAAAGCGCAGGCCCAGAGGGCCCCGATGAGCAGCGTCGTGCGCGAGAACGGCAGGCTGGCGTCGAGCTGTTTCGTGAGGGCTTTGATCATGGCGGACATGGTGGAGGCAGGGTTGAGAGCTGAACGTTGAGGGTGGAGAGAAGGGCTACCGGAGTTTGAGAGTCGCGAGGCCCGCGAGGGCAAAGCCGAGGGAGAGGACCCAGAAGCGCAGTACGACCTTGGTCTCGGGCCAGCCCTTCTTCTGGAAATGGTGGTGGATCGGCGCCATGAGGAAGAGCCGGCGGCCGGTGCCGGTGCGGTGCCGGGTGTACTTGAACCAGCCGACTTGGAAAATGACTGAGAGCGCCTCCATGACGAAGACCCCGCCGACGATCACCAAGGTCAACGGCTGGTGGATCATGAAGGCCATGACGCCAATCAGACCGCCCAGCGCCAGCGAGCCGGTGTCGCCCATAAAGACCTCGGCCGGGTGCGAGTTGTACCAGAGGAATGCCATGCAGGCCCCGATCAGGGATGCACAAACCACCGTCAGCTCGCCCGTGCCGGGCACGTAGCTGATCAGGAGGTACTGCGCCATGATGCTGTTGCCTGCGGCGTAGGCCATGATGCCAAACACCAATGCGACCGTGATGGTGCAGCCCACCGCCAGGCCATCTAGTCCGTCGGTCAGGTTGATCGCATTGCTGAAACCGACGATCCAGAGGTAAATCAACCCGAGCAGCAGCGACCAATGCATGTGCGGAATCACCGCGGTCTTGAGGAACGGTACCCAGAGCTCACGGATCTTCGCCGCGCTTTGTGGGTGCCAGAGCAGCAGGCCGAGCGCGATCACGGTCGCGCCCGTCTGCCAGGCGATCTTTTCCCATGACTTGATGCCGTCCTTGTTCTTGTGGACGACCTTCAGGTAGTCGTCGCGCCAGCCCGGCACGGTGAGCGCGGTATAGACGAAGAGCGCGACGACGGTCCAGACATTGGGCTCGGCCCAGAGCACCGCGCTGAAGAAGACCGAGACGAAAATTATGAGCCCGCCCATGGTGGGCGTGTGCTTCTTGTCGAAGTAGGTCGCGCCAAGCTCGCCCGTGCGCTCGTCGATGTAGCCGTGGCCGAACTTCAGCTCGCGGAAACGTCGGATGAAAATCGGTCCGATCACAAAACCGATGAACAGCGCGGTGATGGCGGCGCCGACCGAGCGCACCGTGATGTAATGCAGCAGGCGCAGCGGGCCGAAGACGTGGTCGAACTCGGAAAGATAGCTAAGCATGACGGGCTTGGATCGCCTGCAGGGCCTGGCGGATGCCGGAGAAGGGCGGGTTGGAAGGAGCGCGGCGCGGCCACTCGCAACACCGTTCTCCCGAGACGACCGGGCGACCGGGATTCAACGGCGTGGCGGAATGACCGCTGGCGCCGTTCACCCCACCACGGGCGGCGTGGAGTCGCGCCGCCTGGGCCGTGGGGCTGGAGTTAGCGGGCATGGGTGGCTCCTTTGCGTGGGAGGGCCCACGTCCCAGTGGGCCGGGGTGAGTGCGAGTTCATGCCTGGCAGCGGCCCGCAGGGACGCGGGCCCTCCACCGATTGCTTGCCTTCCATGCGCCGGTCGATGCAGGCCTCGCGGCCCCTCGACGGGCTCGGGGTCCTGAGCTTGTCGAACGGAGAGCTCAATCCTCCTCCTAAAAATATCCGCGTCGAAAAACTGTGGTGGATCGTGATCATATCAGTGCGCGAGGCCGGCGGTTTGCGGCTGCAGAACGGTTTCGAGCTGGTAGCGGCGGCTACCTTTGAGGAAGACAGCGCCCTTGAACCCTGCTAAGCGTTCCCGCACGGGGTCCAGCACGGTGATCACCTCAAATTGTACGGGATCGTTGCCGTTCTCCAGCAGGCCCTCGCGCAGGGCGGCGGCCTGGTCCCCGATTATGAAGAGGTGGTCGCCACGTCGAAGATGCAGGGTGCGGCCGAACTGGCGGTGATACTCGGCGGACTCCGCTCCGAGTTCCTCCATGCAGCCGAGCACATAGAGGCGCGGCAGTTCGGCGCGCACCGCACCGTTGAAGGCGTCGATCGCGTCGGCCATGGAGGCAGGATTGGCGTTGTAGAAATCGCAATAGACCGTGGCTTCCCCACTGAGACGGAGCTCGCCGCGCCATTGGGAGGGCAGCCAGTTTTCCAGCCGTGACTGCAGCACGGCATCCCCCACCCCGAGCTCCGACCCCAGCGCGACGGCCAGCGCGGTGTTCTGGGCCATGCCGGACGAGACGCGACGGAGGACAAAGGTCCGCCGGCCTTCCAGGCGCACCTCCGTGCGCTCGGGGCGGTGAAAGACGTTGAACTTCATCGTACGACCGGTGACGCGCGTCATGCCTTCATTCTCGGGCACGAGAATCAACGGGTTGGCGAGATCGCGGAACGCAGCGTGCTTCCAGCAGGAAACGGGAAACACCTGCAGGCCGTCGTGGTGCACGCCGCGGAGCAAGGTGACCTTCTCGGCCGCCACGCCGTCGAGGGAACCGAGTTTTTCCAAATGAGCCGGGGCCACGAGCGTCACGATGGCGTAGTCGGGTTCGATCATGTCGGCGAGGGACTGCATCTCACCGGGGCTGCTAATCCCCGCCTCGATGACGGCGGCGAGGTGCACGGCCGGCTCCAGCCGCGTGAGGGTCAGCGGTACGCCGATGTGGTTGTTCAGGTTGCTCGTGGTCGCCAGCACGCCGGGAGCGCCACCCAGCAACAGCGCCAACAGGTCCTTGGTCGAGGTCTTGCCCACGCTGCCGGTCACGCCGACGACCGGGCCGTGGTATTCCCGCCGGTGCTCGCGGGCGATACGCTGGAACGCGGTCAACGGATCCTCCACCACCAGTTGCGGCAGGGGCTCGCCGGCCACGGCGCGGCTGACGAGGGCGGCGGTCGCGCCGCGCTTGCGGGCCTCACCGAGGAAATCGTGGCCGTCGCGTTTGTCCGTCTTCAAGGCGACAAACACCTGGCCGGCGCTCAACGTGCGCGTATCTTGGTTGAAGCCCGTGATCGCCGTCCCCGGTAAGGGGGACCAGCTGCCACCGGTCCAGGTGGCGAGCTTTTCTGCGGCGAAGGTTGGCATGGGAAGGTAATGCGTTAGACGGCTTGAAGCCCGACCCACCCCGCCCTTCGGGTACCCCTCGTTCGAGAGGGGACTTCGGCTGCGGGGGTTTGATTCCCCTCTATCAAGAGGGGTGGCGCGCAGCGCCGGGGTGTGTGGTTTGGATGCATCGTGGGCATCAGGCGGGCTTGATTGACTTGATGCCGATCAGCTCGCGGACGACCTGACGGTCGTCAAACGGCACGATGGTGTCGGCGAATTCCTGATAGGTCTCGTGGCCCTTGCCGGCGACGAGGAGACAGTCGCCCGCGCGGGCGGCGTCCAGGGCGAGGCTGATCGCATGGCGGCGATCCTCGACGAAGGTGATTTTATCCGCAGCGGAGACTCCGGTCTTCATGTCGGTGAAGATCTGCGCCAGCGCCTCGTTGCGCGGATTGTCGGCCGTGGCCCAGGCAAAGTCGGCGAACTCCTGCACCGCCGCGGTCATGAGCGGCCGTTTGGTCCGGTCGCGGTTGCCGCCGCAGCCAAAAACCACGAACAGCCGGCCCGGCGTGACGGCGCGAAGCATGCCCAAGGCGTTGCGCAGGGCGTCGTCCGTGTGGGCATAGTCCACGAGAACATTGAACGGCTGGCCCTCGTCGATCCGCTCCATGCGGCCGGACACACCGGCAAAACCCTTCAGGCGCAGGCCGATGACCGAGGGGTCGCGGCCCAATGCGTAGCAGGCGGCAAAAGCAGCCAGCAGGTTGCTCACGTTGTAGCGGCCGATGAAGGGGCTCTCGATCTCCATCCGGCCCTCAGGCCAGATGAGCGTCAAGGTCGTGCTCCGAAAGCCCAGCTGAACGTTCTCCGCGCGGACGACGGCCTCAGGCGATTCCCCGAAGGTGACAACCCGGACGTGCTTCGGCACCTCTGCAGCGAGACGGCGGCCGTAGGGATCGTCGAGGTTGATCACGGCCGCGCGGGGGGCACCACCCGTGCCACCATTGAACAGCCGGGACTTCACCTCGAAGTAGGCCTCGAGGGTCTTGTGGTAGTCGAGGTGGTCACGGGTGAGGTTGGTGAAGACGGCGACGCCAAACTGCATGCCCAGCACGCGCTGCTGGTCGATGCCGTGCGAACTGACCTCCATCGCGGCCTGGCGGCAGCCGGCGTCGCGCATCTGGGCCAGCATGCCGAAGAGCTCGAGCGACTCGGGCGTCGTGCGGTAGGACGGCACGATGCGTGCGCCGAGGTCGTAGTTGACGGTGCCGACAAGGCCCACGCGCTGCGTGTTGGTCGAGAGCAGGTGCTTGATGAGGTTGGTGACGGTCGTCTTTCCATTGGTGCCCGTGACCGCAATCAGCTCGAGGGCCTTGTCGGGAAATTTGAAGTAGCGCTGGGCGACCTGCGCGAGCGCCCGGCGGGCGTCGGCCACCTGCACGTAGGTCACGCGCGCGGCGGTGCCGGAGGGGATTTTCTCGCCCACGATGGCCACGGCCCCGCGCTGGATGGCCTCGTCGATGAAAGAATTGCCGTCGGCGCGTCGGCCCGGCAGCGCGAAGAAGAGATTGCCGGGCATCACGCGGCGGCTGTCCATCGCCAGCCCGGAAATCGGCCGGTCAAGGTCGCCCTTGCTGGCGCCGATTTCGCCATCTTGGAAGTAGTCGGAAAGCTTGGGGGCCATTTTGAAGATTTGCCGGGATACCGGGTCGACCGGACGGGAGCGGGTCTTGGGCAGGGAGCGGAATGCGGCGACGAGGGGATGGTTGGGCGTGAGATAACCGATCACGGGAAACCTCCCTGCATGGCAACGAAGCTGCGGGGCATCTGCTGCGCGGGCTTGATGTCCAGATATTGGATCAGCTGCTCGGCCACGTGCTTGAAGGCCGGTGCGGCGACCGCCCGGCCGTAATTCTTGTCGTTGGGCACCTGGGCGTCGTCGACGATGACGGAGATCACGAGCTCGGGCCGGCTGGCGGGAAAGAAGCCGACGAAGGACCCGACGTAGTGGGTGCTCGAGTATTTACCGTCCACGATCTTCTGGGTGGTGCCCGTCTTGGCGGCGACCTCGAATTCCTTGATGTCAAATCCGTCGGCCGTGCCGCCCGGGCCCACCACCCCATGGAGGAGCTGGGCAAGAAGGGCCGCGGTGCTGGGGCGGAGAACCTGCTCGGCCTTTTCCGGAGCGAAGGTGCGGATGACGTTGCCCGCGGCATCGCGGATTTCCTGGATGATCTGCGGGCGAAGGCGCGCGCCGCCGTTGGCGAGCACGCTCATCGCCATGTGAATCTGCAGTGGGGTGGCCGCCACGGCGTGGCCCATCGGCATGCGGGTGATGGTCAGGCCATCCCAATGGGCGGGGGCCTCAAGGATGCCCCTGATCTCGCCGCCGAGCTGGAATTTGGTGGACTGGCCGAAGCCGTAGCGCCGGGCGTATTCGTAGAAACGGTCCTCGCCCATGAGCATCGCAAGCTGCGCTGCGCCGCGGTTGCTCGAATGGCTGACGATCTCGGCGACGGTCAGCTGACCGAAGGGATGATCCTCCTTCGGGAGCTTGAGATCCCGGCCCTTGTAATTGATCGACGTGATGCCGCAGTCGAAGGCCGAAGCCGGCGTAACCAGGCCCTGATCGAGGGCGGCGCCGGCCGCCACGATCTTAAACGTCGACCCAGGCTCGATGATGTCGGTGACGGCGTAGTTTCGCTGCGCCTCAAGCGGCGCCTTGCTGTAGTTATTCAGGTCGTAGCTCGGATAGTTGGCCATCCCGAGGATGCGGCCGGTCTGCGGTTCGCTGACGATGATGGTGGCGAAATTCGGACTGAACTTGGTGCCAATGGTCCGGAGTTCGTCCTCGATGATGTGCTGCACGACCGAGTCGATGGTCAGCACGACGTCGTTGCCGTCCTGTACCGGCACCTCGCGGGAACGGAACTGCGCGAGCTCGCGGCGGGCGCCGTCCTGCTCGGACTCGATCCAGCCGTCCTCCCCCTTGAGATAGAGATCGAAGTGGCGCTCGGCCCCGGTGACCGAGTTGCCCTCCTTGTTCACATAGCCGATGAGATTCGCCGCCAAACCCCCGCCCGGATAGACGCGGCGGTAGATTCGCTCATGGGTGAGGCCGTGGATTTTCAGCGCCTCGATCTTGTCAAAAGTTGGTTCGTCCAGGCCCTCGCGGAGCTTGACCCACCGGTCGCGGGTCTGGCCGTCCACCTTGCCGTCGCGGTGGTCCGTCTCAATGTTGATCGGCCGCATCGCGGGGGAAAAGGCCTGTTCCACTTCGGTCGTCGCCAAGCCGAGCAAGGCGGCAAGCTGCACGCGCTTGGCCCGCTCGTCGCCCGCCTTGCGGGCCCGGCGAGCGTCATTGCGGTCGGATTCGAGGTATTCGACCAGGGCCCAGGGATCGACGGCGAGGGTGACCTCGGACTTGCTCATGGCGAGCAGGTTGCCCTTGGCGTCAAGGATGGTGCCGCGGCGGGCGTGCTCGACGACGATCTGGCGGCGGGCCTTGTCGACGTAGCCAAGCAGTTCCTCGCGATCCAGCACATGGAGGAACACCAACCTCACTCCCACGCCCGTGAAACAAGCGAGCACGCCGACGGCGAGCAAGGTGAGGCGGTTGGAAGCAAAACCCTTGGACATGGTTTAATGGAGCGATGCGGTCACGACGCGGAACGCGCCGGCGGAATCGGCGGAAGTAGCCCCGAGGCGGAAGATCTCCTGGTTGCGCTTGGCGGCGAGGCGCAGCTCGGGAGAGCCGGGCGGACGGGCGATCTGGATCTCGCGAGGAGCGGCCAGCGCGAGACGCATTGAGGTGTTCTGGCGCAGCAGCGCGTCGGGGTTCACGGCGGTGGCGACCTCAGCGTTGACCTCGTCCAGCCGACGCTCGACCTGGGTAATTCGATCCTCCAACGCGCGGTTGGAATTGGCGGTCGACGAAATTCCCTGCCGCATCCACACGGCGCCGAGGCCGAGGGTGCCGGTAAAGGTCAGCAGGAGGAGGGTCAGGGCGATAACGCGGTTGACGAGACCGGGGGTCGGGGGCGGTTTCATGAGTTCAAAGTTTGCGCAGGACACGCAGCTTGGCGGAGCGGCTGCGGGGGTTGGTGGCGATCTCGGCGGCGGAGGGGGTGATCGGCTTGCGGGTGAGCTGGTTGGCGAGTTTGGTACGCAGCTGCTGGGGCGTGGCATCGTTCTCGTCGATGGGCAGGCCGCAGACCTGGCGGAAGAAGCGCTTCACCGGACGGTCCTCGAGGGAATGGAAGCTGATGACCGCGAGCACGCCGCCAGGGGCCAGCTTGGCGAACGCGGCCGGCAGGCCGCGCTCGATGGCGCCGATCTCGTCGTTGACGGCGATGCGGATGCCCTGGAAGGAACGGGTCGCGGGATGGATGCGGCTCTCGCGTTTCAAGGCCGCGGGGATGGCCTCGGCGATCAGCTCGGCCAGGGAGCCGGTTCGGGCCAGCTGGCCGGTGCCACGGGCGCCCTCGATGGAGGCCACAACCCGGCGCCAGCTCTTTTCCTCGCCATAATCGCGGATGGCGCGAACCAGATCCTCGTGGCTGGCGGTCTCCAGCCATTGCGCCGCGGAAACGTCGTGGCGCGGGTCCATGCGCATGTCGGCCCCGGCATCGAACCGGAAGGCAAAGCCACGGTCGCCCGCGTCGAGTTGGAAGGAGGAAACCCCTAGATCGAACAGGATGCTATGGAACCCGGTGTCCGGCAGCGTGGCCAGGTCGCCGAAGTTCAGATCGATGAAGCGGAAGGTCTCGGGAAAGCCGACGGCGGCATGCGCCGCCCGCTCGGCGGCCTCGGGATCCCGGTCAAGGGCGGTGACGCGAGCGCCGGCGTCGAGCAACAACCGGGTGTGGCCGCCCCCGCCGAAGGTGCAGTCAAGGAGGTGCTGTCCCTCGTGCGGTGCGAGGTATTCGAGCACCTCATGCAGCATGACTGGGAGGTGCCCGGGAGTCATGGCGCGGGGGAAAAGCTCAATGCCGGGCGCGTACATCGGTTTTCTTCCAGGGCAGGACGATCGAGATCGGCTCGCGCAAGAGTGACGAACGACGGTTCGCGCAGAACACGGTGGAGAGCTTGGGCAGAGGCTGTTGCTTGATGAGGGTCAGCAGGGTCTTCATGGATTTTAAAGGCCGATGCGGCGCATCATGTCGCCGAAGTTCTCGCCCGCGGTGCTGCGCGACATTTCGGTCCAGCGAGTTGGGCTGAGAATGTTGAAAGTGTCGCCCATGCCGCTGAGGACGGCGTCTTTCGCGATACCGGCGTGCTTGAGCAGGTCGGCGCTGACGCCGAAGCGGCCCTGCTTGTCGAAGGTGAAGGACAGGGCCTCGGAAAAAATCTTGGCCTTCACGGCCTGCGCGTCGCGGTCGGAAATCTTCATGTCCGAGATCTGCGCGAGGAGCTTGTCGACGCGGGCCGGCGGCAACACCGCGATGTAATTGTCGGGATGCGGGATGGCCAGGAACGTCTCGGTCTCGGTGTGTACCCAGCGCCAGACCGACGGAATCGTGAGACGATTCTTATCGTCGAGCGTGTGCTCAAAACGCCCTGAATAAACGGTTGTGCCGGGTGACGCCATGGATGTGCTCTGGAGGCCTACTTCCCCAGAACGCCCCATTTCTCCCCATTTTATACCCCATGAGCAAGTAAAAACGGGCCGGAAAATGTCAAAACTTGTTCACAAATTGCCCACTTAGGCGGTTTAGGCGAATTCGGGCTCTCACCCCACCACCCCCTACTCTTGAATCAGGAACTAGCCAGGTTACGGATTAGTGTCATGTGCTCCTGAAATTTCAGTGAAGCGGCATGCGAAACGACGGGGGACTCGCGCCGGCCCGCCAGCAAATCCTCCCCGACCGCGAAAGCCTCGAAGTTGAAACCGAGCGAAGTGCGCCCGTCACGGAAGTGCTCCACGCAGGTATCCAGCCGGTAGTGCATCGCCTCGCTCGCACGCCAGAAGTCCGGAATGGCAATGTAGCCTTCCTCGCCGATCACGTAGGCCCAGTTGCGCAGCTTGCAGCGAAAGGACGCTGCCAGCGTGGATACGGAGCCGGGAAATTCGAACACCGCCACCAAGTCATCCTCCACGCCGTTGGGCGCGTGCTGTGCGGTGACCTTGAGGCCGATTGGTTCCGCGGGCTGGAACAGCTGGGAAATCGCGACGGGATAAACGCCCAGTTCCAGGAGGCACCCGCCCCCGAGCGCCGCATTGTATTCACGCCGCGTGGCATCAAAGGGTAGCTGGGGATAGCCGAAATCCGCCTGCACATGTCGGAGTCGACCAATCCTGCCCTCCCCGACCCAGCGGACCGCCTGGCGCACGGCCGGGAGAAACCACGTCCACATGCCCTCCATTAGGTAGCCACCCGTTTCGCTCGCGACCGCGAGCAGAGACCGACATTCGGCGACGTTGAGCGTGAGTGGTTTTTCGCAGAGCACCGCCTTGCCCGCCCGCAACGCGGCGGCGGCGTTGGCCAGGTGCTGCGCGTGCGGGGTGGCGATGTAGACCGCATCGATGGCCTCATCGGCGAACAGCTCTTCGTAATTGTCGTAGGCGCGGCCGAGGCCGTGCCGACGGGCGAACTCCCCCGCCCTCTCCGCCGAGCGCGAGGCGACGGCCACCAGCTCGCCATTCGCCACGAACGGCAGGTCCTGCGCAAACGAGCCGGCGATCCGCCCCGCGCCCATGATGCCCCAGCGGATCTTTTTCATGCGCGACCTCCTCAGTGCGACATCATCTGGTGTTCCAGTTGCTCGAGGGTGCGCCCCTTGGTCTCTGGCATGTAGCGGTAAACCAAAACGAGACCAGCGACCCCGAACAGGGCGTAGAGCAGGAAGGTGCCGGCGTTGCCGAGCGTGGCCAGCTCCCACGGAAACAGGAACTGCACAAGAAAGCTCACGCCGGCGTTGATGAAACCGATCGCTGCCATCGCGAGCCCGCGGAGATGGTTAGGGAATATTTCCGACAGGACCACCCACATCACCGGCCCGAGCGAAACGGCAAAGGACGCCACGAAACCGAGAATGCCCGCGAGCACGACATAGGGATTCATATGGATGGCCGCTTGCACGAGCCGATCCTCGTTCAGCTTGAAGGCGTCCGGCCCCAACCGGGCGATCGCCTCGCGCTTGAAAGCGGTGTTGTTCTCGAAAACGCGGTCCCTGAGAGGCAGTAGCTTCGCGATATCCATTTTGGCGGAGAGCGCGGCGAGGGCCGGCTCATCCAGCACGTAGCGGGCCTGATGGAAACCGTAGGCGGCCACGGACAGGCTAAGGACGACGCCAGCCAGCCCGCCGACGAGCAACGGCCGCCGGCCCAACCGGTCGATAAGCGTCATGGCCACCAAGGTGAACCCGACATTGATCAACCCGACCCACACCGCCTGAGCAAAGGCGGCGTCCCGGCCGACGCCGCTCTTCTCGAAAATCGTGGTGGCAAAAAAGAACACTGCATTGATGCCGGTGATCTGTTGCGCCACGGCTACGATCAAACCGATGAACAGCGCGAACCACATTTTCCGGCTGAACAACTCCCGGAGCCCCGCCTGCCCGGGCTCCTGGAGTTCGGCGACAGTCAGCCGGACGTCGGCAATCTGCGCCTCTGCCTCGGCGGGGGTTACCATCCGGTGGAGAATGCGACGCGCCTCCTCGGCCCGGTTCTTTACGATGAGCCAGCGCGGGCTTTCCGGAACGAGAAAGAGCAAGGCCACCCAAATGGCGGCGGGAATAATTTCCATGCCCAGCATCCAGCGCCAAGTGTGCGCATTGAGGCCTAGCCGGGCGATCCACGGCTCGCTGCGACCGCTGAGCGCCACCAGCAGGTAGTTGGAGAAATACGCCGCTGACAACCCGACTACGATGTTCATCTGACCGATAGAAACCAACCGGCCGCGCATCCGTGCGGGCGCGATCTCGGCGACATAAATCGGCGTGATCATCAGCGAACCAAACGCAAGCCCGCCGAGCGCCCGCGCCAGCACCAGCGTCAGGTAACCTGGGGCCAGCGTCGAGGCCACGCCCGAGGCCAAGTAGAGGATCGCGACAGTGATCAACATCCGCTTGCGGCCGACAACGTCGCTCAGCGGCGCCACGGTGAGGCTGGCCAGGATAGCCGCCAGCGACGGCGCGCTCACCACCAGCCCCTGCTGCCAGACATCGAGCCCGTATTCCTGGCTAACGTAGCCGACCACGCCGGAAATCACCGAGGCATCGAAGCCAAAGATGAACCCACCCAGCGAGACCACGATGGCGATAAGGAAAATGTTGCGGGTGGAGAAAGGCATGGTGGAAGGGAGACTCCCAATCGGCGGGACTTGAACATGCTCCGGCCAGGGGTGTATGACAGGGGTCATCGGGCCGGAGGAATGGTTTTCAGGCTTTGGCCGCCTGGCGCTCCTCGACCACGGTCTTGGTCGAGAAGCGGTAGCGCATGTTGCGGTAGACGCAGACGTCGGTAACGTCGTCCGGGGTGTTGGCCGGAGCCGCGCGGTAATTCGTCGAAACCCGGTAGGGTCCTTGCACAGGTCTGACACTGTGCCAGCAATGGCCGTGCAGGAGGACGAGCGTGCCCTTTTTCGGGTAAAGTGTGAGCTGGCCCTCGAAGTCGCCATGCGGGTCGCCGGCCGGCAACGCCCCTCCGGTGTGCGTCCGCGGCACGAGCCGCAGCTGGCCCCCGATCTCGTCGCTGATATCGCGAGTGTAGATGAGCCGGTTCAGGTTGTAGTCGTCCTTCGTTTCTGGCGGGCAGTCCTGGTGCCACGCCTGGCCGTTCGTGCCTTGGGCGGAATACATCACCATGCAGTATTGGGAATGCCAGCCCGCGCCGAGCACCGCCGCCGTCAGGCCGGCGAGACGCGCATCATCATCAATCACGTTGAAGCGTTCGATGCCTTCGCGCTGAGGAAACCAGGGCACGATCTGGGTCTGGGCGCGCGTGGCGAACTCGTCGTTGAGGCAGCTGTCGTATTTGCCCCGGAACTGGGCGAGGATGAGCTCGTGGAGCTCATCCATGAGCGGAACCGCGAAGAAATTATCGAGCACCACGTAACCGTTGGCCCAGAATTCATCGCGGATTTTTTGGAGGTCAAGGTCCATGGTGACTCGGAGTAGAAAGGCCTTGGGGTGGCGGGAGCGGAACCGTGCCATCGCCGGTCGCGTGGAGAAAGATCGGATCCGCCATCGCGCGGGCCCAGCGGTCCCGCACCAAGTCGTTGCGCTCGAGGCGGGCGTCGCCCCAATCGTGCCAGGTGAAGCCCAGGCGGTCGGACCACTCCTTCCATTCCCAGTTGATGTAAGCCGTGGCCTTGATTTCCGGGCGGCGCTGCAACAGTTCGATCATCGGGCGAAACCAGCGGTCCCAGCTTTTCGCGCCCTCCAGCACCCCAACGTAGCGCGGCGTCATTTCCCCGATCATGACCGGCTTGCGGTGCGCTCGCGATGCATCGAGAAATCCCGCCAGCTGGGGTTTCTTAAATTCATCCTCGGAAAACAGGTCGACGCCCCACCAGTCCACCCACTCGTCCCCCGGATAAAATTCCATGAGCCGGGACAGCGACGGCCAGCCCGAGGAAGCGCCGGCCGCGCACCAGACCGTGGCAAAAGGCAACCCTTGGTCGCGCAACAAGCGGGTGATCCGCATCCACGCCCGCACAAAGGTTGCGGGAGCGTAATTGTTCCAGCTTCCCTCGAACTCAAAGCCGATCCGGATAAAGACCGGCCGGTCAAACGAAGCCACCGCCGCGGCGAATGCCTTTAGCTGTTCGTCGTATTTCCCCTCGGCCACCTCACCATCGACACCGACACCGGTGTCATTGCCCGCGGAAATGTTCAGGCCCACCTGCGGAATGACTCGCGTGGGCTCCATCGCCGCCAGTTCGCCGCGCACGCGCACGCCCCATTCGGTGACGGCTGCCACTGGATGCCGCAGGCCAATGTAGGTCATGTAAACCAGCGGTTGGTTATCCTTCGCTAAAATCCGCCGGTAGTCGGCAAAACCTTGCGGATCCTGGCCGGCGCCGTGAATGATCCGGTTGCCCGGCTCGAGCCGCGCGCCAAATTCCACCCGCGGTGCATAGCCGTCACTCGCGCCGGCCAACAAGACCCGGGTCAAGCTGAGCAACAGCAGCAAGGCGGCGGGGTGAATCGACCGGCGGATTTTCATTTTCAGGGTGACTCAGGTGGAGGCAACGGCGGTGGCGACAACGGCAGGCTCGGCGCAAGCCAGCGCCTGTTCGGCACGGTAGGAGAAATTAGTGAAGTCGGCCGGAATGCCTGACTCCGCGCTGTCCTGGGCGCACAACCCGACGAATGCGCCGGTGAAGCCCCAGGAACCGCCCTCGATCACCCGGTCATCGGAAAGCAGCGTGGCGTCCAAAGCCGGGCCTACGGGCTGCCGGGCCGCGCCCGGCACTGAATAGAAGAAACGCAAGGTCTCCCCCGACAACTCCCCCGACAATTCGACTGGTCCATCCGGCGGCAGCAGAATCCCCGGACCCAACAGATTGACATACGCGCCGCAGTCGGCGTTGAGCAAGCGCAGCTCCCGGCCCCCTCCGTCGCGTCCGATGATCATGAGGAAATGAAACTGACGGGTGTTGTAGTAAAATACCAGCCCGGCCGATTGCTGGAAACCCCGGGGTTGAAACTCCAAGCGAGTCGACACGCAGCAACGGTGATGCAGCAGACGGAAGCCGACCAGGCTTTGGTCAAATGTAGAGAGCAGGGAATAGCGGCCGCGCAGGCGCAGAAAGCCGGGCCGCTCAGCCAGGCTCAGCCACGTACCGGCCGGTGCCTCGCGCAGCACGCTCCACTGGGGCGCGAGAGTCTCCGACGCAAATTCGTCGTGGAACTCCGGCAGATAGGGCTCCGCCTTCGCGCCCGGCACTGCCACGGTCACAACCGGCACCTGGCCGCCGCCCGCAAGGCGCGGCCAGCTGCCGGCCGGCCACTCGATCGCCTGCAGGGCGGTTTCACGACCCAGGATGCACCGGCGGTTCGCGCCCACCGGCCGGCTGCAAAGGTGGGCCAGATACCAGCGGCCGGCTGGCGTCTGCACGAAGGAACCGTGGCCGGCTTTTTGCAAAGCCGCCTCCGGGTTATCCGCTGAGGAAAGAAGGGGATTGTGCGGACAGGCCTCGTAGGGCCCGGCCAGGTTTTTGGCGCGGGCTAGGGTGACGGCATGCGCGTCGCCGGTGCCGCCCTCCGCGAGGACGAGGTAATAGAAGCCGTCGCGCCGATAAAGGTGCGGCCCCTCGGTCACGCCCCGTTCCGTGCCGTTGAAGATCAGGACGGGCTCACCCAGCAGCATTTTCCGCCGGGGACAATACTCCTGCAGCACAACGCCCGCGAACTGATTTTCATCGGGCCGGAAATCCCAGCGCTGGTTCAGGAGCCATTTGCGCCCGTCTTCGTCATGGAAAAGCGAAGGATCAAAGCCGCTGCGGTTGAGCGGCACAGGATCGCTCCAAGGACCGTCGATCGAAGGAGCGGTCACGAGGTAATTGCAGACATCCTTGGCAAAGCCGTTGAACGCCCGCACGTCGGAATAGGTGAGCCAGAATAACCCGTCGGCATGGGTCAGCGCCGGGGCCCAGATGCCTCCCGAATCCTGCACGCCGCGCAAATTGAGCTGGCGGTCCCGCGTCAACGCGTGGCCCTGCAGGCGCCAGTTCGCCAGGTCCCGCGAGTGATGGATCCGGACACCCGGCCACCATTCAAAGGTGGAGGTGGCGATGTAGTAGTCCTCCCCCACTCGGACGATGGACGGATCGGGATGGAAACCGGGCAGGATGGGATTCTGGACCAAGGTCATGAAGGTGCGCGGCAGGGATTGGTAAGAAAGTGCGCACCGATGGAAACGGCGCGCACGGGGAAGTCTCCCTGACGGGAGTCGGGCGGGCTCAGAAGCGCAGGCCGTAGCTCAGCTTGGCGGCCAGCGGGGCGGCGTAGATGAGGCCGTAGAGCTTCTGGTCGTTCAGCAGGTTGGTGACATTGAGCTGAACGTACTGCCGGCGGCCCGTGTCGCTCTTCCAGTCGTAGCGCGCCATCGCGTCCAGATTGTAGCGCGCCGGGGTGTAGAGCACGAGCAGCTTGCCATTGCCATCGATGATCAGCTGGCCGGAACCGTGGGTCACGCCGGACATATACTGGCGCTTTGATTCCCAGTAGCCACCCAAGCCGAGCGAGAGACCCTGAAGTTCGCCTTCGAACCGGTAGTTGGCCCAGAAGTCGAATCGGTATTTCGGTGAATCGTCCCCCGCCGCCTGACCCGCGCCCGTGCGGGTTTCGGTCACCGGGCCCGAGGTGGCGGTGCTCGGCGTGCCGTATACCTGGCTGCGCGGCAGGCCGAGCGTGCCCCAGGAGCCGTTGTTGAAATTCCAGACCGCCCAGCGGTCCTGCAGGTAGGGATAGGTCATCCACTGGCCGAAATTAAGCCGCTCCACTTCCGTAACGGCGCCGCCCATCACTATCTCCAGGTTCTTGGTGGCTTTGACGAGCACTTGGGCGTCGTAGCCCTTGGACTCGTCGGTCAGCAGCAGGGTGGCATTGTTTGAGCCGTTGCCGTGAAAGGCCATGGTATCCATGGTGGCGATGTTGACGAGCGGGTCGGAACCATCCGCGCCATCGAACAGCCAGCCCGGCCAGTTGGCGCCGTTGTCGCCATCGATCGTGGCAAAGGCCGTGTCCATGTACGCCGCGCCATCCGCCTTGGTGGCATTAAGGTGCCACACGCCGGCCCCGTCCGTAAAGGCGGCGCCGGAAGCCACCGCCTTGTTCCAGGCGGTGACCACCGCGGGCTGGTCCAATGTTGGGAGACCCGTCGCCTTCCACGAACCGCCGCCGTTGCTGCCACCGGGGGCGGAAGACGGCGTGAAGTTGCTGAGCCGGAAAACCACGTCCTTGTTCGGCTTAAACTTCGGGGCACCCAGTGTCACCGTGGAGTACCAAGGCGCGCCGACATAACCCGTCTTGTTGATCGAGAACCGGCTGATGGTGCCTGAAATGCGGCCTTCTAGGAAATCGAACTTCAGGCCGAATTCCTTGCTCTTGGCGAGGCTGGCGCCGGCGGGTGCACCCGTGTCGGGCAGCAACTGGCCCGAGAAGTTGGGCTGCAGGCCCTCGGATTGCAGCGCGTAAAGCGACAGCGCCTTGGTGATCTGGAAGCTCAAGCCCTTCTGGTAGGTCTTCTCGCGCTGGGTCTCCCCGCGGGAAGTGGAGACGGTCGGGGTCCCACCGGGAGCGGAAATCCCTTGGTTGAAATTCCCGGCGTCGTTGGTGTCGCGCCGGGCCCCAAAGAGCACGAGCAGTCGGTTATCGAAAAACTTGCCCTGGTAATTCGCGTAGAAGGCCTTGTTCCAGGCCTCGGACCGGCTCGTGTTGTTGAGATACATGCCCCGATCCGGCGTGCCATCGCCCTGCTTGCCGTAAACCAGCGGGGTGAGATCATTCGGGGCCTTGTAATTGTAGAGACCAGGAGCAGTAACCCAGCTGGTGCGTTCGAGCAGGTGGTTGATCTCGGAGTAACCGGCGAGGATCGAGCTCTCCTGCCGCAGCCACTTGCCGGAATTGGCGAAGAACTCGTGGCGCGCCGTGAACTCCGCCCGGACCTGCTTGCGGGTGTTGTCGCTGTCGGCGCGGTTCCAGGTGTATTGGATGATCGAGCCAGCGACTGATCCCTTCTGGATATTCAGGCTGCCGTCGCTGCGGGTAGGGTCCAGCGGGAATAGGTTGATGGTCTGGCGGAGCGCCACCGGGCCAACATTGGTGAACAGCTGCGCCTGCACATCGCGCCCCTGCGTATTGAAGGTCGAGTAGTTGTAGCCCAGCAGGAAATAGATGTTCTTGGTGATTTCCTGGGTGACCTTGAACTCGGTGTTGCTGGCTTGGGAATGCTGGTAGGTGTCGGGGCCGGTCAGCCGGTAGGAGCGCGGATCCGCGCCGGGCGGGGTGTAGAGGCCGCCGTGCTCGTTCTGGTCGTTGTTGATGCCGACGTCGGCCACCGAGCGCAGCTGCCGGGCGCCAGTGCCGTTCATGTTTTGCTCGCCGTATTCGAAATCGGCATACACCTCGGTCTTCGGAGTCGCCCGCCACACCATCGAGGGCGAGATGAAATAGTGTTTCTCCTTGAAGTAGTCGGTCTGGTCCCCGGTGGTCTGCGCCGCGCCGGATACGCGGTAGGCGAGCGTCTTGTCGTCCAGCAGAGGCCCGGTCACATCAAACTGGCCGCGCATCAGGCTGTTCATGCCATAGGTGAAATCGTAGCTGGAGGCGCGCTGGTCGGAGGGACGCTTGACCATGTAGTTGACCACGCCGCCGAAATTGCCGGTGCCGTAGAACAGGGCGGCCGGGCCGCGCACGACCTCGACGCGGTCGATGTTGACCGAGTCGGTGGAGTTCTGCCGGATGAACCCGTCTCGCAGCGCGTTGTCGGTGACAAACCCGCGGAGCTTGATCTGGACCGCATTGGGATTCGCGGTCGCTCCCTCGGGATTGTTCACCCCGCCCGGACCCTGGTACGCGTTGGCACCCAGGTTTGAAAGATCGTTTTGCGAGACGAGGATTACGCCGGAGCTGTATTTGAGCGCGGACCGCAGGTCGGTGGCACCAGTGTCTTCGATAAACTGGCGCGTGATGACCTCGATCGGCATCGGCGTGTC
Source organism: Oleiharenicola sp. (assembly GCA_025363455.1). Taxonomy (GTDB): domain Bacteria; phylum Verrucomicrobiota; class Verrucomicrobiia; order Opitutales; family Opitutaceae; genus Lacunisphaera. The sequence continues at coordinate 65,443 of JANYDW010000010.1, read as the reverse complement.
CTTGATCGCCGTATTGAGTCGCGTGCCGGAGATGGAATTGGTGGCGCGATAGCCCGTGTCAGCTTCGGTGGAGACCACGAACGGCGACAGGACGAGAACCTTATCGTCGTCCTTCACTTCGGTTTTGGCCGCGGCGGGCGCAGCCACAGTTTGTTGGGCGACGAGAGTCGACGGCAGGGCGGTTAGCCCGAGGCTCAGCAAGCAGGCCACAAGCGAGCACTGTAGGTTGGGACTGATCGATTTCATTTGGGATGGGCAGTGTTTGGGGTGTTGGGGTCGTGGTTGACTGCTATTGCGATGGCGCTTCAGGATGGCTCCAGTCAATTATGATGTGCACAGCATATGTATTTTGTGTATCGCCATTTTTCCATTTTTATCTATTCCTTAAGCGATAACTATCAGTATCTTAATATATATAATGATTTCGATTCGGCGCTTTATGCGCACATAAGTCGACTTAAGTGCACAGCTTTGTGCATTGCATTTAGCCGAAGCACCCAGCCATCTATTGTCACGCGAACCTGCATGAACCCTCCGAATCAACAGCAACTGGCCCGGCTGCTCAATCTGTCTCGAACCACGGTTTCGCGCAGTCTTTCCAATCATCCGGCCATCCATCCCGAGACGCGCGCGCGCGTACAAGATCTCGCGGGAAAACTCGGCTATCGCAACGCACCCACCCGCGTGGTGCGTCGCAGCAAACAGAGCAAACCCCTCTCCATTGGCGTCCTGATCGGCATGCCCTCGGTGAACCTGGGAATGGCTACCTTCCCGGCTGTGCTCAAGGGCATCCGCGATCGCGCCACCCTGGATCATATCGCCGTGGACGTGGTCAGCCAGGACCCGGCCGAGCTCAGCCCGGACAACCTGCGCCAGCCCATTTTCCGCCACATCCGCGCGAGCGACTGGCGCGGCCTCATCCTTATCTACCCCTTCGCGCCGGAGGTGGTCATGCAACTTTCCGCCAAGATCTCCACCGTGTCGGTCCTGACCGAGTACGACCACCTGCCCATCGATACCATCGACACGGATCACTCCGATATCATCGGTGTGATCGGACGTCTCGCGAAACTCGGCCACCGCCGGGTCGGATTCGTCACTTGGCAGTATCCCGTCGGGGGGCGCTGGGCCTCGCGCCGCTTCGCCTCGTATGCCGAAGGCATTTTCCTGCACAGCCTCGAATTTTCGCCCGAATGGACCATTAACATCCATAAGAATCACCCCACCCTCCTCACGCATGATGCCGTGGCCGACACGGTGGCGAAACTCACGCGGGGGGCCGGGGTCACCGCCTGGGTCTGCGCTGCCGATCACCAGGCCTATCAACTCATGACCGACCTCCGCTCCCGGGGCGTGCGGGTACCCGAGGACTGCTCAATCACGGGCTTTGATGGCATCGAGCCGCCCCCGGGACTGGGGCAGGTGACCACCCTGTCGGTCGCTCATGGCGACATTGGTGCTTCCGCCATCAGCCGGTTGCTCAGTCGCATCCTTCACCCCACCTCACCCCGACGGAAAATCCTGGTGGAAACCAACCTGGTGGAAGGCACCACCATCGCACCCCCACGGCCAACCACGACGGTATAGTGGAGCCCGATCTTTAGCCGGCCGGCCCGAGGTTATCCGTCGGGACCTTTGACACCGGGACAGAGTTGCGAAAATTGGCCTCGTGCCGTTGCGTTACCTCACGATCGATTTCAACTCCTTCTTCGCCTCGGTGGAGCAGCAGGAGCGGCCGGAGTTGCGCGGCAAACCGGTCGGCATCGTGCCGGTGATGGCGGAGACCACCGGCTGTGTCGCGCTGAGCATCGAGGCCAAAGCACTGGGCCTGACGCGCAATGCCCGCGTGTCCGACGCGCGTCGCCTATGTCCGGGCATCGTCATTGTCGAGGCGCGGCCCGAGACTTACATCGCCTATCACCGACGGCTGAAGGAGACGATTGCCGCGCTCGTGCCCGAAATGGAGGTGCAGTCCATCGACGAGGTGACGTGCAAGCTGCACGCCATGGTGGACCGCGGCGCCGCGGAAAAACTGGCGAAACAGATCAAGGCGAAAATCACCCGCGAGGTCGGTCCGCTCCTCCGCAGCTCCATCGGCATCGCACCCACCTGGCTGCTGGCGAAGGTCGCCTCCGATATGCAAAAGCCCGACGGCCTCGTCATCCTCGATGACGACGACATTCCGGCGAAGCTGTTGCACCTTAAACCTGGCGACATCGCTGGCATCGGCCCCAACATCCAACGTCGCCTCGAGGAGCACGGCATCACGACGATGGCCCAGCTCTACGCCGCCACGATGGCGGAGTTCCGCGGCATCTGGGGCGGGGTGCGCGGCGAACAGATCTGGCGCCTGTTGCACGGCGAGGATCTTCCCTACTTCGAGCAGAAGACCGGCCAGAGCATCGGCCATGGCCACGTGCTCCCGCCGGCGAAACGCAACCACTCCGACGCGCTCGCCGTGCTGCACCGCCTGCTGCAGAAGGCGGCGATGCGCCTGCGCCACTCGCAACTCTACGCTTCGGCCCTGAGCGCGTCGGTGGACTACGCCGACGACACGTACTGGTCGGAGGAAATCCGGCTGACGGAAACGCAGGATTCGCTGCGGCTCACGCATGCCCTCAACGAGGTCTGGGGCCGGCGGCCGGAGAAATTCTCGCGACGTAAACCGCTGCGTATCGGCGTGCATCTCACCGGGTTGATCGACCTGAAGTTGCACACGCCCGACCTGTTCGAGGAACAGACCGAGCAGACGCGCGGCAAACTTTTCCAAGCCGTGGACCACCTCAACAAAGTCCTCGGGAAGAATACCGTTTACCTCGGCAGTGCGCACGGCGCGACGGCGGACGCGCCGATGCGCATCGCGTTCACCCGCATCCCGGAACCCGAGATCGAGGAGATCGACCGCAGCTACGAGGGCCGGCTGAAGAAAAAGAAACCACCGGCGCCGGAGCCGGAGGCGTGGTGAGGGCGAGATGGGTGGCTGGACGAGGTGGAACCTGGCCTCTGGACAGGTTTTTCCACGAACGTAATTCAGCGCGTCCGGAGGCCGCGCTCCACCTTCGAAGCCATGGCGACCGGTCAAAGACCGGACTTACTCGATGATCCCTTCCTTCCGCAGCACTGCCTCGAAATTCTCTCGGGTGATGAGGATGCCGGTCGTGCGCGTGTCGAGCGCGGGGGCCGTCCCGTCCTTGATCCAGTGGTAGAGCATCTCAGAGGTGTTGAAGCCCTCGGACGGGGCGGAGACGAGCATGGAGCCATGGAAGCCAGTCGGCTTGGCTTTGCGCAATTCGTCGATGCAATCGGTGCCATTGATGCCGATGCCGATAACATTCTCGGCGGCAAAGCCCCGCCCTTCGGTGGCGCGGACCGCGCCGAGCACGGCGGTGTCGTTCATGCCGAGGACCAGCCAGTGTTTCACCCCGGGATGCTGGGTGAGCAAAATGCCCGCTGCATCGAAGCTGCCGGGCACGTCGGTGGTCTTCTGCGGGGCCTTGAAAATCCGGTCCGCCGGAAACCCGGCGGACTTGAGCGCGGCGATCGAACCGTCAGTACGTTCGCGCGCGGTGTCGAGTTCCTCAAAGGTGACGGCGCACACGGCGGTCTCGGCGACGGGCCAGGCCCGTTTCTGAAACTCGGCATAGAGGGCCGAGCCTTGCGCAGCGCCAATCTTCGAGGCGGACATGCCGAGGTAAGGTATGTCGGTCATGAAGCTGCCATCAGCCGAGACAAAGCGGTCGTCCACCGTGATGAGTTTGAGGCCCGTGAGCTTGGCGCGGGCCGCGATGGCCGGTCCGAGGCGGACATCAGGCGTACAGATCACGAAGCCCTGCGCTCCGCCGGCCACCAAGCTGTCGATGGCTGTCATGACTTTTTCTCCGTCCTGTACGCCGAGCTTGACGAGCTCGTGGCCGTATTTCTTCGCGGCGGCGTCCGCGCCCTTCCACTCATACTGGAACCAGGGCTCTTCGGGCTGTTTCACGAGATAGCCGATCTTGACGGCCGCCGGGGCGGCGGAAGTAGCGGCGGACGTCGCAGCGGGCTTGCTACAGGCGGACAGGAGACCGAGGCCGGCCAAAAGGAGCACGAAGAGAGCGGGGATTTTCATGGGGAGAGAAAGTGTCAGGTCTGAATGGCGCTTAGATAACCGTCGAGTGAAGCAGGTCTTCGATTTCATCGTAGTCGGCGGGAAGCGGAAACACGCATGCGGTGGCGGGGACGGCTGAGGAGCTGATAATCTTTGGTGCGCCGCTTCCGCGCCCGAGGTTCATGGCGGCCGGGACGCCAAGGGACCTGATCGTTGGCGAGGCGGGAGAGCAAGGCAGACCGAGCATGGCGGCGATGGCGGCGGGAGCCGAACGCCCGCTCGGCCCAGGCCTGCAGGGCATCGAGCGCGCCCTTGAAGCTGAGCCGCTCGAGCGGGACGGCATGCGCCCGTGCCGTCTCCAGCAGTAGCGCCCGCACCAGATTATAGGCGAGGGCGTGCATCCACAGTTCGCGTTCGATCATTTGGGGCGAGAGGCCGCGCAGGACATCGAGCGCGAGGTTGGTCTTGATCTGGCGGTAGTGCAGCTCGATCTGCCAGCGCAGGCCGTAGAGTTCGGCGATCGCGGAGTCGGGGAACGCCTTCTCGTCGAGCAACGAGGTGACCACGATTACCTCGCGGGTGCGGAAGCCGCGCACTTCCACCCGGAAGCGCACCAAGCGGACGGCCAGCGCCTCCGGTTGTTTGCGCCACGAACGGCGCGGCTGCCCGCGCGGACGCTGCGGTTTTTTCCAGTCTTCCCGCCACGAGCGGGCCCGGCCCGGACGCACGAGCCGGGCTTGGTGCAGCCGGATCACAAAATCGATCTTCTGGTCCCGCAGCTGGACCAGAAAAAGCCAGCCGCAATACGCGCGGTCAGCGACCAGCACTTCGCCGGCCCGCAAGTGGCGCAACAGCAGGCGGGCCAGCGACAGATCGTGCGCCTTCCAGGCACCTTGGGCAAACGCCAGCATCCGGCCGGTATGCAGGCAGAACAGGCCGACGAGCTTGCCCGTGGGAAACCCGCAGCCAGGTTTTTGCCCGGCTGCATACGGCCAGACGCGGCGATTGCGCGCCGTATCCGGCATGGAGAACCCCGTGGCATCGACGAGGCGCACGGTGCGGCCATGCCACTGACCGGTGGTCCGCCGCTCGAACCACCCGCTCAAAGCCGCGAACAACGCCTGCAGCCAGGCCAGCGGCAGGGCGGAGCGGGCCTGACAATACGCCCCGGTGGCATCGCCGGGGGGCCGGCGGCCCCGGCCGACGGCGTCGGCCTGCACCCGCGCCAACGCCCACCGGCAGCTGGCCCCGCGCAAGAACACCTGGCCGAGGAACGCCCAGAACACCGTGACGCGGGGCAGGTCGCGCTGACGACTGCCCGCTCCCGTGCGGGCCGGGACCAGGAGGCCGGGAAAATAACCGCCGAATAGCGCGGCCAGGCCGCCGAGTGAGGTGGTGGCGGACTGCGCGCGCCGGAGAGGAGTGCCCAAAGGGGCGCACTGCGCGCGCAGTTGCGGAAAATGCGGTGTGAACGGCATCATAGGCCGTAGTTATACGGCCATGGCTTGACGAAGCAACCTCTGCCGGCCATAAAGCACCGATGCCTTCTCCCCGTCTCGCCCCACTGGAAGCCCGTTACGCTGCCCTGCGGCATGAACTCGCCAGCACCGGCTACCTCAGTCACGGCTCCGTCTACCGCCGACCGGCCGGCCAATCCGGCAATCGCTTCACCTGGTCAACCAAGGTGAAAGCGAAAACCGTCAGCCTCGCGCTCTCAGAGGAACAGGCGGATTGGCTGGAAAAAGCCATCACCGAGCATCGCCGGGTCCAAAAACTTCTGCTGGAAATGCGCCGCCTCTCCCGGCAGATCATGCGCACACGTTTTCCGGACCCAGAGCGTCGCAGTCCGCTCTCCAAGAAAGTTTTGCGCCTTATCTAAGCGCCATTCGTACCAGAGTCCATATTGCCGGGGCGACACGGGTTTGAGCATGGCCATTTCAGGCGCTGGAGGATTGTCGCGGGAATCCCGCCATTTCCCCGGGGCCGGGCGATGCGTGATCGCCAGAAACAGCTCGCTCAGCATCAAACCGGCGTCGTCCTTCAATTTTTTGAAGACTGGATCCTTCATGCCCCAACAACGGCGCAAGCGCTGCAGGCTTAAGGTCGTTCCTTGGACTGCTGGTTTGCCGCAGGGGCCGCGCTTGCGCGGTCCATTGGTGAAGGAGGACCGACCAAGGTCGTCCCATGCCCAGAAATAGTGCATCTGCTATGATCGCCCTAGAAAAGGCTTCACACCCGCCCGCCCGCCCCGTTTCCTGACCAACTCTCCCTCTCACCTCTCTGTCTCGTTCCGTCCTCAGTCCTCTGTTTTCTCTCCTCTGATATGACTCCCGTCCAGGAAATCGCCCGCCGTCGCACTTTCGCGATCATCTCGCATCCCGATGCGGGCAAGACGACGCTGACCGAGAAGTTCCTGCTCTACGGCAACGCCATCCACCTCGCCGGCGCCGTCAAGGACCGCAAGAACCAGCGCGCCACTGCCTCTGACTGGATGGAACTCGAGAAACAGCGCGGCATCTCGATCAGCTCGACCGTCCTGCAATTCGATTTCGCTGGCTGCGCGGTCAACCTCCTCGACACCCCCGGCCACAAGGACTTCTCCGAGGACACCTATCGCGTGCTCACCGCTGTGGATGCCGCCCTCATGGTCATCGACGCCGCCAAGGGCGTCGAGACGCAGACCCGCAAGCTCTTCGAGGTGTGCCGCCGCCGTGGTGTCCCGATCTTCACTTTCATGAACAAGTGCGACCGGCCTACCCGCAGCCCGATCGACTTGCTCGATGAATTGGAAAACGTCCTCGGCCTGCAATCATCGCCCGTCGTGTGGCCCCTCGGCAATGGTCCGTCATTCAAAGGCGTGTTCGACCGACGCACCAAAGAGGTGCACCTCTTCGAGCGCGTCCCCGGCGGCAAATTCCAGGCCCCGGTCAACGTCACCTCCCTCGACGACCCGGCCGTTCGCAACAAGCTCGACGACCACACCTACGGCGAGGTGAAGGACCAGCTCGCCATGCTCGACGGCGCCGGCCACCCCTTCGACCTCAAGGCCGTCCAAGCCGGCCAGCAGACGCCCGTCTACTTCGGCTCAGCCGTGAACAATTTCGGCATCGAGCTCCTCCTGAACGGATTCCTGAAAGACTCCGTCCCGCCCGCTCCACGCAAGTCCGTCAGCGTCACCGTCCCCGGCCTGCCACAGCCGACCGTCGCTCGCGAGGTGCCCGTCACCGACCCGAAGTTCTCCGGCTTCATCTTCAAGATCCAGGCCAACATGGACGCGAAGCACCGCGACCGCATTGCCTTTCTCCGCGTGTGTTCCGGCAAGTTCGACCGCGACATGGTCGTCAGCCACCAGCGCACGGGCAAATCCGTCCGCCTCTCCTCCTCCCACAAGCTCTTCGGCCGCGAGCGCGAGACGGTGGACGAAGCCTGGCCGGGCGACGTCATCGGCCTCGTCGGCCACAGCGAGTTCGGGATCGGCGACACGCTCACGACCGACCGTAGCATCATCTACGACGAAATCCCGCGCTTCCCGTCGGAAGTCTTCACCTACATCACCAATCCCAACACCGGCGACTCCAAGAAATACCGCGCTGGCTTGGAGCAGCTGTTGCAGGAAGGCGTCGTCCAGTCCTTCAGCGCCCGCAGCGCCCCCTCCGGCGCCACTCTCCTCGCCGCCGTCGGCCCGCTGCAGTTTGAGGTCGTCCAATGGCGCCTCCAGAGCGAATACGGCGCCGAGTCGCGTCTGACGCCCACGCCCTGGACGGTCCTGCGCTGGTTGTCCCGCGCCGACGGCACGCCCGTCAGCGCCAACAAGGGCACCTTCGACCATACCAAGCTGGTCGTCGCCACCGGCGTCAGCTTCGGCGCCGACAAGTTCGAGAACCCCGTCGTTCTCTTCCCCAACGAGTGGAGCACGCGCTACTTCACCGAGAAGAACCCCGAACTGAAGCTCCACGAACTCCCGCTGGAGCAGACGAAGGGCTGAGTCTGAAGCGGCGCTCTATGAGCGCGGTGAGCTATCACCCACTCCCCGGTTGACCTTTCCCCCTCGGCGCGCATCTTTTCGTCGCGGGCCGACAACCATCATCGCCATGACACTCCAGACCATCCAGCAGATGTCGCGCTCTGAAAAACTCCACGCCATGGAGCTCCTTTGGGAGTCCCTGAGCCGCGAAGAGGACAAACTCGAATCACCCGCCTGGCATGCCGACGCCCTCCGCGAGACGCAGCAGCGCTATGCGGCCGGGCAAGAGCAACCGGTTGATTGGGCCACCGCCAAGAAGGAACTCCGCGAACGCTTTAAATGAAGCTGCGGATTCTGCCCTCCGCCTTGGCGGATCTGGCTGATGGACGGCGCTTCTACTCCCGTCAGGATCAAGCTGCCGGTGAATATTTCTTCGACTCGCTGTTCGCTGACATCGATTCCCTCCTTCTGGACGCCGGTGTTCATCGCAAAATCTTCGGCTATTACCGTCATCTCGCCAAACGCTTCCCCTACGCCATCTACTACAAAGTCGAGGGCGACACCGCCATCGTCTGGCGCGTCCTAGACTGCCGCCAGAACCCGACCAAGAACCGCCAAGCCTTGAAGTGATCGCTTCGGCGCCGACAAGTTCGAGAACCCCGTCGTCCTCTTCCCCAACGAGTGGTCGACGAAGTATTTCACCGATAAAAATCCCGAGCTGAAACTCCACGACCTACCGCTGGAGCAGATACCATGATGACAGCCCGTGGTGCACAGGAACTTGGGGCACACATCACTCCTCTCGGCCGCAAACTCATAAAGTATATCCAATAGAAGGGAACCGCAGTAAACTGGATTCGGGTTATGAACTACCCACGCTTAAGCGAGTAAGTGGCACGGGCAAATCAACCAAGCGTTGACCGACCCATCCAAACTGCTTGCTTACTGCCATGACCCGGATTGAGGCACTGACCCAGGAGGTGGCCAAGCTTCCCGAGGAGCAGCGGCTGGCCCTCGCCCGCAGTCTGCTTGATTTGGAGCCAAGCGGCAACATCGCCGAGGCTGACCAATCTTGGGACGAGGAAATCCGGGCCCGGATCAATGCCGTGGATGAAGGCCGCGTCACCGGCATCGCTTACGAAGACATCCGCCGGGAGATGAATTCCCGCTACGGTGTGTGCTAGCTTCGCCATGAAAACCCGATTGCTCCTCACTCTGCTCGGACTGGCCTGCGTCGCCGTCCTGACTGCCGCCGAACCCAGTCCTCCCGCCAAGAAGCCCGACCCGTGGGAGCCAGTGCGCTTTCTCCTCGGCAAGTGGGAAGGCGATTCCGAGAGTGAGCCCGGCAAGGGCAAGTCCGTCCGCGAATACGCCTTCACCCTCAACAACAAGTTCATCGAGGTCCGCAACCAGTCCACCTATCCGCCGCAGGAGAAGAATCCCAAGGGCGAGATCCATGAGGACCGGTCACTGATGAGCTACGACCGGGCGGCCAGGAAGCTCGTGTTGCGCATGTTCACCGTCGAGGGCTTCGTCAACCACTACGTCCTCGACTCCTTCTCGGCCGACGGCCGGGTCATCGTCTTCACCACCGTCGCCATCGAGAACATCCCGGCCGGCTTCCGCGCCCGCGAGACCTACACCAAGGTCGGCGACGATGAGTTCACCGAGCTCTTCGAGATCGCCGAACCGGGCAAGGACTTCGAGAAATACTCCGGCGCGCATTTCCACCGGGTGAAACCCTGACCCAACCATGAAAGGACGCGAAAGTGGCATGCCCGACGAGGCCTACTGGGCTTCCTTCTACGACGCCGATTGCATCGTCGCCAAGCTGGACTGCGCCAAGGCCGGCACGGAGAGCATCGTCGAGTTCGGCGGTGGCTACGGCACCTTCACCTTTCCCGCCGCGCGTCGCACCTCGGGCACCGTCCACACCTTTGACATCGAGCCGGAACTCGTCGCGCTGGTTAACCGCCGGGCGAAGGAATCGGGCCTGAATAACGTACATGCCGGGCTGCGCGACTTCGTGGCTGAGGGCACCGGCCTGCCGGACGGCAGCATGGACCACGCGATGGTCTTCAATCTCCTCCACCTGGAGAATCCGGTCGGCCTCCTGCTGGAGGCTTTCCGTGTCCTGAAACCCGGCGGGTTGGTCTCGATCATGCACTGGAAATACGATCCCACCACCCCGCGCGGACCCTCCATGGCCATCCGTCCCAAGCCGGGGCAATGCCGGGCCTGGGCCGAGGCGGCGGGTTTCCGGTTTCTCCGCGATCAGGATCTGGTGGAATGCTGCCAGCATCATTACGGCTTGCTGCTCGTTCGTCCCTCCGCGAAGTCCCGGGCCGCCTAGAATCCTGCGTGCCTGCTGCACCCCAAGACCACGCCGGCGTCATCGCCTTTCCGCCGCTGATTTTCGCCGGCCACATCGTGGCCGGTAGCATCGCGCACTGGGTTTGTCCCATCCCGCTGATGGCACCGTGGCTCGCCCGGATCATCGGCGCAGTACTGGCCATTGCTGCGGGAGCCCAGGCGTACTGGGCCTCGCGGACCATGAAGCGGGCCGGCACGAATGTCCTGCCGAGCCAGCCGACCCTCGCCATCGTCGCGTCCGGCCCGTTCCGCTACACTCGCAACCCGATGTATCTGTCGCTCTGCCTGCTGCATCTCGGCATCGCCCTGCTGATCAATGGCGTGCTGCCAGCGGCGTTCCTGATCCCGCTGGCGCTGACCCTGCACTTCGGCGTCATCCGGCGCGAGGAGCGCTACCTCGCCGCCAAGTTCGGGGAGACCTATCTGGCCTACCGGCGCCGTGTCCGCCGCTGGCTCTGAGGCGGGCGCTCAGGCCTGCAGCTTGAGCAACAGGTCCTTGCTCTCGACGGTGTCGCCAACGGCGACGAGCACTTCCTTCACCAGGCCGGGCGCCGCCGCGTAGAGGGTCGTTTGCATCTTCATCGCCTCGAGCGTCAGAAGCTTGTCGCCCTTTGCGACCTTGGCCCCGACACTGACGGCCAGCGCGGTGATGAGGCCGGGAATGGGCGCGCCGACTTGCAAAGCGTCGGCGGGGTCGGCCTTGGCGCGCAACCGGGCGGGAGCCGCAATGGACTTGTCGGGCACCCGTGTCTCGCGCGGCCGGCCGTTTAGCTCAAAAGTAAGCGTTCGCATGGCGTCACGGTCGGGCTCGCCGACATGAATCAGTTTCAGGAAGAGCGTCTTTCCCTCCTCGATATCCACTGAGATCTCCTCGTTGGGTGACAGGCCGTAAAGAAAAGTGCGCGTGGGCACGGCACTGACGTCGCCATAGATCGACTGGAACTTGGCGAAGTCAGCGAACACCTCGGGATACATCAGGTGGCTGTAAAGTGCGGCGTCGGAGACCTCGATCTTCAACTTTTTCTGCAAAGTCTCCTTCTCCTGCTCAAGGTCCACCGGCGGCAGGTTGGCGCCGGGCCGGCCGCGCCGGGGCTGCCGGTCGCCCAGCACAATCTTCTGCAGCTTCTTCGGCCAGCCGCCCGGGGGCTGCCCGAGCTCGCCGGCGAGCATGTCGACCACCGAAGCGGGAAACGGCATCGAACCGGGCTCGAGATTGAGCACGTCGGCGGTCTTGATGCCGCGCGAGACGAGGAACAGCGCCATGTCACCGACAACCTTGGAGGACGGCGTGACCTTGACAATGTCGCCGAAGAGCAGGTTCACCTCCGCGTAGGTGCGCACGACTTCGGACCAGCGCGCGCCAAGGCCCATCGAGCCGGCCTGTTCCTTGAGGTTGGTGTACTGGCCGCCGGGCATCTCGTGCTGGTACACCTCGGCGCTACCGGCGCGCGGGGCGGAGTCGAACGGCGCATACAGATCTCGCACCTGCTCCCAGTAGCCGGAGAATTCGTTGAGCGTGTCGAGGCTCAGTCCGGTATCGCGCGGCGTGTGCGCGAGGGCCGCAACAACCGAGTTAAGGTTGGGCTGGCTGGTCGAGCCCGACATCGAGGCGAGCGCGAGGTCCACGACATCCACGCCGGCATCGACCGCGGCCAACACGGACGCGGCCGAGATGCCGCTGGTGTCGTGCGTGTGGAAATGAATGGGCAGGCCGACTTCCTCGCGGAGGGTCTTCACGAGCTTCGCGGCGGCGTAGGGCCGGCAGAGGCCGGCCATGTCTTTGATCGCGAGCATGTGCGCGCCCCGTTTCTCCAGCTCCTTCGCCATCTTCACGTAGTAACGAAGCGAGTATTTGTCACGCTTGGGGTCGAGCAGGTCGCCCGTGTAGCAAACGGCCGCCTCGGCGATCGAGTCGGTCTCTAGCACGGCATCAAGGGCAACATAAAGGTTGGGCAGGTAGTTGAGCGAGTCGAAGACGCGGAAGATGTCGATGCCGGCCGCGGCGGCATGTCTCACGTAGCCGCGCACAACGTTGTCGGGATAGAAGCTGTAGCCGACGGCGTTGGCGCCGCGCAGCAGCATCTGGAAGCAAATGTTCGGGATGCGGGCGCGCAGTTGCGCCAGCCGCTCGTAGGGATCCTCGTGCAGGAAACGCATCGAGGTGTCGAAGGTCGCCCCACCCCAGCATTCGAGGCTGAAGAGGTTAGGCGTGCGCCGGGCGACGGCATCGGCTGCGCGCAGCATGTCGTGCGTGCGGACGCGCGCGGCCATGAGCGACTGGTGGGCGTCACGCATGGTGGTGTCGGTGACGAGTAACGGTTTCTGGGTACGCACCCACTGGGCGAATTTCTTAGGCCCGAGCTTTTTCAGAAGGTCACGTGAGCCGGGCGGAGGGGACAACTCGGCCGGGAACGACGGCGCCGCTGGCTGCAACGGGATTTTTGCGGGGCGGCGACCCTTCACGTGGGGGTTGCCATTGACGACAATGTCGCCGAGGAAAGCCAGGATCTTGGTCGCGCGGTCGCGCCGGTATTTGAACTCGAAGAGGCCCGGGCTGTGGTCGATGAAGCCCGTTGTGACGGCCCCGGCGCGGAAGTCGGCGTGCGCGATGACGTTTTCGAGAAACGGGATGTTGGTCTTCACGCCACGGATGCGGAATTCGCGCAATGCCCGGTCCATGCGCTGGAGGGCGATCTCGAATTTCGGCCCGAAGGCGGTGAGTTTGACCAAAAGCGAGTCGTAGAATGGCGTGATGACGCTACCCGTGTCGCCCATGGCGCCGTCCAGACGGATGCCGAGGCCGGCGGCGCTGCGGTAGCTGACAATCTTGCCGTAGTCGGGCGTGAACTTGTTCGCCGGATCCTCGGTCGTGATGCGAGCCTGCACGGCGTAGCCGATGCGCGGCATGTCCGCCTGCGACGGCAAATCGAGCTCGGGACCGTGCAGCTTGGCGCCCTGGGAAACGAGGATTTGCGAGCGGACGATGTCCACGCCGGTGATGATCTCCGTCACGGTGTGCTCCACCTGGATGCGCGGATTCATCTCGATGAAATACCACTCGCTCGGATTGTCGGCGTTGACGAGGTATTCGAGCGTACCGGCGTTGTCGTAGCGGATCTCCTTCGCCAGGCGGACGGCCGATTCACAGAGCTCGCGACGGACTGCCTCGGGCAGGCCGACCGAAGGCGCGATCTCGATGACCTTCTGGTGCCGGCGCTGGACGGAACAGTCCCGCTCGTGGAGATGGAGGACGTTGCCGTGGCGGTCGCCGAGTACCTGCACTTCGATGTGCTTGGCGCGGGGCAGGAACTTTTCCAAGAAGACGGCCGGGTTGCCAAAGGCCGTGGCGGCCTCGCCCTGCGCCTCTTCGAGCAGCGGGCGGAGATTCTCCTCTTTGTGGACGACGCGCATACCCCGACCACCGCCGCCAAACGCCGCCTTGATGATGAGCGGAAAGCCGATTTTCCGCGCGAGTTTCACCGCCTCGACCGGATCACTCACGGGTTCCTCCGTGCCCGGCAACACCGGCACCTTGAGTTTTTGGGCCAGGGCGCGGGCGGCGGTCTTGTCCCCCATCATGTCGAGCAGCTCGGGCCGGGGCCCGACGAAGGTGATGCTGGCCACAGCGCAGGCGCGAGCGAAGGTGGCGTTTTCGGACAGGAATCCGTAGCCGGGATGGATGTGCGTCACACCCTTGGCTTTGGCGAGGGCGACGATGCCGGGGATGTCGAGGTAGGCTGCGACCGGGCCCTTGCCGGCCCCGACGAGGTATGCCTCGTCGGCTTTGAAGCGATGGACGCCCAGCCGGTCCTCATGCGCATAGATGGCGACGGTGGGAATGCCGAGTTCGGTGGCAGAACGGAAGACGCGGATCGCGATCTCGCTACGGTTGGCGACGAGGAGCTTGGTCATGCGGGGTAACTGGGCCTGAGCTAGGCGAGCCCGGCGGACGGCGTCAACTTCTGCCCGTCGGAAGGAACTGTCCGATTTTCTCCGCCGATGGTGTGCCCCACTTCTACACTTGGCTTGCTACGGGATCTGCGTGTCTTTCAGGCTGCGCCATGAAAAAGTCACTGCTGCTTATGGTACTGGTTTGCTTGGGCGGAAAAACCATCCTGCCCGCGGCGGAACCCGCCACCCACCAACCCGTCCTCGTCAGTGTGCACGGCGCGTGGGCTGGGGGCTGGCAGATGAAAAAGGTCGCCCCGCTGCTCGAGGCGAAGGGCTGGAAGGTCTACCGCCCGTCCTTGAGCGGGCTCGGCGAGCACTTTAACACGGCGCGGACGGACATCGGCCTGGCCACCCATATCGACGACATCGTGAACTTCATCCTCTTCGAGGACCTGCACGATGTCATTCTGCTCGGACATAGCTATGGCGGCATGGTCATCACCGGAGTGGCTGATCGCATCCCCGACCGGCTGAGCCGGCTCATCTATCTCGACGCTTTTCTGCCGGAGAACGGCGAAAACGTCATGGCTCTCCGCACGCCCGGCTCGCTGGATGTCGAAAACATGATCAAGGACGGCTTCATCATTCCCTCCTGGGTCAAGCCTGACTGGCATTTTCCAAAGGACGTCCCCCATCCGCTCAAGACTTTCACCGATAACATCGTGCTGACGAATCCGGCCCGAACCAAGGTTCCCGCAACCTACATCCTCACGGTGGAGCCAGGGAAAAAACCCGAGGAAGACGCCTTCTTCCCGTCGGCCGAGCGCGCCCGGGCCCGCGGCTGGCCAGTAGTCATCATGACAGCCGACCACGTCCCCCACTGGCGCCTGCCCGAGGCCACGGCCGACTTGCTGCTCAACATCCGCTGAACCGGCCCATGCGCGTGAAGCTCCAGCCGGCCACCGTGGAAGACGCCGAGGCCATCGCCTCGCTGCGCAACGCAGTCTCCGACGACCTCACGTTCAAGTATGGTAAGGGCTGGTGGACCCATCACTGCACGACCGCCGGGGTGCTCTTCGATCTGCGGAACGCGGAGCTCTACGTCGCCCTGCACCGGGATGATATTGTGGCCTCGCTGGTTCTCAATACGAAGAAGCCTTGGTCCATCGACCTGAAGCATTTCTCCAACCTGAAACGCCCTATTTATCTCACAGCAATGGTCGTGGCGCCGGAACTCCAGCGGCAGGGTCACGGCCGCGCCTGCCTCGCTGAGGTGGTGAAGCTCGTCCGTCGCGTCAAAGCCGATGCCATCTTCCTCGAGGCCTACGATCATCCGGCTGCTGGCGCCGGCCCATTCTACGCCAAGTGCGGTTGGCGCAACTGCGGCCGCGCCGCCTATCGCGGCGTCCCGTTGGTCTACTACGAACTGCTTGCGTGAGACACGGATTCGGTTCGGGTTGTAGGAGCTTGTTCACAAGCGATCCAGAATGTTGTCCGTCGGCGAGAACCTCGAATCGCCTGTAAACAGGCTCCTACATTTCTGAAACAAACCGCCTCAGAGCTTATCCCGCTGCGTGTCGGGATGGAACGTGCGCCAGCTGTGCCAGACATCAAAATTGGGGCGGACTGAGGTTTTTCCGTGGCGGACCGCGTGAGTTCTAGGCTTGGCAATTTTTGGCCATCATTGTCCTGTGACCCATGAGTCCCTCCGTCTGATGACCTCAAAAGATCCCCTGCATGGCGTCACCCTTGAGGTGATCCTCACCCGGCTCGTCGCCCACTATGGTTGGACGGAGATGGGCCGGCGCATCGAGATCCGCTGCTTCAACTTCGATCCCAGCATCAAATCCAGCCTGCAATTCCTCCGCCGCACTCCATGGGCTCGCGCCAAAGTCGAGGAATTATTCCGTCTCTACCTGGCCCAAGTGAAAACCGATTGAGCTCCGGCCCGGGCCTGAAATGGCCGAGTTATTCCTGCTTCTGGTAGGAGTTGCCCGCGCGCGAAGATTCCTTCGGGCTATTATCCGAGTTGGAGGACGGCCTGGACTCCGAACGGGCGGCAGGCGGGTTGTAGCTGGGCGCAGCTTGACTGGAAGTGCGGAAGGACGGCTGGCTCGGGGCTGATTGACTGCTGGACGAATCGGACCGCGGCGCAAACTGACTGGAGGTGCGAACGGGCGGGGTATAAGTCCGCTCGTTGGCAGGGTCTGGTTGCGGGCGGACGGAAGTCCCGCCGTGGCGCGAGCCGCCGTTTTCATGCGATGGGTTGTTCTGACCGGAAGAATCGCCATCCCACCGGGTGCGGGTCACCTGGGGGGTACCGCCGGGAGACTGCGGGGCGTGCCGGGCGTGATCCTGCTGTCGTGGGTGATCGTCATGGCGGTCCCCCGCGCCATCGTGATCCCGGTCCTTCCTCCGGTCGTGATCGCCATCATGATCGCGATCATGATCGCGACTCCGGTCACGGTTGTCCCGCCACTGCGGCGGAATGTAGGTGCGACCGCCGTAATATGGCTCGTCATAGTACTGGAAAGAAACCCGTTCGAAATTATCATAACCGTACGGATAATAATCGTACGACGCATAGGACCGGTAACCGGGGTAATAAGTGTCGTCGGACCCCAGCAACTGGAAACGCATGTCCATGTCGCGGGAGAACCGCACGACTACCCATTCGGCGGGCACACCGTCCTGGTCGGCTCCAAGGTAGACCTTCACGTAATAGTTTCCGCTGGAGGTGGCCCCCTGTTTATCCAGGTATTCCGCGACCTTGGACCGCAAGACAGCCATTTCCTTGGCATTGAGAGTTCTCTTGGTGGAGGTTTCCACCACCTCGAAATCGTGGGCCAGCCGGGTTCGCTGGGTAATTTCCTTGTGGTAGCTGGTACAGCCGGCGAGCAATCCGGCCAGGCCGATGACCAGAGCAGACGATCCGAGGCGCATGAAGTTTTTCATGGGGGGTTTGATGGGGTGAAACTTCGCCCTGTCCGACACGTTGGCCGGATGCGAGTTCCCTGCAAGGTCCAAGCCGGCTGAGATTTATCGTGTATTTTCGCTCCGCTTTGTGGCTACCTGATGGCTTCCCAACCATGCCACCCGACCTCAACGCCGTCCGCGCCTACCTGCTCGCCCTGCAGGACTCCATCTGCGCAGCCCTCGAGCGGGAGGACGGCACGGCCCGCTTCCATGAGGACAACTGGAAGCGCGTCGAGGTTGACCAGCCCGGGCTGGGCGGCGGCGGCCGTTCCCGGGTCATGGCTGATGGCGCGGTATTCGAGAAAGCGGGCGTGGGCTTCTCCCATGTCACGGGTGCCAGCCTGCCCCCCTCCGCCACGGCAAACCGGCCCGAGCTGGCCGGCCGGCCCTACGACGCCTTGGGGGTCTCGCTGGTCATCCATCCGCGCAACCCTTACGTCCCGACCACCCACATGAATGTCCGGTTCTTCCTGGCCGGCGACATCTGGTGGTTTGGCGGCGGGTTCGACCTCACGCCCTATTACGGCTTCGACGAAGACGCCATCCACTGGCACCGCACGGCCCGCGGCGCCTGCGGCCCGGAGCTTTACCCCCGTTTCAAAAAATGGTGCGACGACTATTTCTACATCAAACACCGCAGCGAGCCCCGCGGTATCGGCGGCATCTTCTTCGACGACTTCAACGAGGCCGGATTCGAGCGGAGCTTCGCCCTCATGTGCCATGTCGGCGACGCCTTCTTGCCCGCCTATCTCCCCATCGTGCAGCGGCGACAGAAGCATGCCCACGGCTCACGCGAGCGGGACTTCCAGCTCTACCGGCGCGGCCGCTATGTGGAGTTCAACCTCGTCTGGGACCGTGGTACGCACTTCGGCCTCCAAAGCGGCGGCCGCACGGAGTCCATCCTGATGTCCCTGCCACCTCTCGTTTCCTGGCGCTATGACTGGAAGCCCGAGCCCGGCACACCCGAGGCCCGGCTCTACGAGTATTTCCTTAAACCCCGGGACTGGGCGGCCAGTGAAGTATGAACTAAGAAGGATGAATGATGAAGTTTTCACCCTCCACACCACTTGCCTGCCCTTTCCTAAGTCTAGCTTTTTAATTCCTACTTCTTAATTCTTACTTCCTTGAATTCCCGCTCCCGCTTCCTCTCCGCCTGCGCCTGCGCGCCGCTCGACCGACCGCCCGTCTGGGTCATGCGCCAGGCCGGCCGCTATTTGCCGGAATACCGTGCCCTCAAGGCGAAGTCGTCTTTCCTCGAGATGGTCAAGACCCCCGAGCTCGCCGCCGAGGTCACCCTGCAGCCGCTGCGTCGCTTCGCCCTCGATGCGGCCATCATCTTTTCGGACATCCTCGTCATCCCCGAAGCCCTGGGCCAGGGCTACAAGTTCCGCGACGAGGGCGGCATCGCCATGGATTTCCGGCTGGAGAACCGCGCCCAACTCGACCAACTCGACCCTGCCGGCCTGACGACCCGTCTCAACTACGTTGCGCAGGCCCTGACCCGGGTGAAGGCCGAACTGAAAGGCGAGAAGGCCCTGCTCGGCTTCGGCGGGGCCCCTTGGACCCTCGCCACCTACATGGTCGAGGGAGGCAGCTCGGAGGATTTCAGCCGCATCAAGCAGCTCTTCTACACCGACCGATCCTTCTTCAATGCGTTGATGGAAAAACTTACCGCCGCCCTCATCGACTATTTCCAGATGCAGATCAATGCCGGTGCCGATGCCATCCAGCTCTTCGACTCATGGGGCGGGATCATCGCCGGACAGGATTACGAGGCCGCCTCGTTGCGCTGGATGCGCGATATCATCGCCGCATTGCCGCGGGATTTTCCCGTTATCCTCTACGCCAAGGGTGCCTCCTCCCAGCTCACCGACATGGCCTTCAGCGGCGCGAAGGTGCTGGGCGTCGACTGGACCGTCGACCTGGGTGTCGTGCGCAAGCTCGTGCCCGCGAACATTGCGCTCCAGGGCAACCTCGACCCGGTCCTGATGAACACGACCCCGGAAATCGTGCGCCGTGAGGTTACCCGCCTGCTCGAAACCATGCGCGAGACGCGCGGCCATATTTTCAACCTCGGGCACGGCATCATGCCTGAGGCGAAGATCGAGTGCATGGAGGCACTGGTGGAGACCGTAACGGCATGGAAATGACTACGATCTTAGAGGTAGGGCGGGACCGCTGGGCCCGCCGCGAAAACACGGACGGCCCAGCGGTCCGTCCCTACCTCAATCAAATTCCCCGGTGAGCGCCGCCTCGCCCAAATCCGTCGCCATCGTCGGGGCTGGCATCACCGGCTTGACCGCCGCACACCGCCTGCACGAGCAAGGCGTCCGGGTGACGGTGCTGGAGCGCTCCAGCCAACCCGGCGGCTCCATTCGCACGGTCGCCGACGGCGGCTGGCTCACCGAGTCCGGCCCCAACTCCCTCCAGTACGGCGCCCCCGAATTGAAGCAGCTCGTGACCGATCTCGGCTTGGAATCCGAACTCGTGCCCGCCAACCCACAGGCCAAACGCCGTTACATCGTCCGCGGCGGAAAGTTCGTGGCCGTGCCCGCCTCGCCCCCCGCCCTGCTCGGCTCCCCGCTCTTCGGCCTCCGCACCAAACTCTCCCTCCTCACCGAACTGTTCACCAGACCGCGCGTCCGCACCTCCGATCTCAGCCTCGCCGAGCTCGTCCGCTCCCACTTCACACAGGAGCTGGTGGACTACGCAGTGAACCCTCTCATCGCCGGCATTTATGCGGGCGATCCCGAGAAGCTCTCCGTCCGCCACGCCTTCCCCATGCTCTGGCAGGCCGAGCGTTCGCACGGCTCCCTGATCCGCGGCCTGATGGCTGCCGGCAAGGCGAAGAAGGCCGCGGGCGGTTCCGGCGTGGCGCCCATCGTCTCGTTCCGGCGCGGGCTCCAAACCCTCACCGACACCCTGGCCGCGCGCCTGCCGGCGGGCAGCTTGCAAACGGACGCCACCGTCATGGGCCTCATCCCGGGCAAACCGTGGAAAATAATCTGGAACCGCTTAAACGTGATCCAGACCGCCGAGTTCGATGCCGTGCTTCTGGCCGTGCCCGCCCCGGCGCTCGGCTCGTTGATCTTCGGCAGCCTCGGTGAACGTCCGCTCGCGTCGCTCGACAACATCCCCCACCCGCCCGTGGCCTCGCTTTTCCTCGGCTACAAGCGCGAGCAGATCGCGCACCCGCTGGACGGATTCGGCGGCCTCGTCCCAGCGCTGGAGAAGCGCGACGTACTCGGCATTCTGTTTTCGTCCAGCCTGTTTCCCGGCCGGGCCCCGGATGGCCACGTCGGCCTGACGATCTTCGCGGGTGGCAGCCGTCAACCCGACCACGCCCGCCTGTCCCCCGAGCAACTGCTGGCCAAGATCGACCGCGACTTGCGCGAACTCGTCGGCGCCACCGGCGCGCCGGTGTTCATGCGCCACACCTTCTGGCCCCGAGCCATTCCGCAATATGTGCCCGGCTACGAACGCTGGCAGGAACAGGCCACGGCACTGGAGAACGCCCACGCGGGCCTCTTCATCGGCGGCAACGCCCGCGATGGCATTTCAGTGCCCGATTGCGTGAAAAGCGGCGGGAAACTGGCCGAACGAGCGACCGCCTACACGGCGAAACTGTAGGGCGGAATTGCGATGGCTCCTTTGGAGGGCTCGCGTCCCTGCGAGCCGGCCCGCAGAGACGCGGGCCCTCCACGAAAGCAACCCCGCCTGACAGCCCGGTCAGCCGGTCTGCCCCATCGAAAATCGAGACTCAAAAATCGAAAATTTTAATGTCGGTCTAGCCCCTTGACTCGCCCCCCGCGTGGAGTAGCGTCCGGCGCTTTTATTTCCATGGCCCAAGACCTGAAAGATACGCTCCTGTTGCCCAAGACCGATTTCCCCATGCGGGCAGGTCTGGTCCAGCGCGAACCGGGCCGGGTCGCCCACTGGGAAAAGCTCGGTCTGTACGCTCAGATCCAGGCCAAACGCGCTGGAAACCCCGCTTTCGTCCTCCACGACGGCCCGCCCTTCACCAACGGCGACGTTCACATTGGCACCGCGCTGAACAAGTCACTCAAGGACTTCGTCAACCGCTACAAGTCCATGCGCGGCTTCCGCACGCCTTACGTGCCCGGGTGGGACTGCCACGGCCTGCCGATCGAGCAGAAAGTCTCGCGCGAAATCAAGGACCAGAATCTCTCGCTCACAACCGCGCAGATGCGCGCCAAGTGCGACGAGTTCTCCGAGAGCTGGATCACCAAGCAGACCGCCCAGTTCAAACGCATCGGTGTCCTCGCCGACTGGGCGAACGAGTACAAGACCAAGGCCCCGGCGTTCGAGGCCGACGTCCTCCGCACCTTCGCCGCGTTCGTCGAACAAGGTCTCGTCTACCGCAGCAAGAAACCCGTTTACTGGTCCATTCCCTTCGAGACCGCCCTCGCCGAGGCCGAGATCGAGTACAAGGACCACACCTCGATCGCCATCTGGGTGAAGTTTCTCGTGCCGGTGGCCGAAGCACAAAAGTTCGGACTGCCTACCGACAAACCCCTCTACATCGTCATCTGGACAACCACTCCCTGGACGATCCCGGCCAATCTCGCGATCGCGCTGCATCCCGAGGTGGACTACGTGGTCGCCGATGTGGGCGCTGATCGCCTCATCGTCGCCCAGGCGCTGCTCGGTTCCGTCGCCAACGCCGCCAAGCTCGATCCCCAGCCGTCCGTGGTGCTCACCGTCCCCGGCGCCAAGCTCGAGGGTCTCCAGGCCCGCCATCCTTTCATCGACCGCGCTTCTCCGGTTGTGCTCGCCGACTACGTCACGACCGACAGCGGCACCGGCGCCGTTCACACCGCCCCGGGCCACGGCGCGGAGGACTATGTCACCGGCCTCAAGTACAAGCTGGAGATCTACTGCCCGGTCGGTGACGACGGCAAATATCTCGACGACGGCCGCGTGCCGGCCGAGCTCGTCGGCTTGACCACGCTCGAGACCGTCGAAGACCTCGCCGCCAAGAAGCCCGCGCCGGCTAATCTCGGCGTGCTAAAGCTGCTCGCCGCCAAGGGCGCCCTGCTGGCCAAGGCCAAGTATCCGCATAGCTACCCGCACTGCTGGCGCTCCAAGACCCCGATCATCTTTCGCGCCGTCGATCAGTGGTTCGTATCACTGGATAAGGCAGGTCATCGCCAGATCGCCCTCGGCGAAATCACCAAGATCGCGCAAACGCAGGGCTGGATCCCCGCGTGGGGCGAGGCCCGCATCCGCGGCGCCGTCGAGTCGCGGCCCGACTGGTGCATCAGCCGCCAGCGCTCTTGGGGCATCCCGATCATCGCCTTCTACGGTCCGGACAAGAAAGCTTTCATCGACGCTGGCGTCATTCGCACCGTGGCCGACAAGATCGCAACCAAGGGCACCAACTTCTGGTACGACGCCACCGCCGCGCAGATCCTCGACGGCGTGAAACTCCCCGCCGGCTGGCCGGCGGCGACCGAACTCACCTGCGGCCGTGACACGCTCGATGTCTGGATCGACTCCGGTTCCACCCAAGCCGCCGTGCTCAAGCGCGGCCAGGGCGGCACCTCGTGGCCGGCCGACCTTTACCTCGAGGGAAGCGACCAACACCGCGGCTGGTTCCAGTCCTCGCTCTGGTGCAGCGTCATCGCCCACGGCGCCGCTCCCTACAGAGCCGTCCTCACCCACGGCTTCATCGTCGACAAGGACCGCCAGAAAATCTCCAAGAGCTCGACTTACCAGAAGCCCCAGACCGCCGACGCCTACATCGCCCAGCACGGCGCCGATGTCATCCGGCTCTGGATCGCCTCGCAGGACTTCCGCGACGACATCCCGGTGGACGACGAGATCCTGAAGAACGTCGGCGAGGCCTATCGGCTGTTCCGCAACACGCTCCGCTTCCAGCTCTCCACCCTCTTCGATTTCGACCCCGCGAAGCATGCCATGCCGGTCGCGTCGATGGACGCCCTCGACCGCTGGGTGCTGCACCAAACCGCCGTCCTCATTGACGAGTGCACCAAGGCTTACGACGCCTATGAGTTCCACCGCGTCTACCAGCTCTGCAATCAGTTCTGCTCGGTCACTTTGTCGGCCGTCTATCACGATATCCTGAAAGACCGGCTCTACACGCTGGGCGCCAACCACCCGCTGCGCCGCTCCTCCCAGACCGCCATCCATGCCATTTTTGACGCTTTGGCGAAGATCCTCGCCCCCTTCCTGACCTTCACAGCCGACGAGGCGTGGAGTTACGCCAAGACCGGCCAGGAATACTCCCATGAGTCTGTCCACCTGCAAGATTGGCCCGTGGCGCCGGCCGATTGGATCAATCCGGCCCTCGCCGTCGATTTCGAGCAGCTTTTCAAGCTCCGGGCCAAGGCCACCGAGACCCTCGAACCCCTCCGTCAGGCCGGAACCATCGGAAAATCCCTCGACGCCGTCCTCGCTTTTGCCATTCCGACGGACAATGTCGCCTCCGCCGTCCTGCAGAAACACCGCAATTCTCTGGCCGAGTTCTTTATTGTTTCCGCCGTCACCTTGGAACCCGGCAACGGGGCAGATGTTCTTATCTCGCCCCGCCACGCCAAGGAAGCCGGATCCGTCCGCTGCCCGCGCTGCTGGCGCTGGGTCCCCGCTTTGTCAGTAACTCCGCAAGGAGAAGTTTGCCCTCGGTGCACGGAAGCCCTTAACTCTTAACCCAATTTACCGATTATGGCCACGAGCAAGAAATCCCACGCCAAGAAAAAGGTCGCTGCCAAACCCGCGAAGGCCACCAAGCCCGCTGCGAAAGCCGCGCCCGCCAAACCTGTCCCGGCCAAAACACTGGCCAAGCCCGTCGCCACCAAGGCGCCGGCCGGCCCGGCCAAATCCGCTTCCAAGCCCAATTCCAAACCCCCGATGTCCACCGCCGATATCAAGCGCAAGCTCCTCGAGCGCAAATCTGCGGCACCCACCAAGGCCATTGCGTTCTCCCTCGACGAGGTCCGCGAGATCGCGAAGAAGAACGAGAAGCAGATCGAATCGGCCGCCAAGACCGGCAAACCGGGCGCCAAGACCGCCACGGTCGCCAAGTCGCAGGACGTCGCCCATCTGGAGAAGCCGCACAAGCCGCACCACGTGAAGACCGCTTCGCTCGCCGACATCCTCGGGTTCAACCCGACCAAGGGCAAGAAGCCGCGCGCCGCGATGATCGACGAGTCCGAAGTGCCCGACAAATACCGCCGCTATTACCGCCTGCTCCTCGAACTGCGCCACCATGTGCTGGTCCAGCTCGGCGAACACACCGAGGAAACCCTGCTTAAGTCCTCCAAGGACGACTCTGGCGACCTCTCCGGCTATGGCCAGCACATGGCTGACGCCGGCACCGACACCTTTGACCGCGATTTCGCCCTCAGCCTCGTCTCCGGCGAGCAGGAGGCCCTGGCCGAGATCGAGGCCGCCATCAAGCGCGTGCACGACGGTACCTACGGCATCTGCGAATCGACCCAGAAGCCCATCGCCAAGGAACGCCTCCTGGCCGTCCCGTTCACCCGTTATTCCGCCGAGGCCAAGAAGGAAGTCGAGCGCCACTCCCACCGCGCGATCCAGCGCGGCGGCCTCTTCGGTGACGGCACCGAGGAAGAGGGCGGCAAAATCGCCAGCGGCGGCGGCGACGACGAGTGAGGCTGTTACGATTTACGAATTACGATTGACGATTGAAGCCGATGCCTGCGCAGACGCCATCGGAACGAGAGCAGGCTCCGGCACGCCGTGAAGTGCCGGCTGACAGCTCCGATATTGCGGAAATCGTAAATCATAAATCGTACATCGTAAATATCTGGGCCTACCGGCGCCTGTGGCTGTTTGCGGTGGCATTCTTCATCCTCGACCAGGTCACCAAGGCCATGATCACGGCCCGGCTGGCCTTTGGCAGCTACGGTCCAGGCGCTCAGATTGAAATCTTCCCCGGCTTCCTGAATCTCGTTCATGTCGGCAACACCGGCGCCGCGTGGAGCATGTTTTCCGGGCAAAGCATCTGGCTGGCCCTGCTCGCGCTGGGGACCCTGGTCGCCATCTTCATCTGGCGGCACAGCCTCGGTCTGCAACAGGCGGCCGCCCAACCGGCCTTCGGCCTCCTCTGCAGCGGGATCCTCGGCAACCTCGTGGACCGGCTCGTTCACGGCCATGTCATAGACTTTCTCGATTTCCACTTCGGCGCCTACACCTACCCGACCTTCAACGTGGCCGATAGCGCCATCTGCGTCGGGGTGTTCTGGTATATCCTCTGGTCCTTGCGCCAACCGGCGGAACGACCAGAGGAAAGTATCAAGTAGCAAGTATCAGGAGGCGGTCCGGCCTTCTTGGTACCTGATACTTGGCATTTGTTACTTCGTCGAGTGAGCGCAGCTCACTCGACGTTGGCGATCTGCTCCTTCACCCGCTCCAGCTCGTTCTTGAACTCGATCACGCGCTGGGAAAGCTGCAGGTCGTTGGCCTTGCTGCCGATGGTGTGGATCTCCCGCCCGATCTCCTGCAAAATAAATTCCGCCTTGCGGCCGATCTCGCCCTCCGCCCGCAGCAGATCTTTCAACTGCGTAAGATGGTGCCGCAGCCGCGTGATTTCCTCGGTGATGTCGCTGCGATCGGCAAAGAGCGCGACTTCCTTCAGCACACGGTCATCGTTGATGTCCAGCTCGAGCCCGGCCTGCCGCAATCGCTGCATCAGCTGCTCCCGGTAAGTGCCGCTGATCTGCGGAGCCCGTAGCGCAATGGCCTCGGTCCCGGCATGCAGCTTCTCCCATCGGCCGAGGAAATCGACGAGCAGAGCCTCGCCCTCCTTGGCCCGCATGACCGCCAGCCCGCGCAGGGCCATACCAAGCGCCTTGAGCAGCACCTTGCCCGTTGCCTCGTCAGCCGGCAGCTTGGAACTTGTCCGCTGCGCGCTGGCTATCTGCCAGAGCAAATCCGTGGTCGGGGTAAAGGCGACCTTCCGCGCCTTGGCCACCTTCTCGAGCTGCTTCAGCGTGGCCGACAGCGCCGCTCCATCCCATGCCGGGCCGGTGTTGTTTTTGCCCGTGACCTCGACGGCCACGTGCACCTTGCCGCGCAAGGCGACCTTGCGCACCGCCTCGCCCACCGCCGGTTCAAAGGCCTGCCACTCGTCGGGCAGATTTTGCGACAAGTCCAGCCCGCGACGGTTCACCGAGTCCACCTGCACCGTCAGGGTCAGTTCGCCGAGGGCGGCAGTCGCGCGGCCATATCCTGTCATGGAATTCATTGTCGGTGAGTAACGGACATCCAAAGGCCACTGGCAAGACGTTCAGCCAACCGCGCTCGGGTTCGGTCCTTGGCGGACTTGGCGTCCTTTGCGCGAGAACGATAGTTTCCGAAACGGATTAGGCCTCGCGCAAAGGGCGCCAAGTCCGCCAAGGCTGGAAATTACTTCTTTTCCTGTTCGGTCAGGAGTTTTTGCACCTGCTGAACGTCCTTGTCTCCGCGTCCCGACAGATTGACCACGATCACTTTGTCTTTACCCAGCACCTTGGCGCGCTTGAGGCCGTGCACCAGCGCGTGGGTGGACTCCAGGGCGGGAATGATGCCTTCCTGGCGGGAGCAAAGCTGGAACGCTTCCATCACCTCGTCGTCGGTCGCATACGCGTAGTCAATCCGCCCCTGGTCGCGGTAGTAGGCGTGCTCCGGCCCGATGGCCGCGTAGTCGAGGCCGGCCGACACGGAATGCGTCAGCTCGATCTGCCCGTCGGGATTCTGGAGAATGTAGGTCTTGCTGCCCTGCAGCACGCCGAGCTTTCCGCCCTCGAAGCGTGCAGCGTGCTCGCCGCGCACGATGCCACGGCCGCCCGCCTCGACGCCGATGAGCTTGACCGCCTTGTCTCCGAGAAAATCGAAGAACACGCCGATGGCGTTGCTGCCGCCGCCGACGCACGCGATGATCTCGTCGGGCAGGCGCTTCTCGCGGGCCATGATCTGCTCGCGTAATTCCTGTCCGATCACCCGATGAAAATCCCGCACCATCATCGGATACGGGTGAGCCCCCAGCGCCGAACCGAGGATGTAGTGGGTGTTGCGGACATTCGTCACCCAGTCGCGCATGGCTTCGTTGACCGCGTCCTTGAGCGTTTTCTGCCCGGCCTCGACGGGCACGACCTTGGCGCCCATGAGCCGCATGCGGAAGACATTCAGCGCCTGCCGATCCATGTCTACCGAGCCCATGTAGACGGTGCACTCGAGGCCGAACTTGGCGCAGACCGCTGCCGTGGCGACGCCGTGCTGGCCGGCGCCGGTCTCCGCGATGATGCGCTGCTTGCCCATGCGCTTCGCCAGCAGGGCCTGGCCGAGCGCATTGTTGATCTTGTGGGCCCCGGTGTGAAGCAGGTCTTCACGCTTGAAATAGATCTTCGCGCCGCCGCAGTGCTGCGTCAGTCGCTCCGCAAAATACAACTCGGTCGGACGGCCGGCAAATTCCTTCAGGTGATGCCGCAACTCCGCGATGAAGGCCGGATCCTTGCTCGCAAGTTCATAGGCCGCCGTCAGCTCGGCCAGAGCCGTCATCAGGGTCTCGGGCACAAAGATGCCACCATACGGGCCGAAATGCCCGGTGGCATCGGGTAGCTTGGTGGGAGCGGTGGGATTGGCGGCTGGCATGGGCGAGGGATTGAACTAGGAGGTCAAAGCGAGCGAAGGCAAACGGGATTTGTACTGACTGCATCTGTAGCGGCGGACCGTCACGTCCTTTTCACCGTCAGCAGCGTGTAGTCGTCCCTCAGTCCGACTGTGCCGGAGAAATTCTGCACCGACTGGAGGATCCGGTCATTGATTTGGGCCGCCGTGCCGGCGTGCTCCGCCCGGAGTGCGTCGGCCAGACGCGCGTTGCCAAACTCCTTCTCCTCGGCATTCGGCGCCTCGGTGAGGCCGTCGGTATAGAGCACCAGCGTCGAGCCCGGGGCGAATTCCACCGCCTTGTCCTCGATCACCGATTCAAACAGCACCGGGTCCACCAAGCCCAAGGGCATGCCTTCCGAGGCGATAAAGTCGCTAACGTACTCCCGGATCTTGGGATCTCGCCGGGACAGCAGCGGCCGCTCATGCCCGGCGCGCGCCAGGATCAGGCTGTTGCGGGTCACGTCCACCACGGCATAGGTCATCGTGATGTAGGTTCCCTCATGCATGTCACCGGCCAGCGACCGGTTGAGCAGGCTCAGCACCTTGGCGGGCGAAAAGTGTGCCGGCGCGATCTGCCGCAGGGTCGTCCGGCAGATCGCCATCAGCAGCGACGCGGAGACCCCTTTACCGGACACGTCGGCCACCGCCAGGCCCAGGCGGCCATAGCCGAGTTCAAAGACGTCGTAGAGGTCGCCGCTCACCTTCTGCGCCGCGAGATAGCGGGCGTCGATGTCCAGTCCGGGTACCACCGGCATCGTGCGGGGGAGCAGCATCTGCTGGACGTCGCTGGCCAGCGCAAGGTCGAGATCGATCCGTTGCTTTTCAACCAACAGGCTGAGGAAATCCGCGTTGTGCACAGCGAGGCCCGCCTGCTCGGCCAGAGCCTCGACCAACGAATAATCCGACTCGGTGAACGGTTGCTGGTCGGATGGATTGCACACGCACAACACCCCGATCATCCGCTTCCGCACCATGATGGGTGCCGCGATGACCGACCGGACCACCAGCGCCGGGTCTTCGTGACGGACAATGCGACCATCCTCCAAGGCCCGGGCGATCAGTTCGCCGCGCCCCGTCGCGGCGACGCGCCCGACCAAGCCTTCCCCGACCGGGAAGACCTCGGACTTCAGGACCTGCTCGATGAACTTGGCGCGCGTGCCGAGGTTCAAGCGCTGACTATCGGTGATGGGCCGGTGGGGCGGAAACAGTCCCTCGACGGCGATGCCGCGCAGGAGGTTGTCCGCACCCTTCTCAAAAATGCAGGCGCTCAACGCTCCGGTGCTCAGGATCGCCGCGTGCACGATGCGCTGGAACAGCTCCTCGCGCGGCAGGCGCTCGCCCACGGCGTCCACCATCGTGTGCATGTAGTCGATGACGATCTGGCGTTCCTCCAGCAGCACCTGCTTCTCCTCCTCCAGTCGGGCCGCGTCCCGCTGGGCGCGCCAGTAGAACGCGTAAACCATCGCCGCGCTGAGAAATGCGCCGAGGAGAAAGAGGGACATGGGGGGAAAAGACTGAATGACTGAAAAGCGGAAAGACTGAAGGTTCAAACCAACATCACGGAGACTTCAGTCGTTCAGCTCTTCAGTTTTTCAGCCTTTTGACAGCGCCGCTCAGCGGCTCTCCAGCCGGTTGCGTAGGAACGCCAGCACATCCTGAAACTTTGCCGTGTTGGCCGGATCTGTGGCGATCAGGCTCTCGTGCGCCTCGAGCATGAGCCGGGCACTCTCGATCTCGGTGCGGATGCCGGCCTCGATCGGCAGCGTGCCAGCGGCAGCGGGGGCCAGACTGTCGCCCGGATCCACCACCGCCAGCCGGTGCAATCCGAGGTTGCGAATCAGCTCGAGGTTGCGTTCCCCCACCCGGACCAGCGTCAGCCGGCTGCCGGGGCCCTGCCGCCGGAGCTCGATCGCCACGCCAGCCAGCACCCCCAAAAATGTGCTGTCCATACTCGCACACAGGCGAAAATCCACGATGAAGCGGTGCTTGCCCTGCCGCATCATCACGGCGAAAAAGTCCTTCAAACCACCGCTGTTCATGAACGAGGCCCGTCCGTCGATCCGCACCACCACCGGGTCGGTGTAGGCGTCGACGAGAAAAACGGGCTTGGTCGAGTCGGACATAAGTCGGAATAAAAATCCCCGCAGCGTGTCATCCTGAACGAAGTGAAGGATCCAAGGCGATGTGCGACATGTTCATGGTGCTTGGATTCTTCGTTCCAATCAGAATGACGGCAGGGCGCGGACGTTTCAGTTCGCCGCCACGATCTGCCGGAGCACGTAAGGCAGGATGCCGCCGTGCTGGTAGTAATCGATCTCGATGGGCGTATCGATGCGGCAACGCACGGGCACATTCTCGACCGCTCCGCCCTGGCGGGTGATCTTGAGCGTGAGATCCTGCTGCGGCTTGATCGCGGCGGTCAGTCCGACGACGTCGTAGCTCTCGGATCCATCGAGCTTCAGCGTCTGGGCCGTGGTGCCCTCCTTGAACTGGAGTGGGAGCACGCCCATGCCCACCAGGTTGGAGCGGTGGATGCGTTCAAAGCTCTGCGCCACGACGACTTTCACGCCGAGCAGATTGGTACCCTTGGCCGCCCAGTCGCGCGACGAGCCGGTGCCGTATTCCTGGCCAGCGAGGATGATGAGTGGGACGCCGGCCTTCTGATAGGCCATGGACGCGTCGTAGATCGAGGTCTCGACGCCGTCCGGCCCGAGGGTGTTGCCGCCCTCCTTGCCGCCGAGCATCAAGTTCTTGATGCGGACATTCGCAAACGTGCCGCGCGTCATCACGCGGTCATTGCCGCGACGCGATCCGTAGGAATTGAAATCCTCGAACGTGACGCCGTTCTCGAGGAGATACTTGCCAGCCGGCGCGCTCTTCTTAATGGCGCCAGCGGGCGAGATGTGGTCGGTCGTCACCGAGTCGCCGAAAATGCCGAGGGCGCGCGCGCCCTTGATCTCGGCGATGGCACCGGGCTTCATGCCGAAGCCCGTGAAGAACGGCGGCTCCTGGATATAGGTCGACGAGGCGTCGAAGGCATAGACGTTGCCGGTCGTCGAGGGAATCTCGTTCCACTTCGGGTTCTGGGCGGCGAAGTCGGTGTAGAGCTTGCGGAACACCTCGGGCTTGAGCGCGGCGGCCATCTGGTCGCGGACCTCCTGCAAGGTCGGCCAGAGATCCTTCAGGAAAACCGGCTTCCCGTCGGAACCCGTGCCGAGCGCCTCGGTGGACAGGTCGATGTCCACGCGGCCGGCGAGCGCAAACGCGACGACGAGCGGGGGCGACATCAGGAAGTTGGCCTTGATGTTCTGGTGGACGCGGGCTTCGAAGTTGCGGTTGCCGGATAGCACGGACGCGGCGACGAGGTCGTTCTTCACGACGGCTTCTTCAATCGGAGCCGACAGCGGGCCGGAATTGCCAATGCAGGTCGTGCAGCCGTAGCCGACGGTCTGGAAGCCGAGCTGGTCGAGATACGGCGTGAGGCCGGTCTTGTTGAGGTAGTCGGTGACGACGCGCGAGCCGGGCGCGAGGGAGGATTTCACGACCGGATTCACCTTCAGACCCTTCTCGACCGCCTTCTTGGCGACGAGACCCGCGGCGAGCATGACGCTCGGGTTGGACGTGTTGGTGCAGCTGGTGATGGCGGCGATCAGCACGGAGCCGTGGCCGACCTTCTGGCCGTTGACCTGCGCGCTGACGGTCGTGAATTCCTCGGGCTTCTTGCCAAAGCCAGCCTCGGTGACGGGCTTGGAAAATGAACCGACGAACTCGCGCTTGAGGTTCTGGAGCTCGATGCGGTCCTGCGGGCGCTTCGGGCCGGCGACGCTCGGGACCACGGTGCCGAGATCGAGGTCCACGACCTGCGAGTAATCGATTGCCCCCTTCGCGGGGATGCCCCAGAGGCCCTGCGCCTTGTAATAGGCCTCGTAGGTGGCGATGTGCTTCTCTTCGCGGCCGGTGGCGCGAAGGTAGGTGGTGCACTCGGCGTCAATCGGGAAGAAGCCCATGGTCGCGCCGTATTCGGGTGCCATGTTGGCGATGGTCGCGCGGTCTACGACCGGCAACGCAGCGGCGCCCGGACCGAAAAACTCGACGAACTTTCCGACGACCTTGGCCTTGCGCATGAGCTGCGTGACGGTGAGCGCGAGGTCAGTGGCGGTGACGCCTTCCTTGAGCGCGCCGGTCAGATGCACACCGACGACGTCAGGCGTGAGGAAATACACGGGCTGGCCGAGCATGCCGGCCTCGGCCTCGATACCGCCGACGCCCCAGCCCACGATGCCGATGCCGTTGATCATCGTCGTGTGCGAGTCGGTGCCGACGAGCGTGTCGGGATAATAGATGTCGCCCGCGTTGAGCACGCCCTTGGCGAGGTATTCCAGGTTGACCTGGTGGACGATGCCGATGCCCGGCGGGACGACCTTGAAGGTGTCGAAGGCCTGCATGCCCCACTTCAAAAACTGATAGCGCTCGCGGTTGCGTGAGAACTCGAGTTCGAGGTTCTTGGCCAGCGCCTCGGCCGAGCCGGCGAAGTCCACCTGCACGGAATGGTCCACCACGAGGTCCACCGGCACGAGCGGCTCGATGATCTTCGGGTTCTTCCCCATCTTGGCCACGGCGGAGCGCATGGCGGCGAGGTCCACCAACAGCGGCACGCCGGTGAAGTCCTGCAGCACGATGCGCGCGACGACGAAGGGGATCTCGGCCGTGCGGGCCTCGGTTGGCTTCCACGAGGCGAGTTCCCGGATATTGGACTCCAGCACGCGCTTGCCGTCGCAATTGCGCAGCACGGCCTCGAGGACGAGGCGGATGCTCACGGGCAGGCGGGCGACCGCAGGGAACTGCCTGGCCAGCTCGGGCAGCGAGTAGAATTTCTTGCCGCCCTCGAAGGTCTGGAGGGTGTTGAAGGGATTGGGCAGAGTGCTCATGGATGATTGAAATTTGTAGGGGCGTGGCTCGACCACGCCCGGGCGCGCACGAGGCACGCCCCTACCACGCTACTTCGCCAGAGCCGCCTTCACGGCGGCGAAATTCGGCAGGTCCTTCGGCGTCGGCGTCTGCTCGGCGTATTTGACCACGCCATCCTTGCCGATGACGAAGGCCGCGCGGGCCGCGGTGACGTACATACCCGCCAGCGTGGGAAACACGACCTCGTAGTCCTTTATCACGGTCTTGTTCTGGTCGCTGAGCAAGGTGAGCTTGATGTTGTTGGCTTTAGCCCAGGCTTCCTGGGCGAAGGGGCCGTCCACGCTGATGGCGTAGACCGTGGCGCCGAGTTTCTCGTAGTCGCCGAGGCCGGCGGTGGTGTCGCACATTTCCTGGGTGCAGACGCCGGTGAAGGCCGCGGGGAAGAAAAGGAGCACGGTCTGCGTCTTGCCGAAATTGTCGCTCAGCTTGACCTCCTTGGGACCGTCCGCGGTCTTGGTCTTGAGGGTGAAATCAGGGGCTTTGGAGCCGACGGCAATGGGCATGGGAAGCAGAGTTGAGGGTTGGTGGCTGCGAGTTGAGCGCAGCGGCCGGAACCGTTGCGTGGAACCGGATAAGTAGAACCTCCGGCCCTCTGCCGGCAACCCATTTTCCTCGATATGAGGGCGGTTACTGAATTGGGCATGCGGGCCATTAGTTTTGCTGGCCCGGCTGCAAAAACTTCCCTTGCCTCCCCTAGGCCCTATAGGTCCTATACGACGTATAAGTCCCATAGGACCTATCCCAAAACATGTCCGACATCCTGGCCGAACTCGAATGGCGTGGCCTCTACGCCGACTGCACCGACCGCGCTGCGCTCGCCAAGCGCCTCGCAGAGGGTCCGCTCACGCTTTATTGCGGCTTCGACCCCACCGCCGACTCGCTCCATGTCGGCAACCTTGTGCCGCTGTTCGCCCTCCGTCGTTTTCAACAGCAGGGCCATTTCCCCATCGCCCTCGCCGGCGGCGCCACCGGCATGGTCGGCGACCCTTCGGGCAAGTCCGACGAGCGCAACCTTCTCACGGCCGACCAGCTCCAGCATAACCTCGACTGCATCAAGCCGCAGCTGGCCCGCTTCCTCGATTTCGCCGGCACGAAGAACCCCGCCCGACTCGTCAACAACTACGACTGGACCGGCAACGTCACCTTCCTCGATTTCCTCCGCGACACCGGCAAGCACATCACCGTAAACTCCATGATCGCCAAGGATTCGGTCCGCTCGCGCATGGAGGACCGCAGCACCGGCATCAGCTTCACGGAATTCAGCTACATGCTGCTCCAGGGTTACGATTTCCAGCACTTGCGGAAGACCTTCAACTGCGAGCTGCAAGTTGGCGCCACCGACCAGTGGGGCAACATCACCGTCGGTACCGAGCTCACCCGCAAGAAACTCGGCGCCACCGTTTGGGGCCTCGTTTTCCCGCTCCTCACCAAGTCCGACGGCTCGAAATACGGCAAGACGGCCACCGGCACCGTCTGGCTCGACCCGAAAAAGACCAGCCCCTACCGCTTCTACCAGTTCTTCGTGAACGCCGACGACTCCGACGTCGTGAAGCTCCTCAAGACGCTCACCTTCCTCACCCAGGAAGAGATCACCGCGCTCGAGACTGAGGTGAAGGCCAATCCCGGCGCCCGCGCGGCGCAGCGCGCCCTCGCGCAGGAGATGACCACGCTCGTCCACGGCGCCGAGGCCTTCACCGCCGCGGTCAAGGCCAGCGGCATCCTCTTCGGCGGCCCGCTCGAGGGCGTCACCGAAGCGATTTTTAATGACGTCGTAGGGGAGGTCCCGACCAAGAATCTAGACAAGGCCGCATTCCCCAATTCGGGCACACCCATTATCGACCTAGTGGTTCATTCCGGCCTCGCACCGTCGAAGGGCGCTGCGCGCAAGGACGTCGAGGCAGGCGGCATCTATCTTAACAACCTACGCGCCGACTTGGGCACCGTCGTCACAGCGAAGAGCCTGCTCTTCGGCAAATATCTCCTCCTCCGCAAAGGCAAGAAGACCTACGCAGTCCTTGAAGCCACTTGACGAGTCATGAGCCCCTAAATCCCCATTTAAGTGAATCGCTCGAATATATTTGGATGCGTTATTGCCTCAACAATCATCCTCTTTTCATTGGGCTGTGCTGGCGCTCCGCATTGGGATCGAGGGGATGTTAGTCTAGAACCATACCAGCCGCTACCCTCACCAAACGCAGAAAGGGCATTGGTGGTATTTTATCGTCCGGCAATCGGCGACCCAAGTTTATATGCATTCCCAATCTTTGACGATAAGGTGATGATGGGGCCATATTTCAGAGGGACATATTTTTATTACTACGCAATTCCGGGCGAACATACTTTTTGGATGAATTGGGGTGGGTCGAAACAGTATTTCACAACTACTTTGGAGGGCGGCAGAACCTACTACATTCAAGTCATAGGAAGCTTTACTGTGATACGGGAATCTCTTGCGCTTCCTGAGATTCAAAAGCTGCAACACGTCACGACGAAGAGTGAAAGCCTTAAGCAATCGATAACAGGAGAAAAGATATCCTCCCGGTAACTTGGCCTGCTTTTATGAGTACCAGTGTAGCGGGTCTGATAAACTACTCCGCGTTTCCGCGATCAAAACCCGCCTTGCCAAGGCTTCCAGCGCGGCTAGATTCCGCGCCATGACACTGCTGCAGATACAGCGCAAAGTGAAGGCGTTGCCCCGCTCCGAGCGGCTCGCCCTTTCCGCCTACCTGAAGCATCTCTCCCGGGCCGAGAGCGATTCCAACAAACGGTCGCTGGATGCAGCGGCCGGTCGCATGGCCAAGGGTGAGAAAGTGACACGCGCACAGTTGCAGCGCCTGCACAAGTCACTCCGGGCCGCCGGAGTGTAATGTCCACCTACGGTTACGCACTGGGCGAGGAGGCCGTGCACGCCTTTACTTCCCTGCCGCCACGTCAAAGGGGAAAACTACTGCGAGCACTCGATGGCCTCGCTCGTCAGCCAAACCGCAGCGAAACTTCTCCAAAATCCCCTCAAACGTGCCTTCCTCCTATGCCGTCTTGAGGAAAAGCCCCACCGCCTCCGCCAGCGCCGCCCTCGCCTTGGCCGGGGTGGCTCTACTGCTCGCCACATCCAATGGCATGGCTTGGGCGATGTATTGCCGGCGGAACCCGCCCCTCCCCGCTTCCGCGCTTATTTCTTTTCCTTCGGCTTGAGGTGCAGGCTGGCGAGCTGCTTGAGTTCGAGAACAAGTTCGAGGGGAGCCTCGCCGGCCGTGCCCTTCAGCACCAGCCGCTGCGGACCAGGCGTCATGGGGAAGAAGAAACTTCCTTCCGTCGTGGCGCCGGGCGCGATGGTCAGAGGCAGCGCGAGCCGGCGTCGGTCGAATTCCGCCCCGACCTTTTTCTTGTTGTTATGATTCATCACCGCGACGGTCGTCACATCAACCAAAGCGAGCACCGGAATGACATTCAACATGGTGACCGCCGCGCCACCCGATGCGGCCGCTCCGCCGAAGCCAGTCGCCAGCAAATCCGCCGAGGCTACCGCGTAGGCCGCGCCGACATACAAGGCCACTGCTCCCGCTCCGGCGAGCAGTTTGAGTCCCGTCTTTCCGTATTTGTCCCAGTTCGTATAGCTCAGTTTCTCCAGCTTCCACGGATCCACCCCGGGGACCTGCGGCTGGCCAAGCAGATCGATCAATTCGGCGGAGTCGATCCTGAGCGACTGCTCCCCGTGGTTGGAAATCCTGACCATATATTCATCCCACCGCGCCTCGCGTTTCCACGAACCCGGACCTTTGAACACGATCAGCTCCGCCAGCGTCAGTTCCGCCGGCGGCGACGCGACGCTCCAGCCGAGGGGCTTGGCCGCGGTGGCATCAGGCTTGGCCAGCCTGTATTTCTTCGCGGTGACGCAACCGCTCTGTGCAAAACCCAAGGCGAGGATCGTGATGACGGCAATCGGGGCCTGAAAGGCACGACGCATCCCGCTCTACTAGGACCAGCGCCCGCTTCTGTCGAGCCTTGCCGCCTCAGGTCTTGATGTGCTGCACGAGGTCGCGATGCTCCATGTGCCACTCGACGGCGTGCAGGAAACCCTCCTCGGCGGAGGTTTCCGGGGCCCAGCCGAGCAGGCGCTGCGCCTTGCCGATGTCGGCCGAGGTCTCCTTCATGTCGGCCGGGCTCGCCGGTCGGTGGGCAAGCTTGGCCTTCTTGCCCAACGCCCGTTCGACCAGGCTGATCACCGCCTTCAGGGTCATCGGGTTCTGTCCGCCACCGAGATTGATGATCTCATAGCCCAGCGGCTTCACGGCGAGGATCGTGCCCCGGGCGATATCATCCACATAGGTGAAATCCCGGGCTTGGTTGCCGTCGCCATAAAGGGTGATCGCCCGGCCCTCATCGATCCACTTGATGAAGCGGAACGGCGCCATATCCGGCCGACCGACGGGGCCAAATACCGTGAAATAGCGCAACACCGAGACATCGAGGCCGTGTTGCTCATGGTAGCTGCGGGCCAGCAGCTCGGCCTTCCGCTTCGTCTCCGCGTAGGGCGACTGGAGATGCTCGACCGGCTGGTCCTCCGTGAACGGCATCGGGCATCCGGCATAAAGTGACGAGCTGGAGGCCAGCACGTGCTTCCTCACTCCGTGCTTCACCTGGCAGTCCAGAATGTTCTTCTCCCCCGCCACATTCGTCCGCTCGTATAATTCGGGATGCTTCAGGCTGGCACGCACGCCGGCCCGGGCCGCAAGATTGAAGACGGCGGCGAACTTGTGGGCGGCAAAAACCTTGTCCAGCGCGGTCAGGTTCTCGATGTCGAGTGGATAGAACACGAAGCCGCGACCTTTCTGTAACCGGTCCAGCCGCCAGTGCTTGAGGCGCACATCATAATAGTCGTTCAGGTTGTCCACCCCGACGACCGTGTGTTTCTGCTCGAGCAGCTGCTCGCAGACCTTGGCGGCGATGAAGCCGGCGGCACCGGTGACCAGGTAGGTTGCCACGGTCAGGAAGAGAGCGCCGCGTAATCGGCGCGGGCCATCAGGCGTGCGACATCCCCGCCCACGGTGCGGGCGGCCCAACCGAGCTTGGCTTTGGCCCGGGAGGAGTCGCCGACAAGAGTCGTGGACTCCACCGGGCGATGAAACTTCGAATCAACGCGCAGGACAACCGCACCGGTGTCTTTGCGCCGGGCCAGTTCCGCCGTGCCCTGTCCCTCGAACGCCAGCTCGAGGTCGAGTTCGGCAAAGGCGGCCGCGGCAAACTCCCGCACCGAGCAGGCCAGGCCGGTGGCCAGGACGTAGTCGTCCGCCGCCGGCGCCGCCAGCATCAGCCGCATGGCCGCGACGTATTCCGGAGCCCAGCCCCAATCGCGGCGAGC
This sequence comes from Oleiharenicola sp., assembly GCA_025363455.1. GTDB lineage: Bacteria > Verrucomicrobiota > Verrucomicrobiia > Opitutales > Opitutaceae > Lacunisphaera. The sequence continues at coordinate 27,172 of JANYDW010000010.1, read as the reverse complement.
GTCGAGGTTTCCCAGGGCGATCTCTGCCTGCTGGCCGGCCTTGATGCGAGCCGCGCCGAGCGTGATCTTGCGGGTGACAAAATTCTCTCCGCGACGGGGCGACTCGTGGTTGTAGGCGATTCCATTGCAGGCAAACAGGCCGTAGGCGTTACGATAAACCCGGCAGAGCTGCGCGGCAAAAGCCTTGGCGCAACCGTAGGGATTGACGGGATTGCAGGCCGTGGCCTCGTTCTGCGGGGCGATGGCAGGCGCGCCGAAGATCTCCGAGCTGGCGGCGTGGTAGAGTTTCACCGGGTACCCAAGATCGCGCAGAATCTCGAGCAGGCTGAGCGTCGCCGTCCCGTTTTCCTCGCAGGTGACCTCGGGGATCTCGAAGCTCAGGCCGACGTGGCTCTGGCCGGCCAGATGATAGATCTCCTGCGGTTTTTCCTTTTCCAGGATACGGCGGAGCGAGGTGACATCGGTCAGGTCTCCGTAGTGCAAGGTCAGCCGGCCCGGGGCCGGGGCCGCCCGGAGGTGCTCGATGCGCGACCGGTTGAACATGCTGGCGCGCCGCACCAGCCCGTGCACGGCCCAGCCCTCGGCAAGCAGTTGCTCGGCGAGATAGGAACCGTCCTGGCCGGTTATGCCTAAAATCAGGGCGCTTTTCATGGACGGACAAATGGGTCGTGACGACAGGGCATCGGCTTACAGCAAGACCAATTAAGGACCGAATTCAATCCCTAGCAGATAATAATCATTTTCCCCTTCCACCCAGCCACTTTTTCACCGCCGCGAGGGGGCGCGTGTTGAAAACCTGCTCCTTCGTCAACCAGCCCTTGCGCGCCGCCCCCACCCCCAGACGGAAAAATTCCAGTTGTGCAACCCGATGCGCATCGGGATTGATGCTGGTGAGCAGGCCCTTGTCCGCCGCCTTTCGCCAGTGACGCCAGTCCATGTCCAGCCGCATGGGGCTGGCGTTGAGCTCGATGATGACACTGTGGGCGATGGCGGCATCGATGACCTTGTCCACATCGACGTCATAGGCCTCCCGCTCGAGCAGCAGCCGGCCGGTCAGGTGGCCGAGCATCGTGACGTGCGGCTGCTCGATCGCCCGGATGATGCGTTTGGTCATCACATCGCGCTCCTGCCGGAACGACGAGTGCACCGACACGACCACGTAGTCCAGCTGCGCGAGTGTGACCTTGGAAAAATCCAGTTTACCGTCAGGCAGGATGTCGCACTCGGTGCCGCTGAAGACGTGGGTCTTGAATTTCCCGGACTCGTTCAGCTTTTTGATCGTGGCTACTTGCTCCTCCAGCCGCGCCTCGTCGAGACCCCGGGCTTGGAAACTTGATTTCGAGTGGTCGGCAATACCAAGGTAATCGAGGCCGAGCGCCTCGGCGGCCGCGGTCATTTCCTCCAAGGTGTTGTGTCCGTCGGAGGCCGTAGTGTGGTTGTGAAACACCCCGCGGATGTCCTCCACCTCGACGAGGTGTGGCAACTTCCCAGCCTCGGCGGCTTCGATCTCGCCCTGCCCTTCGCGTAGCTCGGGCGGGATGAAGGGCAAGCCGAGTGCCTTGAACAGGTCGGTCTCGGTCTTTGCCACCAGGCTTTTGGGGCCAACCGTCCCCAGTTTCTTCACCTCGGCGGTCGGTCCATGCTTCTCCTCCGCCGGGAACAGTCCCCACTCGCTCATACTGAGCCCGCGCGCCAAGGCTCGCTGGCGCATCTGGACGTTGTGGTCCTTGGAGCCGGTCAGGTGGTGCAGCGTGAAAACGAACTGCTCGGGGGGCACGAGCCGCAGGTCGGCTTGCAAACCCGATTTGAGCCGCACGCTGGCCTTGGACTCACCGCGCGCCGTGACTTCCTGCACGCCCTCCATGGCCACGAACCAGTCCACGATCGGCCCTGGCTCGGTTGTCGCCACCAGAAAATCCAGGTCGCCCACTGTCTCCATCCGCCGGCGCAGGCTACCGCAGGATTCCACCTGCTGCACGCCGGGGAGTTGGCGCAGCCCGGCGAGGATCGGTGCCCCAGCCTCGTTGGCGCTGACCCAGAGGTGCCGTTTGCCGTAGGCCTCGCGGTTGTGGATGCCGGAAAGAATCTTCTCCTGCGATTTCTCGCCGAACCCGTCGAGGGCCGCCACGCGGTTCTCCGCGCAAGCGGCGCGCAACTTGGCGATCGAGTCCACCCCGAGCTTCTCCTGCAGTGCCCGCACCTTCTTCGCGCCGAGCCCGGGGATCGAAAGCATTTCCACCAAGCCCCCGGGGACCGATCCCCGCAGTTGCTCATGAAATTCCAGCCGGCCGGTGCGGTGCAACTCGGAGATCTTCTGGGCCAGGGCCTCGCCGATGCCCTTGACCTCCTCCAGCGTGCCCGCCTCGACGCGCTGGGCGATCTCGTCCTCGCCGAGTCCCTCCAGTAGGCGCGCCCCGACCTGATAGGCCCGGATCTTGAACGGGTTCTCGCCCTTCAGTTCCAGCAGCGTGCCGATGTCGGTCAACACGGCGGCGATCTCGGTTTTGTTCACAGCCCAAAAACAAAACACCAAGCGGCGAAGAAGCAAAGCCTCTTAGCTGCTTTGCTGCTTTGTGTTCTCAGCGATTTTCTCGCGGACCAGTCTGGCCACCTCCGCCCGGTTCACCTTGCCCTGGGCATTGACCGGCCACGCGGCCAGCGCGACCAATTGCTTCGGCCGCTTCGCAGGCGAGAGCAGACGGGCCAGCGCCGATTCCACGAGAACGAGATTGGGGGGCGGTTCGGCGGGATAGGCCGCCACCACGCTCTCGCCCCACTCCGTATCGGGCAGGCCCAGCACCACCACGTCGGACAGCTCGCCCGTGCCGCGTAACACCGCCTCGACCTCAGCCGGACTCACCTTCTCCCCGCCAGTGATAATGACGGCATCGCGCCGCCCGGTCACATGCAGGTGCCCGCGGGGGTCGAGCCAGCCGCCGTCCTGCGTGGCGAAGGTCCCGGACTCCCGCCATGCCGGGTAGTAGCCCCGGAAGCAGGAGTCGCTCGCGACCAGGATCGATCCCTCGTCGTCAATGCTGACCCGCACATGCGGCAGCACCGTCCCGCAGCTGCGGGCCCCGGCGAGAAATTCCTCCGGCCGCAACGCCGTCACCATCGCGGCGGTCTCAGTCAGGCCGTAACCGGGCGAAAGCAGCAGGCCCAGGGCCGCGGCCCGGTCCAGCAACGCAGGCCAGGCCGGCGCGCCGCCGAGGAAGATGATCCGAAATTTCCCCAGCCAGGCCACGGCGCGCTCCTGCCGCAGCAGGCGCTCCAACTGGGTGGGCACGAGCGAGAGGGTCCAGCCGTGAGCCTTGGCCGGCAGCTCGGGCCAGGCCCCGCCTTCGACTGACTTCCAGTCGAGCGGGAGGTATTCGCCGCCGGTCAACACGCATCGCATCCAAGCCATCAACCCGCTGACATGATGCAGGGGCAAAACCCCCACCGCGTTAACCTGCGGCAGCTCGAAATGCCGCGTGAAGCCGCGCACAGCCGAGGTGATCGTGGCGGCATCATGGCGGGCAAAGCGCACCTGGCCGCCGGTGCCGCCGGTGGGAATCATCAGCCAGCCCTGCTCAGCCTCGGCAGCAAAGGCCGGTGCCGCCAGCAAGGCGTCAACCTGTTTGCGCTCGTACGCCCCCCACCCGGGATCGCTCAGGAACACCTCGGATCGGCCGGCCACGGCGCGGGCAAAGGCCGCCATGAATTTCCGCGGATCGGATTCGGCCACCTGGATCCGTGGCGTACCTTGGGCCATGGCGCCGCCGAGGAGCCGGGCTAGGCCAGCGCGTTCCATAATTCCTCCGGGTTGATGGCTGCGACCCAACCTTCGTCCAGCACCGGCCCCATGATCGGTCCGTCCCAGCGGCGGTCACCGAAGACCTCGCCCACGCCGAAGCCGGGTGACCGTCGGACGAGCGCGGAGTGCGCCAGGGCAAATTGCAAAATGGCCGCACGCCCCAGCGCGGTTTCGATCGCGCTGGAGAGCACGACATCGGCCCCGGTCTTTGCGGCCCACGTCGCAATCTCGTCCAACGGCCCGGCCAGCGCGGGCTTGAGCACGAGGACGCCCGGCCAACCCCGCGCCTGCCATTCTCTCGCCTCCGCGAGCCGCACGACCGATTCATCCAAGGCCAGCTTCACGGGATAATCCTGCGCGAGGCCCATCAGGCTGTCCACGTCGTCGGGCCCGACCGGTTGCTCGACGAACTCCACCGGCCGTTCACCACAGCGCGCGAGCCATTTCTCCGCCTGCCGCCGGGTCCACGCCCCGTTGGCGTCAAGCCTCAGCTTCGCATAGGTCGGCAGCAACGCCGACACCTCGTCAAGCAATCCAAGTTCAGCATCGAGGTCGCCGACGCCCACCTTCCACTTGAAGCTCAGCCACCCGGACTCGAGCCGGCTCGGCAAGGTTTCAAGCGCCGCCTTGCCCGCCGGTAAAAGGGCTGTGAGCGGGACGCTTGCGGCAGACTGTAGGGCGGGATCGCTGATCCCGCCTCGTGCACCATCCGGCAGGATCAGGCGATCCCGCGCTACAGTGGCCCGGGCCGCGGCCAGGGCGAACCGCATGCACCCGAACCGTTCCGCGACCGCGTCAAACACCTCATCGTCAACCTTGTCGCCGAATTTTCCGCAAATTTCCCGAGCCTCGGCCAGAGTTTCAGTCCCAAATACCGGAATGGGGGCGATTTCTCCGTAACCGGCCCGGCCGGACTCGTCCTCCAGCCGGATGATCAGTCCTTCGCGTTCTGTCCACATCCCGTGGGCCGTCCGCAACGGCGTGCGCAGGGGCAGACGGTAGGATCGAAGGGAAAAACCGTATTCCATGAATGAAACCACGAAATACACGGAAACCACGGAAGAAGGCAACCTGCCATCAATGTACCCTTCCGTGTGTTCCGTGTCTTCCGTGGTTATAAAGGGCCTTTCCTAGTTTTTCGTTGAGGTTCATCGCGGCAGGAGTATTTCGTTCATGGCAACGATGCCCAAGCCTGTTGCCAAACCCACAAGCGATTCGGACTTTTACCTGCCGGCCGAACGCTTCTTCGCCACCAACCTGCCGAACGCTCTCACTTACGACGACGTTTCGCTCGCCACGCTCCACTCGGAGATCCTGCCCAAGGACACCGACCTGGCCACCACGTTGTCCGACAGCCTGAGCCTCCAGATCCCGATCATCTCGTCCGACATGGACACCGTCACCGAGTCGCGCATGGCCATCGCCATGGCCCTCAACGGTGGCCTCGGTCTCATCCACTACAACCTCCCGGGCAAGGACCAAATCAAGGAGGTCGCCCGCGTGAAGCACCACGTCCACGGGCTGATTCAGGACCCGATGACCGTCTCCCCCGGGGCCTCGATCGGCGACGTCCTCCTGATGATCGACCAGAAGCGTTTCGATTTCCGCACCTTCCCTGTCGTCGATGAGAACGGCAAGCTCGCCGGCCTGCTCTCCGGCAACCTCGTCAAGGAGCGCTACCGGGCGCGCAAGGTTTCAGAAGTGATGACGCCGCGCAAACAGCTCCTTACCGTGGAGGAGAAACGCATCGCCGGCGACCCGATCATGGAAGCCGATCGCTTCTTCACCGAAAACATCGGCATCCACAAGATGCTCGTCGTCGATGCCACGGACCGCCTCCGCGGCCTCATCACCAGCTCCGACGTCGAACGCATCACCGGCGAGGCCAAGTCCCGCCGCAAGCCCGCCCGTGATTCGCATTTTCGTCTCGTCGTCGGCGCCGCCATCTCGCCCGTCCGCAAGCCCAATGGGGAACTCGACCGCACCAAGATCCTTGACCAGGTCGGCGAACTGGTGCGCGAGTCGGTTGACGCCGTCGCCGTCTCCACCGCCCACGGCCATACCACCGGCGTCGGCGACATGGTCAAACTCATCCGGAGTAAGTTCAAGGACCTGACCATCATCGCCGGCAACGTCACCAGTGGCGAAGGGGTCGAGTTCCTTGCCGACGCGGGGGCCAACGCCATCAAGATCGGCCAGGGTCCCGGTTCCATCTGCACCACCCGCATCGTCGCCGGTGTCGGCATCCCCCAGCTCACCGCCCTCCATGTCGCCGGCCGCGGGGCCGCGAAGAAAGGCGTTCGCCTCATCGCCGACGGCGGCATCACAAAATCAGGCGACATCGTCAAAGCCCTCACCCTGGCCGACGCCGTCATCCTCGGCGGCTTGCTCGCCGGCTGCCGCGAGGCCCCGGGGGAGATCATGGAAATTTCCGGTAAACTCTACAAACAGTACCGCGGTATGGGTTCCCACGCCGCGATGAAAGCCGGCTCCGCGGCCCGCTACGGCCACGACAAGAATGACACCGTCCGCAAGGTCGCCGCCGAGGGGATCGAGGCGCTCAAGGAGGTCTCGGGCTCGGTGGATGATGTGCTCAATGCCCTCATCGGCGGAGTCCAGAGCGGCATGGGCTACCTGGGGGCCAAGGACCTCGGCCAGTTGCGCAAGAAAGCCCGGTACGTCCGCGTCACCCCGGCCGGACAGAAAGAAGCCGCCCCGCACGACGTGATCGAGGTGGCTACCCGCAGCGGCGGTGCGTGAGTGAGGGGAGAGCGGCCTCCGAACGCGCTTCCTGTTCTCCCGTCAAGCGAACCCGTCCGGAGGCCGGGGTTACCTCGTAACCGCTCTGTCCTGCCGAATCGGATTTGCATGCCCGCAAGGATTGAATTTATTGAAACAAAACCCCGAGCCAGTACACTAATTCCCTATGAAATGCGGTCGTTCATCCATCTGGCCGGCGGCGCTACTGCTCATGTTGCTCGCCTTGGTTCCCGCCGCCTTCGGCACCACGGTCATCGCCCCTGATTTCGACCAAATGGTCGGCAAATCTGACTATATTGTGCGGGCGGTCGTCAAATCGGTCACCCCCGAATGGCGCGACAATCCCGACCAGCCCGGCCACCGCTATATCGCCACTCTCGTCGAACTTGAAGTGAAGCAGGTCATCAAGGGCACGCCGCCCTCGCCACTCGTCCTTGACCTGGTCGGGGGACGGATTGGGGACAAGGAACTCACCATCGACGGAGCCCCCCGGTTCACTGTCGGGCAGGAGAGCATCGTCTTTGTGAAGGGCAACGGTCGTCAGATCATCCCCTTGGTTGGCATGAGCCACGGCCACTACCCTCTGCGTCATGACAAACTGACGGGCCAGGACCAGATGACACATAGCAATGGCCAACCGCTCTTCAGCGAAAAGGAAATCGGCCAGCCCGCGGCGAACCCCGCCAGCCCGGTGGCCCGCGACCCCAAGTCCCAGCCTTTGAGCCCCGACGAATTCGCCGCCCGCATCCGCAAATCCCCCAAGTTCCTCAATCGCGATGACCTCAATTAACCTGCTTCGCCGGGCCGGCGTCGCGTTACTGGCCTTGGGGATCGCGGCCTCGGCCTCTGCATTCACCTTTGTGCTGAATTCCAGCACCGGCATCCCCATCAAGTGGCCGGCCGGCGCAACTGTGCCCGGCACCATCCCTCTGAAGATCATGCTCGGCGGCAGCGCCAGCGACGGTACCTCCTTCAACGCCAGCGGCGTCGCGGCAGCCCAGACGTGGAGTAACGTCATTGGTTCGGTCCAGATCCAGACCAGCATCGCCACGGGAACACCCACCAACGACAACAACGTGAGCGAAGCTGGCTTTTCGAGCACCGTCTTCGGCCGGGCATTCGACCCGGGTGTCCTGGCGGTCACCACCGGTTCCAGTATCGGAAATGAACGGACCGAGGCCGACATTCTCTTCAATGCCGCCATCACCTGGGATTCCTATCGCGGACCCAGTTCAGGGCATGGTGGGGCGGTCGACATTCAACGGGTCGCCATCCATGAAATGGGCCATGTCCTCGGCCTCGACCATCCCAACGAGGCTAATCCCCGCCAGTCCGTCAACGCCATCATGAACAGCACGGTGAGCAACGTGGACACGGTGACCGCTGACGACACCGCCGGCGTGCAATCTCTCTATGGTCCGCCCGGCGTGCCGGCCAACGACGCTTTCGCTAATGCCATTGTCGTCACCCTCAACACCACCGGCACCACCACGGCGAGAGGTTTCAACACCAATGCTTCCAAGGAAATCAACGAGCCGCGGCACGCGGACAACAGCGGCGGCCGCTCCGTTTGGTGGCGCTGGAGCGCCCCCTCTGACGGCAATGTCACCGTCGACACCCGCGGCAGCTATTGCGACTCCACGCTCGGCGTTTACACGGGCGCCAACCTCGCGCTCCTCGCGCGAGTAGCCAGCAATGACGACATCAACCCCGGCGTGGTCCAGGCCAGTACCGTCACTTTCACCGCGGCCGCCGGCACGGTCTACCGGATTGCGGTGGATGGGTTCAACAACGGTGACTCGGACCCGACCGATCACAACGGAGCCGACACCAGTGCCATTACGCTCAACCTCAATTTTACTTCCACCGGAGCCAGCGTCCCGCTCATCACGACCCAGCCGGCGAGCGCGACCGTCACATCCGGCAACAGCGCCTCATTCTCCGTCGTGGCCACCAGCACGCCGGCCGCGACCTTCCAATGGCTCTTCAATGGCGCTGCCATTGCCGGCGCTACGAGCGCCTCCTTCAGCATCGCCAGCGCCACCAGTGCCCAGGCGGGAACCTACAGTGTTGTCGCGACCAACCCCGCCGGGTCGGTCACGAGCGACAATGCCACGCTGACCGTCAATGCTCCCACGCCCACGCCGACCCCGACTCCTACCCCTGCGTCCAGCAGCGGTGGTGGCGGTGGTGGCGGCGCGCCCAGCCCGTGGTTCTGCGCGGTGTTGGCAGCGCTCGGCTTGGGACGGTTGACTGGTAGGGCGCACCGGCCCGGTGCGCCGGGAATGTGATGTTACCCGCGCGGCGGAGCGGGCCGCTCCGCCCTACCTCAACAACGTCCTTTCACCTCCACTGCGGGAGTGACAACCCGCGCCGGGTTGCGGCATAAAGCCGCTCCCGGATGAGTCAACCAAGCCCAGCCAGCCCACCCGCCCTGGATATCCCCCGCTTGCTACGGCAACCGCCGCCGCTGGTGCTGCTCGTCGCGCTGGCTTCGCTCGTGATCCAGTTTTTCCCGGACTGGCGCACCACCTTGCTCTACGATCGCGCCGCGATTGCCCAGGGCGAACTCTGGCGCATCTGGACCGGCCACCTCGTGCACTTTGGGTGGGCGCACCTGTTCGTGGATGCCGGTCTGTTGCTAATCGTCGGCTGGATCGCCGAGAACCAGCATCGTTGGTTCATGCGCCTCGGGCTGGTGCTGATGCCCGCGTTCATCTCGGGCTGCATGTTCTGGCTCGAACCCGGCCTGGCCCGCTACGGCGGCCTCAGCGCCTTCAATCTCGGCGTGCTGCTTTATATCGCCGCCCAGGGCTGGCGCCGCGACTGGACCGACTGGTTCTGGCCGGCCGTGATCGCCATCTACATCGGCGAACTCGTCTACGAATACTACCGCGGCGGCTCGGGCGGCGGCGCCATTCGCTTCGACGATCCCGGCGTCAGCGTGGCCACCGGCGCCCACCTCGCCGCCGCCGGCTACGTGCTGCTGGCGCTCGGGGCGGCGCGGCTCAAATCCATCCGGCGCCAACCACCCGGGACGGAAATTTAAGATTGCGAGACCGGGTCGGATAGGACTTTTCTGTCCACGACAACGGGCCAGTTGTCTTGGCATTTCCCCGGAATGAAATCTTATTCATCCTCACGATGGCTGGCCCTGATGTTAGCGCTGCTCGCGTTGGCGTCCATGTCCCGCGCCACCACGATTATCGCTCCCGATTTCGACCGCATGGTCGGCGAGTCTGATTGCATTGTGCGAGCTGTCGTCAAGTCGGTCACTTCCGAGTGGCGCGACAATCCCGACCGGCCCGGGCATCCCTATATCGCCACCCTCGTTGAACTTGAAGTTAAGCAGGTCATCAAGGGTACCCCGCCCTCGCCGCTCGTCCTTGACCTGGTCGGGGGACGAATTGGGGACAAGGAACTCACCATCGACGGAGCCCCTCGTTTCACCGTTGGACAGGAGAGCATTCTTTTTGTGAAGGGGAACGGTCGCCAAATCATCCCCTTGGTTGGCATGAGCCACGGCCACTACCCACTGCGTCATGACAAACTCACTGGCCACGAACAGGTGACTCGCAGCAATGGCCAGCCACTCTACAGCGAGAAAGACATCGGCCATCCCGCGGCGAACCCCGCCAGCCCGGTGGCCCGCGACCCCAAGTCCCAGCCTTTGAGCCCCGACGAATTTGCCGCCCGCATTCGCAAATCCCCCAAGTTCCTCAATCGCGATGATCTCAACTAACCAGCTACGCTGGGCGGGTGTCGCGGTGTTGGCTTCGTGGATCGCGGCCACCGGCGATGCCTTTACCTTTATCCTGAACTCCCGCACCGGTCTCCCCATCAAGTGGCCGGCCGCCCAGAATGCACCCGGCGCAATTAACCTGAAGATCATGCTTGGGGACTCCACCACCCTGAGTGATGGATCCAACTATAACACCAGTGCGCGCGCGGCGGCCCAAGTTTGGAACAAGGTTATGGGCTCGGCCCAGATCCAGACCTCATTTGCCACTGGCACGCCCACGGATCTTAATGGCGTCAGCGAAATGGCTTTTGCCAGCAACGCCTACGGCCGGGATTTCGGCTCGGGTGTGCTGGCTGTAACCGGCGGTGGCAGTATCGCCGGCAACGAACGCCTTGAGGCCGACATTTTTATCAACAACCGGGACTTTTCCTGGGATTCGTTTCGCGGTCCCCTGAGTGGTCACGGCGGTGACATTGACTTGCAGCGGGTCGTCATCCACGAAATCGGCCATTTTCTCGGGCTCGGCCACCCCGATGAACGCAATCAGACCGTCACCGCCATCATGAACCACGCGATCAGCAATCTGGATACGGTGACCGCCGACGACATCGCGGGAATTCAATCCCTCTATGGCCCGCCCGGGGTGCCGGCCAACGACGCGTTCGCCAATGCCATTGTCATCACCCTCAATTCCACCGGCACCACCACGGTGAATGGTTTTAACACCAATGCCACCAAGGAACCCGGCGAACCCAGCCACGCCGTCAACAGCGGGCCGAGCCAGGCCGACAACCCCGGCGGCCGCTCCGTCTGGTGGCGCTGGACCTCGCCTTCCGCCGGCAACGTCACCATCGATACCCGTGGCAGCTATTGCGACACGATCCTCGGCGTCTACACCGGCAACGCCCTCGGCAACCTGACCCGCATCGCCAACAACGACGATGTCAGCGCCGGAACCATCCAAGCCAGCACGGTGACCTTTGCCGTAACAGCTGGCACCGCGTACCGGATTGCCGTGGATGGCTTCAACAACATCGTCCAAGAACCGGCGGACACCGCTGGCGCCGACTCCGCCGGCGTCACCCTCAACCTGAATTTCACGTCGACCGGCGACAGCATCCCGATCATCACGACGCAGCCGGCCAGCGGGACCACCACTTCTGGCGGCAGCGCCTTATTCTCTGTCGTGGCCACCAGTGCCGGCACCCCGACCTACCAGTGGCTCTTCAATGGCACTTCCATTGCCGGGGCCACCAGCGCCTCCTTCAGCATCGCCAACGCCACCAGTGCTAAGGCGGGAACCTATAGTGTTGTCGTGACCAACCCCGCCGGGTCGGTCACCAGCGACAATGCCACGCTGACCGTCAATGCTCCCACGCCCACGGCGACCCCGACTCCCACTCCTGCGTCGAGCAGCGGTGGTGGCGGTGGTGGCGGCGCTCCCAGCCTGTGGTTCTGCGCGCTGCTGGCTGCGCTCGGCTTTGTCCGGATTCTACGCTTCGCGCGCCGCTGAACCTCTTCCGCTGTTGTGCCGGTTGTAGGAGCTTGTTTACAAGCGATGGAGCACTCTGTCTGGTGGCAGAAATTTTGAATCGCCTGTAATCTCACGGATAACCCAGCATCCGGTTTATTCTCCTAGCATTCGCCGAATCAAACGCCGCAACACCGGCCTGATGTGCCGCGCGAGCACCGGATTGGCGTAACCCGCCCACGCCACCGCCGAGGTTGTGTCGAGTGCCTGGGTCAGCGGCCCGCCCAGCGGCGCCTCGATCACACAGCCGGCCTCCTCAGCGATGAGCGCGGCGCAGATGTCGTAGGGATGACAGACCAGCGCAGACTTGAAACGGAGCTTCTTGAACACCTGCGGGCGCAAATCGGCGAGGAACCGGTCGTGTCCCATCATCAACTCATAGATCTGTCCGCCGGTGCAGATATACTGGTCGTCAAATACCAGCGGTCCGGCCTGATTCCCCAGTCCGTAAAGCTCGGTCCACAATTCTTCCTCGATCTGCGCCAGCAGCGCCTTGCCCTCTGGGAAAAACCGGCTGATCGCAGCGAACCCACCCCGGCAGTCCCGTGCCCGGCTGGGAGCAACCTTGAGCGCCGTGCGCCGACCCGAGAACACATCCACCGCCTCTACCCGCACGCCTTGGCCCCGGACGGCGCTGAGCTGGTCGGCCCGCCATTGCTTGGTCGTGGGAATCTCGGTCATCGCCGCGACGACGATGTCCCGTAAATTCGTCTTCGGCCCGCGCTGAGGCGCGAGCGCCGTGAGGATCCACGCGCTGCGCTTGTCGTGCATGATGTTCCGGGTCCCGTCGATGGGATCGAGGATGCATTTAAACATCGTGTCGCTCACCGGCGTGCCCGCAGGAATAGTCAGCGCCGCGCCCTCGAGTCCTTCCATCACGATCTCCACGGGCCACGAGCGCGGCCAGTGCCCGGCGAACCAATCCAGGATGGCGTGTTCGCTCAGCCGATCGATGTGGTAGATGGTGTCGGCCGCGGTGATCGCCGCGACCTTGGCAAAGTTCCGCGCCTGCTTCGCGCGGGATGCCAGCAGTGTGTCGCGCACGTGATCCTGCAGCTTGCAGAGAAGACGACGGCAGCGCTCAAGCTCGCGAAGGGTCATGGCCGGGAAAACTAGCGGACGTTCTCGACCGGCGACGAGCGAATAGCGCCACCGTCGCCGCATCGCTGGAGGGTCGGGCTCCCGCCCGACCGGTTGGGCGGGAGCCCAACCCTCCAACATACCCCATGTGACTCAATTTGGCGTTGCCGCTCTCAGCTCTCAGCCCTCAGCTCTCAACCCTCAGCTTCCATGCCCCTTCTCCCCTTCCGCAGCCAGCTCATCGCCGATGTCGGCATCTCCCTTGGTGACGAGGGCAAGGGTCGTCTCATCCCCGAGGTGGCCGACGAACTCCGCGGCACCCCGGCCGCCGTCTCCGTCGTCCTCAAGGTCAACGGCGGCGCCAACTCCGGCCACACCGCCGGCGGCGTGAAGCTCAACCTCCTGCCCGCCGGCGTCGTCGTCCGCGATGCCGCGCACCTCTGCGTCGGCAGCGGCGTCGTGGCCGACCCGCGCAAGTTCTGGTGGGAGGGCCTGCCGCTCGAGAAGAAGGGCCACGCCATTTTCTCCCGTCTGCTCATCGACGAACGCACGATGGTGTCCGACCTCACCCACCGCCTGCTCGACCTCGCGTGGGAGGACTACCGCAGCAGCGTACTGCGCGAGGAGCCCCGCGGATCCACCGGCCGGGGTATCACGCCCGCCTACGGCGACGAGACAGGCCAATGGCAGATCACCTATGCCGATTTCCTCGGTGGCCCCAATTATTTCGCCCGGAAGCTTGCCCAACGCGCCGACCGCGCCTGCCGCACCATCCAGCACGTCTGCCGCGTCAACGAGGAGACCTGGAAAGGCTTTTTCGCCAAGCTCACCCAAGCCGAGCTCCGGGCCAACGAAGAGGGGGTCGCCCTCGGCGTGATCGAGAAGGACGAGCTGGACTTCCACCAGTTCCTTGGGCCCACCCCGTTCACCCTCAACATCCCCGCCCTGACCGAGGTCTACTGGACCGCCGGCACCCAGCTGGCGAAGAACATCGGCGAGGTGCGCGAGCTCATCCTTCGCGAGCTCGCCGCCGGCCACACTGTCATCGGCGAGTTCGGCCAGGCCTACTGGCTCGACAAACGCCACGGCTACTCGCCCAACGTCACCGCCTCGCACACCTTCACGCCCGAGTTCTTCGAAAGTGCCGGCATCCCCGTGCAGCCCATTCATACCTTCGGCGTGGCCAAGGCCTACGACACCAAGGTCGGCACGCACACGTTCCTCACGCAGATGGACGATGCCGCTCCGCTCACCATCAAGCTCAAGGAGATGGAATTCGGTGCCACCACCGGCCGCCAACGCATGGTCGGCTGGTATGACGCCGTCGAAAAGGGCGACGTTCTCCGGTACGGCGGCTACCAGGATTTGATGATCAACAAAATCGACGCCCTCAGCGGCGCGACCGAGCTACTCATCTGCACCGCCTACGAAGATGCCGCCGGCAAACGCTACACGCACGTCCCTCGTAACGAGGCCCTGCGCAAGACGCTCCGGCCCGTTTACTCCAAGCACCCCGGCTGGCCCGAGGACATCTCGGCCGTCCGCAAATTCGCCGATTTGCCCGTGAACGCCCAGCGCTACACCGCTGCCATGGTCCGCAGCCTCGTCGAGGTCGCCTACCCCGGCCAGCTCCCGCGCGTCCTCCCCAATCTCCGCTATCTCGGCGTCGGCCCGCAGCCGTCCCAGATCATCAAAGACGTCCCCGCGACAAGCGACCTGATCCAGCTAGGGTGAACCCAATCCGTTTTATCGCGGACAACACTGATTGCTGCTCGTCGTCAACGTTGCCAAAATATGAACGCTCTACGCTCTCAGTTACTCGCACTGCTTGCCGGGTCGTCGCGGTTTGTTTCGCTCGCCCGAGCTGACGTCGCAGCCTATGCCAAAATCCTGAAAGAACGGGATGCGGTTCTGTCTCAGATTGTCGCCCATCGCGAAAGCCTGTTGGCGAGCGGCCCGACCCCGCATCAAGCATGACAACTCAAAAACTCGCGGACGGCACGGTGCATAAGCTGCCAGCAGACTTCCGAAAAGCCATCGGGTCTAACGCCACAGCCAAGAGCCTGTGGTCCGAGATCACCCCGCTGGCTCGAAACGAGTGGTTCTGCTGGGTGACCTCGGCCAAGCAGGACGCCACCAGGAAGCGGCGCATCGAGGTGGGCATCGACAAGATGCGGGGAGGCTCGCGCCGACCGTGCTGTTGGCCTGGATGCCCCCACCGCTGAAGGGCCGACGATCCCCTGACTGCATTTTCTCGTCGGGGAAAAACCCACCCACCATGTGCGCTGCGATGATGGCTTCGAATGCGTCCGACCCGAAAGGGTATGTCGCTTCCCTTCGGGGGTGGCAAGGGACGTGCGTTAAGAAACTGCGAGCGATCGCGTCCGGTGCTGCCGTCACGGAAGAAACCATAAAATGGGGCCACCTGGTGTATACCTCAAATGGTCCCGCATTTCTCATTCGAGCGGAGAGCAAGCGGGTGTTGTTTGGGTTCTGGCGTGGACAGCGACTACGGGAGATCGAGCCCCGCCTTAAAGCGAGTGGACGATATGAGATGGCCACCCTCGAACTTCAGGAAGGGGATGTAATCGGCCCCGCGGTGATCCGTCGTTTGGTGAAGGAGGCGGTTGCGCTGAACAAGACACTCGGGGACCCTCGGCTGGCAGCGAAGTAAAGTAGGATGTGGGGTCCGACGTTGGAACGCGCTTCCGGGCTGTAGGAGGGGCTTTACGCCCCGATCATCTTGCCGGGAATCTCATCCTGTCGGAGCGCAAAGCCCCTCCTACAGCTTTCGCAAACACAACTCACCTCAGCCCAAACACCAGCTGCAGCATCGTCGTGAGGTCGGGACCTGGTGATGGGCGGCCGCCACGGGTGCGGATGAGCGACTTCCCGCGGAATGACCGGAGCGCGACATTGTCCACCGTTAGGATCTCGACTGAGCCGGCACTCATTCCGACGACCTGCATCGAGCTGAGTGGCGTCCACGCAAACGGCAGGCCGGTGACATCGCATTGCACTTCCCATCCGGCCACGAGTCCATTGATGGGCTGACGCAGCAGCGCGGGATAGCGTGCGATGAAATCCGGCACGCGGCTCGTCGCCACTCGCAGGCGCACGGCCTCGTGCAACCCGCTGAAGTATTGCGCGAAGTTGTCGACCCGATGCGCGCGCCATTTTTCCAGAAAATCCCGCGGGTCAAGACCCATCAGGTTCATGCCGTTGTACGGGCCCTGCATGTTGGGGCTGCCGAATTTCTTCCCCGCGTACCAGGAGCCAAAGTTACCCGTCAGCCTCAGCCCGATCTCAAAGTGCATATGCGCGCGATCGACCGGGATGTTGCCGTTGGAACTATGGCCCATCAATCCGAGGGCCTGGCCGCGCTGCACCGTCATTCCCTCCCGAAGGCCGGGCTCGATCCGTGCGAGGTGGGCGTAAAGAGTGTAAACCGCCGGGGAAACGCCCGGATGCTCGAGCACAATATAGCGGCCGTAATTGCTTTCCCCGGGATGGCTGCTGATGTTGCGGACGATGCCGTCCATCGCCGCTGTGATCTCGTCGCGCGGCTCGCCGCGGGAGTCGCGCGACACCGGCTTGATGTCCAGTCCCTCGTGAAACTGCGAGCCGTTGCTGCGCACCGACCCGAAGAGGCCCGAGGTGTATTCGCCCGACACCGTCGGCTGCACCCAGTGCTCGTAGCTTTTGCCCTGGGCCCAGGCCGGGTTAGGCGTCGGCCAGCTGATGTCGATGCGTTGGGCGAAGGTGGAGGTGGCCAATGCGCAACCCAGCATCAATGCGGGAGCGAGCTTGCTCGCGACAGTCCCCCATCGCGAGCAAGCTCGCTCCCACAGATCAACCAAAGACATCTGAAACCTTGGCCACGAAAAGCCACAAAAAGGATCATGTCCGGAACCGCAGATCTTCCGCGCGCTTATAAGCGCGGTGGAGACTTTCGTCACCAGATGGATTTTTTGTGACTTTTTGTGGCAAAAAAGGTTTGGCTTGCTGCGGTCAGAAAGAAACGCGTCCGGAGGCCGCGTTCCACCCTTCAAATCAGTTCCAGTCTCGCTCATTTCACCTGCTCCTTCCCCACCGACTCAAACGCCGCCATGACTTCTGCGCCGATGGCGTCGGCGATCAGCCGGCCGCGGGGGGTCAGGCTGATGCGGCCCTCGGTCGTGGCCGTGAGCAGACCGTCGAACAGCAGTTTGGGCAGCAGATCCTCCAAGCCGGCCCATTGCGGCGTCGGGAAACGTCGGCGCAACCGCGGCAGCGACACGCCCTCGTTCATCCGTAGACCAAAGATCACCGAGTCGGCGGCGAGCAGTTCGTAGGTCAACGCGACGCGATCCGTCGTGGCCCGGCGGCCGGCGGCAACGTCGGCGTGCCATAGGCCGAGGTCCGACGGGTTGGCCGAACGGATGCCATCGTGCTGCGTCGCGGCCGACGGCCCCAGCCCCACCCACTCGTGCATGGCCCAGGTGTTGAGGTTGTGGTTGCAGGCATGCTTGGGACGCGCGAAGTTCGAAACCTCGTATTGCGCGTAGCCCTTCGTCGCGAGGTAGTCCCAGGTGTGCTGGTAGAACAACGCCTCCTTGTCGGCATCGAGCTTCACCTTGCCCTGCGACAGCTTGATCCACAGGGCCGTGTCCTCCTCGAAGGTCAGGCAATAGGTCGAGAGGTGGTCGGGCGCGAGCCGCAGCGCCTCGTCGAGGTCGGCGCGCCACTGCACCTCGGTCTGGCCGGGCAAGGCGAACATCAGGTCGAGGTTCACACTGGCGAAACCCTGGGTCCGAATCAGGTCATAGGCCCGGTAAATCTGCGCCGGGGTGTGCTGCCGCCCAAGCGCGTCGAGCAGGCCGTCGTCAAAGCTCTGCACGCCCATCGAGATGCGGGTGACGCCGAGGTCCTTGAACACGGCCAGCCGGTCGGGCGCCACGGTTGCCGGAGCCAGTTCCACCGTCCATTCCGCCGGACGGCTGCCGCAATAGAGCAGCATCGTACGCCCCAGCCGCTCGATCTCCGCCGCCTTGAGCAAACCGGGCGTGCCGCCGCCCCAAAAAGCCGTCGCGACGGGGCGCCCGGCCAGCCCTGAGCCCGTCGAATGGGCCCAGTTCACCAAGCCCGCCTCGGCCTCGATCCCCTCCAGATAGCGCTGGACCGCATCGCCTTTCGGGACGGTCTGGTAGAACGCGCAGAAATCGCAGGTCGTCGCACAAAAGGGGACGTGGACGTACACGCCCAGCAGCGGCGCGGATGCCGTCTGCGCTTTTTCTTGCCCTGAGGGGAGTTCGACCATTATGAAATCCTTCAATTTACGATCTGCCAACAGCCTGCGCGGCTCCGGCGACTAACTCCATTCCAATGCACAAGACTCCCTTCCCTCACGCGAGCAGAATTTTTTCCGCCCTCGCCGCCGCATTCATGCTGTTGCTGGCCGGCTGCAACCTGACGATCACAAACCTGACGCCCGTCACGGTCCCGCAGAATCCGTCGCAGATTTACACCATCACGGCGAGCTTCCGCACCAGCCCCAGCGTGGAGACGGCCAGCGTCAAGCCCCGCATCGTCATTGACGGCCAGTCCCACGAAATGAGCCGCAGCTCCGTCGGCAACGACATCTGGGAATTCGACTACCAACTGCCGGCCGGCCGTGCGACCGCTTCGTATTATTTCATCTGCGATTACAGCACCAAGGGCAACCCCGACACCGCAGAAGCCTATTCCGAGCTGCAACACATGAACATCTCCGGGCGCTATGTCATTCGCTCCGAGGCCAGCCGTGCGCCGGTCGGCTCGCGGGTCAGCATCCTCGGTGCCGGCTTCACCTCCTACGACATCGTCTATTTTGACCAGACTCCCACCCGCACGGTGTTCGAGTCGCCCAGCTCGCTCAGCTTCTTCGTCCCGACCGTCGAGCCCGGCCGCAACTACAAGCTCTCGGTGCGCGGCTCCGGCGTCACGCTCGAAGTCGGCTCGTTCCGGGTGGACGCCATCAGCTTTCAGGTCACACCCTCGGCCCTCTTCCTCCGGCCCGGCGAACAACAGGCGCTCACCTTCACCATCCCCCAGCCCGCCCCAGCCGGCGGCATGCTGATCGACGTCACCACCGACGTGAAGGACAGCGTCGTCATGCCGGAAGTTTTCGTTCAGGCCAACGCCAGCAGCGTCACCATACCGGTCCAGGGCGGCAAGCCCGGCACCGGTTCGCTGTTCTTCCGGAGCAGCGCGGGCGAGAGCACCGTGAACGTCACGGTCACGAAGTAAGGCGATAGCGATACCGGTCGGGCTACGCTATCGCTAACGAGCCGACCGGCGGGTTAAGGATGGATAACCCGCCCTGCCAGATTCAGTTTGCTTGTTCGAATGTGGGAGGGGCTTTACGCCCCGACTTTGACGATTCCGCTGCGATCCCGTCGCGGCATAAAGCCGCTCCTCCATTCTTAAAGCCGTTGGAAACGAGCCCCCTCCTTGCAATGGCCGCGAGCTTGCACGGCCTCCCCCGTCCGGCTTTGCTCCCTGCATGACTGACCCCGCCCTTGATCGCCAGATTCAGGCCATCGAGCGTCCCGACAAAGCGCTCTGGACGTATTACGTGCTCAGCTGCCTCCTCTTTCCGCCTCTGCTCTTCATCATGGGGCCGTATCTTTATTTCCGCTACCACACGATGCGCTACAAGTTCACGGATGACGGCATCTCGATGAGCTGGGGCATCCTGTTTCGCCGGGAGGTCATCGTGAATTACGCCCGTATCCAGGACATCCACCTGAGGTCCAATCTCGTCGAGCGCTGGCTGGGCCTGGCGCGCATCCTCGTGCAGACGGCCTCAGGCAGCAGCTCGGCCGAAGTCTGCATCGAGGGCATCAAGGAATTCGAGGCCCTGCGTGATTTTCTCTACTCCCGCATGCGCGGCGTGAAGGACCACGCCCATCCAGCCGTGGCGGCGGTCGATGCCGACACCGCAGCCGGTTATGGGGAACTGGTTGCCGCCTTGCGCGAAACCACCACCGAGCTGCGCGCCGTCCGGGAGGCACTGGCAAATCGCAAATAGCCCTGAACCGCGCGCGCAATGACATTCCCACACACCCCGGCGCTGCACGCCACCCCTCTTCATAGAGGGGAATCAAAACCGCGCAGCCAAAGTCCCCTCTATGAAGCAGGACTCATGCAATTGAATTGGGTGGAACGCGGCCTCTGGACGCGTTTTCCCTTCTGTGGATTTTGCGAACCCGTCCGGAGGCCGGGTTCCACCATTCAGTCCAGGCACTCGCGAGTGATAACGCTTCTTAACTGCATGATTCCGGATGAAGAGGGGTGCCCGACTGGGCGGGGTGTGTAGGCTCGCCGCCATTCCTGCACGCCATGTATCAGCGCATCACCAACCTGCTTCTCCGCCTGCTCAAGGTGCCACACGACCCGCAGCCCCCGCACGGTGACCCGGCCTCGCTCCAGGTCTTCCGGGCCGGCCGTAATCTTTTCAAGCTAAAGCTGGTTGGCTGGGGTGCCGCCCAGTTGCTCGCCTTCGCCGGTTTCGCGTTCTGGCTGGTGGTCCTGGTCGACGTGGAGGTGGAGGTCAACGCCCGGCGTCGTTCCCAACCGGCGCCACCTACGATGACCGTCGACTCATTTGCCAAGACGATGGAAAAGGCCGGACACGAGGTGGGCTCTGGTGGTAGTGCCAGCGGTGCACGCAAGCGCGGCGGCAATGGCATGGCCGGATTCAGACACGGTCTGGCTGAAATCGGAACGCAGCTGCCGGGGTGGGCCTTTCCGCTCCTCTGGTCGCTGAAGATCCTCGGTCTGCTCGCCTACTTCGCCCAATTGCCCGTCACCTACCTGATCGCCCGACTGGATTATGAATTGCGCTGGTACATGGTCACCGACCGCAGCCTGCGTATCCGCCACGGCGTGTGGAAGGTCGCCGAATCCACCATGAGTTTCGCCAACATCCAGCAGGTCGTCGTCTCGCAGGGCCCGGTCCAGCGACTCCTCGGGCTGGCCGATGTAAAGGTCCAGTCGGCCGGCGGCAGCAGCGGTGATCACCACAAAACGGGCGACGACGACATGCATTTGGGCCTTTTTCACAGCGTCACCAACGCGCCGCAGATTCGCGACCTCATCCTCGAACGCCTGCGCCGCTTCCGCGAAAGCGGTCTCGGTGACCCCGAGGAGGTGGGGCGGCGAGTCTCTGCGCCGCCGGAGCGCGGAACGGATTCCGCGCCCTACCCACTGGCGACCAACTCCCCTGAGTTGCTGGCTGCGGCCAGCGAGCTCGCGGCCGAGGCTCGGGCGCTGCGGGTGTCTTTGGGTTGATGGGTGGAACGCGCTGACCCCAGCGCGTTGGCTTGAGAGGTGGAACCCGGCCTCTGGACGGGTTCGGAGCGCGTCCGGAGGCCGCGCTCCACCTTGTCTGCCTCCGCCCCCCGGTCTTACTTGCCCGCACCCAGCCGCTGCCAAATGGCGTGCGCCGCGTCGGTGGAGCCGACGCCCAGCTGCCGGGCAAACTCGAGCACTCGGGCGTCGTCCTCGGAGATCGGATCGAACCCCGCGTGTTTACGGGCGAGGTTCAGGCGCTGCAGCATGAGGGCATCAAGCAGCACGGGATCCGCACTCATCCAGATGCGCGGCTCGGACAGGGTGTAGAGCGAATTGAAATACGGCCCGCCGATAAACTGGTAGAGCTGCAGGCTGACGAGGTTGAGCACCCAGCCCTCGCGCAACTCGGGAATGGCGGCCATCTCGGCCACGGCGGCGGGCGCAGTGGCGGGACTCTTGAAGAAACGAAAGGTATTGCTCGCGTTCCAGAGCGTGGCATTGACCAGCGCGCCGTTGATGCCGAGCACCGGATGATCGGTGACGACCGGCAGGTTGATCCAGAAATCTGCGTCGAGGAACAGCGGCGTGGCCAGGAAGCTCTTGCGGTCCTCCTCCGTGGTGGTCTCGGCCTTGCCGCCGGCGGCGGTCTTCACGGCCTGCTCATTGAGGATCGAGTCGAAGCGCGCTGGCAGCGGGCTGTCGTAGAACCAGGCCGGGTCGTAAAACTTGCCTGACTCGAGCACATAGACCGGGTGGCCGGGAAATGGCACCGTCCCGGTGGAAAAGGAGGGCAGATAACCAGTGAGGCGCAGCCGCAGCGGATTGAGTCCGACCAGGAAAATATTCTCCGACGCGAAGCCGCGCTTCTCCAACGCGCTGATGACGCCGCGCACCAAGCCGAAGGGCGTGGCGAGGCCCGGGCCCGAATCGGCATAGATCTTGAGCCCGACCTTTTTCTTGGGGCCCGGCACCAGTGGATGATGCGTGGTGCGCTCAAAATCCTGCAGGAGCTGCTCGACGGCGTAACGGTAATCACCGTCGCTGAAATCGGTGAGCTTTTGTTCCCAGACCGGGGCCACCGGCGGCGTGAGCGTGGCGGCATGCAGCAGGGTCCCCGTCAAGGTGGCAAGGATGAGGGCAGTGGACTTGAAGTGGAATCGCATGGGGTTGGGGCGTGCCGGCAGGCGCCAGCAGTTGCGCACCCTGCCAGACAGCTCCGGCGGGTAAAAGTTTAAATTAGTTACGATCTTATGGATGCTCGCGTCCGACACACCCCACCCTGTCGGGCACCCCTCTTCTTAGAGGGGACTTCGGCTGCGGAGGGAGTGATTCCCCTCTAGGAAGAGGGGTGGCGCGCAGCGCCAGGGCATGTTCTGCCGTATTCGCGAGTGAACCCACAGGTTTCCGCCCATTTTATGCTCGGCGACGGTCATAGGCCGTCGCTACAGGTAATACTCCCCCGTGCCCGCCATCAAAGCCAACAGCATCCGCGACCTGAAGAACCGCGTGAACATCCACGACGTGGTCATTCGCGTGGTGGCGCTGAAGAAGGCCGGCAACGGGCGGTTCAAGGGCCTATGCCCCTTCCACTCGGAAAAAACCCCGTCCTTCAACGTCTCGGCCGACAAGGGATTCTACAAGTGCTTCGGCTGTGGCAAGGCGGGGGACACGATCGCCTTCGTCATGGAGACCGAGGGGCTGCAGTTCACCGAGGCCGTCGAGGCCATCGCCCAGCGCTTTGGTTTCACGCTCGAATATGACGAGGGGGGCGGCGGCCCGTCGAAGGAGACCCGCTCGTTGCGCCAGGAAATCTTCGATATCCATGACCTGGCCGCGGAGCACTACCGGCAGGCCTTCCTCGCGGCCACACCCCACGGCGCCTGGATCCGCGACTACTGGGTGAAGAACCGCAAGTTCACGCCGGAGCTCGCCGAAGAATTCAAGATCGGCTTCGCGTCGCCGGAAGACGGTGGACTCGCCGCTGCAATGCTGAAACGAAAATTTTCCGAGGAAGCGCTGCGGCAGTGCGGCCTGTTCTTCATCCGCGACGGCATCGTACCGATGCTCGGCACCATCCGCCCGCGCTTCCGCGGCCGGTTGATGATCCCGATCCGCGATCACCAGGGTCGCATCGTGGCGTTCACCGCGCGCCAGCTCGAGCTGACGCCGAAGGATGACCCGTCGCACGAGGCGAAATATGTCAACTCGCCCGAGACACCGATCTTCACGAAGAGCAACCTGCTCTTCAACCTCGACCGCGCACGCGCGCACGCCAGCGAAGGACATCCGTTCGTCCTCGTCGAGGGCCAGCTCGATGCGATGCGCTGCTGGAGCGTGGGCCTCAAGACCGCGATCGCCCCCCAGGGCACGTCGATCACCGAGGGCCAGCTGGCGCTGTTGCGCCGCTACCATCCGCAGGTCGAGTGCTTCTTCGATAGCGACAGCGCGGGGCAGAAGGCCGCGCTGCGTTTCCTGCCGCTGGCACTCAAGGCCGGACTCGAGGTCAAATTCCTCATGCTCGCTGGCGCCAATAAATTGGACCCCGATTTGCTGTTTCTGGAACGCGGCCTCGCCGCCTACGACGAGGTGCAGCGCGGCTCGCTCACCGCGATGCAATTCGCCAAGCAGGCCTTCCTCCCCGAACCCGCCACCGCCTCCTTCAACGAGCGCATGAACGCCGTGCGCAACATGGTCGAGATCGCGCTGCAGTGCGACACGCAGGTCGCGCGTGACGATTACCTCCAGCAGATTTCGCTGCTGCTCGGCGTCCGGCCCGATGCGATCCGCAGCGAAGTCGCGCTGGTGGAGAAACGGAAATTCAACCCCGGCCGGGAGACCGCGAGCCCGGCCGCACCCGCGGGCGGCGACACCCACACCAAGGGCTTCGAGGAACACCTGCTTTTCGTCTGCTTGCACCACGAAAATCTCCTGCAGTCCATAAGCGGGCTGCTGGCGCATGAATGGATTGACACCACGGGCACCGCGGGGCGCCTCCTCGACCGCCTGCTCGCCGAGGTGCAGCACAATGGCTGGAACGGCCGCGAATCCCTCGATCAACTCCTTGAGACAGAGGAGGAAAAGTCACTTGCCGCCACCATGCTTTTCCAAGTCCCGGGCGACGAGGATTGGATCAAAATCGCCAACGAGGGCCTCCGCCACTTGCAGAAGCGTTTCTTGGAGCCCAAGAAGCAACAAATAGAACTTGAAATAGCCTCGAAAGGCGCGATAGGTGACTCGACCTTGTCGTCCCTCCTGAAACAGCGCGCCGAAATCACCCGCCAGCTCCTCAATCCACCGAGGCTTCCGCTGGCCTCCTGACGCAGACGGGACACCCTGTTTGCACCGCCGCCCATCCGGGACATCCTAACTATCGTTATGCCGAGCAAATCCAAGCCCGCCGCACCTGCCGCACCCGCCAAAAAGCCCGCCAAAGAGCAAGCGCCTGCCAAGCCGCATGCCGTGGAAGCACCCAAGCCCGCCGCGGACCCGAAGCATCCCGAGCTCACGAAACACAGCGCGCCTCTCGCTGCCGCCGCCTCGGCCACGGCCGACGCCACCAAGGAATTCAAGGAGAAGGCGCTCGAGAATCTTTCCGGCGACCTTAACGACAAGATCCGCTACCTGATCCGCCTCTCCAAGGAACAGGGGTACCTCACTTACGCCGACATCAACGAGGCCCTGCCCGAATCCGTCGACAACCCGGAGGACATCGAGAACGTCATCTCGGTCCTGCAGAACCTCGAGATCGACATCCTCGACCCGCAGGAGGTCGACAATTACAAGCAGCGCCAGGAGGAGGCCGAGGAGGAGGAATCGCGCACGTCGAACAACGATATTCTCGATGACCCGGTCCGCATGTATCTCAAGCAGATGGGCCAGGTCCCGCTGCTGACCCGCGAGCAGGAGGTCGAGATCTCCAAGCGCATTGAAACGGCTGAAATCAACGCCCTCGCCGCACTCTTCGCCCTGGGACCCGTCGGGAAGCACCTCTCCGACCTCGGCGAAAAGCTCCTCCTGCGCACCGAGCGCTTCGACCGGCTCGTCATCGACAAGAAGATTGAGAGTCGCGAAGCCTACTTCAAGAACCTGGAGAAACTCGTCGCCACTACCCGCAGCAACGACGCCATCGCCACCGAGGCCTGGGCCGACGCCCAGAAGGCCCGCGACGAGAAGGCGAAGAAGAACGCCCTCATCCGTTTCAAGAAGCGCGATAACGTCCTCCGGGCCTGCTACGTCAAATATTTCTTCAAGCTAAAGGTCTACGAGGATTTCCTCATCGAGCTCCGGCCGAAGATCCACGACCTCGAGAAGTGTTTCCACGACCTCCATCGCGCCAAGCACCCGAAGTCCAAGAAGGACGCCGCCATCGACGTCCGCGCCGTCAACACCCGGCTGAAGCACCTCGAGGCCGACCTTCGCATCACGCCGCAAGCGCTGATGGACACGCTCAAGGTCGCCCGCGGCCACATCCGCGAGGCCCACAAGGCCAAGACCGAAATGGTCGAGGCCAACCTGCGCCTCGTCATCTCCATCGCCAAGAAGTACACGAACCGCGGCCTCTCCTTCCTCGACCTCATCCAGGAGGGCAACATGGGCCTGATGAAGGCCGTCGAGAAATTCGAGTACCGCCGCGGCTACAAGTTCTCCACCTACGCCACCTGGTGGATCCGGCAGGCCATCACCCGCTCCATCGCCGACCAGGCCCGCACCATCCGCATCCCGGTCCATATGATCGAGACGCTGAACAAGGTCATGCAGGTCCAGAAGCAGCTCCTGCAGGAATTCGGCCACGAGCCGACGCCCGAGGAGGTCGCCGACGAGATGAACCTGCCCGTCGAGCGCGTGCAGCAGATCATGAAGATGGCGCAGCAGCCCATCTCGCTCCAGTCGCCGGTCGGCGACGGCGATGACACCAGCTTCGGCGACTTCATCGAGGACAAGTCCGCGGACAATCCCTACGACATGACCGCCTTCTCGCTCCTCCGCGAAAAGATCATGGACGTGCTCGACTCGCTCACCGAGCGCGAGCGCCGCGTGCTCACGCTGCGCTTCGGCCTCGTGGACGGCTACAGCCGCACGCTCGAGGAGGTCGGCAAACAGTTCAAGGTCACCCGCGAGCGCATCCGCCAGATCGAGGCCAAGGCGCTCCGCAAGATGCGCCACCCGACCCGCATCCGGCAGTTGCACGGCTTCTTTGACGCCGAACAAATCGACAATCCGCAGAACTTGCTGAAGAAGCCACCGGCGATCCCGCCGCAGTTCATCAAGCAGGGCGGCCCGCTTATCAAGGCGCTCTTCCCGCAGAACTGAACATCGCTTTCGGCCTTTACTCACTCTCCGCCCAAACTACCCTCACCTTATGTCCCTCTCCCTCCTTCCTCTTGCCGGTATCCTCGGCCTCGGTGGCCCCGAGTTGATGATCATTTTCCTGATTATCATGCTCCTGTTCGGCGGCGCCAAACTGCCCGGTCTCGCCAAGGGTCTCGGCCAGTCCATCAAGGAGTTCAAGAAGGCGGCCAAAGAGGATCCGGCCGACGAGAAGAAGCCGGACGCCGGCAACGACGCGAGCAAGCTCCGCAACAACTGAGCCACGAGGTTCGTTTCCCACTTCAAGCGCATCTGAGAGGACGCGCTTTTTTGTTGGTGGATTGACGGCACCTAATTCGAGGCGATTTGTAGGGCCGGCGCTTGTCGCCGGGCCGCATAGGATTCGCGCAGCCATGGGACTACCCAAACGCGAAACCTCACATCTCCGCTTCGGGCGCCACTCCAGGCCTGACACCATTTATTTTGTCACAATCTGCCCTAACCCGAGTTCGTCAGTTCGCAGAACGGTTTTGTTGTGGATCAACCATTTAGGCGGATATCTGAGTAATTTTCGGCACTACATTCGCGATTATGCGCGGACCCTTCGGCAGGCGCAGGCCGAGGTGGGCGAGCAGCTGGG
>JANYDW010000006.1 GCA_025363455.1 Oleiharenicola sp. | reverse complement strand
GGGTCCAAAAACTTCTGCTGGAAATGCGCCGCCTCTCCCGGCAGATCATGCGCACACGTTTTCCGGACCCAGAGCGTCGCAGTCCGCTCTCCAAGAAAGTTTTGCGCCTTATCTAAGCGCCATTCGGGTCAGGTCTTAAGTATTTATATTTGAAAGCGCGTCGGTCGTTCTTGATCAGCCCCGACCCAATAGACCGCGAGGTCCTTCTTCAGCCCTGTCCCGGGGCTGTCACTGGGCACGCCCCTCTCAATGATCGTCGCGCTCGTAGGAGTCGTGCCATTTGTGGAGCACGGCCCAGTTGAGCAGCGAAACAGCAGCCACGAAGATGAAACCCAGCAGGCAACTGGTCAACGCCGTGGCGAACAGAGCCGGGATCATTATCCGGGTATTGTAAACGTAGACCATGAAGCCCAGTCCGCCCGACCCGCCGGCCGAGTTGCCCACCATATACTCGCCGAAGATCGCCCCGATCGGAGCCAGCGTCGCCGCGATGCGCAGCCCGGCGAGGTAATACGGCATGGCCGACGGCACCCGCAAAAGCAGCATCTCCTGCAGGCGGGAGGCGTTGGCCATCCGGAAAAGCGCAACGTGGTTCATGTCGGTCGACAGCAGTCCCTGCGTCATGTTGGCCACGATCGGGAAAAAGCTGATCAACCAAGTGACCGTGATGATGCCCGGCAAGCCCGGTCCGGCCCAGAGAACGATGATCGGGGTCAGCACAATCACCGGGGTCATCTGCAGCACCAGCAGCCACGGGTAAAGCCCCGCCCGCAGCCCGCGCGACACCCCGAGGAGCAGCGCCGTCACGAAGCCCAGCGAACCGGCCAGGAGAAATCCCGCCAAGGCGCCGATCATCGTGTTGCCTGCCGCCCGCATCAGGCGGTCATGTTCCCGCCAAGCCGCCTCGATCACTTCGCCCGGCGTGGGCAGGATCCAGCTCTGCAGGCCGCTGAAGTGCCGCACGGCATACCAGATCGCCACAAAGAGTACGCCGCACACCACCGGCAGCGTCCAAATGAGCAGGGTGGGAGTCTTCTTCATTTGCCTGGGTCCTCCACCGCGTGCAGCAGACGCGACACCTCGGTGACCTTCGCTTGAAAATCCGGCTGCTCGCGTAGGTCCGCCCGACGGGGGTAGGAAAAATCCACTTTCACTTCCGCATGAAAACGGCCCGGGTAGGCGGCCATGACCAAAATGCGGTTGGAGAGAAATACCGCCTCGCTCACCGAGTGCGTGACAAACATCGCCGTGAACCGAGACCGCTCGCGGATTGTCAGCAATTCCTCGTTCAGGCGGTTCCGCGTCATCTCGTCCAGCGCCCCGAAGGGCTCATCGAGCAGCAACAGTTGCGGCTCCAGCGTCAGCGCCCGCGCGATGGAAACCCGCATCTTCATGCCGCCCGACAGTTGTCGCGGGTAATAACCGGACACCTTGTCCAGGCCGACCAAGTCAAGCATCTCGCGGGCCTTGGCGCGCCGGTCCGCTGCGGCCACACCGCGCAGCCGCAACGGCAACTCGGTGTTCCCTGCGGCCGTGTGCCAGGGCAGCAACGTGGCATCCTGAAAGATAAAGGCCTGACGGTCACGCGCCTGTCGGGGGGTCGTACCCAGCACCGTCAGCGTGCCTTCGCTCGCCGGATTGAGGCCGGAAACCAGCTTGAGCACCGTGGATTTGCCGCAGCCGCTGGGCCCGATCAGGGTGATGAAATCACCCGGCGCCACAGCCAGGCTGATCCCGTCCAGGACCCACGGCCCGCTGCCGTAGCGCTTGCGCACCGCGTCGAATTGGACGATGGATTCAGTCAACCCCATGAGCGGCATCAATGGACACAAACGGCCCTAAAACGCCAGACCCTTTGCCCTTTGCGACGTGGCAGGCAATGCCTCCGGCGCAGGCCGCGCGCGAGGTGCAAGAGCGCGTCGCCGCCCTGCCCTCTCCGTTGCGTAGCGCTGCGCTCGCGTGGTTGAAGCCGGAGGCAGAGCTGGCGGTTGAACTCGACGCTGGAGGGTCGGGCTCCCGCCCGACCGCGGCTGGGCGGGAGCCCAGCCCTCCAAGTCTCCGCGGCCTCCCCTATCTCCTCAAAGACCTTTTCGACCTCGCCGGCGTTCCCACCCGCGCCGGTTCGACATTCCTCGACAAGGTTCGCCCGACACCGACACACGACAGCAGGATCGTGACCGAGCTCGCGCGACCCGGCGCCGTGTGCGCCGGCAAGACGCACCTCGTCGAATTCGCCTCGGGCCTGACCGGGGAAAACCCGCACTACGGTGACTGCCCGCATCCCCGCAGGCCCAACCGGCTGAGCGGCGGCTCCAGTAGCGGCTCGGCCGCTCTGGTCGCAGCCGGAGTTGTGCCGCTGTCGATCGGTACCGACACGGGCGGCTCCGTGCGGGTGCCGGCGGCGTGGTGTGGTCTGTACGGTTTCCGGCTGACGCCCGGTGACGAATTAATTCGCGACGCCGTCCCGCTCGCGCCGACAATGGACACTGCCGGCTGGTTCACGGCGAATGCGGCGGATATGCTGACGATGTGGCAGGCGATGACCCGTAGCCGCGTTGGAGCGGAAGCGACAACGTGGTCATCCACACTTTCGCCTCAGGCTCAAGCGCGGCTACACAACACCGCTCTCCGCGGCTGCTACCTCAACGCTCGTCGTCTGGTGCCGGGCATGACCGCCGAAGTGGCGACCGCCTGCGACTATGCCGCGGCAAGCCTGACGGCCCACGCCGATCCGGTCGCCGAGGCCGCCCTGATCCTGTCATGGCATCATGCCGTGGAAACTTACGTGACAATCGGCATGAGTGAGGCGCACGCCGTCCATCGCAATTGGCTGGCGCCCTATCGCGAGCATTACGACCCGGTCATTTGGCAGCGCTTCACTGACGCCGGCCATTTCGCCGCCGCGGACATCACTGGCGCCCGGCAACGCATGACGGAAATTCGCGGCGTGTGGCGCGACTTCTTCCGCGCCTATGATTTTCTGGTGTTGCCAGCGGTGCCCTGCGCGGCTCCGACCAAGGCCGAGGCCACACCCGAGCTCCGCCGCAACATCCTCACACTCACCGCGCCTGCCAGCCTCGGTGGCTTGCCAGTACTCTCACTGCCCGTCCCTCTCCCGTCAGGCCTCACGGCCGGCCTGCAGATCGTGCTGCCCGCGGTCGACAGTCCCGTCGTTCCCTGGCTGCTGAACAGGTAGGGCGCGGTCTCCGTTCCGCGCCGCGGCGGAGGGACGCGCCGCCCTACCAAATCGTGCCGTGGCCCTACTACAGTCGTAGAAGCTTAACCGCGTTGGCTCCGAATAGCGCGTCGCTCGCCCCGGCGGCCCGGGCCTCCCGCAGGATGCCGACAATCTCTGGCTCAGGTCCGGTTTTCGGATAAAGCACCAGCGGATAATCCGAGCCAAATAACACGCGACCGGCCGGCGCCTTGGCCCAGACCTCGGGTCCATAAAGCAATGGCGAGGCGGCCGTGTCGTAGTACACATTGGGCCGTGCTTCTTCCATGCGATCGAAGGCCAGGCTGCCACCCCAGTGGGCGAGGATGAAGTTCGTCTGCGGAAAAGCACGCGCCAGCGCGATGAAATCCGCCTCGGGCGTTGCGATCCGGCCGGGATATTTCTTCGTTTGCGGATCGGTGACATGCAGGTTGACGGGCATCCCATATTCTCCGGCCCGCCGGAGCATGGCGGCCAAGACCGGATCATAGATGGTGTACCCTTGCGCGTGTGGTGACAGTTCCCCCAGGCCGATCAGCCCGGAATCCCGCGCGATCTTCATCTCCTCCAGAGCTTGCGCTTCACCCGCCCCCGGATGGATCGTCGCAAAGGCGGACAGCCGCTCCGGATGCGCCCGCACACATTCCGCATAAAACCGGTTCTGCATCCGGCATGTTTCCGCCCGTTCCCAGTACCAGCCTAACAGTACAGCCCGGGCCACCCCGGCCGAATTCATGGTGCGCAAAAGCTCATCCACATCCGGAAACCCTTGGACCGGCTGCCCGCTCTTGCGCCGCCGGGTGCAAAGTTCAGCCCAATGGGACTCGCCATTCGCCGCCGCCCACGCCGCCGGGTCGCGGTTCACCCCCGCCGGATAAAGATGAACATGGGCGTCGATGACAGGCATGGGAGAATCCGGAACGTCTTCAATTTCTGTTCTGACCAGACGGCTTGAGTGTGAGACGGGCTTTACGCCCCGACCTGACACTCTCGCTGCCGGGAAAATCGAGGCATAAAGCCTCTCCCACATTCCCGATCAGTAGGATTGTAGGAAGTATTGAAGGCATGCCTTAGGCCTTCGGCTTCGCGCTCACGACGAGCAGTGGGATGGTCGTGTTGTGCCGCACCCGGTCGATGGTGCTGCCGTGCACGATATCGGCAAACAGTTTGTGGCCGTGCGAAGCCAGCGCGATGAGATCACAGCCATTCGCCTCGGCGGCCTTGACGATCTCGTTGGGCGGGTTGCCGAGTGCCAGCAGAATTTCGGCCTTTAGCCCGGTGGAGACCAGCTGCTGTGCCCTCGCCTGCAAGTAATCCTGATCGGCTTTCATCTCGTCGGATGCGGCCAGGTTGAGCTGGTCGTAATTGCGCGCTGCCCAGCCATCGGCGACATGCAGGAGCAGCAGATCCGAGCCGAGCCTGCGGGCAAACTCCGCGATGTGCGGCAACAGGCGCGTATCCGCGGGGCCATTTTCGAGAGCAACGAGGATCTTGCGATACATGGGTCAATTTCCGGTCAGGCCCGCGATGTCGAGAAGCAGTTTCACGTTGAGAGCGATGATAACCAGGGTGATCGTCCAGCCGAGCCATTTAATCCACCATGGGTTGACGAACTCCCCCATCTTGGCCTTGTCCCCGGTGAAGCGCATCAATGGCCAGCAGGCGAAGCCGAGTTGCATGCTCAGACAGACCTGGCTGGCGACGAGCAACTGGGTGGACTTGGCCTCGCCGTAAAGTCCGATCACCACCACGGCAGGCACGATGGCGATGGCCCGTGTGATGAGCCGGCGCAGCCACGGCCGCAGGCGGATGTTGAGAAAGCCCTCCATGACGATCTGCCCGGCCAACGTGCCGGTCAGGGTGGAATTCTGCCCAGACGCGAGCAAGGCCACGGCAAAGAGAATGCCGGCAAAGGTGACACCGAGCACACCGTCCAACAGGTGATAGGCATCCTGGATCGCCGCCACGTCCGCGTGACCGGAACCATGAAAGGCCGCCGCGGCCAGCACGAGAATGGCGCCGTTGATGAAGAGCGCGAACATCAACGCGAAGGTCGAGTCGATGGTCGCGAACTTGATCGCCTCGCGCTTGCCGCCGGCCGTCTGCTCGTATTTCCGCGTCTGCACGATCGACGAATGCAGGTAGAGGTTGTGCGGCATCACGGTCGCGCCAAGGATGCCGATCGCGACGTACAGCATCGCGGGGTTGCGGATGATCTCCGTCGTCGGCACGAATCCCACCAGCATCCCGCCCAAGGCGGGCTTGGCCAGGAAAAGTTCCACCGCAAAGCAGCCACCGATCGTCAGCATGAGCGTGATGACCACAGCCTCCAGCCAGCGAAAGCCCCGATTCTGGAGCAGCAGGACGATCATCACGTCCACCGCCGTGATAATACAGCCCCAGACCAGCGGGATGCCGAAAAGCAACTGCAGCGCGATAGCCGAGCCGATGACCTCCGCCAGGTCGCAGGCTGCGATGGCCAGCTCGCACAGGATCCACTGAAACCAGACGACCGGCGCCGGATAATGGTCGCGGCAGGCTTGGGCCAGGTCGCGGCCGGTGGCGATCCCGAGCTTCACGCACAGGTGCTGGAGCAGGATCGCCATGAGGTTGGAGATCAATATGACCGAAAGCAGCGTGTAGCCGAACTGCGCACCGCCGGCGAGATCGGTCGCCCAATTGCCCGGATCCATGTAGCCGACGGCCACCATGAAGCCCGGACCGGAAAAGGCCAGGAGCTTGCGCCAAAAGCCGGCCCCAGACGGCACCGCGACACTGCGGTGCGACTCGGGCAGGCTCAGCGCCACCCGTTCGCGCCGCCAGCTGGTTTGGACCGGCTTTTCTGGTGTAGTGACGGGGTCCATGGTGGATCAGAACCTGACGTTCAGCCGCAGGACGTGTTTCCAGTCCGCCGCCACCTGGGAGATACCCTTGTAGATCGCGTAGTCCCACCAGAAATCCTGGTTAACCGCCAGCGTCACTCCGCCGCCCATGATGCCCTCGGCCGAGCCACTCCCGGTGGACTTGCCGAGAGTCGCCTCGCCGTAAATCCCGAGTGCCTTGGTGATCGGGCGGCTGAACGTGGCCGAGGTATACCAATGGCTATCGTAGCCGTTGTCGTTGTCGTTGCGCAAAAAATCCAGCTGGGCCATGGCAGCAAACTTGAACCCGGTCGGCAGATCGGTGGACCAAGGGACAATCACGCCCCCCTCGAGCGAGTTGTTACCCAACCCGCCGCCGTTGGTTGGAATCTTGAAGTAAGGCATGATGGCCACGGCCGTCCCGCCCTCGTCGTAGAAACGCCATTTGGTCCGCACCCGCATCGCCCCCATGCCGGACTTCCGCTCAGTAAAACCGCTGGTCTCGATCCGCTGGCTGAAATACAGATCGGCCCCCAACTGGAGGTCCAGATGGTCGGTCAGGCCGGTGGTCACCAGCGTCGAGGCTGTCCCCCACGCCGTGTATTTGACGCCCGGCTCACGGTCCAAAGTCAAGGAGAGCGCGTCCATCTGCAGCAGGAATCGGCCGGGCGCCACCGTCGTCGGCCACTGCGTGATCTGGGCCGGCAGCCGGCAAGCGAGGCCCAGCAGCAGGATGGTCAGAGAAAATCCGCGGCGTAGATTCTTATACATTATGTAGCCTTAGCTACATTTTATTCTCGACCTGTCAAGCCCTCGCCGTCTGGCTTGCGGCCGAACGTGAAAACGCCCACCCGCTCCGCCAAGCCGGCTGTCCGTCCCTCCGCCCTCCAAGCGGAGTCGCTCCAGCACACGCGCCGGGAGCACGCCTCCGAAACCGCCGAGGACTACGTCGAGGCCATCGCCGACCTGTCCGCTTCGCAGGGCGAGGCTCGGGTCGTGGACCTGGCCCGGCGGCTGGGTGTCACCCATGTGACCGTCAACCGCACGCTGGCCCGGCTGCAACGCGAGGGTTACGTGAGCGTCCGACCCTACCGGGCTATTTTCCTGACTGATTCAGGCCGCAAGCTGGCCGCGGAGTGCCACCATCGCCATGGCATCGTGGTTGCTTTCCTACAGTCGCTCGGGATCCCGGAAAAAGCCGCCGAGATCGACGCCGAGGGCATCGAGCACCATGTCAGTCCGGTCACGTTGGCGGCGTTCGCGAAGCATTTGAACAGGTAGGGCGCGGACTCCGTTCCGCGCCGCTCCACCCGGCGGTGAAGGGACTCACCGCCCTACCTTCTCGCCTTCGCTCTTGTCACCATCCCCGGGGCGGTGCATGTCCTCGGGTGCATGTCGCAGAACTTCGCGCGCTCGATCTTCGCTCTCACCCTGCTGTTTTTTTGCGCGTTTTTCCTCTGGCCGATCCTCCAGATTCTCAAGGGCGGGTTCATTGACGCCGATGGGAAATTGACCTTCGCCTATCTTGCCAACCTGCTCACCGACCCGATCTACCTTGGCGGCCTGGCCAACTCCTTCCTGCTGGCACTGACGACCACCACGTTCGCCCTGCTCATCGCTCTGCCGCTGGCGTTCGTGTCCGACCGGTTCCTGTTTCCCCTGAAGGCTCTGCTCGGCTCCTTCATCCTGGTGCCGATGATTCTGCCGCCCTTCGTCGGCGCCATCGGCATCAAGCAGATCCTTGGACAATACGGCGCACTCAACTCGTTCCTCATCGACCTCGGCCTGCGCCCGCAGGGCTGGACCTACGACTGGCTCGGCTCCCACCAGTTTCTCGGTATCGCGCTCGTCAACGCCTTCAGCCTCTACCCCATCATTTACCTCAACGCCGTCGCCGCCCTCGCCAACATCGATCCCGCGATGGAAGAGGCCGCCGAAAACCTCGGCTGCACGGGCTTTCGGCGCTTCTTCAAAATTACGCTGCCGCTCATCAAGTCCGGGCTGTTTGCCGGCGGCACCATTGTATTCATCTGGGCCTTCACCGATCTCGGAGTGGCGTTGATCTTCGACTACGCGCGCGTCACCTCGGTGCAGATTTTCTACGGCCTGAAGGACATCGGCGGCAACCCCTTCCCGTACGCGCTCGTCGCCGTCATGCTCGTCAGTTCGGTCTTGTTCTACGCGCTGGGCAAGGGCCTGTTCGGACGCGACAGCTACGCCATGATGGCCAAAGCCACATCGTCCGGGGGCCCGAAAGCGCTGCCGACCGCCCGGGCGTGGTTCTGCACGGCGTTGTTCGCTGGCGTAACCTTCATCGCCATCCTCCCCCACCTCGGCGTCGTGCTCGTGGCCTTCTCCAACGACTGGTATGCCACCGTGGTCCCGCGCAACTTCAACCTGGAGAACTTCCGCATCGCGCTCGGCCATGACCTCACGGTCCCGGCCATCGCCAACAGCCTCAAGTATGCGAGCATCTCCACCGTCATCGACCTCGTGCTCGGAGTGGCGCTGGCCTATGTGATCGTGCGCTCCAAGGTCCGCGGCCGCCAGATCCTCGACTTCCTCTCGATGATGCCGCTCGCCGTGCCGGGCCTGGTGCTGGCGTTCGGCTACCTCGCCATGAGCCAGGATGGAAAATTCTTCTCCTTCTTAAACCCCGTCGCCAATCCCACGATCCTGCTCATCATCGCCTACTCGATCCGCCGCCTGCCCTACGTGGTGCGCTCCGCCGCCGCCGGCTTCCAGCAGACGAGCGAAACCCTCGAGGAGGCCGCGCAAAATCTCGGCTGCCCGCCGCTCAAGGCCGTGTTCAAGATCACGCTTCCGCTCATCATGGCCAACCTCATCGCCGGCGGCTTGCTGGCCTTTGCCTTCGCCATGCTGGAGGTGTCCGACTCGCTCATCCTCGCGCAGAAGCAGGCCTATTACCCGATCACCAAGGCCATCTATGAGCTCTTCCAGCTCCTCGGCGACGGCAAGTTCATCGCCTCGGCCCTCGGCGTCTGGGCCATGGCCTTCCTGGGGATCACGATCACCGGCATGACGATTTTGCTCGGCAAGAAGCTGGGGGCGATCTTCAGGGTTTAGCCACGGAGTTTTTACCGCGGATTATGCGGATAGACGCGGATGGAAAGGCAGGAGCCTGCTTACAGGCGATTCGGTGAATCAGCGATTGATGCATGCTTCTAATCGCCTGCAAGCAGGCTCCTACCCCGTGGACAAAAACGGGGCCAGGGTGTCATGGAGGACCTCCTGCCTTGCCTGACCTCAGTCCTCCGGCTTCTGTCCTCTGGCGCTCCCATGCCCTACCTCATCGCCGTCTCTCTCCTCTGGGCCTTTTCCTTCGGGCTCACCAAAGGCCTGACGACGGGGATCGACGGCACCTTCGTCGCGACCGCCCGGCTGCTCCTCGCCCTGCTGGTGTTCTTGCCCTTCCTGCGGTGGAAGGGCCTGACCCTGCGCACCGCGGGCGCTCTGGCCGGATTGGGCGGCGTGCAATTCGGACTGATGTATCTCGCCTACAACGAGAGCTTCCGGGACCTGAAGGCCCATGAGGTCGCCCTCTTCACGCTGACGACCCCGATTTTCGTCACGCTCTTCGCCGACGCCCTGGACCGCCAGTTCCGTCCCCGCGCCCTCGCGGCCGCCGTGCTGGCTATCGGCGGCACCGCGGTGATCGTCTTCCAAGGACAGGAACTTCAGCCGGCCCTGCGCGGGCTGGTGATGATCCAGCTGTCCAATCTGGCTTTTGCCCTGGGCCAGGTCGGGTACAAGCGATTCCGCGCGAAACGATCCGACCTCAACGACCGGGATATCTTTGCCCTGCTCTATCTCGGGGCATTTGTCACCGCCCTATGCGGGATGCTCCTGAAACAGCCCATCACCGTTACTCTTTCCGGTACGCACTCGGTCGTGCTGCTTTATCTTGGAGTGATTGCGTCCGGCGCTGGTTTCTTTCTTTGGAATATCGGTGCCACCCGCGTCGGCAGTGGGACGCTGGCCGTGATGAACAATGCCAAGATCCCGCTGGCCGTCGCCTGCTCGTTGCTTTTCTTCGGCGAAACAGCCGACCTGCCCCGCCTCGCCCTCAGCCTCGGGCTGCTCATCACCGCCGTGTGGCTGGCGGAAAAGCGCTAAGGTACACGCCCAACGCACCATGCCCGTCCCTTTCTGCCATAGCTGTAGGAGCCTGCTTGCAGGCGATTCGAAATGCCCGCCAACGAAGCAAGTGTTGTATCGCCTGCAAGCAGGCTCCTACACGCCGAGCAAACCGGAGCATCAAATCTACAACCAATGAATCTAAGCCTGAGCCGCGAACGCCTCGCCGTCTGCCAACTGGCGGCCGACACCACGATTCCCGACTGGGCAACTGGCACAGCAGGGTTTTCGTCCATCACTCGGACGAGCGAGGAGCTATCCATCGTCTGCGCCGAGAATGTCGTGCCCGCGGGCCTGAAACAGGAGTCCGGCTGGCGGATGTTCAAGGTGGAGGGTCCGTTGGATTTCGGGCTCACTGGCGTGCTGGCCTCCGTAGCTGCTCCGCTCGCCCAGGCGGGCATCAGCATCTTCTCGATCGCCACCTTCAACACCGACTATGTGTTGGTGAAGGACGCCAGGGTCGCCGAAGCCGTGAAGGTCTTGGAAGCCGCAGGCCACACGGTGAGAATCGATTGATGGCGGGGGCCCGCCTCCCAAACCCAAGGCATTTTAGCCACAAAGAGGCACAAAAATTGTCCGTCCTGCTGCAGGATGATTAGCGCGCCACTATAGCGGCCTTGGGAGCTTCACTCGCTGTCAGACACTTTGTGCCTTTTCGTGGCCATACCTTCCGGGATCCCGTGATTTTGCCTTTGCGGGCCGGTCGGCGCTGGGGTTGAGTGACGCCATGTCCGACTACCAAGCCCCCGTTTTCCTGACTGAGTTGCTCAAGGCCAAGTCGCCCTCCGGCGCCGAGGCCCAGGCTCAGGCCGTCTATGATGCTCACGTGAAACCGCACGCCGATGCCTATGCCAACGACGCCCTCGGCAACCGGCTCGCCTCACTCAACCTCAAGGGCGGTCCCACCCTCATGATGGCCGGCCACATGGACGAACTCGGCCTCATGATCATCTTCGTCAGCAAGGACGGCTTTCTCTACTTTGATACCGTCGGCGGGCACGATCTGAGCATTATTTCCGGCCGCCGCGTCATCATCCAAACCGCGGCCGGTCCGGTGAAGGGTGTCACCGGCAAACGCGCCGTCCACCTGATGGACGACGAGGACCGCAAAAAAGTGCCGAAGAAGCACGAAATCTGGATCGATATCGGCGCCAAGACCAAGGCCGAGGCCCTCAAGCGCATCGCGATCGGCGACGTGGCGACTTACGACCACGAATTCGAACTTATCACCGGCAGCATCGGCACCGCTCGAGCCTTCGACAACAAGGTCGGCGCGTACATCGTCGGTGAGACCCTTATCCGCCTCGCCAAAGAGAAAGCAAAGCTGGCCGCCAAGGTCGTCTCCGTCGCCACCACCCAAGAGGAAATCGGCACCCGTGGCGCCCAGACCTCGGCCTTCGCCGTCGACCCGCACGTCGCCCTGATCGTCGATGTCGGCCACGCGACCGACCACCCCGACTGCGACCAGCGCAGGTTCGGCGAGACCAAGCTCGGCGGCGGCCCGATCATCTGCCGCGGCCCGAACATCAACCCCAAGGTTTTCGATCGCCTCCTCGCCTGCGCCAAGAAGGGCAAAATTCCGTATCAGGTCGAGGCTGACCCCCGTCCCACTGGCACCGACGCTCGCGCCATCCAGATGGCCCGCGGCGGCGTCGCCTGCGGCCTCGTTTCGATCCCGCTCCGCTACATGCACACGCCCAGCGAGGTCGTGGACCTGCAGGATGTGGAGAACTGCGTGAAGCTGTTCGCCGCGTTCGCGAAGTCGGTGGGCAAGGACGAGAGCTTCAACTGGTAGCCGCCTGCGCCAAGGCTACGGCGAGCCAGGGGCGCGTTGTCCCTAACGCGCAGCGAACCGTTTCTACAGGTTGGGCGGGACCGCTGGGCCCGCCGGGATGATCGTTTCGGCGCGCCCAGCGGTCGCGCCCTACCCGGCGGTCACAGACCGCCGCTGCAGAAAAACAAAAAGGCGGGATCCGCGATCCCGCCCTACAACTTGAACCGGCCCACGGGGACGTGGGCCCTCCAGCTCACGCCGCGTTCTTGTCCGAAGAGGCGCCGCGACCGGGTTTCTTGAGCTGCGGCTTGGCGCGGCCTTCGACCACCGCCTGGTCGATGATGACCTCGGAGATGTCGTCGCGCTGCGGCAGGTCATACATGACCTCGAGCATGATTTTCTCAAGGATGGCCCGGAGCGCGCGGGCACCGGTCTTGAGCTCGATGGCACGCTTGGCGATGGCCACGATGGCGTCGCGCGTGAACCGGAGCTGCACGCCGTCCATCGCGAAGAGCTTGGAATACTGCTTCACCATGGCGTTCTTGGTGCGGAGCAAAACCTTCTCGAGATCCTTCACCTTGAGCTCGTCGAGCACGGAAACGACCGGCAGGCGCCCGATAAACTCGGGGATCATGCCGAAGCGAATCAAGTCCTCCGGGGCGACGCCGCGCATCATCTCGTCAGGGGTGAGGTCGTGGTCCTTGGCATTGATGTGGAAGCCGAGCGAGCGCTGGCCAAGGCGCTTTTTGATGACCTCGTTCAGGCCGACGAAAGCGCCACCGCAGATGAAGAGGATATTGCCCGTGTTGACCTGGATGTACTCCTGGTTCGGGTGCTTGCGACCGCCCTGCGGGGGAACGTTACACGTAGTGCCCTCGAGAATCTTGAGCAGTGCCTGTTGCACGCCCTCGCCGGAGACGTCACGAGTGATGGAAACGTTTTCCGTGGTGCGGCGGATCTTGTCGATCTCGTCGATGTAGATGATGCCGCACTCGGCCTTCTTCACGTCGTAGTTGGCGGCCTGGAGCAGGCGAAGGACCACGTTTTCTACGTCCTCGCCGACATAGCCGGCTTCGGTGAGCGTGGTGGCGTCGGAAATGGCGAAGGGCACGTCCAGGATGCGGGCGAGGCTGCGGGCGAGCAGGGTCTTGCCGGAGCCGGTGGGACCCACGAGCAGGATGTTGCTCTTCTCGACCTCGACCTCGCTGAACTCGGCGGGCAATGAGGCGGCATCGGCGGCGTTGCCGTGGTTGGCGTCGAAATTGAGACGCTTGTAGTGGTTGTAGACGGCGACGGAGAGCACCTTCTTGGCGTGGTCCTGGCCGATGACGTGATCGTCGAGTACCTTCTTGATCTCGGAGGGCTTGATCAGCCGGAAAGCGGGCTTGGCGGCGGTGCCCTCGGGTGTGGCCGGGGCCTTCACTTCGCGGTCTATGATCGTTTTGCAGACGTTGACGCAGGAATCGCAGATATAAACGCCCGGTCCCGCAATGATCTTGCGAACTTCCGCCTGCGACTTGCCGCAGAACGAGCAAAGGGTCATGCGCGAGGATTTGGCCATGGCTGGTTATAATCGGCCCAAGTCGGGTTTAGTCGAGGGATTTTCCGGCCCGGGATGCGACGGGCCAAAGCACTCTCAGGCGGCGCTTTGAGTGATTTTCTGAAGATCCCGCGTGGAAGAGACCACGTGGTCCACTATGCCGTAGGCCTTGGCCTCCTCAGCGCTCATGTAGTAATCGCGGTCGGAATCCGTTTCCACCTGCAGGGCGCTCTTGCCCGTGTGCTTGGCGATCGTCTCGTTCAGAGTCTTGCGCCAACGGATGATTTCCTTGGCTTGGATGGCGATGTCCGCCGCCTGCCCACCGGCGCCGCCGGAGGGCTGGTGGATCATTACGCGGCTGTTCGGCAGCGCGTGGCGCTTGCCCTTGGTCCCGCCGGCCAAAAGCACCGTGCTCATACTGGCGGCCATGCCGATGCAGTAGGTGACGACGTCACACTGCAGGAAATTCATCGTGTCGTAGATGGCCATGCCGCCCGTCACCACGCCGCCGGGGGAATTAATGTACAGGTGGATGTCCTTTTTCGGGTCCTCCATCTGGAGGAAGAGGAGCTGGGCAATGACCACGTTGGCGACCCCGTCGTCGATCGGCGTGCCAATGAAGATGATGCGATCCTTCAACAGGCGGCTGTAAATATCCATGGACCGCTCTCCGCGGCCGGTATTTTCGAGAACGATGGGAACGTAGTAGCTCATGCGTTGGTGGTTGCCGTCTTTACGGTAGCCTTGGAGACGAGAAAATCAAGGGTCTTGTCGAAAAGGAGCTGCTGCTGGATGGCGCGAACTTGATCGCGATCCTTGCTGAGGTCCTTGGCGAGCTTGTCGGGCTTCTGTCCGCTGCGCATGGCTTCCCGCATGAGCCAGTTATTGAAATCCTTCTCGTCCACCTTGAGTTTCTCCGCCTCGGCGATCTTCGCGAGCAGGAGCTGGACCTTCACGCGGCTGACCGCTGCCTTGGTTGCGCCGTCGTGAAGCTCCTTCTTGTTCTCCTCGAGCTTCTCCTGCGGGATGCCGTTGCGCAGGTTCTCCTCGATGAACTGGCGGAGGATGCCGTCGCGCTCGGAGGATATGAGGCTTTCCGGTACAGGAAAGTTGGCCTGAGCCGCGAGCTTGTCGGTGATCTGACGGCGCTGTGCGGTGCGGTTGGCGTATTCCTTGCGGGCGGTGAGCTGGGCGCGGACCTGCGCCTGGAGGCCGGCGAGATCGTCCACCTGGTGCGACTTGAAAAATGCCTCGTCCAGCGCCGGCAGCACGCGCTCGCGGACTTCCTGCACGTCGACGGCGTACGCCACGGTCTTGCCGGCCAGGGCCGTCACGGCGGCAAAATCAGCGGGAAAAGTAACCTCAATGGACTTCTTGTCCCCGGTCTTTAGCCCGGCGATCTGCTTGGACACACCGGGCAGCAAGCCCTCGTTGGCGCCCTCCACTTCTTCCCAAGTTTGGGGGGCGGCGGCGTAGATGGCCTTGTCGGCGACGATCTCGGTGAGGGGCTTGCCGTCAAGCGTGCCGGTGTAGCCAAAACGGACGTAGTCACCCTTGGCCGAGGCGCGCTCGGCGACCTTGAAGTCGGCCCGCTCGGACCGCAGGCCATCGATCACCTGGTCGATCTCGGCGGCGGTGGGCTCGGTGGGCTGGATTTCCAGCTCCAGGCCGGTGTATTCAGGCAGCTTGATGGTGGGGCTGACATCGACGGTAAGCTTGATGGCGGCGGAGAGGCCGGGCTCGATCGAACCCTCCTCGACCTCCACCAACGAAAGTACCTCGAGTTTGGACTGCTCAAGGCCGTCGCGGTAGGCCTTGCCGATAACCTTGCTCTTGAACTCGTCCTTGAGCTCCTTGCCAAAGCGTTTCGCCACCATGGCGGCCGGGGCCTTGCCGGGACGGAAACCGGGCAGACTGACCTGCTTGGTGAACTCGCCCAGAAGGACGGTGTATTCGCCTTCGACCTCACCCTTGTCGAGGGTAACGGTCAGCGTTTTGCGGGTCTCGTTGA
Organism: Oleiharenicola sp.; assembly: GCA_025363455.1. Lineage (GTDB taxonomy): Bacteria > Verrucomicrobiota > Verrucomicrobiia > Opitutales > Opitutaceae > Lacunisphaera. Next base: position 38,758 of record JANYDW010000006.1, on the reverse strand, counting down.
TATCGGTAATTTGGACGTTCACGGTGTAAATTCAGACGGGTTTCCTCAGAGAAAAGAGGTCGAAGTAACTAGCCCCGCCTGAGCCGGTCAAGGTCTCTTTCGACACAAATCAGGCGCAATCCACCTTGGATTTTTCCGTGGCCCCGCCCAAGCTGCTCGCCGCCATGGCCTGCCTCACCCAACTCCTTGCCGCCCACGGCAGTATCCTCGTGCTGGACGCGGCCTCGCAGCGGGTGCAGGTCGGGCTGTTGCGGTCGGGAAAATCCGTCCTCTGGCATGCCACGCCAGACGAGGCCGGCCTGGGGGTCTTTGCCGGGACCGAGACGTTGCTCCGGCAGGCCGGGCTTGGCATCGGCGAAATCGGGGCCTTTCTCTTCTGCGAAGGCCCGGGTTCGATGCTTGGCACGCGTACCGTCGCCATGGCCCTCCGCACCTGGCTGACCCTCAAGCCGCGCGCAGTCTACGCCTACCAAAGCCTCGCCCTCGCGGCCCGTTTCGCCTGGTCGCAGCACGACTGCCGAGACTTGATCGTCATCGCCGACGCCCGACGCGACACCTGGCATTGCCAGCCCATCCGGGCCGATGGCTCGTTGTCGCCGCTGCAGCGCCTGCCGGCGGCCGACCTGCCGGCCGCCGAACTATTCACGCCTGAAAACTTCCGCGCGTGGGCGCAACCGCCCCGCCCGGCCGCCACGTGCAGTTACGACCTGGCGGCCATTTTCCCCGCGGTCATGGATGGCGACTATTTCACCGCCACCGCCGCGCCGGATGCATTCCAATACGAGGCGCCCGAATACAAGAAATGGTCGGCGCAAGCCCACAGCGCCGCGACCGCCGCCCGACGATGACCGCCTCTGCCCAACTGCCCCGCCGTTGCTGGGTCGAGATCGACCTGGCCGCCTTGGAGCGCAACCTGAAGCTCATCCGCGCCACCCTGCCCACCCGCATCAAATATGTGGCCGTGGTGAAGGCCGACGCCTATGGCCACGGCCTGCCCCAAGTCGCCGGCCGTCTCATGCAGGCCGGGACCGACTTGTTTGCTGTCGCCAACATCGCCGAGGCCATGACCATCCGCGAGCTCAGTGCGGACTGGCCCGTGTTGCTGCTCAGTCCGGTGCTGCCGGATGAGGATCGCTACCTCGCCGAGTTTGATCTTGCTGCCACTGTTTCCTCCCTCGACGAGGTTCGCCGCTTCGACGCCGTCGGCCGCGCCGCCGGCAGCCCTGTCGCCGTGCATCTGAAGATCGACACCGGCATGGGCCGGCTCGGCGTGTGGCATCCGCAGGCCCGGGAGGTTTATACGGCCATCAAGGCGGCGGGCGGACTGCGGCTCGCGGGCGTGTTCACCCACTTTTCAAGCGCAGACGAGGACCCGGCGTTCACCGCCGAACAACGCCGACTCTTCCTCACCGCCCTGGCGGGGTTTCCCGGCTTCGATTCCACCGGCCTTTTCATCCATGCCGACAACAGCGCCGGCCTCGAGACCACGCCGGGGGAAAGTGCGTTCAACGCCGTGCGCGTAGGCCTGCTGCAGTTTGGCATCCTCCCCCACCCGCACTCCATGCTCGCCCGCGTTCACGCCGAACCGGTGTTTAGCTTCCACACCCGCGTCGGCCTCGTGAAACAACTGCCCGCCGGCACCAGCGTCAGCTACGGGCGGACCGTGAAGCTGCAGCGCGACACGCGCGTGGCCGTGTTGACGGCCGGCTACGGTGATGGCATTGCCCGGGCCAGCGGCAAGCGCGCCCAGGTACTGATCAATAGCCGGCGCTGCCCGGTGCTGGGCCGCATCACGATGGACCAGACGATGGTCGACGTCACCGATGTGACCGGCACGGTGACCTGTGGCGACCTCGCGGTGCTCGTCGGCCGGCAGGGCGGCGAGGAAATATCCGTGACGGAATTCAGTAACTGGGCGGACACGATCCCATGGGAAACGCTGTGCTCTGTCACCAAGCGCGTGCCGCGCCACTACCGCAACGCCAGCGGAGTGTGAGTCAGGAGGTAGAGCGGGACCGCTGGGCCCGCCGTAGGAACATTCGCGCCGGGCCCAGCGGTCCCGCCCTACCCTTTCTTACCCTCACGCCGGCTTGCCGATACCGGAAGCCTTGAAGCCGATTTTCCGCAGCGTCTCCAGGTCGACGATGTTGCGGCCGTCGAAGAGGAACGCCGGCTTGGGCATGCCCGCGTAGATCTTCCCGTAATCGAGGGATTTGAACTCGTCCCACTCGGTCACGATGGCGATGGCATGGGCTCCAGCGCAGGCCTCGTAGGCGTCTTTGGCGACGGTCAGGCGCGGGTTGTCCACACCTTTGCCCAGCGTGTCCGCCTTGATCTCTTCAGCCGGCACCTTGGGATCGTAGACGCTGACCCGGGCGTGCTCGCTGAGGAGATCACGCACGACATTGACCGCGGCGGATTCGCGGGTGTCGTTGGTGTCCTTTTTAAAGGCGAAGCCGAGGACCGCGATTTTCTTGTCGGCCACAGTATTGAACAGCTCCTTCACGATGCGGGCGGCGAAGCGGCTCTTCTGCCAGTCATTGATGCCCACGACGCTGGTCCAATATGCGGCAACTTCCGGCAGCCCGAAGCTCTCACACAGGTAGGTGAGGTTAAGAATGTCTTTCTGGAAACAAGAGCCGCCAAAGCCGACCGAGGCTTTGAGGAATTTCGGGCCGATCCGACTGTCCTTGCCAATGGCGTTGGCCACCTCGTCCACATCGGCGCCGGTCGCCTCACACAGGGCCGAGATCGAGTTGATCGAAGAAATGCGCTGGGCGAGAAAGGCGTTCGCGACGAGCTTGGAGAGTTCCGAGGACCACAGGTTGGTCGTGATGATGCGGTCGCGCGGGATCCAGCGGGCATAGACGCCGACCAGGGTCTCCATGGCCTTTTCGCCTTCCGGCGTGCGCTCGCCGCCGATCAATACGCGATCGGGATTGAGCAGGTCCTTCACGGCCGTGCCCTCGGCGAGGAACTCGGGGTTGGACAGCACGGAGAACCGCAGGCCCTTGGAGTTGGAGGCGAGGATGGTTTTGATGGCGTCGGCCGTCTTTACCGGGATGGTGGACTTCTCGACGATGATCTTCCCATTGTCGGCATGCTCCGCGATTGTGCGGGCCACGGACTCGATAAAGCGCAGGTCCGCCGCTCGACCGGCCCCGACGCCATAGGTCTTGGTCGGGGTGTTGACCGCCACGAAGATGATGTCGGCTTTTTTGATCTGTCCGGCCACGTCCGTGGAGAAAAACAGGTTTCGGCCCCGGGCCTGATTAACCACGTCATCGAGACCCGGTTCGAAGATCGGCAGCTTGCCACTGTTCCAGGCCGCGATGCGGGCGGCGTTCATGTCGACCACCGTGACGGTTATGTCGGGGCATTTTAGAGCGATCATGGCCATGGTCGGCCCGCCAACATACCCGGCGCCAATGCAGCAAATATTCATAATGAAAGAGGCCGGCACTGTGCCGGCCTCAGGAGAGAAAACCAAGGATGTTCTTACGATCAGGCCGGGCTGGGTGATGGCGTGCCGGTGGGACCGGTCGACGTCTCGGAGCTGGTTTTGTCGGCCGGTTTGGCCGCATCGGCCGGGGGCAGCTTGGGCGGCTTCATCGCCACGATGGGTGACTGGATCTCGCCGTGCTTGAGGATCTCGAGCACGTGGCGACCCTCAAGGGTCTCGTGCTCCAGCAGGGCGGCGGCGATCTTGTCGAGCGCAGACCGATGCTCGGAGATAATCCCCTGGGCTCGCTTGTACTGGGAGTTCAAGATATCGGATACGGCCATGTCGACCTTCCGGGCCGTGTCCTCGCTGATGTGCTGGGAACGGGTGATGTCACGGCCAAGAAAAACCGTGTCCTGGTTCTCACCCATCGCGATCGGTCCGAGGTCGCTCATGCCGTAATCGCAAACCATGGCCCGGGCGATCCTGGTGGCCTGCTTGATGTCACCATAGGCGCCGTTGCTGAAGTCACCGGTGACCAGTTCCTCGGCAATGCGGCCACCCATGGCCATAGCGACCTCGTTGAGCAGCTTTTTTCTCGGGCGGGTGAGGATGTCCTTGGTCGGCAGGTAGGTCGTGCTGCCCAAGCTCTGGCCGCGGGGAATGATCGTGACCTTATGCACCGGCAGGGTGCCGTCATCGAGGACGGCCTGCAGGATGGCGTGGCCGGCCTCGTGCCAGGCGACGAGCCGCTTCTCGGCATCATCCATGACGCGACGGCGGGAGAGGCCCCACAGGAGCTTGTCCCGCGCCTCGTCGACGTCGGCCATCTCGACCCGCTTCTTGTTGCGGCGGGCGGCGAGCAGAGCGGACTCGTTCAACAGGTTGGCCAATTCGGCACCGGACAGGCCGGGCGTACCACGGGCAATGACGCCAAGGTCGACATTGTCGGAAAGGGTGATCTTGCGGGCATGGACGCGCAGAATCTGTTCGCGGCCGATGATGTCGGGCAGGTCGATGCTGACCTGGCGGTCAAAGCGACCCGGACGCAGCAGCGCACTGTCGAGCACGTCGGGGCGATTCGTCGCTGCGATGATTATGACGCCCTCCTGGGTGTCGAAGCCGTCCATCTCAACGAGCAGGGAGTTCAGGGTCTGCTCGCGCTCATCGTTACCGCCGCCGAGCCCGGCCCCGCGCTGCCGGCCGACCGCGTCGATTTCATCGATAAAGATCAGGCAAGGCGCATTCTTGCGACCCTGTTCAAACATATCGCGCACGCGACTAGCGCCGACGCCGACGAACATCTCCACGAAGTCCGAGCCGCTGATGGAGAAGAACGGCACGTCGGCCTCGCCAGCGATGGCTTTCGCCAGCAGCGTCTTGCCGGTACCCGGAGGTCCAACCATGAGAATGCCCTTGGGAATGCGGCCGCCGATCTTTTGGAATTTCTTCGGGTCTTTCAGGAAGTCCACGACCTCGCTGACCTCCTCCTTGGCTTCATCGCAGCCGGCCACATCGGAAAACGTGATCCGGTCCTTGTCGCGGGTGAGCATCTTGGCCCGGCTCTTACCGAAGCTCAGGGCGCCCTTGCCCGCGTTCTTCAACTGGCGGACGAACAGGAAATACAGCAGTCCGATGACCACCACGAAGGGCAGCACGTTATAGAGCAGCTGGGTCGTGGCGGTTGTCGCGGGTTTCTCGACGAACGCCTTGGATCTCTGCAGCAGCTCAAGGCTGCTGTCGGTCACACGACCGTGCATCGTGAAGGCCTTGGTCGCCGCGCCGGCGCTGTTCTGCAGGGTGGGCTCGGTGATTTCGCCGGTCACTTCGGACCAGTAGGGTCCGCCCGTGACATCGCTGCGAATCGTGCCGTTGGCGATCTTACCCTGTTGGGCGAGGTCGACGACCTGCTGGATGCCCAAGACGGCCGGCTGCGGGGTCTTGCCCGGATTCAGCATAAAAAGCGCGACCAGCGCACTGATGCCGATCGCCCAGAACAGGAGCATTTTGATCGGAAAACCCTCGGGCGGGATGTTTTTGAGCGGGCGGCGCTTCTTGTTGTCGTCGTTATCGGGCATGGATGATTAGAGTAAGAGCAGAAGGTGAAGGTTCCGCCGTATAAGTCAACCGGGGGTCGGCCTACAATCAGCCCCCAAATTACCCGTGTTTCAGCCCTTGCGATACGCGAGTTTGCCATTCCGGATGACGGCAAAACCGCTGCGGCCCAAGCTGAAGCGTGTGGCCGTTCCGCGAGTGACGGCCGCCAGCAGCAGTTCAAAACCCTGCCGCGACAGGTCGGTATCCGGCCGGACGGCGAGCATCCAACGGTGCAGTGCCCGCCGCACGACCGCCCGGGGCGTATCCGCCAGTACCCGTAAATCCAGTACGCCGCGTCGAAGCGGCCCCAGCCGGTCCAGCCAGCATTCCAGCGCAGTGTCGTCCTCCTCCAGCAACTCGCGGGTGTGAGCCGCGCCTGCCCGTGCGTCGCGCTGCGCAGCTTTTTGCCAGGCGGGTAGAACCATGCGCCGGATGCGGTTGCGAAAATAATCTGGCTGCTCGTTGGAGGCGTCCTCGCGCCACTCGGCGCCAGCTTTCCTCAATGCCGACACGATATTCGCCTTCTGCAGGGCCAGCATCGGCCGCAGGTGCAATCGCCCGTCAGCCAGCGCTTGCACGGGCCGCGGCGCCGCCAATCCGGCTGTGCCGCTGCCGCGAGCCAGCCGCATCAACATCGTCTCGGCGATGTCATCCTGTTGGTGCGCCAGCCAGAGCAGGCGGCTGCCGCGCCGTTTCATTTCCCTCGCAAAGAAGGCATGACGCGCCGCGCGGGCGGCTGCTTCGCTGACTGTAGGTCGGGCTTTACGCCCGACAGTCGGGCGTAAAGCCCGACCTACACCCCAGTCACCCACGACAATCTTGACCCCGAGAGCCGCACAGACCCGCCGGCAGAACTTTTCGTCGGCCCTTGAATCCTTCCCGCGCAGCCGGTGATTGAAATGCAGGACAATAAAATCCCGGCCCCAGCGGCCGGCTCCCTCCGCCCAGAAAATCAGCAGCAGCGCCAGCGAGTCCGCCCCACCGGAAAAGGCCAGGGCCCAGCGCGACGGGCGTCCACCCCGCCGCGTCTCCCGCCGGTGCTCGGCAAGCGCCCGCAGCATCGCAGCTGGATGCAGCTCGGCATGCGAAATCTGTGCGGCCAACGCCCCGGCCACCGCGGGCCAGTTGATGCTTTTCCTTCTGGTCCGGGACATTTGTAGGAGCCTGCTTGCAGGCGATGGTTGGGTCAATCGCCTGCAAGCAGGCTCCTACAAGGAAATCATTTAAAGCTCAGGTACTCCTTGCCGAAATACGGCACGAGGGCGGCCGGGATCTCGACGCGACCGTCGACCTGCAAATTATTCTCAAGCAGAGCAGCCAGAACCCGCGGCACGGCGAGGCCCGAGCCGTTGAGCGTGTGGACGAGCTCGGGTTTGCCGGTTTCTTTGTTGCGGAAACGGATCTGCGCGCGGCGCGCCTGAAACGCCTCGAAATTCGAGCAGCTGGAAACTTCCAGCCAACGTTTCTGACCGGCGGCCCAGACCTCCAGGTCATATTTCTTCGACTGGGAAAAGCCAAGATCGCCCCCACACATGAGGAGCACCCGGTAAGGCAGCTCGAGCTTCTGCAGCAGGCGCTCGGCGTCGGCGCGGAGCTTCTCCAGCTCGTCATAACTGCTCGACGGGTGCACCCACTTCAGCAGCTCGACCTTGTCGAACTGGTGCACGCGGTTGAGGCCGCGCACGTCCTTGCCGTAGCTGCCGGCCTCGCGGCGGAAGCAGGGTGTGTAGGCGCAGCGGCACACCGGCAGCACGTCCTCCTCCAGGATTTCGTCGCGGAAGAAATTCGTCAGCGGCACCTCGGCCGTCGGCACGGCGTAGAGCTGGTCGGCCGTCACATACATCTGCCCTTCCTTGTCGGGCAGCTGGCCGGTGGCCGTCGCACTGGCGGCGTTGACGAAGATCGGCGGGCTGACCTCGGTATAGCCGGCCTTCACGTCCTCATCCAAAAAGAACTGCAGCAACGCGCGGGACAGTTTCGCACCCTCGCCGATGAAAAACGGGAAGCCGGCGCCCGTCACCTTGGCCCCGCGCGCGAAGTCGATCAGGTTGCTGAAGCCGGCGATTTCCCAGTGCGGCAGCGCGTGCGGCGAGGCCGAACCAGTCTCGCCGTGCGTCGCGTGCACGACATTCTGCTCGGGCGCCCTGCCCTCCGGCACGGTAGCGTGAGGAATGTTGGGGAGTGAGAGCATCGCCGCGTGCCATTTTTCCTCGAGCAACTTGAGCGCTTCGTCCTTGGCTTTCACTTCAGCGGAGACCGCCTTCATCTCCTGCACCTTGGCGAGGAATTCCGGTGAGCCCTTTTTCAGCGCAGCCATCTTGGTGTTGGCGGCTTTCTGCCTGGAACGCAGGACCTCAACCTCGGACAACTGGGCCCGCCAGGCCGAATCGAGCTCCAGCACGGCGTCGAGGTCGATGGCGAGATGCTTGCGGGCGATGGCGGCGCGCACGGTTTCGGGGGATTCGCGAAGGACCTTGGGATCGAGCATGGGAAAACGCATTCAATGCGTATCCCACCCCTTGAACAGGCTAAATTTTTGGGCGGGAATGGAGGGCTCAGCTCCTGCTGAGCCGCGGCCCAGCGGGAGCTGGGCCCTCCAAATCGGCGGTCATAGACCGCCGCTACAGACCACCACCTCAGGCGTGCACCAGCGCAGCGCGGGCCTGCGCCTTGGGCAAGCCGGCCTCGATCCGGTTGAAGAGGTAGAAGGCCTCCTTGGCGGACAGGAGCGCGAGTTCGCCGACCGGGGCTTGGATGGTATAATTGGTCGGACTCTTCACCGGATACGGCCCGTATTGGCGCGGGTCGGTGGGACCGAAAAGCCCGATGGTCTTCAGTCCCATCGCAGCGGACAGGTGCATCGGACCGCTGTCGTTCGAAATGACCCATTCGGCCTTGGTCAGCAGGGCCGGCAGCGACGTGAGACTGGTGTTGCCGGTGAGGTTGACGAAGGTGCCCTCGGGAAAGGATTCGCGGCAAGGCAGGTAGTTGGAGCCTGCCCACACGACCTTGCGACCCGCCTCGCGGATGAGCAGCGCGGTGAGTTCACTGAATCCGTTCCACCTTTTATTGTGCTCGCCGCTGTCGGGGAAAATGAGGATCGGCCGCGCGCCTTTGCGCGGGTCCATGAAGCCGAGGTGCAGCCGTTCCAAATCGCGGAAATGCAGCGGGCCCGTCAACCGCGGCTCGGCCCCGACCACGGGGCAGAATTGCAGCAGTGCGTCCAGCACGTGCGCCGAGGCGCCCTCGGGCGGCAGCTTGATCTTTTCATCGTAGAAAAAGGCCGCGCCCTCCCGCGCATCCGGCCGGCCGACCTTGCGCTTGCCCTTCGCCCACTTCGTCATGAGCCCGGTGCGCAGCAAACCCTGAAAATCGCAGACGAGGTCGAACTCCCGCTTGCGCACTTCGCGCATCGTGCGCAGGAAACCCCGCGCACCCTCGTGGCGCTGAAAAACAAAGACCTGGTCGACGGCCGTGCTCGACCGCACCAGCGGTGCAAAAATGTCCCGCACGATCCACGAGATGCGCCACTCGGGCTTCTGCGCCTTGATCGACGCGGCCACCTGCAGCCCGTGCACGATGTCACGCAGCGCTGACGGCTTGATGATGAGCATTTCCGGCATGGTGTGAGGCTGTCCAGACCGCGTGGTCAGCGCGGCGTTCCCCTACAATTACCCGGAGCCGCCCAATGGCAAACAGGAACCTTCCCACCCCGGCACAGTGACGGTGATTTACGGCCGCTTCGCCGGGGGGCCCGGTCAACCCTGTAGCGGCGGTCTATGACCGCCGGGCGATCGTCTTGCAGCCCACGACGGCGGTCGCAGACCGCCGCTACAGCATGAACAGCCGCGACGGAGCACCGCACGAGCGTCAGCGCCAGTGCTCGGCCACCCAGGGCGTCGGGCGGACGTGCCGGTAGAGATTCTTGCTCTTGCCCACGACCGCCTCGGGCGGATTGGGATTGCCGTGAAAAACCACGATTTTCGCCCCCGCGGGCAGCCGGGGCGTCAGGATGAGATTCAGGGGAAAGGTGGCCAGGCAACTGTGTTTGAAGCTCACGCACCATTCCTCCGGCCAGTAGCTCACCAAGCCCTTCCGGTTCATCTCGCGGGTGAGATACTCCTGCTCGTTGCGCACCTCGGCCTTCACGCGGTCAATGTTCTTCAGGAAGTAATCCAGGATGTCCGGGTGCGCCCCGGCCGTGAACCGATAGACCGATGAATTCCCTGTCTTGTCGGGCTTGGCCCAGTCGCGGATGATACAAAACTCTCCCGGCTGGTCGAAGAAGCAGTCGATACTGCCCGTGATGGCGATGTCCAGGTCCAGGAAAAGCACCGGCCCGGTCAGGTCGCCGAATGGCGATTGGAAGGTGGACAGCTTGCGCCAGCCCCGCTCCTTGTCCGGCGGCAGATCCATCGTCGGCAAGGCCTTGATCTCAACCCCGGGACTGATGCCCTTGCCGTCGTCGGTGTAGCAGATAAAGCGGTGCGGCCGCTGCAGGTGGCGGGTCAGCATCGAACGCAGGGTGTTCACGTATTCCGGGCCGTATTTCACGCCCCACTTCATGCAGATGACATTGACCATTCCCGCTGTGCCTACCTGTTCAGCAGCCGGATTGACAGCGCGAAAATCCCGGCGACCAACCCCGGCTTGCCAAGACGGGTCGTCACCGCACACGCTCCTCGCCGCATGGTATCCGCCTCTGATATCGCCGGCCGCCAGTCCGAGCTCACGGCTCGTTGGCACCAGACCGCCCCGACCGCGGGCAGCCACGGTTTCCTACGGCTTATCGAGGAAAACCACCTGCGCAATTTCTCGCTCTGGCACGAGGAGGACGTGGCCCGCCGGGAAGACCTCGGTTTCGAAGCCGTCTACCGGGCCAAGCGCAACATCGACCGCTTTAACCAGGAACGGAACAATTTTGCCGAGCAGATGGACCAGGCCATCGTCGCCGAGCTGCATCCTCGCGAAGCCGGCTGCCCGCGCAATTCCGAGACGCCCGGCATGATGATCGACCGGCTCTCCATTCTCTCCCTCAAGGAATACCACATGCACGAGGAGACGGTCCGGACCGACGCCACCGCCGAGCACCGCGCCAGGTGCACCGATAAACTCACCCGCATCCGCCGCCAGCGCGACGACCTGGCCAAGTGCCTTGCCGAGCTGCTGGCTGATGTCGCCGCCGGCCGCCGCACCTTCTCCGTTTATTTCCAGTTTAAGATGTACAACGACCCGGCGCTGAACCCACAGCTCTACCGTCAGCCCTCCCAGGCATGAGCCGCGCCAGCGAGCAATCGAAACTCTGGTTGCCGCAACACTGGCCGATGTGGACCGGTCTGGGATTCTTCTACGCCTGCGCCCGCCTGCTCACCTGGTCCGAGCGCCGCCGGCTCGCCCGCGCCCTGGCGTGGTTTGTCTTCAATGTGGTCCGACTGCGCCGCCACGTGGCGCTGGTGAACCTCGGGCTCTGCTTCCCGGAGCAGTCCGCCAATGAAATCCACGCCTTGGCCCTCGCCCATTTCGAGGCCCTGGCCTTCGGGCTCTTCGAGACGACGGCCGGCTGGTGGGAACCCCTCGACCAGTTGCCGCCCCACCGCATCGTCGGGGCGGAGCACTTGGAGCGGGGCATTGCGGCCGGCCGCGGGGTCATCCTCCTGACCGCCCACTTCACCACGCTGGAAATCTGCGGCGTATTTATCACCGCCCGCCTGCCCGTCGGCTGCCTCTACCGCGAACCCAATAATCCCGTCGCCGCGGTGCCAATGCGACGCCATCGCGAGCGCGTCGCGTCCATCGCCGTACATTTCGACGACCTCAAGGGCCTCATTCGCGCCCTCCGTGCGGGCTACGTCATCTGGTATGCTCCCGACCAAGGCAAGCGCTCGCCCGGCTCCGAGATCCTGCCTTTCTTTGGCGTGCCGGCCATTACCAACACCGCCACCAGCAAGATCGCCAAGATGACCGGCTCGGCCGTCATCCCTTATTTCGCGCGTCGCGAGCCGGACGGCTCCTACCTTCTCAGCATCCATCCTCCGCTGGAAAACTTCCCGACCCAGGATCTGTCCGCCGACGCCGTCCGCATCAACCGGCTCATCGAGGACAACATCCGTCTCGCGCCCGAGCAATATTTCTGGGTGCACAAGCGCTTCAAGGCCCGCGGCGAGGGCTATCCGAATGTTTACTGACTGCGCGCGGCCCGACACACCCCGCCCTGCGGGCACCCCTCTGCATAGAGGGGAGCTACGCTGCGGGGAATTGAGTCCCCTCTATCAAGAGGGGTGGCGCAAAGCGCCGGGGTGTGTTTCTTCGTGAAACCGGAAACTCCATCCATGTCCTGGCCCGACCAGCGCCCGCTTCGCATTTTGGTCATCCGCTACCGCTTCATCGGCGACACGGTGCTCGCCATCCCTGCTCTGCGAAACCTGCGCCAGGCTTTCCCGAATGCCGTCATCGATGTCCTCGGCGAGCCGATCTCCGGCGACACCCTCGCCTATTGTCCCTACAAAAATGACCTGCTCTATTACGGCCCGCGCCTGAAAGGTGAGCGCAAGCGCACCGCCCCCTTCCCCACCAGCCTGCTCGGCGCTGCGAAATTTCTCCGCGCCCGCCGCTACGACCGCTGCTACATCCTGCGCCGCTCGTTCTCCAGCGCCATCCTCCCACTCCTCGCCGGCATACCACACCGCGTCGGTTTCTCGACCGAAGGACGCAACTGGTTGCTTCACCACAGCACGCCCTACCCCGACAGGCACGAGGTCGAATGCTTCCTCGACGTGCTTCGAGCGGACGACATCCCCATCACCGACACTCGCAACGAAAACTGGACAGATCCGGCCACCGACCGGCGCGTCGACACCGAATTCCCGGCCGGCAACCGCACGCGGGTCTTCATCTGCGCCAAGTCGGTCTTCGACCTGAAAGACTGGGCCCCGGAACGCTTCGCCGAGGTCATCACCTGGCTGGTACAAGAGCGGAACAGCGAAGTCCATTTCTGCGACTCGCCTGGCAACGCCGCCTATTACGCGACAATCCTCGCCGCCGTGTCGGCCGAACTGCGCGCGCATTGCCACGACTGGAGCACAAAGCTTGGTATCCGGGAGTCTGGCTCGCTGCTGCGTCGGATGAACCTCTGCTTCGGCATCGACACGGGCTTCATCCACCTCGCCGCGTCGTTCCATGTCCCGGTGGTCGGACTCTACGGCCCGCTGGAGCCGTGGCGCTGGCACCCGTGGGACACGAAACACACCGTCCTGCGTCCGGCCGACGTATCCGGCCCGCGCCCGCTGCTCCGCCTGAGCGTCGCCGAGGCGCAGGCCGCGCTCGAGCCGTATTTGCCCGGGTCATGAACACCTTGGATCATCGCACGCCGATCACACACCCCGCCCTGCGGGCACCCCTCTCAAGAGGGGATTCTCGGCAGCGTGGGCATTGGTCCCCTCTAGCAAGAGGGGTGGCGCGGAGCGACGGGGTGTGTTGGATCGATAGGATGATTTGCGACCTATGACCACCGTGCCCCGCGTCATCCACTTTGTCACCGGCGGCGGTTCCGGCGCCACCAAAGTCGCGCTCGATGTCGCCTGCGGCCACTTGGAGTCGGGCCGCTACGAACCATTACTCGTCATGCGCCGGAAAAAGGTTTCCCTGCCCGCGACGATGCAGGCCCAGATCGACGCGACCGGCCTGCGCAGCGCCTGGGTGGACGACTGGCCCAAGTGGACCACGCGCCGCCAGCTCGGCGCGCTCATCGCGGACTTTCAGCCGCAAGTTTTCGCCGCGCACGGCTTCAGCGAACATATCTGGGGCCGGCAGGCCGCCTTCGCCGCCAACGTGCCGGTCGTCGTGCACATTGAGCAGAACTGCGAGCGCTACGCTCCCTGGCGACTGTGGGCCGCCCGACCACTAGCAGCCCGCACCACCGCGACTGTCTGCGTTTCCCAAGGCGTGGCCGATCACATCCGCCCACTTTCACTCATCGGCCCGCGCCTGGAGATCGTTCACAATGGCGCCCATGCCACCCGCTATTCGGTCGGCGCCCCGCCTTTCAGCCAGCGCGGTCAGGACATCATCATGGTCGCACGCTTCGCCCGGCAGAAAGACCAGCCGACCCTCCTCCGGGCGGCCAAGCGCCTGGCCGACACCGGCTGGAGCGGCCGGCTCCTCCTCGGCGGTGACGGCAAGCCCTCGCACCGGAACGCCTGTGAGAAACTCGTCGCCACCCTCGGCCTGACTGGCCGCGTGGAATTTCTCGGCCGTGTGGCCGACGCCGCCCCGCTCTATCACCGCTGCCGGGCCGCCGTCCTCTCCACCCACTACGAGGGCCTGCCGCTCGTGCTCATCGACTACATGGCCGCCGGCTGCGCCGCCCTCGGCAGCGAGGCGCCGGGCGTGACCGACATTATCCAACCCGGGGTGAACGGCTGGACATTCCCGGCCGGCGACGAGGCCGCACTCGCCGGAACCCTGCGCGGCGTACTGGCCGGTGGCCCGGAGATCGAGGCCGTCGTCGCCCGCGGTCAGGCCGACGCCCCCGCGCGGTTCTCCGTCGGGCGGATGATCGAGCGCTACGAGTCCCTGTTCGCGGAATTGCTGGCCGCCCGAAAAATGTAGGAGGGGCTTTACGCCCCGACCGATCAACGCAGTACGATTCATCGGGGCACAACGCCCCTTCGACAATTTGCGTTGCCGCCTCCCGACTCACTTTCACCCTCACGTTCGCTTCCCCATGCCCCTTCTCGAAGTCACCGGCCTGCGCACCAGCTTCCACACCCGCGGCGGGGTCTATCGCGCGGTGGACGGCGTGAGCTTCACCCTCGAGAAGGGCGAGATCCTTGGCATCGTCGGCGAATCGGGCTCGGGCAAGTCGGTTACCTGCTACTCGCTGCTCGGGCTCATCCCGCAGCCGCCGGGCCGGATCGAGGGCGGCTCGGCGCTCTTCGACGGCATCGACCTGTTGCAATGCCCGCCCGCCCAACTCCGTGCCATCCGCAGCAAACGCATTGCCATGATCTTCCAGGACCCGATGACCTCGCTGAATCCCTACCTGCGGATTTCCGAGCAACTCATCGAACCGCTCCTTATCCACGAGAGGATTTCCCGGACCGACGCCTTGGCCCGAGCCCTCGCCATGCTTGAGTCCGTGGGCATCACTGACGCCGCCAAGCGCCTTCACTCCTACCCTCACGAATTCTCCGGCGGCATGCGGCAACGCGTGATGATCGCGATGGCGCTCATCACCAAGCCTGACCTGCTTATCGCCGACGAACCCACCACCGCCCTCGATGTCACCGTTCAGGCGCAAATCCTGGAGCTCCTCAAAAAACTCCAGCGCGAGACGGGCTTGGCGATCATCTTTGTCACTCACGACCTCGCCGTCGTCTCCGGTTTATGCGACCGGGTGCAGGTGATGTATGCCGGGCGCATCGTCGAATCGGCCGAAACCCGGACCTTGTTCAAGAAACCCCAGCATCCCTACACCAAAGCCCTCCAGCGGTGCATTCCCGCCCTCCAGCCCAAGGGCCGGGAGCTCTACGCCATTCCCGGGATGCCGCCCGATCTGTCGAAGCCCATCAACGAGGCCGAACTGCTTGCCCGCTTCGAGTTGCCGTCGGCGCACCCGGATCCCTCTTCCACCCCGACCAGGCCTGCACTCGGCGGACCCATGATCCAGCTGCAGGAACTGAAAACCCATTTCCCGCTCGAATCGGGTTTCCTCTTCAAAACGCAGACCGGCACGGTGAAGGCTGTGGACGATGTCAACTTCGAGGTGCGGCGAGGCGAGGTGCTCGGGCTCGTCGGTGAGTCCGGCAGCGGCAAGTCCACCCTCGCGCGCACCATCATGCAACTGGTGCCACCGACGGCGGGTACCGTGATCCTCGGCGGCAAGAACCTCACCACGGGGACGGTTGACGAACTGAAGGCCGCTCGACGCGACCTGCAAATGGTGTTTCAGGACCCGTTCGCTTCGCTCAACCCGCGGATGACCGTTTTCGCCACGCTCGCCGAGCCGCTCCTCGTCCACGGCATCGTGCCGCCGGACCAAGTCGCGGCGCGCGTGACCAAGTTAATGGAACAGGTCGGCCTCGCTCCACGCTTTGCCGGGAAATACCCGCACGAATTCTCCGGCGGCCAGCGCCAGCGCATCGCCATTGCCCGCGCCCTCGCCCTCGAGCCCAAAGTCATCATCGCCGATGAACCCGTCTCGGCCCTCGATGTATCGATCCAGGCGCAAATTCTCAATCTCCTCGCCGGGCTCGTCCGCGAGATGAACCTCACGATGATTTTCATCGCGCACGACCTTTCGGTCGTGAAGCACATCTCCGACCGCATCGCCGTCATGTACCAGGGCAAGATCGTCGAGCTTGGCCCGGCCCTCGACATCATGGAGCGACCGCAGCACCCGTATACCCGGGCCCTCATCAGCGCGATTCCGCGGATCGAAGCCTGAATCAGCGGAATCGTTTGCCAAACCGGCAATAAATCCGAACTGCCTCGCGCAAAGGACGCAACGTACGCAAAGGATTCGGATTGGACTGTGGCGACCGTGGCGACCTTGGCGCGAGGAATCAGCACGCAGAGAACCCTAGGCGTTCTCAAATGACTGATAATGAATGTTTATCATAAAAGTTGATCCTTTTTGAATAAACCCCCTGCGAGCATCGTCCCAAGGACAGAACCTCAACTACAACCTTTGGAGGACAATCCCATGAATACCAAGATCACCGCCCTCACTCTCGCCGCCGCCACTGCCTTTGCCTTCACCCCCAAGCCTGCCGTCGCGCACGACAATGGCCTGGCTGTCGTGGGCGGACTCGTTGGCGGTCTCATCATCGCCTCAGCCCTCAGTGACCACAACGATGGCTACGCCCACACCTCGGTCAGTTATCGTTCCAACGATTGCCACGACGAAGGCTACTGGAAGACCGTCGAGGTGCGCAACTGGGTGCCCGGCTACTGGCTCGTCGAGCGTGGCCACCACGGTAGCTACCGCCGCTACATCGAGGGCCGCTATGAGTGCCGCACCGACCGCGTGTGGGTCGCCTACAATCGGTACGACCGTTATGACCGCCGGGACGACCGGCGTGATGACCGGCGTGATGACCGCAGCTACGGCTACAACAACGATCGCCGCGACCACGACTATCGCCGCTAAAAATCAGAACTAACCGCTAATTGACGCTAATCCTCGCTAATACCAAACTTCCTAAGGCTGGTTTGAATTAGCGTCCATTAGCGAAGATTAGCGGTTACCAAATCCCTTCCCATGAACTGCCGCGACAACGAATCCCTGATTCTGGCCGAACGGGACGGCGCGCTGACAAAAAATCAGCTCGCCAACCTCTCGGACCATGTCGCCGCTTGCCCTGCCTGCCACCAGCTCCAAGCCAGTCTCACCGCGGCGCTCGATGCCTATCGAGCCGAGGTGGCCGCCCTCAAGGTCCCTGATGCCGACGAAGCCTGGCGCGACCTGAAGGCGAACCTCCACGGCGTGGAGGGCAAATCTTCGCGCAAGCGCCCGCTGGCCCCCATCATCTGGTTCGGCGCCCCGCTCGCAGCGGCGGCGGCCCTGGCCTTCGCGTTTTTCGCCATCCGCCCGACCCCGTCCGTGACGACCGCCGAAGCGGCCTTCAACGCCCCGCCGTATGATCCCTCGACCATCGCCGGAGCCGACTTTGTGGAAGCGGGAGATCCCAACGCCTCGACCTTGGTCTACGTGGACAAGGACAGCGGCTGGCTCGTCGTCTGGGCCACGGACGTGGACACCGGCACCAAAGGCTGACCGGGGCGCTGTCGGGAACGCCCGCCGGCTATGACTGTGACAAGGAGCAGACTCCGCTCCGGTCTCCCGCTTGACAGGTTGCGAAAGGCAACCATTTTGGTGGCATCATGCCTGCCATCACCTTCAAGGCCCTGCCTACCTCCCTGCACCGCCAGCTCAAGGCTCGCGCCGCCCTCCACAAGCGCAGCCTCAACCAGGAGGTCATCGCCGTGCTCGAGGACGCCGTCGCCCCGGCCAAGCGCATCGATGTCGAGGCCATGATCGCCAAAACCCGGGCGCTCCGCAGCAGCCTCAAATTCACCACCACCCCCGAAGAGATTGACCGCTTCAAGCGCGAGGGCCGGGAGTGATCGTCGTTGATACCAACATTCTCGCCTACCATTGCCTGCCCGGGTCGAGGAATGCGGATACGGAACGCCTGCTCCAATTTGATCCGGAGTGGGCGGCACCGGTGCTATGGCGTTCGGAGTTCCGCAATCTGCTGTGCGGCTACCTCCGGCGCGGTGAAATGGAATTGGACAAAGCGCGGGAAGTTATTGCCGATGCGGCCGAATCCCTAAAAGCCGGCGAGCACACCGTGTCGGACCACGCAGTGATGAAGCTCGTCACGCAGTCGCGCTGCACGGCCTACGACTGCGAGTTCGCCGCCCTTGCCGCGGCGCTCGGTACAGTACTCGTGACCGAGGACAAGGCCCTGCTCACCGCTTTCCCGAAACTCTGCCGGTCGCTCGACCAGATGCTCAGTTAGCTGGCGGCTCAAGCGAGCAATCCCGACACTCAAAGACTGAAAATTCATCCTTAGCGGGCTAGCACCGCAGAAGCAGCCAATATCCCGCAGGATTGTATGGGCAGCACTGATGAGTGGGTGTATCCAAACTACATCCTCATCGTTGAAGGAAAGCCTGACGGCTGTCTCTAGCTGACGTCGCGCAGCGTCCAGCTTGGTGACAGGAATCGTCCCCAAAGAATCGCTCACGGCAGCCACGGAAACTTCTCCGCCTTGGGCTTCCGCTTTTCGCGCTGGGCCGTGCTGAACTCCTTCGCTTCCTCCGTCATGTAGTAGAGCATGGTGGCGTTGCCGGAGAGTTCCTGAATGCCGCTCTGGCCGTCGAGCTCGGCGTTGAAGGCCGATTTGAGGCAGCGGATCGCGAGCGGGCTGCGCTGGAGAATTTCGTTCGCCCAAGCCACGCCCTCGGCCTCCAATTGCGCAACGGGTACGACCTTGTTGACGAGGCCCATCTCGAGCGCCTCGGCCGCGTTGTATTGGCGGCAGAGGTACCAGATCTCGCGGGCCTTTTTCTGTCCGGTGAGCCGGGCGAGGTAGCTGGAACCGAAACCGCCGTCAAAACTTCCCATCTTGGGCCCGACTTGGCCGAATACGCCGTTGTCGGCCGCGATCGTCAGATCACAGATCACATGAAGCACATGGCCGCCACCGATGGCGTAGCCGGCCACCAAGGCGATGACGACCTTCGGCATCGAGCGAATGAGCTTCTGGACGTCGAGAATGTTCAGGCGCGGCACGCCGTCGCCATCGATATACCCGCCATGGCCGCGCACTGACTGGTCCCCTCCGGCGCAAAAGGCGTATTTGCCGTCCTTGGCCGGACCGGCACCGGTGAGGAGTACCACGCCGATCTTCTGATCCTCGCGGGCATCGAGTAGCGCAGTGTGCATTTCCGACACCGTTTGCGGACGGAAGGCATTACGCTTGTCCGGGCGGTTGATGGTGATCCGGGCGATACCGCCGGCCTTGTGATAGAGGATGTCAGTGTATTTCCCGGCAGATTTCCAAGCAGTGGACATGCGAGCAGGCTGTTGGAAACGCCTTGAGCCGCAACCGTTTTCACGAATGGCATATTTTTACTAAAGCGGCCCGGCACTGCGCAGCCTATCCAGGGGAAGCAGGGTCAAGCTGTTTCCCCATCCGCGCATAATACTGCTTGGAGTGTGGGGGCGGAACCCGACAATGCCCCTTCCCTGATGAGCACCCCTGCAGCACCGATAGGCACAGCCGCCAAGGCAGGCCTGACCTTGGGCGCACTAGGAGTAGTCTTCGGTGACATCGGCACCAGCCCGATCTACGCCCTGCGCGAATGCCTCAACTATCTGCCGTCGGTCGAGCGGTCGACCGGAGTCCTCGGTGCCCTGTCACTCGTGTTCTGGGCCATGACTCTGGTGGTGGTGGGCAAATACCTGATCTTCGTCACCCGCGCCGGCAATCGTGGCGAAGGCGGCATTTTTGCCCTCCTGGCGCTCAGCCATACCGACCGTGCCAAGGCCCGCCTCGGCGTCCTTACCATCGTTATCCTCTTCGGTGCCGCCCTGCTCTATGGTGATGGCGTCATCACCCCGGCAATCTCGGTCATGGGCGCAGTGGAGGGCCTCAACACGTTCAATCCCAGCTTCGCCAAATATGTGCCGTTCATCTCGGCGCTGGTCCTGGCCGGCTTGTTTGCCTGCCAATTCAAGGGCACCAAGGCCATCGGCGGCATCTTCGGCCCGGCCATGTTGGCCTGGTTCCTCGTGATCGGCGGCCTGGGAGCCTGGCACATCCGGACCGCTCCGGAGGTCATCGCTGCCATCAATCCCATGCGCGGGCTGCAACTCCTTTACGATCATCCAGCGCAGGCCGGGGCGCTGCTGGGTGCCGTGGTGCTCGCCATCACCGGCGCCGAGGCGCTATACGCAGACATGGGACACTTTGGCCGCAAGCACATCGCGCGCGCCTGGTACTTCTGCGCCTGGCCGGCTCTGATCCTGAACTATTTCGGCCAAGGTGCCCGCGTGCTGGCCCACCCCGGCGATACGCAGCATACGTTCTTTGCGCTCGTGCCAGAGGGTCTGCCCCGCCTGTTGCTCACGTTTCTGTCCATCGTCGCCGCCATCATCGCCAGTCAAGCCATGATCACGGGCACTTTCTCGCTCACCCGGCAGGCCATCCAGTTGGGCTACTTTCCGCGCCTGAAGATCAACTACACCAACCCCGACCAGTCAGGCCAGATCTACCTACCTCTCGTCAACCTCGCCCTGGCCCTCGGCTCGATCTATGTCGTGCTCTTTTTTGGCTCCAGCGATCACCTCGCTTCCGCTTACGGCATCGCCGTCACCGGCACGATGGTCGTGACCACGTTTGCCTTCTACGCGGTGCTGAGGAACCACTGGCGCTGGGCTCGCATCACCGCCGGCGTCCTGTGCGGTCTGTTCCTGCTCGTGGACGTCCCGCTCTTCGCCTCCAACCTCCACAAATTCACCGACGGCGGCTGGTTCCCGGTCGTCATCGCGGTCGGCCTCATTGCCATCATGCACACCTGGAAGCTGGGCAAGGACGAGATTTTCAGCCGCATCTATGCCAATGAAATCACCGAGGACGAGCTATGCAATGTGGCCAACTCAGACCGCATTGTGCGCGTCCGCGGCACCGCGGTATTCATGGCCGGGGTGGCCCGAGGTACGCCCCTCGTCCTGCTTCATCACGTGAAGGCCAACAAGGTCCTGCACGAGACAGTTGTGCTGCTCAGCGTCGTCACTGAAGAGGTTCCCACGGTGCCCGAAGCCGAGCGGCTCGAGGTCCGCGAGATCGGCAGCGGTCTCGGCGTGTGGCGCGTGATCAGCCGCTACGGCTACATGGAGTCGCCCGATGTCACCATCCTCATGGAACATGTGCGCGAGGCCGGCGTGCCCGTGAAGCTCAACGAAGCCACCTACTACTTCAACCGCGAGATGATTATCTTCGGGGGCGATACCCGGATGTGGCACTGGCAGAAACGCCTCTACGCCTTCCTCAGCCGCAACGCCCGGCCGGTACGCGACTATTACCGCCTGCCCCCGATGCAGATCATCGAGGTCGGACTCCCGATCCAGCTGTAGGGAACGGCTGAAAGTCCGAAAAACTGAAGGGCTGAATGCGCTGAGGCAGCTCCAGCCTGCCGGCCGAATTTTGCTAGTAGAAAACGACGGCCGGGTGTCCGGGTCGTTCAGCCTTTCAGTCCTTCAGCTTTTCTGTCTTTTTCCGTCCATGTCCGCCGACATCCTCGCCCATCGCTTCATCAGCCATTTCCCGGCGGCGCAGGGGGCGAAGCTGAGCAATCATGTGCGACCGGTGCGCTTTCACCACAAGGCCGTCATCTTCGAGGAAGGCAGCCAGTCGGACTGCATCTACCTCGTCTTAACCGGCCGCGTCGCCCTGACCAAGAAATCCCCCGGGGGGGCGGCCCAGACCATCGCCTACAAGGGCCCCGACGACTATTTTGGTGAACTGGGCGTGCTCGACGGTTCCGTCCGCAGCACCACGGCCGTGGCCGACGGCCCGGTGCAACTCGGCCGGCTGCCCCAGAAACCCTTCCTGCAGCTGCTCTCCGAAACCTCCTGGCACACCGTGCTCCGGCTGTTCAGCCAAGTCAGCGAGAACCTGCGCGCCACCAATGAGCGCTTCGTCAGCGAGGTCATGCGCAAGGAGAAGATCACCCTCGTCGGCGAAATGGCCAACTCCATGATCCACGACTTCCGGGCACCGTTCTCCACGATCAAGCTCGCCACCGAGCTCATCGCGAAGCGCAACCGCACCCCGCAAAACCAGGAGCTGTGCGCCATGATCCTGCGGCAGGTCGACCGGCTCGGCGGCATGGTCGAGGAAGTGCTCGATTTCGCCCGCGGCGAGACCCGCCTCAAGACCAAGCTCTCGCCGCTGCAGGAGTCGCTGCTGTTGCTGCAGGAAAACAACCTCGAGGTGCTCGCCCGCGCCGGGATCAGCCTGCGCGTCAAGCCGGGCCGGATAACCCTGCCACTCGATGCCGACCGCTTCCAACGGGTCCTCCAGAATCTCGTCACCAATTCCCATGAGGCTCTGGCCCGCCAAAAAGGCGGCCGCATCGTCGTCTCCGCCCGGCACGAGGGCCGGCAGTGTGTCGTCACCGTCGCCGACAACGGCCCGGGCATCCCCAAGGACATCCGCCGATCCGTGTTCGAGCCCTTCGTCAGCCAAGGCAAGGTCAATGGCACCGGCCTGGGACTCGCCATCGCCAAGACCGTCGTCGAGGCCCACCGCGGCTCGATCGACTTCACGACGTCGCGTAAAGGCACGACCTTCAGGGTGACCTTGCCGCTGGGGTGAGGCGTTGGAGGGCCCGCGTCTCTGCGGGTCGGCTCGCAGGGACGCGAGCCCTCCAACGGTCAATCCCCCGCCAGCGCCGCAAACAGCTGCTTCCGGAACGCCGCGTCGCGCTTCCGGTTGGTGCGTACTTCCAGCACACGCACGCCAGACTTCGGCAGCTTCATTACGAGACGGGCGAGCTGCCCAGTGCTCTTCACCGCCACATGCGCCACGCCGTAGGTCGCACATAGCTTTCGGAAATCGATGTTCTGCGGGGTGGCAAAGAACTCCTCGAATGGCGGGTCGAACTGCGCCACCGGCAGGTGTTCGAAGATACCGCCGCCGTTGTTGTTGATAAGGACGACCGTAAGGCTGCCCTTGAACTTCGGCAGCGAGAGAAATCCGTTGGTGTCGTGCAAGAGGGCCAGGTCCCCGGTCAGCAACACGGCCGGGCCAGCGCCATGGGCGATCCCCAACGCGGTGGATAGCGTGCCGTCGATGCCGTTGGCTCCGCGGTTAAAATGGATGACATGCCCTCGGTCGTTCGCCGGCCAGAAATACTCCGCGTCGCGCACGGGCATCGAGCTAGCCACGAACAACGCGGTGCGGGCCGGCAGGCAGCGCGCAAGCACGGGCACCACCGCCGGCTCAACCAGTCTTTGGACTCGGCCGAGGGTCGCTCCGAGGGAATGCGCCACCCGCCTTTCCTCCTCCTGCCAGCGCCGGGCATAGAGACCGAGGGGTGTTTTGCCACGATATCCGGCACACCAGGCATCAAAGCCTCCGCGCACGTGCCGCGTCCGCAAGCGCAAGCCGTCCATGTCATCCACCCGGTCGGTGAGCAGCACCGTTTCCGGATCTGCCTGCTGCAGCCATTCGCGCAGCGTCTTGCTGGTCGGCCAGCCCCCGATGCATATCACGCGCTGGGGTCGCAGTTCGTCAGCCACCGCCCGGGAGCGCAGGAGCGCGTCGTAGTGGGCCACCACCGGGAGCGATCGCCCGGCGTGCATCCGGACGGGAGACAGCGCATCCGCGAGCACCGGCCAGCCGAGAGCCCGGGCGACCCGGGCGACACCCGCCACAAACGCGCGCGGCGAAACGGGTGCGTTCGGCCCGACAATGATCACCCCACGCTCGCCGGCCCCGGGCTGGAACCACGCCGGAGCTTCCGACGCTTTCACCGGTGTCTGCGGGGGCGCATCCGTCAATCCCGCGAAGAAACCGGTAAAAGCTTTCCTCGTGATTCCCGGCGGCAACGCCTGCGCCAGCGGAGGCAGCGGGTCGCGAAAGGGACAATTCAGGTGCACCGGCCCGGTCATGGGTTTCGCGGTCGCGACGCAGGCCCGCTCGATGGTCTGCCGGAGGCGCCGCAAGGCCGCCAGGGTCGCTGCTGGAACCGGCAGATCTTGGAACAAGTTCACGAAACCGCCGTACAATTCCTGCTGGTTGATGCTCTGGCCGGAATGGCAGCCGCGCAGTTCGGGCGGACGGTCGGCCGTAAATACGAGCAGCGGTACTCCGCTCTCGTGCGCCTCCACGACGGCCGGCAGGAAATTCGCCGCAGCGGTGCCGCTGGTGCATACCAGCGCCACCGGCCGATGGTCCTGTTTGGCCAAGCCGAGGGCGTAGAAGCCCGCAGAACGCTCGTCGAGCACGGGAATGGCCTCGACCCGCGGGTGGCGGGCGAAAGCAAAGGTCAGCGGCGCCGAGCGCGACCCGGGCGAAATCACTGCGTGCCGCAGCCCCAACCGGACCAGTGTCTCGACGAGCACGCTGCACCAAAGGGTGTTGGTGTTACGGAAATCCAACGATGCCTCGGCCTTCATGGTTTTGTCATCGCGAGCCCGGCAAAGCCGGGCGTGGCGATCCAGCGGGATGGATTGCTTCGTAGCTGCGCTCCTCGCAATGACAGAAACTTTTTCATGATTCAGTCAACGCCTCGATGAGGGCTTTGAACTTCAATTCCGTTTCGGCAAACTCCTTGTCGGGCTCCGAACCGGCCACGATGCCCGCGCCGGCGTAGGCCGTCGCGGTGCGGCCGTCGATGAGCGCCGAGCGGATGCCCACGAAAAACTCTCCGCCGCCGCGGTGATCAACCCAGCCCTGCGGTCCGGCGTAGAGACCGCGGGAAAAAGATTCCAGCTCCACCATGGCCGCCAACGCCGGGCCCTGCGGCGTTCCGCCAACCGCGGGCGTCGGATGCAACCGGGCGACCAGGTCGAGGATATGCGTCCCGACCGGAAGGTGAGCGCTGATCGGGGTGTGCAGGTGATGCACGTTGGCCAGCCCGAGCAGCCGCGGATGAGCCGCATGCTCGAGTGTCAGTTTCAAGTCGGCGAGCCGGCTGACAATGGAATCGAACACCAGCCGGTGCTCGCGCAGGTCCTTCTCGCTGTGCAACAGCGCCTGGGCGAAGGCGGCGTCCTCGCTGGCGGACACGCCGCGGGCCGCTGAGCCGGCCAGCGCCGTGGTGTGCATGCGCCCACCGGCCACCCGCACCAAACGCTCGGGCGAGGCGCCAATGAAACTCTGGCCCCGGCCACCCGCGATGGAAAACGAGTAGCAGTCGGGATAGCGCTGCCGCAGGTGATTCAGTATCCCCATCGGGTGAAACTCCTCCGCCGTCGTGTATTTGAGGGCCCGGGCCAGCACGACCTTCTCGTACTCGCCCCGCCCGATCGCCCCCAGCGCCCGCGAAACGGCGCGCTGGTAGGAACCGGCGCCGCCGATTTCCTCGGTCATCTGGGGCGCCGAGGGCCGGTCCTTGCGCCGCGCCCGACTGTAGTCAAAGGCGCCAAACTTGGCGTGAGCCTTCCAGACC
This sequence comes from Oleiharenicola sp., assembly GCA_025363455.1. GTDB lineage: Bacteria > Verrucomicrobiota > Verrucomicrobiia > Opitutales > Opitutaceae > Lacunisphaera. Next base: position 13,530 of record JANYDW010000006.1, on the reverse strand, counting down.
TTCGCCGTGATTAGGTCCACCGGCGCGTCCGCCGAGACCAGGAGATTGGCCACGGCGACGGTGCTGTCGCCCATCCGCCCCACCTGCCAACGGGGCACAAAAAGTTTGAGAACTGGAAACGGAGCCCCCGGGACTGACTCGTCGCCAAATCCGGCGGCAAAAAAGAAATGCGGGCCGGCAAAGGGCTCGACCACGGGACCGACGGCAATGGTATCAGCGAGAGTTTGCGCGATGAAATCGCGCGCCGCGATGAAGCGCCCGGCACCTGCCGTCGTGAATTCCACGGCGGACTCGGCCCCCGCCACGCTGAATCCGGCCGAGGGTCGCTCGGCATAAAAGTGAGGCTCGTCCGGCTCGAATATCGACTCAAGCACCGCGAGCGGGTCGAGGTTATCGACTGTCATGCTGATGCTCACCAATTGCGGCCGGCCTGCCGTCCGGGCCTCGGCGCAGCATTGCTGGAAAAACGCCCGCAGGGCTGCCGGGGTCGCGCTGCCAGTGGGGTTGATTGCGGGGGTTTTCATGCTGCCCGACCTGGAGCGACAACCGTGGATCCGTCGCTGCGCTCAGCATGACGGAAACTAAAGTTAAATCCCCGAGGCGTCATCCTCAGCGCAACGAAGGATCCACGAAAGGCGGTCATTACAGTGTTTCCCGATCAGGCTCAGGCTTTCTTCTTGGGCGCGGGAGCCTCCGCCGCTGGTGGAGCTGGCCGCGGGAACAGCACGAGCGACTCAGCGACCTTGACGCCGGTGAGCTTGCCGCCCCAAACGAGTTCGTCGCGCCAGACGGCGCCGGCCTTGTGCCCGAGGACGTTGTTGATCTTCTCGGTGGTCGAAGGGGTGACATGCTGGATCAGCGCAACCGCGAGGCGCAATGCCTCGGCCATGGTGGCGAGCGAAGTACGGAGCAACGCCTGATCCTTCGCATCGGTGGACTTGCCCAATTTCCACGGGGCGCGTTTCTCGATGTATTGGTTGGTCTCGGTCAGAAAAATCATGGCGCGCTCCAGTGCCGTGTGGAACTGGAAGCCCTCGCACAGCGGGATGACCTCGTCGCGGGTCTTTTCCCAGAGTGCGCGGAGGCTCAGGTCGAGTTCCTCCAACGTCCCGGCGGCGGGCACGGCGCCGGCGGCGAACCGCGTGGTCATGTTCAGCGTGCGGTTGACGAGATTGCCGAGATTGTTGGCGAGTTCGCTGTTGTAGCGCACCAGGAACTGCTCGCGAGTGAAGTCGCTATCCTGGCCGACATTCATCTCGCGAATCAGGAAGTAGCGAAAGGCATCGGCCCCGAACTCAGTGACGAGGTCGAGCGGGTTGAGGGCGTTGCCCGTGCTCTTGGACATCTTGGCCCCGCGCTGCAGCCACCAACCGTGCGCAATGATGCCCTTCGGTAGCGGCAGACCGGCGGCATGCAGCATGATCGGCCAGTAGACGGCGTGCGGCGGCACGAGGATGTCCTTGCCGATGACGTGGAACGTCGCCGGCCAGACGCCGGGTTGGTCGACAACGGCGGAGTAGTAGTTGATCAGCGCGTCGAACCAGACGTAGGTGACGTAGCCCTCGTCGAATGGCAGCGGGATACCCCACTCCAAGCGTTCCTTGGGGCGCGAGATACAGAGGTCGTTCAGCGGGTCTTTGAGGAACTCGCTGACCTGCTTCTGGCGGAACGCCGGGAAAATGAAATCCGGGTTCTTCGTGAGGAAATTGACCAGCCAGTCCTGGTACTGCTTCAGTTTGAAAAAATAGTTCTTCTCCGTGATTTCCGACACGTCGCCGAAGATCTCGGGCCAGGTGCCGTCTGGGTTGCGGTCCTTGTCCTGCAGGAACTGCTCCTGGCGGGTCGAGTAAAAGCCCTTGTATTCGGCCTGGTAGATCTCGCCCTTGTCGAAAAGCTGCTGGAGCACATCGCCCACGACCTTCTTGTGCCGTGGCTCGGTCGTGCGGATGAAATCGTCGTTGGAAATATTTAGTTTTGGCAGCAGCGCCCGGAATTCCGCGCTGACCTCATCCACGAACTGCTGCGGCGGGATGCCGCGCTTCTTGGCACTGGCCTGGACCTTTTGCCCGTGTTCGTCCACGCCGGTCAAAAAATGAACCTTGTCTCCCATCTGCCGCCGGAACCGGGCGATGACGTCCGTCAGCACCTTCTCATAAGCGTGGCCCAGGTGCGGCGAACCGTTCACATAGTCAATGGCGGTCGTGATGTAGAATGACGGCATAAAAGGGTCAAAAGATGTAGCCAGCAGATGACAATTGTCGAAGGTTTTGACGAAACCGAAATTTCCCGCTTTGATCCCGGGCCAATGACTCAGTTCACCCGCACCGGAAGCTACCTGATTCTGCTTTTGGGCCTCCTGCTGGGGGCGGTGCTGATGAATGGCTGGCTGCAGCAGCAAACGCAGGCCCAGGTAAGGCAATTGAATGACGCAGCCATTGCGCTGAAACAGGAACAGTTCCGAAAAGTGGCGAGTCGGATGCATCTCGACTGGCAATCACCGGCGAACGATCTGGCCGAGGCCGGCCAGGTCATCGGTGCCACCGTGCAGCGCTATGACGATGTGCTGCCCCTTCCGAGTCCCGGCCTGCTGTCATTTTCGGCGCATCTCGGACACCAAGCCAACGCGCTCGTCTCCTTCCCTCCCCCGCCGGCCACGCGTCTGCTGGCCGTCTACCATCGAGTTGCTTTGGGACTGTTGCTCCTTTGTCCCGGACTTTTTTTAGCCGGGTTGTTGCTGGCCTCGCTCGTCCACCGGTTTCGCACGGATGAACGGAATACGGTGACTCCCTGGGCCCGCGAGCGGGCCCAAGCGGTCGGCATGGAGCAATTCGCCCGCCTTTCCAATGAGCGCACCGCCGCCCTCGTCGAGGAACATGGAGCCCGGATGCGGGCCGAGGAGGACCTGCAGGTCAACCGGACCCTGCTGGGTCATTCAGTGGCCGAGCGCATCCGCCTCGGCCGCGACCTGCACGACAACATCTGCCAGACCCTCTACGCCGTCTGTCTCACGCTCGAAAGCGTGCAAAAAAAATCCTCCCTCTCGCCCGAGATGCGGCAGCGCACCGACCAGTGCCTCACCGAGTTGCGCCGGTTGAACCAAGAGGTGCGCGCCTATCTGCAGGACCTGGAGCCGGGACGGGTCAACGGCCAGTCGTTCACGGCCGCCCTTGCCGGCTTGATCGGTTCGCTCCCATCCGAGGCCGAGGCGCGGATCGAGCGCCGGCTCGACCCGGATACGGTCGAAAAAATCCCCTCCCACCAAGTCGCCGAGATCATGAACATCCTGCGGGAAGCCCTCAGCAACAGCCTGCGTCACGGCCAGGCCCGGCACATCACGCTGCTGGCCGGCCGAAACGACGAAGCCATCGCCCTTTCCGTGCAAGACGATGGCATCGGTTTCAGCCCGGATGGTAACCGGGGCCACGGCCTCGACAACATGCAGGCCCGGGCTGGCGCGCTCGGCGGCAGTCTGCAGGTGGAGTCAAGCCCGGGCAAGGGAACCCGCGTCATCCTCACCCTGCCCGTCCCCGCCCTCGCATGAGCGCTCCTCCGGCCAAGACCATCCGCGTCCTGCTGATCGATGACAGCCCGATCATCCGCCTTGGCCTGCGCAGCGCGCTCGAGGATTGCCCCGACCTTGCCATCGTCGGTGAAGCCGGCACCGCGGCCGCCGGGCTCGAGGCCGTTATCCGGCTCAAGCCGGACGTCGTCATGCTCGACCTGCATCTGCCGGACAAATCCGGCCTGCTGGTCTGCCGCGAACTGCTGAAGGCCCGTCCCGGCACCCCGGTGCTGATTCTTACCTCCAGCAGCAGCGAGCGCCATATGCACGACGCCATCGCGGCCGGGGCCAAGGGATACCTGCTCAAGGAAAACGATGGCGCTTCCCTGGCAGCGGCCTTGCGGGCTGTGGCCCGCGGGGATTCTGTGCTCGATCCTTCCATGGCCGCACAGGTACTGAATCTGGTGAAGCACCGCGGGCAGACCACCTCCGCGGAGAAGCTGCGACTGCTCTCTCCCCAGGAACGGCGCGTGGTCGCCCTGCTCACCAGCGGCCTCACGAACAAAGAAATCGGCGACCAACTCGGCTTGACCGAGAAGACCGTGAAAAACTACCTCGCCACCATCTTCAGCAAGCTGAACATCACGCGCCGTACCCAGGCTGCAGCGCTCTTTGCCGAATCTGGCCAGACCCCAGAGGGCTGAGCCGCCTCACGGGAAACTCCTAAGATGGGCGGCCAAGCCCGCCCACGCCCGCGCGCGATGGCTGATCAGGTTTTTCTCGGACTCGGATAATTGCGCATAGGTGCGCTCATGTCCCGCCGGGATGAACAACGGATCATAGCCGAAGCCTTGACCCCCGACCGGTTCGCGGGCCAGCACGCCCTCGCACCGACCCTCAAACACCCGCTCCTGTCCGTCCGGTCCGCGCAACAGCAGCACGCAATGGAAATACGCCGCCCGCCGGCCCGCGGGCACTTCCCGCATGACCTCGGTCAGCTTGCGCAGGTTGGCCGCGCTGTCGTGCTGCGGCCCGGCATAATAGGCTGACTCCACCCCGGGCGCACCGCCAAGAGCTTCCACGCAGACGCCGCTATCGTCGGCCAGCACCCAGGTGTCCCACGGCAGCAGCGCTTTCAAGGCCAGCGCCTTCTTCCGCGCGTTGCCCGCAAAGGTCCCCGTGTCCTCGTCCACCGGCGGCATGTGCGCAGCGGGCACGATTTTCACCGGCAGACCCGACTCGTCTGCGAGGCGCTGGAATTCGGCCACCTTGTGCGCATTGCCAGTCGCGAGGTGGATCACTTGAGGGCGGGGTGGCGCGGTCCCGCGGGATTCCGGTTGGCTCAGGCCCGAAGCTTTGAGAACCGGCTCAGCCACGGAAAATGCCTCCAACCCATTTAAGCCACGAAAAGTCACAAACATAATTACCACCGCAGCCGCAGAAGTTCCGCGCGCCGATAGGCGGATTGAAACGATCGCCGGCCGTCGGATTCTTGTGACTTTTTGTGGCCAAAATCTCCTTGGTTTGAGAATCGTGGCTCATCAATAGACCTTCCGGTTGAAGGTCGCCTCATCCACGTACAACTTCTCCGGGTAGCTGACGTAGCCGCGCATCAACGCGTCGTCGCCGTGCACCTCGTGCCGCACCGTATGCAGCCGGATCGCGTTCTCCAGGGTCTCGGTGCGCAATCCGCGGAGGATGGCCTTGCCCTTGTCGTCCGCAAAAAGCACGGGGGCGTGATAAGTGAACAAGTAATCCAGCTCGCGCGCCTGCAGCAGTTCGCTGAGGAGTTGCGCCCCCCCTTCGAAGAAAACCCCCGTGATTCCCTCCTGCGCGCAGCGGGCGCGGAAGTCCAGGAAGTTCACCTTGGGCGTGGATGAGTTGAGCACCCAGGCCTTCACCCCCATGGCGTTGAGCTTGCGCACATAGCCCAGCCCACCATGCGGGGTCGTCACCACGATGGTCCGCTCGCGGAACTCGTCGGTGAAAACGCCGGGCATCGACTTGTCCGTCACCGAGCGCAGCAGGCCATCGAAGACGAACCGCCACGGACACCATTCCGTGCCGTTTACCCGCGCGGTCAGCCGCGGATTGTCGGACCGCACCGTTCCCGCCCCGACCGCGATCGCGGGAAAATAACGCCGCCAGGCATGACCGTTGGCCCGCGCCGCCTCGCTGGTGATCCACTTGGAATCACCGGTGCGGGTCGCCACCTTGCCGTCGAGCGTCACTCCCGACTTGGCGGCGAACAAAGGCCGCCCCGTGGTGATCCAGTGGTTGAAAATCAGGTTCAGGTCGGTGCACTCCGCCTCCAACACCCCCTGGATAACCTCGACGCCGCCCGCGCGCAGCAGCTCGTAGCCTTTGCCGGCGTGCGCCGGATTCGGATCGGTGGCGCCCACGACCACGCGAGTAATGCCGGCGTCCACGATGGCGTCGGTGCAAGGCGGCGTCCGCCCGTGGGTGCAGCAGGGCTCGAGCGTGACATACATCGCCGCGCCGGGTTTTGGCTTCCGGCCGAGCGCCTGGAGCGCGTTGATCTCCGCATGCGGGCCGCCGGCCGGCGAGGTCGCACCCTCGGCCACCCCCTCGCCGTCCTCAACAATGAGCGCGCCGACCATCGGGTTCGGGTGGGTCGTCCCCCAGACGCTGCGGGCCAGTTCGATCGCCCGCCGCATGAAAGCAGCATGAACCTCTGCGTCGATCATGACTTGTAGCGGCGGTCTATGACCGCCGTCTGGGTGTTTCGGTAGTCATAGACCGCCGCTACAGTGAAAATGAATTCGGGGAAGTCCTTCATGAGACGGTCGCCGCCACGTAGGGATTGGTCTCCTTCTCCGCGCCCACGGTGGTGCGCTGGCCGTGTCCGGGAAAAACGATCGTCTCATCCGGCAGCGTGTAGATTTGTTCACGAATCGACCGCTCGAGAAGCTCGAAGCTACCGCCGGGCAGGTCCCATCGGCCGACCCCGCTGTTGAAAAGCGCATCACCCACGAAGGCCGCTTTGCCTCCGGGCTGATAAAAGAGAATGTTGCCCGGGCAATGGCCCGGCACATGGCGCACCTCGAATTCCCGGCCAAGCGCCTTGAAACACTCCCCCTGCTCCAGCCAGGCATCCACCTTTACCCCCACCAGGCCCATGCGTTGGCCCATGAAGCCTTCCATGATCTCAGGCGTCTCGATCAACGCCTGGTCGGCGCGATGGGCGCGGACCACGGCTCCCGTCGCCTTCTTTACCTCGGCCCCATCCTGCATGTGATCCCAATGACCGTGCGTCAACCAAAGCTCCGTCAATTTGCAGTTTTCCTTCGCCAGTAGCGGTTGAATTTTGGTCATGATGCCGCCCGGGGCGTCCACCAGCACCGCTTCGCCGAGCGTGGGGTCGGTCAGCAGGTAACCGTTGGTTTGAATCGGGCCGGACGGCAACACATGGATTTTCACGTGCTTGTGATGCGGCGCCTTGGCCCGGCCCGCAAATGCAAATTCCCGGGCTCAACCGGTCGATGGACCCGCAAAGGGAGTGCGACTGCCATTCTTGTCCAACCGGGCTCGAACGGTCGCGGCGAGCTTGGCGAGATCGAATGGCTTGGCCAGGTAGTTGCGCCCTTCTTCCAGCGGAAAGTTTTTTCCCGCCACTTCGTGACTGTATCCACTCATGTAAATGACCGGCAGCCGCGGATGTCCCGCCAGTAGCCGCTCGGCCAATTGAAGTCCATTGACGCCGCCGGGCATGACCATGTCCGTCAGCAGCAAATCGATCTCATGCTGGTGAATTTGCCACAGTTGCAGCGCCGCCTGTCCGTTGTCCGCGACAATCACCCGGTAGCCCAAGTTCGCCAAGACCGCCTGCCCCAGGTTGCGCACCGCCTCCTCGTCCTCCACGAAGAGAATGGTCTCGTGCCCGCCCTTGATGACAACCGCCCCCGCTGCGACGACCTCGGGCAGGATCGAGTCGAGGCGGGGAAAATAGGCCCGGAAGGTGGTGCCATGCCCCACGTCGCTCGCCACGTCGATCCAGCCTCCGTGCTGTTGCATGATACCGTAAACGGTCGCCAGCCCCAACCCCGTGCCCTTGCCCACTTCCTTGGTGGTGAAAAACGGCTCGAAAATCCGCGGCAAGACCGCCGGTTCAATGCCGGTACCCGTATCGCTTACCACCAGGCAGGCAAAAGAGCCCGGCCGGGCCGGGGTCGCCATCGGTGCGGTAACCTCCGCGAGGTCGGCGGCCTCTGTCGTGATCCGCAACATACCCCCCTTGGGCATGGCATCGCGGGCGTTGACCACCAGGTTGAGCAGTATCTGTTCCACCATGCCCTCGTCCGCCCGGATCGCGAGCGGCTGGGGCGCGTAGATCACCTGCAGGTCGATGTCCTCGTTCAGCAATCGCCGCAGCATTTTCACCAGGTTGGCCACCAGGCCGCTCAGATTATGCTCGGCCTGCTGCATGACTTGCTGGCGGCTGAAGGTCAGCAGCTGCCGGGTCAGGTTGCCCGCCCGGTTGGTCGCCGCGGCGATCTGTTCGATCGAGTTGGCAATCTCGGGCGACACCTGGCCCCTCATCTGCAGTAATCCGATGTGCCCATTGATGACGGTGAGCAGGTTGTTGAAATCGTGTGCGACGCCGCCCGAGAGCTGGCCGATCGCCTCCATTTTCTGCGACTGCCGGAGTTGCTCCTCCAGTTGTTTCCGTTCCGTGATGTCCTGCGCCGTGCCGACCACCCGGTATATTTCTCCCTGCTCGTCCGCCACCGGGAAGGCGCGGTCGCGCACCCAACGAATGGTCCCGTCCGGCCGGATCACGCGGTAGGTTTCCTCGTATTCGCCCCGGAGTTGCTTGGTCTGGGCGGCCTGCGCGACCCGCTCGCGATCGTCGGGATGTATCGCCTCGAGCCAGGTCTTGGGCGACTTGTAGAGGTCCTCGCAGGTGCGCCCCCAGATTTTCTCATAGGCCGGGCTGATGTAGTACATTTGCTCCTTGGCCAGGTCGGTGATCCAGAAAATCTCGTTGATATTCTCGGCCAGCTGCCGGAAACGCTGCTCGCTGAGCCGCAGCGAGATTTCGGCCATCTTACGCTCGGTGATGTCGCGGATCATGGCCAGGAGATTGCCATCGGGCATCATGGTCGCGATCACCTCCGCCGCGAAAATTGTTCCGTCCTTACGCTGGAACCGCCATTCCCGGTGATAATCGGCCTGGGCTTTGATTTCGCTTAAGGCCGATGCGATGTGGGAGACTTCCGCCGGGGCGACAATGTCCCTGGCATTCCGGCCGATGAGTTCCTGCGGCGCATAGCCCAGCATGCGGCCGATGCTGGCGTTGGCGGCGAGGTAGCAGCCCTGCGGATCGGCGATCACAATGCCATCCGGCGCATACTCGAACAGTGCACGGTAGCGCGCCTCGGTCAGCTGGCGGGCCTCCTCCGCCCGCCGGCGCTCCGTGAGGTCAATGCCCACGCCGATCAGGCAGGTTCGTCCGTCAAATCGGGCCCGCACTCCGGTAAAGTAGTAGGGGACGACGCGGCCGTCCTTGGCCACAAAGCCCGCTTCCGCGCTGGACGCGCCCTGCTGGAACGTTTCAACAATCCGGGCGTCGACCAGCTGCTTGTCGGCTCCGGCGAAAAAATCGAGGGGACTCATCACCGCGATCTCGGTCGCCGTGTAGCCCGTCACCTGTTCCAAGTTCTTGTTCCACCGGAGGAATTTCCGGCTCTCATCATACAGATAGAACACCCCGGGCAGGCTGCTGATCATCGCATCGGAAAAATCGCGCTCCTGCCTGAGGATTCGCTCCACCTGCTTGTGCTGGGTGATATCCACCACGATCACCGAGATCGCCACGACGTGGCCGTCGGCGGCGTTCACCGGATAATACTGTCCCAGTGAATCGGTTTCCTCCGGGAACTCCGCCGTGCCCGCGCCATGGATCTCGATATTGAGCACCGGCTGGCCGGTCTCAAAAATGTGGCGGAAATGTTTCTCAAGCTCAGGTGCGATCAGCGGTGCCATTTCATAAATGGTACGCCCGATGTGTTCCACCGCCGGCCGGCCGTTGAAGGCGGCCAGGCGGTCGTTGATCCGGATGTGACGTAGCTCACGGTCGATTAGGGCCAGGCCGACGGGCGCGGTCCGGTAGAGCAGTTCCAGTTCCTCATAGCGCCGCAGCGCCTCCTGCCGCCGCGTATCGTCCGATGTCCCCGGGACCGTCATGAATGTCCCAGGCGGGTGCGTCCAATCCTCATGGAGCGTGGCGATTGTGGAATGGTTTTCACTCAGGAGTGATCCGGGGTGGCCCAACCTGGCGGATCAGGTGATATTTTGCCCGTTACCATGGACAACGCAAGCGTGCACCCCGCGCCCCGATCGTTTATCGCCGAGGCTGCTTAACCCTCCCCAAATGGTGGCCGGCTCGGGCTGCGGGTGCCATCGAGCGCGGCCCGCACCGTCCGGTAAAGGCGTTCGAGCTCATAGGGCTTCGCGAGGTAGTTGACTCCGTCCGTCAGCTTCAGCTCCTTGCCCGCGATCTCGGCGTTGTAACCGCTGGAGTAAATGACTTTCAAGGCGGGCTTTTCCTCCAGCAGCTGCCGGGCGAGCTGCTGCCCGGAGATGCCCTCAGGCATGATCATGTCGGTTAGCAGCAAGGCGATTTCGTCCTTGTGTTGGGCCCAGACCTCGAGGGCCGCCCGGCCATTGGAGGCGCTCACGACCCGGTAGCCCTGCCGGCGGAGGGCCTGCATGCCCATTTCCTGCACCGCCGGTTCATCCTCCACCAGCAACACCAGCTCATTCCTTCCCCGGGGGACGAATACCGGTTGCGGTACGGGCACGACCGCGGGATCCACCGCCAGTCGGGGAAGATAAATATGAAAGGTCGCACCGTGCCCCGGTTCGCTCTCCACCTCAATCCAGCCGTTGTGCTGCTGCACGATGCCGAACACCGTGGCCAGACCCAGCCCCGTGCCCTTGCCCACTTCCTTGGTGGTGAAGAATGGCTCGAAAATCTTGGCCCGGATCTCGGGCAATATCCCGATGCCCGTATCGCCGACGGAAAGCCGGACATACGGCGCCGATTGCTGCGGGCCGCGCTGCTCGTTCGTCGACGGCGGCCGATGCGTCACGCTCCGGGTGGTGATCTTCAGGGTGCCGCCCTCGGGCATGGCGTCCCGCGCGTTGACGGCCAGATTGACCAGCACCTGCTCCATCAGTCCGGCATCGCCTTGAAAAGTCAGCGGCTCGGGGGCGAAGTCGAGCTGCATGATCACGTGCTCGCCCAAGATCCGGCGCAACATCTTGGTCAGGTGCGTCACGACCTCATTCAGGTCCAGCGCGCTGGTACTGAGCACCTGGCGCCGGCTGAACGCCAGCAGCTGGCTCGTCAGCTTGGCGGCCCGGTTGGCCGCCGCCGAAATCTCGCTGAGCGACTCGTCGATTTCGTTCGTGACCTTGGGATTCTCGCGCAGCAGCCCCAGGTGACCGATGATGGCGGTCAGCATGTTGTTGAAATCGTGCGCGACGCCGCCGGCCAGCTGCCCGATCGCTTCCATTTTTTGCGCCTGCCGCAATTGCTCCTCCAGTGACTGGCGGTCGGTGATGTCCCCGACGTAGCAATGCACCACCTGCTGGCCCGTGATGGGATAAAAGGACCAGGAAAGCTTGCTCTGGCCGGGCGCGGTCTCAAGGCGCAGCCGCGGCTGACCGCTGGCAAGACAGGTCGTCACAATGGCCGCCGTCCCTGCCGGCAACAACTGCTCGATGCCGGCATGGCCCACTTTCTTCGCCATCGAAACCGCCGCCGGATTCTGGTAGGCCAGTGTGCCGTCCCGATTAAATTCCAGCACCGGGTTCGGGTTCAACTCCGGGAAGGCGGCGAGATGTCGCACCAATTCCTCTGCCTTCCGGTTCTCGGTGACGTCCCGGAACGTCCAGATACGGCCGTAATATTTGCCCTCCTTGTCGGACACGGGGGCCGAGTAGCGATCCAGAATCGTCCCGTCGACCAGCTCGATGATGTCCCGGCTGATCTCGGCGGGATGGGAATAGAGGTGGACGACCTTTTCCACGAATTGTTGCGGGTTTTTCGTCCGCGCGGTGACGAATCTGACCTGGCGGGCATCGTCTTTGTCCTCGACGACCTCGGGCGGGATTTTCCACACCTCGGCCATGCGCCGATTCTGTAGGATTTTCCGCCCGGAGCTGTCCACCACCAGGATGCCGTCGAGGGCGGAGTCCACTTGGGCTTCAAAGAAGGCCGTGCGGAACCGGAGCGCATCCTCCACCTGCTTGCGGTCGGTGATATCGCGGGAAATGCCGATCAGCCCGATGATCTGTCCGGCCCGGTCCCGGAGCGGCACCTTGTTGGTCGAGACCCAGGTGACCCGGCCATCGGGCCAGGTCTCTCTTTCCTCAAGGTTGATCAAAGGTTCCCCGGTTTTCATCATCATCTGTTCGTGTACGAACGCCTCGCCCGCATGCTCTTCGCTATAAAAATCTGCGTCCGTTTTGCCGATCGCCCCCTGGGTGTCCGTCAGGCCGAAACGCCGGGCCATAATCAGGTTGATGCTGCGGAACCGGCTTTCCCGGTCCTTGGTGTAGACGTAGTCGGGTATGGTGCTGAACAGGGTGTTGACCAGGGACTGCTCATGCTGCAGTGCCGTCGCCACTTTCTTCCGCTCCGTGATATCGAGCAGGGAATTGAGCACATACGTCAGGCCCCCAATGTGGACCACCCGGCCATGGAACAAGACATCCAGTTCGGCCCCTCCCTTGACCCGCAACCGGGCCTCGTACCCACTCACGCCCGAGTTCGATTGCAGCATCTGCAGGTAGCGATCCCGATCCGCCGGAGTGACCCAGATTTTCATATCAGTCGTGGTCAGTCCGCGCACCTCGGAGAGCTTGTAGCCAAGCAATTTTTCCGCCGCTTGGTTGGCGTCAGTCACCCGACCCTCGGACAACGTAGTCAGCACGATCGCCAGCGGGCTCTGCGCGAAGACCGCGTGGAATCTCAACTCGTTCTCACGCATCATCACCTCCCCCTCCCGCCGTGCCAGCAACAGCTTGTCAAACACGAGCGTCACCAGCCCCAGTGAAAATCCAAGCACGCGAATCGCCCACAAGAAAAATAGCCAGTCGGGATAATAGGAGAAAAACACCTGTATCGGGTTGATGAGAGCCAAAACCACATAGGGGACCGCAAATATTATCGCCCATAGGGCACCCGGCGGTCGCGATTTGCGCCATAACCGGACCAACCAGTTAAGAATGGCTGCCCGCATGACGGTCAGGGGCAGAAAGACGACCAGCGCCACCGCAAATCGGGTCCCAAACTCGCTCTGATCCGGAGGCACGTGCAACCAGGCGGTTAGCAGCCAGGTTACCGGATAACGCAGGCCTAAGATCAAAAGGACACTGATTCCGACATAATAGCGGCCCAACCATGTCGGCAGGCGGACTTCCATCAAGTCGGCGCAAGCGGCCAATAGCCACCATGCGGCAACCACCTCTAGGCAATCGGACAGGACATACCAATGATACGACCAATTCGTTACAGCTGGGACTTGCGCCAGGATGATGCCGGCACGTACCGCCTCAAGAATCCACCCCATCGCCAATAGTCGTGAGAACTTTGACGGATACTGCCGGTACAGCAGCAGGAACATGCAGCCAAATGCCGCATGCAGCATGATGACCATCTGGATGATGATTGGTTGCATCTAAAATACGTCCGCTATGGTTCGCAGGGGCACGGACGTCTGGCTCGTTGCGATACGACACCTAGCAGGCTGCTGAAAAAGTCCGTCATTGGTTGAACATTTGACGGTGGGCTGCGTCGAAGCAGGCAACATGCGTGGCCAACTTCCGAACCAGCCCTGTTTCGTCAGCCTGATCAACGTTGAGACGATGATCCCCGAGCAGCACCCGATCCGGGTGATCAAGCGGATGTGCGATGAGGTGCTCACCAGCCTCAGTCCGCATCTTGACGGGATCTACGCGGCCGACGGCGCGCCGTCGATCCCCCCGGAGACGCTGCT
>JANYDW010000052.1 GCA_025363455.1 Oleiharenicola sp. | reverse complement strand
GCTCAATTTGCGGGCGCTAAAGTCGCTGCTGCCCGGCGGCGTGCTGGCGACCTACACCTGCTCGCACCACATGCAGGACGGCCAGTTGCGCGAGGTGGTGGGCGAAGCGGCGGCAGACGCCAAGCGCCGCGTGCACATCCTGGAATTCTGCCATCAGCCGGCGGACCACCCGGTGCTGGTGACGATGCCCGAGAGCGAATACCTGCGAGGGTATATCCTGCGGGTGGAGTGATCGGAAGGTGGAGCGCGCCCTCCGGGCGCTCTGAACCCGTCCAGAGGCCGGGCTCCACTAATTTTGAAGGCCCGGTTTAACGCTGCTTCGCCGCGTCGTCGAGGTTGCGGCGGGTTTCGCGGAGCTGTTCGATCTCCTTTTCCATCATGGCCAGCTCATCGAGCGTAGTCGGGCGCTTCATGGCCTCCAGGACGTCGCGTTCGTTCTCCAGCAAGGCGACCCGCGTGGCGGCGACAGCTGAGAGGTGGTCCGCTGAATTTCCACCTAAGATGGCCGCGGCATGGCTGAGCGAGGCGTTGTTGAGCGTCTTATCCAGTTCGCTCGACTTCACCTTGGCTTTTTCCCGAGCGATCATCTTGTCCAGCCGCTTGATGTCCTTGTCGATCGACTTGATGCGTTGGGCGGTGACCTGGATCTTGGGCAGCTCAAGGACCTCGGCGGGAGCGGCGGGTTTGGCGGCGAGTGGGGCCGGTGGTGACGTAGCATGGGCTTTCTCCTCCGCGGCGAAAAGACTGGTGCCGGCGAGGAGGCTGAGAATAAGCAGGCGGCGGAAAAGAGTGGCGGACATAGGATGGGAAGGTGACAAGGGCGTGGTGGCCGAAGGTTCCAATGTCGGGGCATAAAGCCCCTCCCACAAGAGCAGAAAACGAAAAGGCCGGGCACCTTGCGGCGCCCGGCCTTCCCTTGGTGTGTGTGTTCTTACGGAGCTGCGGGGTGTTCAGCTTCGCAAAGGGGAGGCGGGATTCGGAGATCCCGCCCTACAGTTTACAGGCGGCCGCCATAAATCGCACTGGCGCCGAGATCTTCCTCAATGCGGAGGAGCTGGTTGTACTTGGCGACGCGGTCGGTGCGCGAGGCGGAGCCGGTCTTGATCTGGCCGGCGTTGGTGGCGACGGCGATGTCGGCGATGGTCACGTCCTCCGTCTCGCCCGAACGGTGCGAAATGATGGTCGTGTAGCTGTTGCGCTGCGCGAGGGCGATGGAGTCAAGGGTCTCGGTGAGGGAGCCGATCTGGTTCACCTTGACGAGGATCGAGTTGGCGGTGCCGGTGGCGATACCCTTCTTGAGGAACTCGACGTTGGTGACGAAGAGATCGTCGCCGACGAGCTGCACCTTGTCACCGAGGGCGTCGGTGAGCTTCTTCCAGGTGCCCCAGTCATTCTCGGCGCAGCCATCCTCGATGGAGACGATGGGATACTTGGCGACGAGATCCTTGTAGTAGCTGACGAACTGGTCGCCGGTGAAGGAGCGCTTGTCGGATTTCTTGAAGACGTAGGTCTTGGACTCCTTGACGTAGAACTCAGAGGCCGCGACGTCGAGGGCGAGGAAGATGTCCTTGCCCAGCTTGTAGCCGGCGCCCTTCACCGCCTCGGCAATGGCGTCGAGGGCGTCGGTGGTCGAGGCGAGGTTGGGGGCGAAGCCGCCTTCGTCGCCGACAGCGGTCTGGAGGCCCTTGCCTTTGAGAACCTTCTTGAGCGAGTGGAAGACCTCGGCGCCGGCGCGGAGAGCCTCGGCGAACGTATCGAAGTTCTTCGGTACGATCATGAATTCCTGGAAGTCGATCGGGGCGTCGGAGTGAGCGCCCCCGTTCATAATGTTCATGAGCGGCACGGGCAGGACCTTGGCGTTGGGTCCGCCGAGGTATTTGTAGAGCGGGACACCGGACGCGGCGGCGGCGGCCTTAGCGGAGGCGAGGGAGACGCCGAGGATCGCGTTTGCACCGAGCTTCGACTTGGTGGCGGTGCCGTCGAGTTTGAGCATGGCGCGGTCGATGCCGAGCTGGTCGAAGGCGTCGAAACCCAGGAGAGCCGGGGCAATCTTGGCCTTCACATTGCCGACGGCCTTGAGTGTGCCCTTGCCGCCGTAGCGGGCCTTGTCGCCGTCGCGGAGCTCGATGGCCTCGTGCTCGCCGGTGGAGGCGCCCGAGGGCACGGCGGCGCGGCCGAAGTGTCCCGAAGCGAGTTTGACGTCGACCTCGACAGTTGGATTGCCGCGGGAATCAATGATCTCGCGGGCGGTGATGGCAGTGATGCTGGTGTTCATTCAGTTGAAAGGTGGGAGACGGGAGAGGCACGTCGCGTGCCAAGAGTCGGACAGTCTCTGTCAAAGCCACGGGCGCGGTCTAGCCAAAAGGCGGACGCGAGAAGCCGGTGCGGTAGAGGATTTTCTGGACAATGGTCGGAGGCTTGGGCCGGAATTCCTCGGGCAGCTGGTCGGCGTGGCCATTGTGGATGGCGGCTCCAATAGGGGTGCCGCCGCTATAATTGCGGACACTGAGGGTGGCGCGGTTGATGAATTCACGAGGGACATCCTTCAGGTGTCCTTCGACGGCTGCGGCGTGCAGCGGGGTGTCGCCAAAGTCGTTGCGGGAAATCAGCAGGTCAAGCGTGAGCCTGTCAGCGGGTATCTGGCCGAGGAAGCCGGATTCTGCGGCGGCATGTATGGGTGTATGGCCGGATTTGCTGTGCAGGACGAGGTTGTCGTGCGTCAGCAGTCCCGCGGGAATCTGGTCGAGATGGCCGGAGATGGCCGCAGCGTGCAGACAGGTGTCGTGGTTGGCAGTCTTGCGCAGCAAGGTCTCAGCGGTGAGAAACTCAGGCGGAATTTGGTCGAGATGCCCATTCAGGGCGGCGGTGTGCAAGGTGGTCTCGCCGCTGATATTGGTGGTGACGAGGGTGGTATGGGTGACAAATTGCTGAGGGAACCGGTCAAGGGTGCCATTCTCGGCCGCTTCATGGAGCAAGGTATCGCCTGTGGTGGTCTTGGTCAGTACCAGTTCCATCGTGAGTAGACCGGGCGGCAGCTGGTCGAGGGTCCCATAGGCGGCCGCTTGGTGGAGCGGCGTCAGTCCGCTGTTGGAACGGGCGAGCAGATGATCACGGGTCAGGAATCCGACGGGAAACTGGGCAAGTGTGCCCTCGCGAGCAGCCAGATGCACGGGAGTGAATCCCGCGTCATTTTTGACCAAGAGCAGAACCTCCGAAAGCAGCTGGGCGGGGAGCTGACCTAGCGAGCCATATTTGGCTGCTATATGGACGGGAGTATTGCCCGAGGCATTGCCCGCCGTCAGGTTGGCCACCGTCAGGTGCTCGGTGGGCAATTGGGCGAGTGTGCCGTTGCGGGCGGCGGCGTGAAAATCAATCTTGTCCATGCCTGAGACAGTCAAAAAAGAGGAATCCCTTAGGCAAGCAAACATCTAAATTTCAAGTCATGGGTCCGCCGTGACGGCAAATGATTTGGGTTTGCTATGCCGGGCGTAAAAACCAGCATCAAGACCCAATGACCACGCCGATAAGTCCCGTCGAGACCGCCAAACCCAAGCAGGGGGCGGTGCTCCTCGTGGACGACGAAAAGCCCCTGCTCGATCTTTATGGCGAAGCCCTGTCTCCCTATTTTGAAGTGTCCTTGGCCACGAACGCGAAGGAAGCGGGCTTTCTCCTGCATAAAAAGACATTCAAGGTAGTGGTATCCGACCACTTGATGCCGGGAGGCAACGGTCTCAGTTTCCTGGTTGATGCCCGCGAGGAATATCCCGACATGCAGCGCGTGCTGGTGACAGGTTACATGAAACCGGAAATGCTTTTGCGCAGCGTAAACGAGGCGGCCCTCTATCGTTACCTGCTCAAGCCAGTTTCATTGCCAGAACTGGTGAAGACGGTGGTGGAGGCGGCCAAGTTGTACGATCAGGTCGTGGCAGGCCGCAACTGAGGCCAAACCTTCACGGTGGGTCCTCACGCCGGGTGTCTTCTCGCCACGGATATCGCGGCCACCCGGTGGCAAACCGAAGCCAGAATTACACGCTCAGTCGTACCGCCGCCGCAGGTTGCTCGGGAGCAGGCCGAGTTCCTCGCGGTATTTGGCCACCGTCCGGCGGGCTATCTTGAGGCCCTTCTCCTGCAGTAGCCCGACGATCTCCTGGTCGCTGCGCGGCGCGCCGGGATCTTCGGCGGCAATGATGTCGGCAATCATCTCTTTGACACTGGTATTGGCGACCGAGGCGCCGGCGTCGGACTGGTAGCCGGAAGTGAAAAAGAACTTCATCTCGAAGACGCCGTGCGGGGTCTTGATATACTTGTTGGCGAGTGCGCGGCTCACGGTGGTCTCATGCACGCCGATGATGTCCGCGATCTGGGTCATCGTCAGCGGTTTCAGCTTGGACACACCTTCTTCGAAGAACTCATGCTGGTGTTTGATGATCTCGCGGGTGATACGTTCGATGGTGCGCTGGCGCTGCTCAATGGCGTTGATGATGAATTTGCCCGAACGGAGCTTCTCGCGGAGATAGTCGCCCTCCTGCTTGCTCAGCTTGCCTTTGGCGATGAGGTCCTTGTAGGTGCTGCTGAGACGCAGGCGGGGAATGTAGTCATGGTTGAGAATGATCTGCCACTCGCCGTTGTCTTTCTCGACGGTGACATCGGCTACAACGACCCGGTTGGAGTCGTCGGCAAAGCGACGACCCGGGGCGGGTTCGAGCGAGCCGATGATTTCGATCGCTTCCTGGATGATCTCCGGTGAAAGACCCATTTTGCGGGAAAGATCAGGGATGCGCCGGCGGACAAGGAGGTCGAAATGGTCGCGCACAATGCGGGTGGCGACAGACTTGCCGCGGCCGAGTTGTTCCAGCTGGATGAGCAGGCAGTCGGAGAGGGTCTCGGCGCCGATACCGGGTGGATCGAAGCTCCGCAGGAGCTTGGAGGCGGCCTGCACGGTTTCCAAAGGCAGGTTCGTAAGCAGGGCGAGGTCGGGCAGGGTGGCGGTCAGGTAGCCGCGGTCATCCAGGCTACCGATGAGGTAGCGCAGTGCCTCCAGGACGGGCGGCAGGCATTCCGCCACCTCTGCCTGCTGCATCAGGTGCTGTTGCAGGGAGGTCTCGGTGGTGAGCGAGTCATAGAAGTGCTGGCGGCGCTCGTCCTCCTCACCGGTGGTCTGGCGCACCCCGCCGGTGTCGGACATATGGTCCCGCCAGTCCTGCCCGATGCGTTCGAGCATCTGGCGATCCTTGTTGTCGAAATTCATCTCCTCGCGTGGATCGTCGCTGTCATGGCCGGACTTTTCATCGCCGCTGGTGGCGGATTTCTCGAGACTGACGTCATCCATGGGCATCTCTTCCAAGGTGGGATTGGCCTGCAATTCTTCCTGGATGGTGGCACGGAGATCCAGGGCGGCGACCTGGAGGATCTTGAGCGACTGCCGCATCTGCGGCGCCAGCATGAGCTGTTGCGTCTGCCGCTGTTGGAAACTCTGGTTGAGTCCTGGGCCGCTCATGCGAAGGAGGAGACAACCCGCTTACACGCGCGCCTGGAATGTGGTCGGGAGCGACGGATTGGGGCCCAGGTTGCCGGGAGGAAAGATTTCGGCCAGGTAGACGGCCAGTTTCTCGTTGGTGGGACCGTAGCGATCGCTGTAAAGGTAAAGTTCGAGATCGGTCAACATCTCGTAGGCCGACTGGTAGCGCTGGTCCCGGTCGCGTTGGAGGGCCTTGTCCAGGATGGTCTCGAGCTTGGGATCGACGTCGGCGCGCAGGGTATGGAACTTGGGCAGCGGCATCGTGAGGATGTTGCGGCGGGAATCCAGGCGCGTGGCGCCCCGGAAAATGTTTCGCCCAAGCAGGATCTCGGTAAGCACGATGCCCAGGGAGAACAGATCAGAGCGGCCGTCGGTGACGGCGTAGCTGGCACCCTCGGTGGAGAGATACTCGTCCTTGCCGGGAATCACCTTGCCTTCCTCATTGTACATCAGATCGAGGGCTTTCGCGATGCCGAAGTCCGTGAGCTTCACGTCGCCCTCGATGGCCAGCATGACGTTCTTGGGGTTGACGTCCCGGTGTACGATGCCGAGCAGCCGGCCATCGCGGTCGCGTTTGGTATGGGCGTAACTGAGGCCGCGGCAGACCCGGGAGGCGATGAAGACCGCCATGTCGATGGGGACCTGTTTGCCGAGCTCGGCATGACGCTCGATGAACTGCTCGAGGTTCACGCCGCTGACAAACTCCATGGTCATGAAATACTGCCCGCCGATCTGGCCCAGATGGTAGGTCTGGACAATGTTGGTGTGGATCAGGTCGGCCACCAGGCGGGCTTCGCCGATGAAGTTTTTCTGGAACTCCGGGATGCTGGAATACTCCTCCCGAATAAGTTTGATGGCGACGGTCTTGCGGAAATTGCCCGAGCCCTTCTGGACGGCTTCGTAGACCAGCCCCATGCCACCTTCCGCGAGCTTGCGGGTCAGCTCATATTCGAGTTCGTTGGAAATATGTTTTAAGGAGGACGTAGCCACGACTGCAGAAAAACGGCGAGCTTGGGTTGTGGCAAGAACTCTGCGGGGATATTTGCACGCTTCCTGCTTCAAGCTTGATTTATGCCTGTTTGGGTGGGTTGACAGTGGGGGGTACGGACGTAGGTTTCGCCTATGATCACGCTTACCGCCCGCGCCGCCCGTCAGGTGCAGTCCATGCATGCCGCGCAAGGCGATGCCCAGAAACGGCTGCGGGTCCTGATCGAGGATGGCGGCTGCTCAGGATTTCAATACGGCATGTCCTTTGATCTGCCCAAGGCCGACGATCAAACCTTTGAGACCGAGGGGGTGCAGGTGCTGGTGGATCAGACGAGCCTGGCCTACCTCACAGGAACCAGTATCGATTTTGACGATGGCTTGCAGGGCAAAGGCTTTGAGATCAGGAACCCCAATGCTCAGAGCACCTGCGGTTGCGGCAAGTCGTTCAATTGAGAGCGGAGCGTTTTTTTCCGAGACATTAACGTGGGACAGTGATCCCACCCTGCAGTCGAGCCGATCCTATGCCTGCGCCTCGTGCAAAGCCACGATGCCAAAAGTCATTGATGTCGCACGGACCGAAGTGAAACCAGCCTGGCGGATTTCCTCGGCCATCGCCTGCCGGCCGGGAAAGAGTTCGATCGAGCCGCAGAGATATTCGTAGGCGGACCGGTCGCCTGTCACCAGACTGGCGATAGCCGGCAGGAGGAATTTCAGGTAGGCGTAGTAAAAAGGCCGGAACCAGAAATAAGGCTGTGAGAACTCCAGCACGAAGAGTCGTCCGCCGGGCCGAAGCACCCGGCGCATTTCGCATAACGATTTGTGCCGGTCAGCCATGTTGCGCAGGCCAAACGAAATGGTGATCGCGTCGAAACTCTTGTCGGGCACGGGCAGGGCCATGCCGTCACCTTGTTTGAACTCGATTTCACTCCAACGTTGGTTGGCAGAACGCTTCTTAACTGCCTCGTCGAGCATGGGTTGGCAAAAATCCATGCCGGTCACAACGACTTGGGCAGGGAGGCCATCGGCCAGGGCAAAGGCGACGTCGCCACTGCCAGTGGCCAGATCGAGAATGTCGGCCGGATGCGCATCATGGACCGCTCGAACCAGCCGTTGCCGCCAACAGAAATCCACTCCTCCACTCAAAAGGTGGTTGGCGAGGTCATATCGCCCCGCAATCCGGGCGAACAAGCTGTTTACTGCCTTTGGATCAGGCATGGGAAGGGAGGTAGCCTTTGTGCGGCTTTGCGGTTGACGCAAGCACTGGGTAGTGAATTATTTGTGCCTGAAACTTCCACGGTTTAAATTTTAACCCCCGCCAAGCCATGTCGACCAACCTGACCAAACGCGAGATCGTGCTGGAAATCTACGAGAAGACCGGGTTTCCGCAGAAACAAATCCAAGATACGGTCCAGATGACACTTGATATCGTGATGGATGCGCTGGCTGCAGGCCGGAACGTCGAGTTACGCAACTTCGGTGTCCTCGAGGTCCAGGTGCGCAAGGCCCGGGTCGGCCGCAACCCGAACAAGCCAGAGACCGAGGTCGTTATTCCCGAGCGGGCTGTCGTCAAGTTTAAGTCGGGCAAGATTCTCAAGCAGAAGATCAAGCAACTCAGCCTCGAGAAATTGCGCAGCAATCCGCCGCCTCCGGCCACGGCCTGAGCGCGCGCTAGTCGCAGCGAGGCATGGCCGGTTTTCAGTCGCTTCCCGGCTTCCGGGATTTCTACCCCGAGGATTTTTCCCGGCGTCAGCACATTTTCCGCGTCTGGCGGCAGACTGCCTCCGCTTTCGGCTTTCAGGAGTATGATGCGCCGGTTCTGGAGCCGCTCGAGCTCTACAAGACCAAGTCGGGCGACGAGATCGAGGCACAGCTCTTCAGCTTCAAGGACAAGGGAGACCGCGAGGTGTCACTCCGGCCCGAGATGACCCCGACAGTCTGCCGGATGGTCGGCGCCAAGGCCGGCGCGCTCAAGCGTCCGATCAAGTGGTTCAGCATCGCGGAGTTTTACCGTTACGAGCGCGCGCAAAAAGGCCGGCTGAGAGCTTTCCACCAGTTCAACGCCGATATCTTTGGCGAAGCCGGACCGGAGGCCGAGATCGAGTTGATCGCCCTGCTCGTACAATGCCTCGCGGGCTTTGGCCTGACCAAGGATGACTTCTATGTGCGGCTGAGCGATCGCGACCTGTGGTTCTTTTATCTTGAGGCTCTGGGCTTTAATGAGGAGCAATCACGAGCCCTGCTCACGGCGGTCGATCGTTTTGAGAAAATGGGTGACGATGCTTTCAAGGGCTATGCTGAGGCTCACGGGGCTCTGCCGGCAGACCAGAAGGACAAGGTGCTGGCTTTCCTGAAGGTCAAGGGTCTCGCCGAATTGGAGGCCACTCTCGCACCATTCAAGTCCGACAAACTGTCCGCTCGCCTCACCGACTGGCGTAAGGTGCTCGCCGGTCTGGCAGCGATGGGCCTGGGCGATTTCGTTTGTGTTGATCTGGCCGTCGTTCGCGGCCTGGCCTACTACACCGGTTTTGTGTTCGAGGCCTTTGACCGCAAGGGTGACCTGCGGGCTTTGGCCGGTGGCGGACGCTACAATGACCTCGTGAAGAAACTCGGCGGCCCGGACCTGCCCGCCGTGGGCTTTGCCATCGGTGATGTAACAACCGGCCTGCTGCTCGAGCAGCGCGGACTGGCGCCAGCCCACGTGACGGCGCCGGATGTCTACGTCGTCATCGGTGGCGAGGCAGAGCGGAAGGCGGCCTTTGCCGACATCCATGCGCTGCGCGCCGCCGGTTTCAAGGCCGAGTATCCATTCAGGGAGCTGGCTTTCGGCAAGCAGTTCAAGGCGGCGTCTGAATCGGGCGCGAAACTGGCGCTCATTTATGGCGGGGATGAGCTGGCCAAGGGCATTGTCAAGGTCCGCAATTTGACCGATCGCACCGAGCATGAGGTGCCGAAGAACCAGGTGATCGCGGCGGTCCGGGATTCACTCTCGGGCGACTAGATATTCCCCGCGGCTCATTCTGCCTGCCGCCGGAATCCAACATGAGAACCAAATCGTAGTTCATGATGGATTCTCCGCCCTATACAGGATGACATGACAAAAATGCCCGACCTTCTTTTCAGTCTAGGCCGCCTCGTGGCATTGCTGGCGGCGATCTACCTTCTGCTGGCCGTTGGGGCCCACTTCCTGTCGCTGGGCTTGATGTTTCCCCGGCCACCGGTGACCTACCAGCTGGGCGCAGACTACCTGCAGCTGACCGCACCCGACGGGGCGAAAATTGCCGCCCGACACTGGACGAATCCGCAGGCGAAGTACACGGTACTCTACCTGCACGGCAACTACGAGCAACTCGGCGGCCTCGGGGAATACATCCCCAGCTTCGTGACAGCGGGTTACGCGGTTTTCGCGATCGATTATCGGGGATACGGACGCAGCGAAGGCAGTCCAAATGAGGCCAACCTCTGCGCCGACACCCAGCTGGCCTACGACTATCTGCGCACCAAGCTAGGGGTGCCGGCTGACCGGATCATCATCTTTGGCTATTCCCTCGGTAGTGGGCCGGCGGTCGAACTGGCTTTGCATCAGCCGGTGGCGGGCCTTGTGCTGCAAGGCGTGTATGTCAGCGTGTATCGGACCCTGACGCGCATTCCGCTCTTTCCTTGGGATAAGTTCGTGAATCTGTCCAAGGTGCCCCAACTACGCTGTCCCATCATGGTAATCCATGGCACGGCGGATGGCACGGTCCCGTTCTGGCATGGCGTTAAGATTTACGAGGCGATCACGTCGCGGAAAACCTCCCTTTTTGTGGCAGGCGGTCCGCATACCGGCCTGGCCAATTTCACCGGTCCTCACTATTGGGAGGAGCTAAGGAAGTTCACCGATTCGTTGTAGGAACTTATTCCGTTTGGTAGGGCCGGCGCTGGTCGCCGGGCCTCGGTCCGCCGGCAAGCCGCGACCCTGCAGGAAATTTATTTCAGATCATCCGGACCAAAGGCCGCCGGCAGCAGAGAACGGATGGAGCCGTCAATCTGGTCGCGACTGTCGCAATTGGAGACAACGCGCACGGTCGGACCGAACTCGAAGATGACCTGCCGGCATGCCCCGCAGGGTGCGGTGGCGGTCTTGGTGGGTGTGTAGACAGCGACACACTTGAGCTTTTTTTCGCCTGCAGCCACCGCGCTGAATATGGCGGTGCGTTCGGCACAATTGCACAGGCCATACGAGGCGTTCTCCACGTTGCACCCGGAGAAAATCTTGCCGGACTCGGTGAGCACCGCGGCGCCGACCCGGAATCTGGAGTAGGGGGCGTAGGCGTGACCGGCCGCCGCCTTGGCCAAGGTCTTGAGCTTCCGGAGTTGGGCGGGCGAGGGCATCAGAAACTGAATTCCTGTTTCACTTCGGCAAATTTCTCAATCGCAAACGCCAGGTCTTCCCGGCTGTGGGCGGCAGACACTTGCGTGCGGATGCGGGCCTGGCCCTGGGCCACCACGGGGAAAAAGAAGCCGATGGCGAAAATGCCCTTCTCCAGCAGGCGGGCCGAGACCTTTTGGGCCAGTTGGGCGTCACCCAGCATGATCGGTACGATGGGGTGTGCGCCTGGTTTGATGGTAAGTCCGGCCTTCACCAGGCCATCACGGTAGAAGCGGGTGTTGGCCTGAAGCTTGTCGCGGAGCGCCGGCGAGACGGTGAGCAGCTCCAGGCATTTGAGGGTAGCCCCGGCAATGGCCGGTGGAATGGTGTTGGAGAACAGGTAGGGCCGGGAACGTTGCCGAAGCAGGTCGATGATCTCCTGGCGTCCCGAGGTGTAACCGCCGCTCGCGCCACCGAGCGCCTTGCCCAACGTGCCGGTGAAAATATCCACGCGACCCATGACGCCGTAATGTTCATGCGATCCGCGACCGGTCGCCCCCATGAATCCCACGGCGTGACTGTCATCCACCATGACGAGCGCGCCATATTTGTCGGCGAGGTCGCAGATGCCCTTCAGGTTGGCGATAGTGCCATCCATCGAGAACACGCCGTCGGTGGCGATCAGCTTGAACCGGGCGTTGGCGGCGTCCGCTTCCTTTAACCGGGCCTCGAGGTCGGCGAGGTCATTATTCTTGTAGCGGTAGCGTTGCGCTTTGCACAGTCGAACACCGTCGATGATCGAGGCGTGGTTCAACTCGTCGGAGATGACAGCGTCTTCAGCGCCGAGCAGGGTTTCGAAGAGACCGCCGTTGGCGTCGAAGCAGGAAGAGTAGAGCAGGGCGTCGTCGGTACCGAGGAAGCGGGCGATCGCCGCCTCGAGGTCCTTGTGGATCTGTTGCGTGCCGCAGATGAAGCGGACCGAGGCCAGACCGTAGCCCCAGCGATCGAGAGCGGCGTGGGCGGCGGCGATGAGCTCGGGATGGTCGGCGAGGCCGAGGTAGTTGTTCGCGCAGAGGTTCAAAACCTTTTGACCCGAGGCCACGGCGATGTGCGCGGTCTGGTGCGTGGTGATGACGCGCTCGCGCTTGTAGAGGCCGGCCGAGTCAATCTCGGCGAGGGTCTGCTTGAGGTGGACGGTGAAATTTGGATTCATGAAAACAGGGTTAACCACTAATCCACACTAATGACTCACTAATTTTCTGATCAGACAGGAAGGCGCTCGGATTAGTGTCCACTTAGTGTGAATTAGTGGTTCACAGATCGGGGCCTCATTCCCAGTTCAGGATGATCTTGCCAGACTGGCCGGAGCCCATGAGCTCGAAGCCCTGCTGGAAGTCGGCGACCGGCAGACGGTGGGTGATGACGGGCGTGATGTCCATGCCACCCTGCACGAGCGCGGTCATCTTGTACCACGTCTCGAACATCTCGCGGCCGTAAACGCCTTTCAAATGAAGCATCTTGAAGACGATCTTGTTCCAGTCGACGGTGGCTTCGCCCGGATGGACGCCGAGCAGCGCGATGCGGCCGCCGGTAACCATATTGTCGATCATCTGGTTCAGTGCCACCGGGCTGCCGGACATCTCCAAGCCGACGTCGAAGCCCTCCGTCATCCCAAGTTCCTTGTGCCAGACTTCGGTGAGGTTTTCCCTCGCCACGTTCACCGTGCGGGTGGGGGCGAGTTTTTTCGCCAGTTCCAACCGTCCGTCATTGATGTCGGTGATCACAATCTTGCGCGCGCCGGCGTGTTTTGCCACCGCGATGGCCATGCAGCCGATCGGGCCGGCGCCGGCAATCAACACGTCCTCGCCGACCATATCGAACGATAGCGTGGTATGCACAGCGTTGCCCAACGGGTCGAAGCAGGAGACGGCGTCGAGATCCATGCCGGGCGGGACCTTCCAGACGTTTGTTGCGGGAATGGAGACGTAATCGGCAAAAGCACCGTCGCGGTTCACGCCGACCCCGACGGTGTTCGGACAGAGGTGGCGCCGTCCTGCGAGGCAGTTGCGGCAATGACCGCAGACAATGTGGCCCTCGCCGGTGACGAGCTGGCCCTTGGTGAAACCGGTGACGCCCGCCCCGACGTCGTCGACGGTGCCGACGTATTCGTGGCCGATCACGAGCGGCGGCTTGATCGTGCGGCGGGCCCAAGCGTCCCATTTGTTGATGTGTACGTCGGTGCCGCAGATGGAGGTTTTCCGAATCTTGATGATCACGTCGTTCAGGCCGGGCCGGGGAACCGGCACCTCGGTCATTACGAGACCTGGGGCGGCCGTGGGCTTGACGATGGCGCGCATTTTGGAAGGCATGGGGGACGGAGAGCGGAAGTCAGAGGACAGACAGGAGACTAGGCGCGGAGCCTTATGACACAACAGTGAACGCTTAATTCCGGTCGGAATGAACACAAAGGAGCCAAACAGCAAAGTGCATTTCTAGACAGCTTGGTGTTTTCCAGGAATTTCAGGTTTCCGCCCGCCGCCGCGTCCTTGCCGCGCCGTAGTCCGCAACTGCGGACGAAGGCGGGTCACATCAGCCAGATGGTGGCGATGCCGAGGAAGAACCCCATGCTGGTCACATCGGTGGCGGTGGTGAGGAAGATACTCGAGGCCGTGGCGGGGTCGGCCCCCAGCTTCTTGAGGGTCACCGGTATCATGACCCCGGCGATCCCGCTGAGAAAGCAACTGGTGGTCATGGCGAAAAACACGATCGTGGCCAGCTTGAGGGGGGACTGGCCGACATGCTGCCAGACGGCATAGAAATACATGCCAATGCCTGCGGTGATACCGACCAGCGCGCCGTTGGCGAGACCCAGCGCGGCTTCCTTCATGAACTGGCGCTTCTCCGTCCCCGGCTTCAGGTCTCCCAGCGTCAGGCTACGGAGCGAAACG
The DNA here is from genome assembly GCA_025363455.1 of Oleiharenicola sp. GTDB lineage: Bacteria > Verrucomicrobiota > Verrucomicrobiia > Opitutales > Opitutaceae > Lacunisphaera. The sequence goes on along the minus strand of JANYDW010000052.1, from coordinate 55,160 downwards.
GCGAGCGCCTGGCAGCCGGTGTTGCCCGACTGGCCGGCCAGCACGGGCAGGAAGACGGCCAGCACGACAATTTTCTCGATGGTGCCCTCGAACACGCCGACGACGCCGGCGGCGACGAAAGCGGTCAGCAGATTAAATTGCAGCCACGGGTGCCGGAACTTGAGGCATTGCCAGAAGGAAGTGGCGGCCCGCTCCTCACGTTCGACACCGACCATGGCGCCAGCTTGCGCGCTGATCTCAATGGCCTGTTCTTCGAATAATTTCGAACCGCGCACGATGCCGACCAGGACACCGCGGTCGTCGCACACGGGGTAGGAGGGATAGTGTTTTTGAACGGTCGACCGGATGGCCTCGATGATGGTGTCGTTCACGCCCAGCGCAAAGGGCTCTTTCAGCATGATGGTTTCCAGCTCCGCGGCCGGCGGACTCAGCAGCAGGTCGCGCATCGTGACGACACCGACCAAAATGCCGGTGGCGTCCACGATGTAACCATAGGTGAACACCCGGGTGTTGGCGGCGAGGTCGCGGACGATCTCGGTGGCTTCACCCACGGTGAGCATGGGGAGGAACACGGCGATCGGCGGCTCCATCAGCCGGCTGACGCTGTGTTCGGGATAATTCAGCGGATCGAACGGAGCAGAGGTCGAATTCATGGCGGTGTGATTCCGCGCACGCTAGCAATAGTTCAGGGTGTGTCGAGCGAACGCCAGAGATACCAGCTCGCGATGGAGCGGTAGGGCTGCCAGCAGGCCGCATGCCTGAGGATCGCTTCGGGCGACGGGCTCCGGCGCTTGCGGTAGAGTTTTTGAAAGGCGAGCCGTATGGCGAAGTCACCCGTGGGTATCACATCGGGCCGTCCGAGATGAAAAAGAAGAAGCATGTGCACCGTCCAGGGCCCGATGCCACGCACCTCGGTCAGGCGGTCGACCAGTTCGTCGTCGCCGAGCTTCCGGGCCACGGCGAGCGAGGGCACCGTGCCGGCCCGGCACTTGGACGCGAGATCGCGGATGGCGACGAGCTTGTTGCGGGAAAGTCCGGCGCCGCGCAGGGCGTCGTCTGTAGCCTGTTCGGTGGCCTCGGGGCTGGTGCCGCCGTGTTGCGCCAGTACGGCAAGAACTCGGCCATGGATTGCGGCCGCAGCCTTGCCGTGGAGCTGCTGGTAAGCAATCGAGCGCAAGAGCGCCTCGAACAGACTTTTGGTCGGCGTCACCTTCAACGCGAACGGACCGACCTTTTTGATCAGGTTCGCCAGGGCCGGGTCGGCGGCGCAGAGATGGGCGACGGCCATGGCGGGGTCGAACTGGAATTTGGGCTTCATGGCTGCTTGGGTAGGGGCGCAGCTCGACGGCGCCCGTCGTGGGCGGCATCACGGTTGAGGGCGCAGTCAAGCTGCGCCCCTACAAAAGAGGGCATCATTCCGACAGCAGCTCCGCGCCTTCCAAGGTCAGCAGGCGCGTCTTGGTGCGCACCCCGCCCGGCGCGGAGAAGCCCGTCATCTTGTCGCTGGCGGACACGACCCGGTGGCAGGGCACAATGAGCGGCCAAGGATTGGTGGCGAGGGCCGCGCCGACGGCCCGGGCGGCCTCGTTGCCGAGGGCCATGAGCTTGGCGATCTCCCCGTAGCTCTTCTTGTAGCCGGGCTTGATGGCCTGAGCGTGCAAGTAAACGGCCTCTTGGAAATCACTGACCCGGGACCAATCCAGTTTGGTGCCCGTGAAATCTTGCACCTTGCCCTCGAGGTGCTGCTGCACCCTTACGATGGTCTGTTGCACCCACTCCGGAACCGCTTCGGTGGCCGGCAGGCTGCGGGCCTTGGTGGCCAGTTGCTGATCGGTCAACGTCTCCGTTTCCTCGGGAAACTGGAAGCCGGTGAGTCCGGTGTCGTTCCACGCCAGGCCGCAGGTGCCAAAGGCCGTGGGAAAGAGGATGTGCGGCATGGGCGTGAAGCTAGGTGGCAGTATCATCGGCGCAAGCTTGCAGCCGTGAGCCGACTCACGAGGGCGTAAATCGGGCGTCTAATTCGATCAAGTGATCGACTGCTAGTCGGGTTTCGCCCAAGGCGAAACCTTGGTGCGCCCCTCCACCTGATCGGCTCCGGGCTAGCATTGAAGGGTCTGCTGATCGCAGACTGGTCAAAGCCGGCGATCAACCGGCCCCAATCGAAGACGCGGTGACGATCAGTCACCGCACACCTTGAAGGATTCATCCTTGATGAATCCCATTAGCGGTAAAAGAAGACTGATTGAGTTCCGTCCATTCGGCTGGCTTCGTGCGGCCACTCCTGCTTTCTTCCGCCACTTCCCCATGCCGCAAAACCGATTCTACAACGCCTTCGACATGCAGGAGTGGGACAGCGCGCGGAAGCCCGATTACCGGAGCCCCTTCCAGATCGACCGCGACCGCATCATCCATGCGCACGCCTTCCGCAAGCTCCAGTCCAAGACGCAGGTGTTCCTCAGCGGCGAATACGATTTCTATCGGACGCGTCTCACCCACTCGATGGAGGTCGCGCAGATCGGTCGGTCCATCTGTTCCTGGCTCCTCAGCCGGGGTGACCCGTTGCAGGACGATTTCTACATCGATTCCGACCTTGTCGAGGCTTGCAGCCTGGCGCACGACATGGGGCATCCGCCCTTTGGTCACAGTGGCGAGCGCACGCTGCAAGAGTTGATGAAGCGCCGGGGTGGCTTTGAAGGCAATGCGCAGACCCTGCACCTGCTGTGCGAGACGATGTACCAGAATGAATCCGGCGTGAAGGGCATGCAGCCCACCCGCGCGCTCCTCGATGGCGTGCTCAAGTACAAGAAGCTCTACACGGAGTTTGCCACGCCGCCGATCAACCACTTCATCTACGATTCGCAGGTTCCGGTTCGCGAGTGGGTTTTTGGTGGAGCCAAGATTCCCGGGCCGCTGATGCGCGGCGAGGCAATCAACGATTTCAAGAGTGTCGAGTGCCTGATCATGGACTGGGCTGATGACGCGGCCTACTCGCTCAACGACATCGTGGACGGCGTGCGCGCCGGCTTCCTGACCGTGGAGCGGGTGGAACGCTGGGCCGACGGCGAGACCATCGGTGCCGCCGAGCAGCGACTACTCGACACCCTGTTCGACGCGCTACGCCGCGACCGGCTGGAGAACACCTTCTCGCAGAAGATCGGCACATTCATCCAGGCCTGCCGACTGAAACCGCGAGATAATTTCATGGCCGAGAAGTCCCATCGCTACGCCTACGACCTCATCATCGACGAGTCGGCGCTCAACGAAGCGGCGTTTTTCAAGAAGATGGCCAACGACATCATCTTCGAGAGCCCGCAGCTCGAGCAGCTGGAATACAAGGCGCGCACCATCCTCAACGCCCTCTACAACGCGATCTGGGAGAACTACGCCGAGCGCAACGAGCGCGTCATCCGCATCCTGCCCGCCAACGTCAGTCGCCTGATCGAGGCCGAAAAGACCCAGGACGGAAAGGCCCGCCGCATCTGCGACTACCTCGCCGGCCAGACCGACGGCATGGTGGTGCGGACATATCGGCGGCTGTTCGATGCGGAGTTCGGGAGCTTCAGAGACTTGAATTGATTCTGAAAGAAGAGTGAATGCTACAGTTCATCAAAGTAGCTTCGATGTATGATGATCTCTTCGACGACACGTTGCTTCACTTCGACGCCAATGCGGAGTTCTTTCAATTTTTCCATCAATTCTTCACCATCGATTAAATCGATTGGTGTTGCACCGTCGCGTTGAGCTTCGAGTCGTGCATCTTTACTAAAAACACCGGTGGTCAGAATCAGGCCTTTGTCGGCGCGCCCGACTAAAGCTCCTCGAAAATCGCGGACAACAGAAGGTGAGACACTTCCTCGATAACGTTTGCATTGAAAAAGAACATGGAAGGAGAGGACTCCGCCGATTCTAACCACACCTTTCCCATCAATGCCCCCATCGCCAGATCTACCTGTAACTTCGACCTGAATGAAGCCAGATTCCCGGAGTAGCCGTTGGCAAAGTCGCTCAAAAGCACTTGGGGCAATGCTTTTTACTAATTCAAGAAGATCATCCTCCCAAATCGTCTTAGGTTCGCTTGATTCTTCGCTGTCATTTTTCTTTTTCTGGCTCCGCTCCTGTGCCTGAACGGTGCGCTTCACACTCTCTTTGTCCACGGTTGATGTCTTTAGGCCTTTTGGGGTTAGTGACCAAATACCGCGCTCTGAGTTCTCAAGTAGTTCATAGCGTTTCAGGTAATTTCTGGCCCAAGCCAGGCGATAACTCAATTTCGTCCGATTACCTCGATGGATTTCGTTCACCTCCTTTTCGCTGAGTGAAAGCAACTCTGCGACGACGCGCTCCTGTTCAGGAATTGATGCTGATCCTCCAAGCTGACGAATGGCAGCCAAGAGCGGATTAAATAGATTATCGTAGGTGGGAATAGCCATATTCTGTGGAGTGGAGTGTTCAATCCATCCCCTGAGTCGGATTAAAGGCGCGGGAGCGGACCCGGTAGAACCGGATCAGATCGGCATGGGGCAGGCCGGTGATGTCCGATTTGGCGGGCGGGGTGTATTCAAGGCGGAAGCTGGCTGACCAAGGGTCGGTGATATCACGCAGGGGAATCGGTTGGGCCTGGTCGGGCTTGGCTTTCAGGTCGATCACGAACCACGGCGGTTGCGTGAGGTCAATCCGCGTCGTGCGGCTTTGCCCTGGCTTCAAGACAAACACTTGGTCGGGCGGCGGCGAGACGGCGGCGCGTTCCTGCCCGGTCCAGCGATAGCGGATTTCCTGGCCGCGGTCATTCGACACCAGTCGGAAGGAGCCGCCGATGGGTAGGTCCACGATGGCGATGTCCTCGGTGCCGTAGTTTTTCAGTTCGATCTTCACTGCGCTGATGAATTGGCCCCGGCGTTGCGGCCGCGGCGCAGTAGGGCTCGGCCTCGCGCCCGCGTGGCTGGCAGCCGCGGCCGCGGGAGGCGGCACCGGCTCAGGGGGCGGGAAGGGCGTTTGCTCGAACGTGGCGATGAGCCCGAGAGGTTCCCACTGGTAGCCTTTGAGCACGGCCACGCCATAGGGACTGACGGCGATCTCGGCATCGATCGCGGCGCCGGGGCGTTCGCGGGCGCGAGCCTGCTCCAGCTTCAGCGATTCGCCCTGCTGCATGAAGAGCGCCTCGATGCCGTAGCGCACGTCGAGTGTCTGCTGGTTGTTGGCCGCATTGACCCGGCCTTGCAGGTAAAGTCCGCTGGCGGGCTGCTGGTCGCTGACCGAGGCCAGCGTCGCAATGCCGGCGTCGTCCAGCTTTAGGGTAGCGTAGACGCGCAGGTCGCGGAGCGGCTGGTTATAAGAGCCGGAAGTGGCGGCCCTCGCGGCCATGGCAGGCAGTCCGTCCCGCCACAGTGACTTCGGCACATTGGTGATGTCGTAGTTGAAGCGAGCGTAATAGCCGCGCATCGGGTCATTGGGGTCAATCGGGGCGGTGCGCAGCAGGATCACCCGGCCAGCTTGCACGATCCATTCGCGCTCGGCGGCCATGAAAACCAGGACCAGCACCTGCAGTGTCGCCGCGAGGGCGATCAGGCGGGTTCTCACGCGGCACCTCCTTGCGGCGGCGGTGCGCTCCGGGCCCGACGGCGCAAGAATACCACGCTGAGCAGGACGACGCCGAGCACCACGAAGGCAAGGCCGCGCGCGGCGAGGCTCTGGAACAGGTCGAAATAGCGGGCAAGCACCACGGCGCTGAGCAGCACCAGGCCCAGCACGGTCTGGCGCAGTGCGCCCGTCCGGCTGCCGCGCCACATCCACGCGGCGGCCAGGCCGAGCAGGAACAGGTTGAAGGGGCGGGTGCCGAGCGGGGTTAGCGCGGGATAGCGGCCCCAGATGATGGCGAAGCAATAAGCGAGAGCCAGCGGCACCAACCATTCCTCGACCGGGGGGCGCAGCACCCGGCGGGAAATGGTGCGGACGACCACGATCAGCCACGCGGCGATCGCCAGGGCGAACACACTCCAGTTGCAGAGCATGGCCGTGGCATAAGTGGGCTGCGCGGCCGCCCGGTCCCAGTTGAAAACCGCGCTGTTCAGCCAGCGGAAGCTGATCAGGTAGGAGCAGAGGATGTAGCCCGTGTAGCCCATGAAACTCATCACCGCCACGCCGCTAGGGAAGCCCATCGTGTCTGTGGTAAGCCGCGCCAGCGCAATCCAGAACGCCCCGAGGGCGAATGCGGTGGTGAAGACGTGCGCGCCCGTGCCCAGCAGGCCGAGGTAGCTCATCAACAGGAATTGCACGGCCAGTAGCACGAAACACAGCAGCACGCCGGAGCGGCGGCGCCACGCCAGCGGGCCCACACCGAACACAATCAGCAGCAGGGAGAGCATCTGCGGCTCGCGGAAGCTGTACAGTTCCGACCCGCCCCAGATGGCCAGCAGCACGGTGGCGAGCAGCCCTTGCACGATGGAATCCAGCACCCAGGCTAGGAGCAACGCCCCGAGCGCCCAGAGCAGGAAGCCATTCGGGAAATGCTCGTTGATATTGTAGATCTGCGCGATGAGCCAGATGCCGGCGCCGTACATCATCGTCCCGAGCAAGTGCAGCACGGCGCCGAGCGGTTTCCGCCAGTCGTCGCGTTCGCGGCAACGCAACCCGGCCCAGTGCGCCCCAATGGTGGCCCCGAGAATCAGCGCCAGTTTGCCGAACTTGGGGATGTCATCCCAATTGTAGGCGAAAAGCAGGATGACCCCGAGGCCGATGACCACCGCGCCGGCGCTAGTGAAAACAATCAAGCCCCACGATCCGCCTTCTTTGGCCGCAACGGCCGGCTGGGCGTAACGTTGCCTGAGCTGGTCCGCCTGCTCCGCCGACACGAGGCCGTCCGTCGTCCAGTGTTCGATTTCGGCCAGCAGCCAGCGGATTTGATTGTCCATGCGCGGTGTGGCCCGGACAGGACTCAAACCTTCCGGCCGGCCCTCGGCAATGAAATTGCGCGCCCTTGCGCTCGCCGACTTGGTCCAGCATCGAACAGTAAGGGTTCGTTATCGGAGATCTTGTGGCAGTCCAAACGGGTCGCGGATTGTGATATCGAGCTGAGGCAATCCAGTACGTCAGGTCTTGACTGACAGAATCGCTGGTCGATTCATCCATGCCCACTTGTCGGCCATCTGAGGAGAGGGCTTGCCCGAAGCGAGTTTTCAGCTATCAAACCAGCATGAGCACGACGGAGATTCTCGATCAATTGCCCCGGCTCACCGCCGCGGAACGGGAGGCGGTCCGCATGCGATTGGACGATATTGATGCGGCTGCGCCGCTCACCTCCGATGAACAGCGACTCATAACCGAGCGCGTGGCCGCCTACCGGCAGAATCCAGGTGCCGCCATGTCCTGGGCCGTGGCCGAAGCCGATATTCGCAAGCAGCTCGGGATGTGACGGTCCTGCTCACGGCAGAGGCCAAAGCAGATGTCGCTGAAGCGGCGGCTTGGTATCGCGCACGCAGCCATAAAGCAGCTGAGCGGTTCCTGCTCGCCGTTGGGGTCGCATTTGCCCGTATCGCGGCACAACCGACTTCACAGGTTGTCGTGGATGTGAAAACCGGTGCCCGGCGGGCTTTGCTACGCAAGTTTCCGCACCGGATGCTTTACCTGATTGATGGAGAGAAGCTGATCGTATTCGCAGTCATGCATCGCCGGCGCGACGACCCTGCTTGGCGTGAACGCTTGGGCTGATGCGTGGGGCTATACGGCCCAGCGGAGCTGGGCCCTCCACAAGGCGCGGGAGCTGGCAAGCTGCGTTCCTGCTCCACGCCGCCGGGCCTCAGTGCGGCAGGTCCATCTTTTGCGCGATCGACGTGAAGCGGGGGTCCGAGGCGAACTGCTCGGTAACGGGGTCGATGGGAACGTAGATCAAAATGCCGTCGCGTTCAGCGTAGGCCTGCTGCAGGAGCTCGAATGCCCGGTCCGTCTCGCCCAGACCAAACACGATAATGGCGAGGTAGTAGGGTGACACCGGTGTGGTCTTCGCCATTTCCACCATCTCGGCGTAAATCTGCCGCGCCTCGTCCTTCCGGCCGGCCTGGCCCAGAGTCAGGCCGAGCATGGCGATGATCACCGGCCGGCGCCCGGACTTCTTGATGGCGGTCTGCAGCGTCGCCACGGCATCGTCGTACCGCCGCTGGGCCAGCTGGGTCATCCCAATGCTGAAATACGCCTCGGCATAACCGGGCTCGAGCTCGAGGGTTTTCTGGAACTGGAGCAGGGCCTCGTCGTATTTGCGCTCGAAGTGCAGGATGCGCCCGAGGCCGTTGTTCACGCCGGCGGAGAGCGGGTCGAGCTGGCGGGCCTGCTGCATCTCCGCGGTCGCCTCGGCGAAGCGCCGGCGGATCGCGAGGAAGAGCCCGTAGGTCTCGTGCGCGCGGGCGTAGCCCGGCTTGAGCGCCAGCGCCTGCTTGAACTCGGCCTCGGCGCCCGGCCAGTCCCAGTCGATGCGGAATTTCACGTAGGCGAGCGCGGCGTGGGCCTCGGCGAGCGAGTCGTCGAGCGCGACGGCCCGGCGCGCGGCGGTGCGGGCGCACTCGTTCGACTCCGCGCGGGCCAGCGGGCCGTAGCCCCCGCTGCCCGCCAGAGTGTAAGCCTCGGCGAGCCCGGCATAGGCGAGGGCGAACTTGTCATCCAGCCCGATCGAGACGGAAAAGCACTCGATGGCTTTCAGCACCTCGTCGCCGGTCCGCTGGTTGAGGTGGGACCGTCCGAGCAGATACTGGCGGAAGGCCTCGCTGTTGCCGACGGCCCGCCGTGCGAGCAGGTCGCGTTCGCCGGAGAGGAACTGCACCTTGAGCGCGTCGGTCACGCTCGCGGCGATGGTGGACTGCATGGCGAACACGTTCTTGATCATCCCGGTGTATTCCTTGGTCCAGATCGTCCGCTGGGTCGCGACCTCGACAAGGCTCACGTTGATACGGGCCTCCTCGCCGGCCACCCGGACGGTGCCTTCCAGCACCGAGCCGACGGTGAGCGCCCGGCCGATTTCCGCGATGTCGAGGCGGGTGCCCTTGAACTTGATGACGGAGGTGCGCGCGATGACGTTGAGCTCGCGGATCGTGGTGAGGGAGGAGATCAGTTCCTCGGTCATGCCGTCGGCAAAATATTCGTCCTTGGGATCGCCACTGAAGTTTACCAGTGGCAGCACCGCCAGGCGGTTGACCGGCGCCGCAGTTGCCGGGGCGGCAGGATGCCGGAGCAGGCCGACGGCGATGAGGGCAAGCGCAATGAGGACCGCTCCGAGGGTACGGCGCACGGCCTTCCGGCGGAAGAAAAACCCAAGGCGGCCGGCGAACGGCGTCTGCGCTTTCGACCAGGGCAGGACCACGCGGTAGATGTCCACCGGCATCGAGATGTTCTTCAGGTCTCCCGTGCCGAGCTTGACGAGGGGATGGCCGGCCTTGTTCTGGATCTGTCGAGCGACATCTTCCGAGACGCAGATGCCGCCGGGCTCCGCCAGCGGTTCGATGCGCGCCGCGATGTTGACGCCGTCGCCGAGCACGTCGTTTTCCTGATAGACGACGTCGCCGGCGTGCAACCCGATGCGCAACATCACGCGGTGGTCCGGCTCGGCCGTGTGGTTGTAATCGTGCAGGGCCTGCTGGATGGCGATGGCGCAAGTGACGGCGGCGAGGGCGCTGGAGAATTCGACGAGAAAGGCGTCACCGATGGTCTTGATTTCGCGTCCGCCGTGCTGGGCCAGGAGCGGCCGGACCAGCCGTCGGTGTTCCTCGAGGAGCTGCAGGGCGAGCCGCTCATCCCGCTGGGTGAGGGAGCTGTAGCCCACCATGTCCGTGAACATGATGACCGAGAGGCGCCGCTGGGCCGGACTGGCGTTTGATCCGGTATTGCCGGAGGAGGCGGGTGATGCTGGGTCCACGGCGAGGGTACGGGCACGATGCTGGTGTGATCGCAGGCGTGCAATCCCGGAGTAGGGCGCGGCGAGGCGGGCGGGCGCAGACAACGGGACCACGGACCTCAAGATTGCGGAGCACGGCCGCGCAGGAGCTTGGCCGTCCGATGGCGGGATGAATCAATACCGGTTTAACCACTAACCTCCACTCATGGGTCACTAGTCAGGAAGATTTCTTATGAGATCTTCTTCGCTTGTGGTTTCTCCATTAGTGAATGCTTAGGGTGGATTAGTGGTGCCGAGTATCAGAGAATCAGTTCCCAATATCCGACGTCGATCCACTGGTCGAATTTCCAGCCGACTTCCTTGAAGTGGGCGATTTTCTGGAAGCCGAGTTTCTCGTGCAGGGCGGCGCTGCCGGCGTTGGGCAGGGCCACGCCGCCGATGATGGCGTGAATGCGGGTGGACCTCAGGGCGTCGATCAGGGCCGAGTAAAGCTTGGTGCCCAGCCCGCGGCGGGTGGCGTCCTTGTCGAGGTAGACCGTCGCCTCGACCGAGAAGCGGTAGGAACACCGGGATTTCCACTTGTTGGCATAGCTGTAGCCCAGCACCCGGCCGCTCTCGTCCCACACGAACCAGGGCAGGCCCGCCTTTTTCGTTTCGGTGATCCGCTGGGCCATCTCCCTCGCCGTAATCTTCTCCTCTTCAAACGTGATGATGGTGTGCGCTACGTAGTAATTGTAGATGACGGCAATGGCGGCGGCGTCAGCGGGCTTGGCGGGACGGAGCATGGGGAAAGAAGATTTAACCACAAATGAACACGAAGGTACACGAATGCCAAGGCCGGCGTAACCAAACGGGTACACAGAGCGCAGACAGGTCTGGACCCATTTTCTGAGCCGTGCTGTCCGGCACCACCTTATTTTGTTTTCGGAGGCTCCTTGGGCATGCCAGACGCCGGCACAACCCCGAGCATTTTCAGATCTCCTAATCTTACACTGCCCGGCTGATACTGGCGGATCAGCCGACCCGAGTTTTGGCCAAACCGCCGGCCCGCCTGCGCCAGCATCTCCGCTAGTTGCTCGTTAAATTTGTTTCCATGAGCGGAGATACTGACGCGGGTGGCCCACAGAAGTTTGCGCTTGTTCTCCTTGGTGGCGGCCCGGAAATCGAAGGCCTGCACGATCACATAGTAGCGCTCTTCCTCCAGGTCAGATATCAAATCATGAAAATAGGTGCCGCCCCCGGCAAACTGACTGGGATTGTCCCGGTCGTTCACCTCCTGCACGTAGCCGAGCAGCTGGGCGTTCCGCTCATCGGCTTTCCTCCGCATGTCATTGAACATTTGCATCTCAAACAGCTGGCCTTCGAGCTCGTCAGCGGCCGCGGCCGCCACGGCGGCGTCGGCCGCCGCCCTCGTGTTGCCCATGCCCAAGCGTCCCGACCCCGAACCGCCCGCCTCCTGGAACCGGTTCATCGCCCCCATCAAATTGTCCATCGAGGCTCGGTAGGAGCCGTCACCAAACGGAATCGACGTGCCCCACGTGATGAGGAGCAGCAGATCGGCGGATTTTGAACTCTCGGCCAGGAAATAATTCTGACTGGCAAGATGTTGGGCCACCAAGCCGGCGATGGTCGGGAAGGGCACCTTGTCGATTGAGGTGTTCTTTGCCATGCCCGGCGCATAAGCACCGTTGGCGATGGCATAGAATTCTTGCTTGAAAGTGCCGTCAGGCAGCTTCTGGCGGGTGTAGCCGTTGTGGAGGCTGGAAAATACCGCGGTCACGACAGAATCCGCCGAACCAGACATCGACACGCTGCCCAGCAAGAATCCGGATAAAAGCGCACCACGCATTAGGCTTAAGGGGATTATCATCATCGCTCGTAGATCGAGTTTGGTGCGGGGGCCCGGACCGCATTGCAGAGGACATTGCGCCAACAGCGTCCGCAAGGCAAATTTGATCATTCGAAAGACGCGCTGACATCCCCGCGTGGGTCGGCTATTGGGGGGCCGTCGGGGCCGACTCAGGGTTTGGGCAGCAAATGCCCTTTCGCCACGGCGTCGTCGATCATACGCACGGCGTATTCCCAGATGGCCTGCGAGCCATTGGCGACATGGGCATTGCGCGCGAGCACGCGGTCATGCGTGACGCCGTGCTTCTGCCAGGCGTGCCCGTCGGTGAGGCAGTTGAGGAGCATTGGGTGGAAACGATCGCAGGCCATCGCAAAGCGGGCCTCCGGCGTCCGCTGTTCTTCGAACTCGTCCCAGAGGGCGCGGAATTCGGAGGTCTGGTCAGGTGGGAGCAGGCCGAAGATACGGGTGGCGGCCACGGCCTCGCGGGCATGCTGGTCGGCCATGTTCTTTGTGTCGTAGGCAAAGGTATCGCCGGCGTCGATCTCCACGAGATCGTGGATGAGGACCATCTTCAGGATACGCAGAACGTCGAGCGGCTGGTGGTTGGAGTGCTCAGCGAGCACGATGATCATCAGCGCGAAGTGCCAGGAATGCTCGGCGCTGTTCTCGGCGCGGCGGCTCTGGGTCAGGATGGTCTGGCGGAAGACTTCCTTCAACTTATCGACTTCCGTAATGAAGGCGATCTGGCGGCGGAGACGTTCGGCGGGGGAGAGAGCGGAGGGGTTGGTCACCACGGAACACACGGAACACACGGAACGCGGTGGGGCAATGCAGGAAAGAGATGAAATGGCGGAGCGGAGCGGCCCGCTCCGCCGCGGCGCACCGAACTGGTGCGCCCTACCAGTCTGGCCCGACCCTACGGTTTCAAATAGGGGGCGAGGACCTTGGTCCAGATGGCGTAGCCGGCGGGGTTCAGGTGCAGCTGGTCGGCGACGAAAAGTTCGGATCGGGGCGTGCCGCCGCCCGGCCCGAGCATCGACGGGTTGATGTCGAGAAAACGGCAGCGCGGGGCGGTGGCGCAGTCGGCGGCGATGAGGCGGTTGGCCGTGCGCATCTGTTCATGAATGCGCGCCCGGGATGGGGCCAGGGTGATGGCGATATAGATCAACTTGGTTTCCGGCAGGGCGGCGTGCAGCTTGGTGCGGAAGGTCGTGAAATCAGCGGCAACGGTCTCGGGCGTCTTGCCCGCCCAGAGATCGTTGGTGCCGGCGAAAAGGACGACGAGCCTTGGATGGTAGGGAATCACGATGCGCTCGGCGTAGAAGACGCTGTCGGCCAGCTCTGACCCGCCGAAGCCGCGGTTGATCGTCGCGACGGCGGGAAAATCCTCTGCAAGGGTCGTCCAGCGGCGGATCGAGGAACTGCCGACAAAGACCACGCCGTCGGGCGCGGGCGGCTTGGTCGCATCGACAGCGGTGAGCTGGTCGATGTCATTCGCCCAGGATACCGGGGCGGCCGCCGTCGGCGCGGGAGCGAGCAAAGTCGCCAGCAGGGTGAGGGTGAAGACAAGGAGCCGGGGTCGGGCAGGAAGTTTCACGCGGGCAAATGAGCACGAGAAGTCCGCCCGCGCAACTCGGGAGTCGGTTCACAGCTTGCACGGGGCGGCGCAGGAGCTTTGCATTCGCCATGCAAATCACCCGTTGCCTCCCCCTCCTGACCCTGCTGCCGGCTCTCGCCGCCGCCGCCCTCTATCCGCCCGCTGCCACTACGCCGCAGGCCGATGATTTCTTCGGCATCAAGGTCGCCGATCCCTACCGCTGGCAGGAGGACGTCGATTCCACCGACACGAAGGCCTGGGTGGGCGCGGAAAACAAGGTGACCTTTGATTTCCTGGCGACCCTGCCAAAGCGCGACGCGATCAAGCAGCGTCTCCTCGAGCTGTTGAATTACCCGCGTTTCAGCCTGCCCGCGAAGGAGGGCGGCCGCTATTTCTACACCTACAACACGGGCCTGCAGAACCAATCGCCCCTCTACATGAAGGACAGCCTCAACGCCGAGGGCCGGGTCATCATCGACCCCAACACCATGGCGCATGACGGTACGGCGGCCCTCACCGCCACCACCGCCAGCGATGACGGCAAATGGCTCGGCTATGGGATCGCACGCGCCGGCTCCGACTGGAACGAATTTCACGTGCGGAACCTCGCCACGGGGGAGGAAACGGCCGACGTGATCCACTGGGTCAAGTTCTCGGGCTTCAGCTGGACGAAGGACGGCCGCGGTTTCTTCTACTCGCGCTACCCCGAGCCCCGCCGGGAGGGCAACCAGGTGTTCAGCGATCTTTCGAACCACAAGATCTACTATCACCGCCTCGGCACTGTGCAGGCCGACGACATACTGGTGTATGCACGGCCCGACGAACCCAAGTGGAGCCTGGGCGCCGGGGTGACGGAGGACGGCCGCTACCTCCTCATCGTGGTCAACCAGGGGACCGACATCCGCAACCGGCTGTATTACGTCGACCTCAAGGATCCGCTGAAACCGGACCTCGGCGGTGAGATCGTCAAGCTGATCGATGTCTTGGAGGCCAACTACAAGGTGATCGGCAGCGACGGTTCGACGCTCCTGGTGAAGACCGACCTGGACGCGCCGCGAAACAAGGTAATCGCCATCGACCTGGCGAAACCCGCCCGCGCCAACTGGCGAACGCTGGTGCCCGAGGCCACCGCGGTCATCGATTCCGCCCACCACATCGGGGGCAAACTGGTGGTGAACTACATGCAGGACGCACGGAGCCGGCTCGCGCTGTTTACCGGGGACGGAAAGCCGCTGGGTGACATCGCCCTGCCCGGCATCGGCACCGTGGCGAAGGTCAGCGGCCGCGAGACGGAGAGCGAGATGTTCTTCAATTTCACCTCCTTCACCTACCCGACGACCAACTTCCGGGTCGATCTCGCCACGGGCAAGGCCGAGATGTTCCAGGCGCCGAAGGTCGCGTTCGATCCCGCCCTCTACGAAACGAAACAGGTCTTCTACGCCTCGAAGGACGGCACGAAGGTCCCCATGTTCATCACGCACCGCAAGGGGCTGAAGCTCGACGGCTCGCACCCCACGCTGCTCTACGGCTACGGCGGCTTCAATATCTCGCTCCAGCCGTCGTTCTCGACGTCCAACCTCGCCTGGCTCGAACTCGGCGGGGTCTACGCCGTGCCCAACCTGCGCGGAGGGGGCGAATACGGCAAGGACTGGCACGAGGCCGGCATGAAGGAGCGGAAGCAGAATGTCTTCGACGACTTCATCGCGGCGGGCGAATACCTGATCAAAGCGGGCTACACCACCTCGGCGAAACTCGTGCTCAGCGGCGGCTCCAACGGCGGCCTGTTGGTCGGGGCGGTCATCAACCAGCGGCCCGACCTGGCCCGCGTGGCGTTCCCCGCCGTCGGCGTGATGGACATGCTGCGCTTCCACAAATTCACCATCGGCTGGGCCTGGGCCAGCGATTACGGCTCGGCCGAGGACGCGGCGGGCTTCAAATATCTTTCGGCCTACTCGCCGGTCCACAACGTGAAGGCGGGCGTTGATTACCCGGCGGTGCTGGTGACGACGGCGGACCACGACGACCGGGTGCATCCCAGTCATTCGTTTAAGTATGCCGCGGCCATGCAGGCGGCGAACCCGAACGCGAAGTTCCCCACCTACATCCGCATCGAGGTGAATGCCGGTCACGGCGCCGGCAAGCCCATCGCCAAGCAGGTGGAGGAAACCGCGGACAAGCTGGCCTTCGCGCTGCATTTCACCGGTACGGGCACGGATCGATGAGCTGTAGCGTCGGTCTATGGTATAGCGCCGATGTTCGCGAAACGGCGCTCATTGAGCGCCGCTACAGTAAGTGAATTCCGGAAATCCTGCGCGACCGGTTGCGAAGCGGGCGCGGCTGGCTATCTACACGCCCATGTCTCAACTGCACACTCCGCTCCGCGTCGGCGCGCTCACGCTGCCGAACCGCATCATCATGGCGCCGCTCACGCGGTGTCGCGCCTCCGCCGGGCGCGTGCCGAACGACCTGATGAAGGAGTATTACGTGCAGCGGGCCTCGGCGGGACTGATCCTGACAGAAGCCACCGCCGTTGACTCGATGGGCGTGGGTTATTCGGACACGCCGGGCATCTGGACGGATGACCAGGTGGCCGGTTGGAAGAAAATCACCGCAGCCGTCCATGAGGCCGGCGGCCGAATGATTCTCCAGCTCTGGCATGTCGGACGTATCTCAGATCCCTACTATCTGAACGGCGCCCTGCCCGTCTCGTCCAGTCCGATCGCCGCGACCGGGCACGTGAGTGGGGTGCGCCCGGAACGGCCGTTTGTCGTGCCGCGCGCGTTGGAACTCGCCGAGTTGCCCGGCGTTGTGGCCGCTTTCCGTCGCGGAGCGGAAAACGCGATGCGGGCGGGGTTCGAGGGCGTCGAGATTCACGGAGCCAACGGGTACCTGATCGACCAGTTCCTGCAGGACGGCTCCAATGTACGCACCGACGGCTACGGCGGCCCGATCGAGAACCGCGCACGGCTGGCGCTCGAGGTCACCGATGCTGCCATCGCGGTCTGGGGTGCCGACCGCGTCGGCTATCACATCGCGCCGCGCGGTGGCTCGCACGGCATCAAGGACAGCAATCCGGCCGCGACCTTCGGGTATCTGGCGAGGGAACTTGGCCGGCGGAAAATCGCTTTTCTCTGCGCCCGCGAGTCGCTCGGCGCGCCGCGGTTCGGGCCGGAGCTGAAAAGGGCTTTTGGCGGTGTCTATATTGCCAACGAAGGCTTCACGCCCGAGTCGGGATTGGCCGTCGTGGCTGCGGGCGAGGCTGACGCAGTTGCCTGGGGCAAGCTCTTCATCGCCAACCCCGACCTGCCGCGTCGGCTCGAATACGGCGCCCCGCTCAATGCGGCGGTGCCCGCGACCTTCTACGGCGGCAATCATGTCGGGTATACGGACTATCCGACTTTGGTGGCTTGAAATCACTGTAGGGCGGGGTCGCTGATCCCGCCTCTTGGAACATGTTGCAACTTGGCGGGATCAGCGGTCCCGCCCTACTGTTCACGTGAACTGTCATAATTATCCGCCCGTTCTGACAGGAAAATTTGCCTGCGGGATTGCCTTTTCGGCCCGGGAACTGCTTTTTTGGCAGTTTCCATGAAAATCCTCGTCGCCGACAAGATCTCACCCAAGGGAGTTGCCTACCTGCGCGCGCAGAAGGGCTTTGAAGTAGTCGAGGCCTATGGCTCGTCTCCGGCCAAGGTGCTGGAGCTGGTCAAGGACGTGCACGCCATCGCCGTGCGTTCCGAGACCAAGATCACCGCCGAGGTGATTGCCGCGGCGCCTCTGCTCAAGGTCGTGGGTCGCGCCGGAGTGGGCGTGGATAATGTCGACGTCGATGCCGCCACCGAGCGTGGCGTCATCGTGATGAACACGCCCTCGGGCAACACGGTGGCGACGGCCGAGCTCACGTTTACGCATATCCTCTGCGGCGCACGCCCGGTGCCCCAGGCCGCCGCTTCCATGCGCGACGGCAAGTGGGACCGGAAGAACTTCTCCGGCATTGAGCTCTTCAAGAAGACTCTCGGCATTGTCGGCCTCGGCCGCATCGGCACCGAGGTCGCCAAGCGCGCCCAGGCCTTCGGCATGACCGTCGTGGCCTTCGACCCCTACCTGGCTCCCGCCCGTGCCAAGGCCATGCAGATCGAGGCGGTCACGCTCGACGAACTACTCGCCAAGGCGGACTACATCACGGTGCACATGCCGCTGACCGATCAGACCCAATACATGATCGACGAGACCGCACTGGCGAAGTGCAAGAAGGGCGTGCGGCTCTTCAACTGCGCCCGGGGCGGCATCATCAAGGAGGCGGCTCTCATCGCCGGCCTCAAGTCCGGCCACGTCGCGGCCGCCGGCCTTGACGTGTTCGAGGAGGAGCCTCTCGCCGCCGACAGCGAGCTCCGCAAGTTTCCCAATGTCTCCCTCACGCCGCACCTCGGAGCCTCGACGGCGGAGGCCCAGGACGCCGTGGGCGTGGAGGTCGCCGAGCAGATCGCCGACGTGCTTAGCGGCGGTGTCATCCGCAACGCGGTCAACATGCCTGCGCTCGACGCCGCGACCCTCAAGGTTATCGGGCCCTACCTCGAGCTCGGCTCCAAGCTCGGCACGCTCGTGCAACAACTCGCGACCGATCGCGTCGAGAAGCTGCGCATCACTTATTGGGGCAAGCTTCTCGAGCTCGACGCGAATGCCGTCATCCGCGCCATCCAGCGCGGTTTCCTCAGCCGCATCAGCGGCGAGAGCCTGAATTACATCAACGCCCCGTTCATCATGGACCGGCTTGGCGTGCAGGTGGAGATCGTGAAATCCAGCGTCGAGACCGACTACACCGAGCTGATGCTGGTGGAGGCCGTCACGGCCAAGGGCGCGGTCTTTTCGGCCACGGGCACGCTGCTCGGCAAAGCCAGCAGCCCGCGCCTTGTCGCCCTCAACGGTCGCGAGGTCGAGGCTGAGCCGAAGGGCGTGCTGCTCGTCTATGAGAACCATGACGAACCGGGCATCATCGGCATGGTCGGCACGCTGCTCGGCAAGGACAAGGTGAACATCGCCGCGATGTCACTGAGCCGTAACAACGCCGGCGGCATCGCCCTCTGTGTGTTAAATCTCGACAGTGCCCCGTCAGAGGCGGCCCTTAAGGAGTTGACCAGCCATCGAGCCATCAAACAGGCTCTGGTCGTCAACCTCTGATGTCACCTGTTTGGTTCTTCGCTGCCGCTCTCATCGGTTATTTGCTCGGGTCACTGCCTTTCGGCTATGTCGTCGCGCGGGCGCACGGCGTTGATATTTTCAAGGAGGGCAGCGGCAATCCCGGCGCCACCAACGTCAAGCGGGTACTGGGTGAGAAGTTCGGCGCCAAGGGCAAGCGCGCCGGCAACTTGGTCTTCGTCCTCGATGCCGTGAAAGGCGCGCTGGCGGCCGGCTGGCCGCTGATCCCGGGCATCGTGTTGCCCGAGGAACGCCTGCTGGGCCTGGTCGGCGTCATCGCCGCCGTGTTGGGCCACTCGTTTTCGGTCTTCACCAAGTTCAAGGGTGGGAAGGGCGTGGCCACCGCCGCCGGCGGCCTCGTGGTCCTGATGCCGGTCGCCTGCCTCGTGGGCGCGGTGGTGTGGATCGTGACCTTCGCTTTGACGCGCTATGTGTCGCTGGGTTCCGTGCTGGCAGCCGTGGCGGTGCCGACGGCCAGCTGGCTGCGGGGCAACCCGCTGCCGTTCAACCTGGTGGCCACGGCCATCGGCCTGTTCGTGATCGTGCGCCACCGGGAGAACATCAAGCGGCTCATGGCCGGCACGGAAGCGAAGTTCGCGAAGAAGCCGCCGGGGTAAAGTTGGCGCCGCCTTCGCTTGAGCCAACAAGCACAAAGCCAGACCCTGTTTGCTCACCCCTTGCATAAAAATCCTGATCGACCACGCTGCTTGCGTGAAAAGAGCTTACGCATCCATCTTTGCCGTTTTCATTGTCGTGGCTTTGTTCTTCGTATTTATTGAAAATAAGAAGGAGCAAAATAAGGCAGAAGCCGTGGCACATAAGCCAGTCGATATCGCGACTAATTCTACAAAAGAAGCGGGTATAAAAGAGAAGCCACGATATGCTCCATTAACTCCTGCCCAACAGGATATTTTCGACAAAATCATAAACGAGACACCTTTTGGGCGAGTCACGCTATTTTATTATCTCAACAAAGTTTCCATAGCAATGGGTGAACGGTGCCCATCCTCGACGCTATACTGTCTATGTTATATGCAGCTTATCCAAAAGGTAGATCAAGGATATCTGATGCAGTATAATCCTCCCGACGGTGGAGGCGGTGAATATGAGATCGCTTTTCTGGCAACGGATGAGCCCTTTCCGGAAAATTACACTTTTCTTGACCAAGAACATTGGGTGATAAGCAATGGGCTATTCAAATATCGTGCAGTAAACGGGTTTGATCGTGAAATATATTCCTTTGCCCTACTCAACGATCACGGAAATCGAATAGTGTCAGACCGCTTCAGGAAAATAAACGGAGTTCCCGGCAAGTAATGTTCAGGCCAAGCAAATTGGATCTGGCTTTGTGGTTTGCGATTTCGTGCAGAAGGAGCCCGGTCCAAGACCTTGACAATCAGGCCTGTTATTCTAGCCTGTTCTCATGAAAACCCACGACACCGCCCTGGGGGCCTTCGAGGCCAAGAACAAGTTCTCCGAGCTGTTGGAGCGGGTGGGGCGTGGGGCGGAGATCACAATTACGAAGCACAATCGGCCCGTGGCCCGGCTGGTCCCCGCCGTCGCCCAGACCAAGGACCGGCGGAAGAAGGCCACGGCGGAATTGCGGGCCCTGAGCCAGCGCTACAGTCTCAAGGGACTTTCGGTGCGCACCTTGATTGACGCGGGGCGCAAATGAAGGAATTCGTCCTCGATTGCTCCGCGACCATTCCCTGGGTGTTCGCGTCCGAGGCGACGCCGGAGACGGATGCGTTGCTCGACCGTCTTGCTGCCGGGGCCAAGGCGCGGGTGCCGGCGCTCTGGCATCTGGAGTTGGGCAATGTGCTCCTTGGGGCCCAACGCAAGGGCCGCATCGACAAAGCGGGCATCGAGCAATTTCTATCTGCTTTGGCCGTTTACGATATCGAGGTGGATTCCGAGACAATGGCCGTGGCTTGGTCCAAGACCTTGTCCTTTGCTGAAAGCTACGGGTTGACGGTTTACGACGCAGCCTACTTGGAATTGGCTTTGCGGCGGGGACTGCCGCTGGCGACGTTGGATGGCTCGCTGCGCAAGGCGATGCAGAAGGCCGGCGGCAAGCTTCTGCTCTGAAGTACAGCCCTGCTGCAAGTGGTTCAACGGTTGCGATATGACGCAAGGTGGCCAATCGCGCCTTGCCAAGACGCGTCCCGGCGGGCCAATAACAAAGGGTTAATCCCATGGCTCTCATCGTCCAGAAATACGGCGGCACCTCGGTCGGCGACACCGACCGGATCAAGAACGTCGCCCAGCGCATCAAGGTATCCCAGGCGGAAGGCCACAGCCTCGTCGTGGTCGTGTCGGCCCGCTCCGGCGTCACCAACGAGCTGATCGCCAAGGCCAAAGCCATTACCGACCGGCCCGACACACGTGAGATGGACATGCTTCTCGCCATCGGCGAGCAGGAGACAATCGCGCTCACCGCGATGGCGCTCCATGCTGTCGGCGTGGCCGCGGTCTCCTACACCGGCGCGCAGGCCGGCATCTTCACTGACCAGGTCTTCACCAAGGCCAAGATCAAGAAGATCAACCCCAAGCCGATCCTCAAGGACCTCAAGGATGGCAAGGTGGTCATCGTCGCCGGTTTCCAAGGCATCAACGAGGATGGCCAGATCACGACGCTCGGCCGCGGCGGCTCCGACCTCACTGCCATCGCACTGGCGGCCGCCTGCAAGGCCGACAAGTGCGAGATCTACACCGACGTGGACGGCGTCTACACCGCCGATCCTCGTATCGTGAAGAACGCGAAGAAAATCCAGGAGATCAGCTACGACGAGATGCTCGAGCTGGCCAGCCTCGGCTCCAAGGTCATGCAGTCCCGCTCCGTCGAGTTCGCCAAGAAATACGGCGTCGTCTTTGAGGTCCGCAGCAGCTTTAACCAAAACCCAGGAACCATCGTGAAAGAAGAAGTCGCTTACATGGAAAAAGTCGTCGTCCGCGGTGTCGCAGTCGACAAGGACCAGGCCAAGGTTGTCATCAGCAACCTGCCGGACAAACCGTCCTCGGCCGCCACGATCTTCACGGCGCTGGCCGACGCCAGCATCAACGTGGACATGATCGTCCAGAACGTCGCCCACACCGGTGGCGTCGACCTGACCTTTACCGTGCAACGTGACGACGCCCAGAGTGCGGTCAAGGTGCTGCCGGCCGTCCTCAAGAAACTCGGTGGTGGCGAAGTCAAAGCCTTCGACAACATCGCCAAGCTCTCGGTGGTCGGGGTCGGCATGCGCACGCATGCCGGCGTGGCGGCGACGCTCTTCACCGCCCTCGGCGAGGCCGGCATCAACATCCAGCTTATCGGCACTTCGGAAATCAAGATCACCGTGGCCGTCGACCGGGCCAAGGCCGACGAAGCGACCCGTGCCGCGCACGAGGTTTTTGGACTGAGCAAATAGGCAGAGAGGTCAGATGTCAGAAACTAGGGGACAGATTAAAGGCCCGATCCGCCACTTCTCTGACCTTAGCGCGGCAGCGCTGGTAGGGACGGACCGCCGGGCCGTCCGCGAATGTCCAAACGGCGCGCCCAGCGGTCGCGCCCTACCTTAAGATCCGGAAAAAGCTCCCTCTGACGTCTGATTTCTGACATCTGTCTTCTGCCATGCGATTCATCTCCACCAGAGGCCAGGTCGACCCCGTCAGCTTCACCGAGGCAGTGGCCATTGGCCTCGCGCCCGACGGCGGGTTGTTCCTCCCGGAGAGCCTGCCCGACATCTCGCCGCGGCTCGCGGCGTGGAAGAACCTGAGCTACGCCGAGCTTTGCCGCGAGTTTCTGGCGCTGTATGCCACCGATGTGCCCACCGACGTGCTGGAGCGCCTGATCCACCGGTCCTACGCGACCTTCACGCATCCGGACATCGCCCCGCTTCGGAAGATTGACGACCGGTTGTACGTTCTAGAGCTGTTCCATGGCCCGACGCTGGCCTTCAAGGATTTTGCCCTCCAATTGCTCGGCAACCTCTACGGCTGGCAGTGCGAGCAAAACGGCCGCAGCATCAACGTGCTCGGCGCCACCTCGGGTGACACCGGTGCCGCTGCCATCCACGGACTGCTCGGCAAACCCCGCACGGCCATTTTCATCCTCTATCCCGACGGTCGCGTCTCGCCCCTGCAGGAGCGGCAGATGACCTGCACCGGGGCGGCCAACGTCCACGCCATCGCCATCGACGGCAGCTTCGACGACGCCCAGCACCTCCTGAAGGACATTTTTGCCAACAAGACCTTTGCGGCGCAGCACCAGCTCTCCGCGGTCAACTCAATCAACATCGCCCGCGTGCTGGCGCAGTCGGTTTACTACCTCTATGCGTGGCTGCGGCTGCCCGAGTCCGACCGGTTGAACGTCGAGTTCGTCGTACCGACGGGGAATTTCGGCAATGTCTTCGCCGGCTGGCTGCTGCAGCAAATGGGCGTGCCGATCATGGGCTTCAAAGTGGCCACGAATCGCAACGACATCCTGCACCGGTTGTTCACGACCGCCGAGTATCGCAGCGGTCCGGTGCACCCGAGCCTCGCGCCCTCGATGGATATCCAGGTGGCGTCGAACTTCGAGCGCTTCCTCTACTACGCGCTGGATGAGAACCCGACCCGGGTCTGTGCGGTCATGGCGCAGATCAAGACGACCGGCGCCTACCGCTTCGACCTGCTCAACAAGGCGGTCTTCAGCTCGTCCTCCGCGACGGACGAGGAGATCACGAACATCATCCGCCGGGTACACGAGCGCTACCGCTACATCGTCGATCCGCACACCGCCTGCGCTTTCAAGGACCTCAATCCGCAACGGGTAAGCATCGTGCTGGCCACAGCACACCCGGCGAAGTTCCCCGACGCAATCCAGGCGGCCACCGGCCAGGTGCCGACCGCACCCGCCCTGGAAGAGCTGAAGAGCCGGCCGATCATCAAGCACCGGCTGCCGGCGGAAGCTGCAGCGATCAAGGAGTTCATCACGAAGCGGGCAGTGTAGACTGTAGGGCGGGGTCGCCGACCCCGCCCTACAAAATCAGCGACGCTCATAGAGCGCCGCTACAGGCTGAAGACGCTGGAGAAAACCACCACCTCTGTGCGAGGCTGTGCACATGAGTTTCCAGGATCATTTCTCCAAGCAGGCCGCGACGTATGCCAAAGCCCGGCCGACCTATCCGCCGGCCTTGTTCACCGAGCTCGCCCGTCTGGCTCCCGGCCGGACGTTGGCGTGGGACGCGGGGACGGGCAACGGGCAGGCGGCCGTGGCGCTGGCGGCGCATTTCGAACGAGTGGTCGCGACCGAGCCGAGCGCCGCCCAGCTGGCCCAGGCCGTGCCGCATCCCCGCGTACAATACCATCAGGCGGCAGAGACAGCTCCGTTGCTCGGTGACGCCTCGGTTGATCTCGTCACGGTGGCGCAGGCCGCGCACTGGTTCGACCGGCCAAAATTCTATGACGAGGTGAAGCGTGTGCTGCGGCCGGGTGGTATCGTGGCACTGTGGACCTATGGCTTGAGTGTGATTGCTCCCGGGATCGATGCCGTGGTGGATCGTTTCTATCGCGGGCCCATCGGGCCCTACTGGCCCCCGGAGCGGCATCATCCGGAGACCGGCTATCGTGAACTGGATTTTGCTTTCGCCGAAGAACCTTTTCCCAAGGCCGCCATGGAACTCGATTGGGCTCTCGGCGAGTTCACGGCTTACTTGCGCAGCTGGTCCGCCGTGGCCCGGTTCGCCAAAGCGAACGGATCCGATCCCGTGGCCACGCTGGAGGCGGAACTGGCGCCGCTCTGGGGCGATGGGGCGAGGAAAATCTCGTGGCCGCTCTCCGGCCGGCTCGGGCGGGTTTCGGCCTGAGTCGTAAAACCGGACAATTTTTGCGCACTCGGTGTTCAAAATCATCAGGCTGGACTTGTAAATTTATCCAAAGATTTTCGCTCGCCCCCGGCCGTTGGATTCTCACTCTTCGGGTCGTGAAACTCCGCATACCGTCCGACCGCATCAACTGGACCAACAGCTCGTTCCTCATGGGAACGGCGTTCGTGACCTGCACCGTCGTGCCCTACTACCTGTGGCACTACGGCGTGGATCTCTTCCAAGTGGCGATGTTCCTCCTGTTTTTCATCGCGAGCGGCCTGAGCATCACGCTCGGCTACCACCGCCTTTTCGCCCACATGGCGTTCCAGGCCAAGTGGCCCGTGCGACTGATCACGTTGATTTTCGGCGCGACCGCCTTCGAGAACTGCGCTCTCGCTTGGGTTTCCGACCACCGCCGTCACCACAAGCACGTGGACCATGACGACGATCCCTACGACATCTCGAAGGGTTTCTGGCATGCCCACATCGGCTGGATCCTCTTCAAGCTCAACCCCGAGCCGCCGTATGACAATGTCAACGATCTCCGCAAGGATGCGCTCGTGCAATGGCAGGATCGCTACTATGTGGCGATCGCCGTAGGCTTCGGCTTCGTGCTTCCGGCCCTGCTCGGCTACTGGCACGGCGGTGCGACTGGCGCGCTCGGCGGCTTTTTGCTCGCCGGCGTGGCCCGCGTGGTCGCGGTGCAGCACATGACCTTCTTCATCAATTCGCTCTGCCACACGGTGGGCAACCAGCCCTATTCGAACAAGTGCAGCGCCCGGGACAGCTGGTTCATGGCGATCTTCACCTTTGGCGAGGGCTATCACAATTATCACCACGAGTTCCAACACGACTATCGCAACGGCGTGAAATGGTGGCAGTGGGACCCGACCAAGTGGACCATCTGGACGCTGGAAAAACTGGGCATGGTGGATGGCTTGCGACGCGTGGCGGAGGACAAGATCCTCCTCGCGCAGCTGGCCGACGCCCGCCGCCGTCTCGGCGAGAAATTGGTCTGCCCGAAGGTCAGTGCCAACGCCCGGCTCCATGAACTTTTGCGTGCCTCCGACGCCAAGCTCCACGCGATCGGCGAGCGCTGGACGGCCGTCAAGGCGCAGTATGCCGAGAAGGCCGGCGCAATGAAGGCCGAGTATGCCGAACGGGCCACGGCGCAGTTTGACGATGCCCGCGAGGCGCTGGCCGAGATGCGGCGTGAAGTGCGGGAAGCCCTTCGCCTGCTGGAGCACGCTGGTGCGATGGCCTGACGCTGGGCTGGCTTCAAATGTAGGGCGGGATCGCTGATCCCGCCTTTTTTATTCGCTGTGGGTGCAATACCCCGAAGCTTCGGCCGTCGCCAGGCCTATGGCCGACAGGTGCTTCGGCTTGGTCGGGATGTAGGAGCCTGCTTGCAGGCGATTCTGCGGTCGGTCCGGTGGCGGGCGTTCCGATTCGCCTGCAAGCAGGCTCCTACAAAAAACGGCCAGAAACAGCGGCCTGGCGGGTCTGATCTAATGCCTCGGGGCTTGCCCCGAGGATCTTTACTGAGCTTAGGTGGTCGCCGATTTCCACATCGGCGACATGGTGCTGGCATGGAAACCGGCGCCCATCCTTCGGATGGCGGGATCAGCGATCCCGCCCTACAGCCTACAGCATCGGTGCAAGCAGGCGGGCGATTTCCTCGCCGATCGTGGGCAGCAGGGACTGCCGCTTAGCCGGTGCGGGCATGGGTTTGGCCTGGGTAAAGACCTCCTGCATCCATCGGGCGAGCTGGCGGGTGTCCGCCGCCGAGTAGGTGAGGGCACCGATTTCGAAGTTCACGAACAGGCTGCGCATGTCCATGTTGGCCGAACCCCACAGGCCCACGGCCTCATCGACGACGATGAGCTTGGCGTGGTTCATTCCGGGGCCATAGAACAGCACCTTGACGCCGGCAGCCTGCAACTCGCGCAGGTGAAAGCGGCGGGCGAGGTCGGTGACGGGGTGGTTGGATTTCGCGGGCACGACGAGCCGGATGTCGATCCCGGCGCGCGCCTGCACCATGAGGGAGCGCTGCAGCACCTCGTCGGGGATGAAGTAGGGGGTGACAATCCAGATGCTGCGCTCGGCCTGCTGCACCAGCGACAGGATGCCCTCGTACAGCGGGTCGCCCGCCACGTCGGGGCCGCTGGTGACGATCTGGATCTCGCTCTTGCCGGCGGCCGCGGGCACGGTGGGCGGCAGGTCGGCGCGGAGACGATCCAAGGACTGGCCACTCGCGTAACACCAGTCGGTGAGAAATATCTCGTTGAGCACACTGACCGCTGGTCCCTCGATTCCGGCGCCGAAGTCGCGCCACCGGCGCTTGAGCGGAGTCGGACCCATGTACTCGACCGCGAGATTGCGCCCGCCCAGCGCGGCAATCCGGTGGTCGAAGATGGCAATTTTGCGGTGATTGCGCAGGTTGGCGGAGCCGCGGGTTTGGAGCGGCATCACCGGCATGAATTTGGCGACCTCGCCGCCGGCTTTGCGCAGCGGATCACAAAAGCCGCCGCTGGTGGGGAAACAGCCGAGAGCGTCGAGCAGCAGGCGCACCTTGACGCCGTCGCGGGCGCGCTGGGCCAGGAGCCGGATGATGCGTTTGCCCACGGCGTCACGCCCGAGAATGAAGGTCATGACGTGGATGGCGTGCTTGGCCTCGCGGATGCTGCTCTCGAGTTGGGCAAAGGCCTCCTCGCCCGTGGTGATGAAATGCACGCGGTTGCCGCCAACCGGCGGACAGGCGCCGTTAAGAGTGAGTACCCGGGCGGCAAATGTTTCGGCTGATGCCACGGGCGGCCAAGCTGGCAGCAGGGGACGGAGCTGGGCCTTGCGGGCGGCCAGCTTCTTGACCTTGCGGCCGCCGAAGAGCAGGTAAAACGGCACACCGAGCCAGGGCACGAAGGCGATGGCAAACAACCAGGCGAATGTATTGCCCGGTTGCTTGCGCTCGCTCATCAATCGGGCAATGGCCAAAAAAGCCAAAAGGAAACCTGCCACGGTCAGCAGGTGGGGCAGCAGGGCGTTGGTGAAAGGATGGTCCCGCACCGCATCGTAAAACTGCCGCAAGGTATCCATTACAGATCAGACTCGCCGGGCTGGAGGAAGTTAGCAAGCGGGGCGAAAATATGGTAGTGGGTCCATTGGGTTTCCCACCGCTGCTTGGATACTGTAGGTCGGGGTTAATCCCCGACATGGACGTTGGTCGTCGGGTATAAAGCCCGACCTACAATTTTTGTCGGAGGCTGCTTGCAAGCGATGCCGCAGTTAGTCGGGTGGCGGGCGTTCCGAATCGCCTGCAAGCAGGCTCCTACATTCCGACCAGGCCGGCTCAAACTCCGGCGTATTGGACCCAAAGGGAATAAAAAAGCCCTCCTTCGCTAAAACGTTGGAGGGCAATTTTTACCTTCGCCTGGTCGAGGCGAAGATTGGTGGTGGAGACTGGAGTCGAACCAGTGAACGGCAAAGCCGAAATGATTTACAGTCATCGTCCTTTGACCACTTGGATACTCCACCATCAAACAAACGAACGGTGAAGGTATGGGGGCGTTTTGACCTTTGCCAAGCGGTTTTTTGCAAAATGGTAGGGCGCGGATTCCGCTCCGCGCCGCGGCGGTGATCGGAGTCACCGCCCTACCTTAAATCACCCCGGCCTCACGAAAGCTGTAGTAGCCGGTACCCCGTGGATCAGTGGCTGTCTGGCCGATGATCACATGATCTTGGAGGTCAATATCGAGGGTTCTGGCCGCCTCGCGGAGCTGACGGGTGACCTGCACATCGGCTGCACTGGGCGCGGGGTCGCCGCTCGGGTGGTTATGCACACACACGACCGCCGTCGCGCCGTGGTGGATGACTTCACGAAAAACTTCCCGGGGATGGGCCAGGCTGCTCGTGGCAGTACCGGAAGTGATTTCAACCTGCTTGAGCAGGCGGTTCTTCCGATTGAGGCAGAGCACCCAGAATTTTTCCACGGCCAGGCCGGTGACCAACGGACGAAAGTGAGCAAATATTAGCTCCGGGCGGTTAAGCACTGGATTGGGATCTGCAGGCGCGCCCATCACGCGGCGGGCGATTTCCATAACGGTGATGAGCTGGAGGGCCTTGATGCGACCGATGCCTTTGATTTTGCGGAAGTCCGCCTCGCGCCAGCGCGTGAGTCCGGCCAGCGATCCCGCCTCGGTGATCAACTGCTGGCTCATGCCGACCACGCTTAGCCCCTTGGAACCGCTGCGGAGCAACATCGCCAGCAGTTCGGTGTCGCTCAGCGTGGTGGCACCGTGTTTCTCCAAGCGCTCCTGCGGTCGCTCGCTCGTGGCAAGATCCTTGACGCGCGGCGCGGGATAGGGGGTGGATTTCATGGGCCGGGGTGCTTTTCGCTCGCCGGCCCGCGAGCTGTTTGTGTCTTAGAAGTGCTTGACGTAGGCGTTGCGCCGCAGCTTCTCGAGCCACCGCTCGGTGGCCTTGCGGGAACCTTGCTGGATGAGGGCCTTCTCGATTTCCGGGCGGACCTCGTCAATGGGCAGGGTGCCGGCAAACTTGCGGTCCTCGGCGAAAAATAAAAATGCGCCCTCCGGAGTGATCAGCGGCTGGCTGCGCTCACCCTTGTTGAGGGTGAAGATGACATCGCTGAATTCCTTGCGCAGGTCGGAGCGGCGCTGCCAGCCCCAGTCGCCGCCCTTGCCCTTGCGGGAATCCTGGCTGTATTTGCGGGCGAGGTCGCCGAAGTCGGCACCGGCTGTGAGCTCGGCCAGGATTGCATCGGCCCTGGCCTTCAAGCCTTCGTCCGTATCATCCGGCGCACGGGCGATTTGGATCAGGCGCAACTTCACGCTATCCTCCTGGTTGAAACGCTCCTTGTTCTCGTTATAGAAAGCCTCGATGCGTACCGGGCTGACCGTGCTGCCCGTCTTGGTCTGCTGCTGGCGCATGTAGCTGTAAATCATGTCCTCCTCGATCTCCCGGCGGTAGTCCTTCTGCGAGATGCCGCGCGAGCGGAGGTAAGCGAGGTACTTGCTGCGGTCGCCATCGAACTGGGTGATGATCGTCTCGGCCAGCTGATTGTCGATGTAGCTGGCGGGTACCTTGCGCTTCTCGTCCTTATAGAATTCCTTCACGATCAGGACGCGGTCGATGAGATTTTGAATGACGTCTTCCTGCAGCGACTCGAGCTTTTCATTGAACTCCTGCTCGCTGCGACTCTGTTTTTGGATCTCCGGCACGAGCGGGCCGATTTCGCGGCGTACGTCGTCCACCGTGATGATTTTCTCTTCGGCAATCGCCACGATGCCATTGGCATAACGCAAGTTAAGATTGTCCTGCGGCGTTGATGCCAATTGAGCATTGGCGGCCAGGCCGGCTCCGAAAAGTAAGGCGGAGGTGAGGATGGCGGGACGAAAACAGCGGAGACTCATGAAGCGGGGAGATTGTGCAGGAATGTGATTATTTCTTTCAACCTTGCAAGGGGGGTGGGAGCGGTCAAGCGGGGAAACCGACTGCTTAACTGGATGTAATCATCGTGCCGGCCTGAATTTCGGAGGCACTTCAGGCGGTTGCCCTCGGTTTCGACGGATAGGAGGCCCTTTTGTTCCGCCCGAACGCGGATTTCGGTCACGAGCAGCAGGGCGCGGACGGGTTCGCCGAACTTGCCGAAACGGTCCCGCAGCTCCTGCTCAAGGTCGCGGACCTGCTTGGGGCTTTCGGCCAGCGCCAGCCGCCGGTAGACATCGATGCGCAAACGCGTCTCGCCGATATAGTCCGGCGTCAGCCGCGCCTGAACACGGTCAATCACCCCTTCGCTGCGCTCCGCTTGCCGCAGGGCGCTGAAGCTGTCGGTGGCCTCGGTGCGCGAGGAATCGACGCCCTCGCCGACGAAGACGAAGTCGAGCTTCACGCTCGCGCGCACCCGGGCCGCCGCTTTGTCGCCCTTGAGCCGCGCCACGCTTTGCCGGAGCAGCTGGCAATACAACTCGAAGCCTACGCCGACGATGTGACCACTCTGTTCCGCGCCAAGGAGGTTGCCGGCGCCGCGCAGCTCGAGGTCGCGCATGGCGATGCGGAAACCTGCGCCGAGCTGGTTGTGCTGGCGGATGGCAGTCAAACGTTGCCGGGCGAGGTCGAGCACCCGCGCGTGCCGGTGCAACAGCAGGTAAGCATAGGCCTGATGTTTGAACCGGCCGACGCGTCCCCGCAGCTGGTAGAGCTGGGACAAGCCGAAACGGTCCGCTCCCTCGATAATGAGCGTGTTGCAGTTCGGAATGTCCAGGCCGCTCTCAATGATGGTGGTGCAGACGAGCACCTGGTATTTGCCCGCCACAAAATCCGTCATCATTCGCTCCAGCCCGTCCGCGCCCATCTTGCCGTGGCCGACGCCGATGGTCAGGTCCGGCAGCAACTGGCGCAGGCGGCCGGCGACATGGTCGATCGTCATGACCCGGTTGTGCAGGTAGAACACCTGGCCGCCGCGCCGGATCTCGTGCTGGATCGCCTCGACGACCAGCTTCTCGTCGTAGCTTTTGACGATGGTCTGGATCGGGAGACGGTTGACCGGGGCGGTCTCGATCGTGCTGAGGTCGCGCGCGCCGGTGAGGGCGAGGTAGAGGGTGCGCGGGATGGGCGTGGCGCTCATCGAGAGCATGTCCACGTGAGCCCGCCAGCGCTTGAAGACCTCCTTGTGCTTGACGCCGAAGCGCTGCTCCTCGTCGACGACCACGAGGCCGATTTCGCGGAACTTCACGTCGTCCTGTATGAGCCGGTGCGTGCCGATGATGATGTCGATCTTGCCCTCGGCCAGGGCTGTCAGGATGCCAGCCTGCTCCTTGCGGGTGCGGAAGCGGCTGAGCATCTCGATGGCGACCGGGTAGCCGGCCATGCGCTCGCGGAAGGTGTTCAGGTGCTGCTGCGCCAACACGGTGGTCGGCACCATCACCGCGACCTGTCGGCCGCCCATGACGGCCTTGAACGCGGCGCGGATCGCCACCTCGGTCTTGCCAAAGCCAACATCACCGCACAACAACCGGTCCATCGGCCGCGTGCGTTCCATGTCGGCTTTGGCATCGACGATGGCCTTCAACTGGTCGGGCGTCTCCGTGAAGGGAAAGGCCGCCTCAAACTCCCGCTGCCACACCGTGTCCTCGGCGAAGGCGTGACCGGGTTGGGCCTCGCGCTTGGCCTGGATCGCCAACAACTCGGCGGCGAAATCGAGCGTCGAACGCTCGGCGGCCTGCCGGGCCTTTTCCCAGCGGCCCGACCCGACGCGGCCGAGCTGGGGCTTGGCCTTGGAGAGGCCGACGTAACGGCTGATCAGATGCGACTCCTGGAGCGGCACGTGGAGCGTGACCTTGTCGTCGAACTCCAGCGAGATGACCTCGCGCACGCCGTCCTGCGTCTCGAGCTTGGTCAGCCCGCGGTATTGGGCGATGCCGTGCTGGAGGTGGACGACGAAGTCGCCCTCGACCAGCTCGGAGAAGTCGAGCAGCTGATCCACCGCGGATTGGACGGCGATGGCGCGCTTCGGGGCGGACCGCCGGATACGCCGTCGGCCGAAGATTTCGGTTTCGGAGACGACGACCAAGCCCTTGGGTAGGGAAGGTAGGGCGGCGAGTCCCTTCGCCGCCGTGTCCTCATCGGCGCGGAGCGGAGTCCGCGCCCTACCTGTGCGATATGTCACTCTGAATCCCTCGCTCAGCGTGCCGCGCAGAAAGCGGGGCGTGAGCTTCTTCAGGGCCTTGTCCTCGGCCAGCAGCTCGCGGACCCGCTGCTCCTCACCTTCCTTTGAAATTACGAAATCGACGGCGTAGCCCTCTCGCTGCCACGTGGCGACTTTCTCGAGGAACTGGCGCCGGGCCTCATCCTCGGCCTGGAGGCGTTCGTGCGCGATGAGCCTCTCCTGGGGATAAGAGCGGTGATGCGCCAGCGATTCGGTGTCCCAGGTTTCTTCGCTCGTCGCGTGGTCGAAGAGGTCACTGGCAAGGTCGAGATCGCCGAGCCCGAACAGGCCGGCGCAGGATTTGGCCAGCTCGGACAGGAATTGGGGTAGGGCGGGACCGCTGGGCCCGCCGGGAATGGGTTGCGGCCGGCCCGGCGGTTGCGGCGGACTTCCTGCTTCCTGCAAATCAAACACTTCCTCCAGTGCCTTGGGCTCCAGCAAAACGGCATGCGTGGCCGGATTCAGGTAGTCCAGCAGGCTGCCGGTGGGCACGTGGGTGTGATCGCGCGGCGCGGCCGTGAGCATGACTTCCGCCACGGATTCACCTGAGCGCTGGGTGACAGGGTCAAGCGTCCGGATGTCCTCGAGCGTGTCGCCGAAGAAATCCAGCCGGTAGGGTTGGTGGGCCGTGATGGGATAGACGTCTACAATGCCGCCGCGCACGGCGTATTGGCCGGGCGACTCGCACACGGCCTCGCTGTCATAGTCGTAAGTGTGCAGCAATTCGAGGAGGGCCTTGAACGGGCGCGTCTCGCCTCGTCGCAGCCCGGTCTCGCGCGAGGCGAAGTCAGCCGGTGCCGGCACGGGCTGAAGAAGTGATCCTGGCGTAGCCAGGATCACTAGCTGAGAGCTGTCCCGTTGCGGCATGCTTGCCGCCCGGGATGCTTCCGCAGAACTCGCGCGTCCCGCGGCCGCGGGATCGCGATTCTGCGGGGCAAGAGTTGAGAGCTGAGAGCCAGGGGGAACGGCGCGAAGGCGCGAGAGCACGGCCAGGCGGTCGCTGGCATGGTTGAAGGTCTCGCGAAGCTCGCGGTTTTCGACCCGAGCCTCGGGGAAGGAAAGAATTTCCAGTGCGACCGGGTTGCCACTGGCGGAGTGAAACAGGGCGAGGTCCTCGGCGATTGAATCGGCCTGGGTGGCGTCCTCGTGGAGCACGAGCCAGACCGGGGCGGGGTGTGTCCGAACCAGTTCCGTCAGGGCATGGGGGTGCGCTGCCGGACAAACTCCGGTGATCCTGACACGCGGAACGGAAGTTTCTTCTGACAAATCTATCGCGGAAACGCGGAAAGACGGAACGATTGCCAGATTACCCGGCAGCGCCAGCGCAATTCAAGTTGACGATTGGCTACAGGTGGAACGCGGCCTCCGGACGCGTTGTTGGATTCCCGTAGCGAAGGGCGCGTCCGGAGGCCGCGCTCGACCTACTTTTCCGAGCGCAACACCGCCAGCGCCACTCGCGCGGCGGCTTCCTCGGCCACTTTCTTCGATGGACCGGAACCGGTGCCGAGCTTCTTATCGTTGAGGAATACATCGACCTCGAAGATGCGGGCATGTTTAGGTCCGCTGGTGGTGGTGACCTCGTAGCGTAGAGCAACGTTGCCGTGTTCCGGCTGCACCAGCTCCTGCAGGCTACCCTTGGGATTCTCGGCGTCCTCCGAGACCAGGAGCCGCTCGCCCAGCGGGCCATACCAACCAAGCACCAGCGCCTGCGTGGTGGCGAGATCGCTGTCGAGATAGATGGCTCCGACCAGCGCTTCGAAGGAGTCTTCCAGAATCGAGGCGCGGTTGCGGCCGCCGGCATCTTCCTCGCTCTTGCTCAGCCGCAGGCTGGCGTCGAGGCCGAGGTCGCGGGCCATCCTGGTCAGGAACTCGCCTTTCGACAGCACAGCCCGGCGGCGGCTGAGCACACCCTCGCGCTCGGCCGGATAGTCGCGGTAGAGCGCGTCGGTCAGGATGAACTGCAGCACAGAGTCGCCGAGAAATTCCAGGCGTTGGTTGTGCGGTGCAGCGGCGGGATCGTCCTGCAGGTAGGAGCCGTGCGTCAGGGCCTCGGCGAGGAGGGCCGGCTGGCGAAACGCGTAGCCCAGGCGTTTTTCCAATTCGGCAATTTTATTGAGGTGTGAGGGCATGGCCAGATCACAAACGCCAAAGGCCAATGGCCAAATAAATCACACCCTGAGCTTCAGCAAATAACTGATAGTCATCCTGAGTGGAACGAAGGATCCACGCAGTCGGACCGGGCAACTTGTTCGTGGATGCTTCTCCCGCGGCTGCGGGATCAGAATGACGGAGGCGTATGTTTGGCATTTGGAGTTTGGCCTTTGGCATTTACTGAACGAAGTTCAGCTGGATGCGCTCGAATAGCGCCGCAGGCCGCGGTGAAAGAGGATCACGGCGAGGCTGAACCACACCACGGTGATGACCAGCAGCCAGCCGACGACCTTGAGGTCAAAGCCATGAAGGAGAGTGCTGGCCGGGGCATTGCTCACGACGACGACCGGCAGGACCCAGACAAAGGCAATGTTGGCCAGGCCGTGGAAGGCCTGGCGGGGCAGCCGGGAGAATTCGCTGAGCGTGAAATAGCTGCCCTCGATGCCCTGTGCGCTCGTGATCCAGAAGGCCGGCGTGATGCACAGCACCAGCATGCTGTAGTGAATGACGACGCCGCAGGCCACCAGCAGCACATAGAGCGCGAGATCAGCGGTGCTCGGATGCAGGCCAAGCTGGCGCACTGAGTAGATGACGACCGCCATGGCGACGGCGGAGTTGATCAGGCTGTCGGGATCGATCTTCCGGGTCGTGGCCATGAACATGACGTTGCCGGGCTGGGCGAGGAAGAAGTCGAAGTGGCCGCTGCGGATGTTGCGGCCCATCTCGAAGATGCTGCTCCAGAAAAATCCCATCAGGAAGCGTTGGATCAGCATGGAGGTGCCGACGAGAAGCATCATCTCGTATTTGCTCCACCCGGCGACCAGCTTGGTGTGGTCGTAGATGACGGAGATCATCAGCAGGTTGACCGACATCCAGAACAGCTCGACCAGCGCCCAGATGAAGAAATCCCCGCGGAACATCAGTGCCCGCATGATGGAATAGCGGGCGGAGGTGAGCCAGAGGCGGAAGTAGTGGTTCATCGAAGGAAGAAGGATGAATTAAGAAGGAAGAAGGCGGAGGCAGCGAAGGTGCGGGTTTCGGGGATTTTCTTACTTCATAATTCCTAATTCTTAATTTGATTCAGCCGCCGACTGCAGTATGCAGCCTCAGTCCGCGGCGCCAGAGGACCTGGCCGAGGGCCATGATCACCAGGACCCAGCAGGCTTGGATCAGGAGGCCGTTGAGCACCAGGGTCGGGTCGTTGATGCGACCGGTGAAGATCGCGACGGGGAAATACATCTGGTAGTAATACGGCAGGTATTGCGAGATGCGGAAGAGCCACTCGGGCATCAGGTCGAGCGGGAAGATCTGTCCGCCGAGCACCGACTCAAGGGCCATCGAGAGGATCACGAGGCCCTGGATCTCGAGGAACCAGAAGCTCATCAAGCCGAAACAGTAGGCGATGCCAAACTGGATGAGCGCTGACATGGCCAGGGCGGGCAGGCCGAGGGTGAGGCGCCAGAGGTCCGTGGGCAGCACGAGGTAGTCCTTGAGCAAAGGATAACTGAGGAGCACCGGCAGCAGGATGAGCAGGCCGGTGACAAGCCGGGCCGACAGGTAGATGCTGAAGCGGTAGGCGAAGTAGTTGACCGGCTTGAGCAGGAACTGGTTGATCAGGCCATTGCGAATGTCCTCGCTGATCTGGTAGTCCTCGTTGAACGCGCCGATCATGAACTGCACGACGATGAGCGCCACGAAGTAGGTGAAGGTCTGGGCGAAGCTGAAGCCGCCGATGGCCTTGCTGCCCGTGTACGCGGCGGTCCAGAGGATGAACACCACGATCAGGTGGAAGAACGAAAAGAAACCGCGAATGGCGAAGTTCATCCGGTAGACCAGGTTGCTCTGCAGCCCGACGGAGAAGACGGCGCGGTATTTGTTCAGGGTGGAGAGCATAGCAGAGGACAGAAGTCAGAGGACAGACGGGAAAATCGCAAGCAGGCTGTCAGGTGGAGGGCTCGCGTCCCTGCGAGCCGGTTCGAGAACGCGCCACGGCCCGCAGGGATGCGGGGCCCTCCATCAATCTGAACCCTTCAAACCGAAGCGCTCGGCGACTTCCTTGCCGAGGGCCTTGTAGGCGATGGCGCCGGGACCCTGCGGATCGTAGGCGAAGATCGGTTTGCCGAAGCTGGGCGCCTCACTGAGCCGGACGGTGCGGGGGATGAGAGTGTCGAAAATCTTGTTCGACAGATGCTGCCGGACCTCGTCCACGACCTGCTTCGAGAGGTTGGTGCGGCTGTCGTACATCGTCATGATGATGCCGCCGACATCGAGGGTGGGGTTGACGCCGGCGCTCTTGAGGCGCTCGACGACCTTGAGAATCTGGCCAAGGCCCTCGAGGGCCATGTATTCGCATTGCAGCGCGATGAGCAGGTGATCGGCGGCGGCGAGGGAATTCATCGAGAGCATGCCCAGGGCGGGCGGGCAATCAATGATGATGGCGCGATAGCCGCCGGAGCTGCGGAGTGGTTCGAGCACCGAGCGCAGGCGCATGAGGTAATTGGGCTGCTGGGCCAGCTCGATCTCGATGGCGGCGAGGTCGACCTCGGAGGGGATGAGCGCGAGGTGCGGCCAGGCGGTGGGGGTCAGCATCTCGAACGCGCTGCCTTCGCCGCGGAGGGGGCCGTAAAGACTCTTGCCCTCGAACTTCTCGACGCCCAGCGCGCTGGTGGCGTTGGCTTGCGGGTCAAGGTCGACGACGAGGGTGTGGACCTTGCGTTCGGCGAGGGCGGCGGCGAGGTTGACCGCCGTGGTGGTCTTGCCGACGCCGCCCTTCTGGTTGGCGATGGTGAAAACGGTGCAGGCCATGGGGCGATTAACCGGAAAGGAAGCGGGGGAGTCTAGCGCGAAGTAGCCACCCGCCGGGAATCGAACCACCGGAGGTTGGCCACAAAAATCACAAAAAACGCAAAACCAGAGACGGAATGAACCGAAAGCGGGTTCTACTTACCGCCATTCCGCCATGCGCCGAGGACGCGCCATCGAGCGGCGGAAACACGGCGGAATGGAGTGAAGATGGAGGCAGCGGGGCATTCTTTTTT
Organism: Oleiharenicola sp.; assembly: GCA_025363455.1. Taxonomy (GTDB): domain Bacteria; phylum Verrucomicrobiota; class Verrucomicrobiia; order Opitutales; family Opitutaceae; genus Lacunisphaera. The sequence continues at coordinate 17,910 of JANYDW010000052.1, read as the reverse complement.
GCGTGTTTTGTGCTTTTTGTGGCCAATTGCTCAGGGAAATCCTCCTGGTTTTGCGCATGATTTCAGTTCTTGCGGAAGCCCGGAAATTGACCCAAGTTGCGCGCTCGTTTTGGTCCGGTGCGGTAGCCAAGTGGTAAGGCCGAGCTCTGCAAAAGCTCTATTCGGCGGTTCGATTCCGCCCCGCACCTCCAGCCTTCGCCGAGCGAAGCGAGAGCGAAGGCTGCCGTCCATAGGCTTGGCGACGGACGGCGTTTCACACCCGATGCGAAACTCACGTGGCTACGGCTGGCAGGCCACTTATCGGAAGCCGATAAATGCCACGCCGTAGTCCCGCAGGCGCGGGACGAAGGCGGCCCGAAATCTCGAGACGGACCGGACACCAAAACTGACACCAGATTTTCCACTCCGGAAGAATTGGGCGTTACGGGGAATGACTCTCCCATCATCCGCTTCATTTGGAGTGCTTGCGTGCCAGTCTTCGCAGCGTTGCCAGCTCTTCGAGTCGCGCTTTCCGGAAGCGGCGCTGGCGCTCGGCGTTATTTTTGCGCTTCTCTTCGAGCGATTTTGTGGGCCTTCCGGCGCGCAACCGTAGCGGGAGATCCACATAAGGTGTGAAGATATTCCGGCGCTTGAAGGCTGCGGGAGCATGGGCCAGCGCCAGCGCGCGCAAGGTCGGACTATCGGAGCCCTCGTCAAAAACGGGGTCGGTCGCAACGCGCTCGGGCGCGAAAGCCCATGCCGGCGCCGTGCGATCAACCTTCCGCGCCAAGTGCTCCGCATAGGCCCCCAGCCAGGCATCGGCGACGTAGCCTTGCGGAAATTTCTCCCGTAGCCGGGGCGGTTCGTCGACAATGGTGGCCGCGGCTTGGGTGCGCGAAGATGCGCGGCGCAGCTCGTGCAGCCAGTCGCGCAGGTTCAGGCCGAACTCGCTGAGCGAGGCGGACTGCTCGGCTACGTCCTTCAATGATTTTGGGCGTGTGATCATGTGCGGGGCTTGATTGCGCCTTTGACGACCTCCCGGGCCTCGGCCGTGAGCGCATCGTGCGGGAAAAAGTTATCATGATAGGCCTCGGCCTCCTCGACCGAGCCAATCCCCATTTTTTGCACCAGAAAACGAATATCGGCGTAGTCGCCCGCATAGCCGGGCAAGGGCGGACGACAGGCGCGAAGCTTCATGGCCAAAAGATAAGCGGCAGTAGGGACGGCAATCCGGATGCCCTTGCCGAAATCGTCTTCTGGGAGGCTGCGCTTGGCCTCTTTCTCGGCTAGAAATTGCTTCACGTCGTCGTTCAGCCAGTCGTCAGGCAGGCCCAGCTCGGCGGCTACCTTCGCGGCTAACGTTTTGCCAATATCGCTCTGGCGTACCACGGCGTCCACGTCCCGGGTCGCATCGCGCGAGCCATAAACCAACGTGAACACCGCGCCACCGTAGAGGGAAAGTTCGAGGGTCACCTTCTGCTTATGCGCCAGCTCGCCTAAGCGGCGGAGGGCTTGAATTATACGGTTTCGGCTAAGCGATTCATACGGCATGATAAAACGTTACGTAACTTGTTATCGTATTTCAATGCCGGAGTGTGCCTTTCAAAACAGTCATCCATAACAAGCGCCAGAATCCAGAGTTGCGTCGTTCCTAGGCAGAAACAACTGAATGCTCCACCCTGCTAGGCAGCACTTCGGAGAGGGCCATCCCGGAGGAACGGTTTTGGTTATCGTCGCGGTGGCAGGCATGCCGTCAAAACACGAGCCAGCCTAACCCGGCGCGCGGTCGGAGTAACAGGTGAAAAATCGGAATATGACGGCACAAGAGCCAGAATGATGAAGCCGCGTCCCTCCAAGAGGCGAACTTTTCAAGTGGCGGCACGTAGAGCTTTACGGACCTGGTATCCGATCCACTGGCCAATGGCCGGGGTCCAGCCCAGAGTTTCAGCTGCCTTTGTATCATTGCTTTCCAGAAACCATCGCGCCGCGAGTGCCTTGGACCTCTTTCGAAAAGGCTCCTCTATCCATCTAAAACTAAAATGAGAGACTACGAGCACCGTCCCGATGGCGCTCACGAGGAGAACGTTGGCCACGAACCAGTGGGGGACCGGGACTTTTTCATTTTCGATCATCACGACCGGCGCCTTTAGGACCACCCGGACGGTCTGCAAATAGGCCCAGAGGATCGGGTAATGGACCAAATAAATTGAATACGATACCTTGCCCAACCATGAGAGGGGCTTGCAGGTCAGGCAACGGTCGGCCACCCCGCCCGGCGCCCTCACCAGGAAGAGCAAAAAACACGCGACAATCGGCAGCAATAGGAAGTCCGAGGTGCCGGGAATTTTGACGGAGAGTAAAGCCACCAGAAGAAAACCGAATACGAACGGCAGGGCATTCGACAGAAAAGTATTTTGAGGCGCAGGCTGTTCCTGCTTCTTACCCCGGGCGCGATAGAGCTGATACACGAGTACCCCAACGAAAAATCCCAGCAGGCATCGAAATACCCCGTAATCCATTGTCGTGGTGAGGCCAGAGCTGCAGCTGGTAAGTATGAACGTGCTGAAGCCGATCAAGGCGATTGAAACCAGCACCAGTGTCCGGGGTGACTTCGCGACAAACAAAATAAGACAAAAGAGAATGTTCACAAAGAACTCCGCGCTGATGCTCCAGCTGGGAGTATTGTAGTTGGTCAAATGATGGAATCCCCAGTCATGAACCAGCAGCAGGTTCGTAATAAGGGAATATCCGTTGGTGGCCGCAAATGCCCCGTAAACAGAAACGATGCCGTATTTTCTTTCCGCATAGTATTTGGCGCACTCCATGGCCAGAGCCACGAAGATGAGCACGAAATGCAGAGGATAAAGCCGCCCAATCCTCAGCCACACAAATTTGGCGATGTGCGTTCCTGTCTGGATCTTGCTGCCATAACTGTGACAAATGACAAACCCGGACAGGATGAAGAAGCAGTCGACCATCAAATAACCATTCCTCACCAGGCCGAGGTTATAGAGTGGTGTGAGCCACCCCACGTGAAAGAGGACCACCACCAGCGCGGCAACGCCCCGGAGCGATTCCAACGATCTAAAGTAATGAGTTTTCCCCGTGTCTGCTGAGGTGGGGAAAATGATGGTGCTGTTCACGACGAGATTGGTGTACTTCCCAGTCTGCCGGAATTTCACCGTCTGGGCAGTAGGTAAACCCCCCGCTTTACGGCGTGGAGACAACCCCTTTTAACCGCCCAACGAGGCGTTCCGAGCCGACTAACTAAGCTGGCGGGACGTTCCTATTTCGATGGTTGCTAGATCGGCCGGTCATCTTCTTCCGACACGGCCTCGATCTGATGCAGGAGAGGGAGGTAGTCTCCTAATATGACCTGTCATCGCGAGGCTGGCGAAGCCAGCCGTGGCGAGCCAAGGCCCAGAGCCAGTCGCAGGGCTGGATTGCTTCGTCGCGCGCTTCGCGCGACTCCTCGCAACGACAAACTAGGACACGACCGGGAGGGAGATGCTTGCGCCGCGTCCTTGGTGGCCACCACGACTAAGGTTTGGGAAGCATTAGGGCTTCCTGCAGGATCGAAACAAGCTGGTCGGCGTCGGGTGGCTCGGGAACCACCCAGCGAGAGCCGAAGATGAGTTTGGGCACGGCGCTGCTGCCTTGGATCGTGCTGCCGTAAAGTCGAACGGCAGCTTGCAGGCATTGATCGATTCGCGGATCGACGAGGGCGGCGTCGAATTTCTCGGCACCGACCAATTCGATCGCTTTCGCCTTGGCGGCGTCGGGCCCGCGAGGATGCCAGGAGTCACCCGATTCGAGCAGGAACATCCACTGGTCGAACTCCGAAAAAGCCTCGCGGTTCGCCAACCACACGGCGAGGGCAACGCGGGCCAGCTCGCAGGAATCCTTGAATTGCTCGACGTCCTGCAGGACGTAGGAGTTGCATCGGCTGTTGAGCGGGGTCGGGAACAAGGCGAACGCCAGTTGCCCGTGGTAGCGGCGAACCGCCTCAGCGAGCATGAAATGCAATCGCTGGCAGTGCGGGCATTCGTAGTCGAACAGCAGCCTGACGACATAGCGCGCATCTGCCGGTCCGGTGATAGGCATGGCAGGCGCGCCGGCATTCGCTACATTGCTCCGCGACTCACCACCGAGATACGTCGCGGGTGGCGTGATGTTCGTCTGGATGACGGCCAACAGACCTGCCATCGCCGCGCCCATGGCGCCGAGGCGGCGGATGGGCGGACCGGCGTTTGCCAGCGTACTCGCGAACCGTTTGGGAGCCTGCCAGAACACCAGGGCTGATAGCGTGAGGCCCGCGAGATGCGTGGCCATGCAGTAAGGGCAAAACGCTTTCACCAGCCACAGCTGGACAATGATAAACCAAACCGCGCTTCCAGCGATGGCACCGGCCAGGAGCAGCATCGCCCGCCACGCGAGTTGTCGCACCGCCAGCACCCCTGACGGCCCAACGGAAAGGCTCGCAATCAACATGGCCAGGTACACGCCGGCGGCCAACCCGCTCACCGGCAAAACCCCACCGATGGTGGACCAACGACTGCTCAACACCTGGTCGCACGGTCTGCCACCATCGCAACCGATGACGTGCCCCCCGCGCAATGAGTGCCAGCCGAGATAGGTGCTCAAGGCCAGGGCGAGCGCGCTCACGCTGGTCGTGGCCCAATTCCACCAGGGTCGACCTTCGCGAGAGGGGGAGACAGATTTGTCCGACATCAGAGTTCGCGCTTCTATTGAGCCTCGCCAATCAGCCTTACACACCCCGGCGCGACGCGCCACCCCTCTCCAGAGGGGACCCTGACCTGGGCAATCGAAAATCCCCTCTGGGAGAGGGGTGCCCGCAGGGCGGGGTGTGTCGGCGCGTTGCGTTTCATTCCGGCGAATCTGTGTCAGTTAAATAGGCGAGTCTAAATAGACGGATTTAGCAATCGGCGACCACCTTTCGGTGCAGCCTCGCCGCAACGCGCTGGGGTCAGCGCGTTCCACCTTTCAGTGATCGCAGGTTCCAACGTTCGCGGCGTCCTCACTGCACGCGCCGGGCATAGCGATTGGCAGCGCCGGGCGTCGGAGCGTCATTAGCGATCGCCGTTCCGGATTCATGCGCGTGGTTCAACGCGGTTGCGAACGTGATGCCGCTGCCCGACACCTGTACCGCGGCGGCGTGAGCATTTTTGAGTGGAGCGGTCACGGTGAGGGCGGGACTCCCGCGGTTGCGACCGCCCGGGTTGATTGAGGCAATCACCGCAGACTCAAGATTCTCCCCATTGTCGATGGTGATGGTTTGTCCGACGCCAAAGCCGGCTGCGCTTGAAACCGGGATAACGGTGGCACCCGCGCTGGTAGCGGTGCCCACCGTCGTGCTGCCGGGAGTTCCGAGCGTCGCGATCACCGCGGTCTCAAGATTCGCGCCGGAATCGAGGGTGAGGGTTTGCCCGACGGCGAAATCGGCCACGCTGTTCACCTTGATGTTTTTCGCCCCGGCCGCCGATTCAACCGGCAACGTAGTAGCCGCCTGTAATTGGAAATCGCGGCAATTGCTGTCCGAGTCGGCCCCGTCGGGAAATCGCCCGGCGCTGCGATTGAGCGCGGTGGCGGCTTGCGGGCCGGGTCCGCCGAATCCACCGCGACTGGCGGATGGCGACGGGACCCGGCAACCACTCTCGCCCGCACCGGAGGTCGCCTGATAGCCTTCCGACGCCCATGGATCAACGAGCAGGCCGTAGTTCAAGCTGTCGGCCACCAAACCGCCGGCATCGCGCAGCACCATGTTGCCCGCGCCCGTCGAGAGCACGGGACCGCCGAACCATTGGTTGGGTGTGGCGGTTCCTTGATAGCCCGCCGTGGTGACCGCCGCGTCCCGCACCACCGATTCGATCGCGTGATCGCGTTCCAACGGCTGGTCGATGGTAAGGCCGGTGCCCAGCGGCTGAGCCGGTTCGTTGCTGGAGTGGGCGACCCCGGTCGCCGGCTCGAAGCTGATGCCTGTGCCCCGCGCGCTGAATGGCGTGTTCGCCGCGTGCATGAACTTGAGGGGCGCGGCCAGTTCGAGTCCGGTGCCGGGGTTCGCGACCGGCCCGGCCCCCGGCCGGGTGGCCGAGGGTGTGCCGACACTCGTGACCGTGACGGTTTCGATGCCGTGTCCCATGCTGTCGATGTCCAACCGGATTTGGTCGCCGACGGAAATGTTGAGGAGGGACGAAACCTTGATGTTGGTGTCGCCGGGCTTCGCGTCGGCGGCCAGCCAGGCTTGCGTCCCCGGTTTTCCCACGGCGGTCACGGTAACGACCTCGTATTTTTCCAGCGTGCCGGCGACCGCAGGGTAAGTGGCGCCATGGCCGATACCGATTTTTTGACCGACTTCAAAGTTCGCCACGCTCGTGACCGGCACGTTGGTTGCGCCGGCGGGGATCGTAATCACTGGCCCGTCGGGTAGCGGCTGCCACAACGTCGTGCTGTTGCTGGCCGCGGTTCCGATGCATGCGATTTTGCGCGTTTCCACGGCGGTGCCAGTGTCGATTTCAATCGTATCTCCGACCTTCATGTCAGCGGTGCTGCGCACATGCAGTGTGGTGTCACCTTTGTGGGCCGGGATGGCCAGTCCGGAATTCGCCAGGCCGAGCAGGTAGAAGCCTTTTGCGGCGAGTTTCGTGCCGGCTGGGATTTTGACCGATGAAAAAATTGCCTGCTGCGTTGGGTGCTGCGTGAGCGTCCAGTTCGAAATATCGATGGCGCTGTCGCTACCGTTGAAAAGTTCGATGAACGAATTGCTGGAGTTGGCGGGTGAACCCGAACTCACCGCGAACTCGTTGATCGTGATCGGGCTGACGTTGCGCACCTTTTCCGTCGCGGATTCCGACCCGGCCTGACCACTGGAAGTTTTCCACGAGGCGTTGCCGACGAGATCGCCGTTGAAGGTCGCAGCACCCGAGGTGATCTTGAAAGTCGCGTTCACGCTCGCCCCGGGGGCGACGGCCTCTCCAATGGTCTTGGATGCTCCGGTGCCGCCGGACAAAGTGGAATTCCAGCCCGCCGGCGCAACCAGGCTCAGCTTCAGGCCCGTCACCGGGGCCCCGGTCGTATTGGTAAATGTCACGGTGGTCTCATGGGAGGAGCCCGGCGAAAAAGTCTGGAGGCCGGGCGGGGTGGCGACGGCGGACGCCGGTGCCACAGTCAGGCGCGCGACATCATATTTCGCCCCAACGATGTTGGCCTGAAGCTTTTGGTTCGTCTCCAGCGAAGGGAACGTGCCCGCCGCGGTCATCGCACCTTCATAGAAGGTGCCTTGGGAGCCGACACTGTTGTCGCCGCCGTTGCCGAGGAGAATGGCGCCTTCCTTCCGCATCGGGTCGTAGCTGTTACGCGGATTTTGGACACGCGGTCCGTCGAACATGATTTTCATTTCCCCCTTTTGCGCGTCGCCCCCCATCGATCGCCAGTGATGAGGCTCGCCATCGGCTGTGGCGGTGACGAATCGCCACGTGATGATCGGCAGGTCGCAGTTCTTGTTGGTCGGGGAATCGGTCACGCAGCCCACCAGGTTATTTTCCTGATCGGTCATGATCCAGGGTCCCGGGGCCGGGCCGTGATACCAGGGAGTGGCATTGCCAAAGTAGGTGGTCTCCATGGTGCCGTCGCCGTTGTCCCGGCTGTCGGTCTCGGCGTTACCGTAGTCGAAACAGCAACCGGAGTTATAGTGATGGCCACTGATGACCCAGTATTGTCCTTCAGCCTGGTCATCGACGGCGGTGCCGTGGGCGTCGTTCCAACGGAGGCCCATGCCCGGCGCGATGAAGACGCCGTACGCCCTGTGCCCCATGACGGTGATGGGAGCCATGTCGGCGAGTGGAAGATTGTTGAACCCGCCCATCGCCGGTCCGCTGAACCCACCGCGCGGAGCTTGGACCAGGTGGTTGGCCTTGCCGGATTGATCGTAGAGCGTGGTAATCCAGCAGTAGGTATTTGCGCAAAACGCGTCCTGGGCAGCGGAATCGGCGTAGCCCCCGGCGTCGGTCGCGGAGGCGGGAACGACGCCAATATCGAGCGTCTTGCTGTCCGACTGGCGCATGACTTGGTAGAGCGGGCCGTGGTAGGCGGCGGACAAGGCGCGCGTCGAGCTGTGGGCTGCGACGCAAGGCGTGCCCGCGGCAGCGTAGACATCGCACGGACCTTGGGGCCGGGCTTGGGCGGGGGCGCGTGCAGCGGCCACCTCGGCAGCGATCTTCAAGGTGACAATTGGCAGGAGGAGCGCTGCCGTTATGGTGACGACAAAACCAGATCTTGTTTTCATGCTCAGGGGTAGAGGGCGGGGATTTTACGACCGGTTCGCCGCTGCGATACCGTCGGAACCAGACAATGGTAGCAGAGGATTGGGTCGATACCCATCTTTACTGTCCGGTCATGTAATTTCAGCGCGCCTAGGGCGTGCGTTCAAACCACCAAATCCCATCGTGCAAGGCCGAGGCAGAGAAGAACCGGTCCGGTTTTAACCACTCATGCTTCGCCTAACGGCTGCGCTACATTGAGAGTTCCGCCAGATCGGCTCCACGGGGGGTTCGGGGGTCGGCTAATCGCCGACTGAGAATCGAGTTTTACTGCCCTCAGCGGCGATTAGCCGCGCCCCGGAACCAAGGCCGGAGCCAATTAGGCGAAGGGGAGGTTAAAGCGCAGCCGTTAGGCGAAGCATTAGTGGTAGGTCTCTGCGACGGTCGGAACCTCAATCCCGGAAGGTTTTTTGTAGTAAACGGTGGAGATAAATGCGCCAGATTTGGTAATCGTGGCCGTAGCCGGGGTCTTCGCTCCAGATGTGATTCACGCCTTTTTCGGTGAGAGTCGCATGCAGGGTGCGGCCGCCGTTGACGGCGTTGTCCTCGGTGCCGGATCCGAAGAAGATCATTTTGTAGTTCTGGTTGGTCTTCGCCGGGTCGGCAGTGAGCAGCGCGCCGGAGCCGTAGCCACTGAAGCCACCGACGTAGGCGAACAGCTCGGGATGTCTGAAGCCGATCGCGGTGCTGTGCCCGCCACCCATGGAGTAGCCCATGATCGCGCGGTGATCCTTGTCCTTGATGACGCGAAATTCACTTTCGACGTAGTGTATTACGATTCCCAACAGATCCTTTTCCATGTAACTCGGGCCGGCCGGGGCGGGGCTCCGTGCGCCGCCCGGTGCGCCGCTGGCGCCCGGCGGCGGCGTGTAGCCGAGCGAGGCCTGGAGCGCGCGCACCTCGGGCAATTTGCCGCTGGAGCCGGTGGTGTCGTGGCCGAAAGGCATCACGATGATCGCGGGCACGGCCTGGCCGTCGGCGATGAGATTGTCCATGATGTTGTTCGCCATGCCGGTTTGCGTCCAGCCGCGTTCATAGTCGTTGGCCCCGTGGAGCAGGTAGAGCACCGGATAACTTTTGCCGCTCGTGCCGTAATCCGGTGGCGTGTAGATCACGACCCGGCGCGCGGTCTTGTTTTCGGGATTGAGGTAGTGGTGCTCGATGAGATTGCCGTGGGGCACGTCGCGAAACATCATCCACTCGGCTTCCTTGCCGGGCAAAGCGACGATGCTTTTGTACACGCCCGACGCCGGCCGGACAAACGTGTTCTGCGGATCGGGCAGCGTGAACCCGTCCATCACGAACCAATATTGGTAGTAACCCGGGGCGAGCTTCGGGGATGTATAGGCCCAGACCCCGTTGGTGTCCTTGGCCATATCGAAACCGGCCGAGCCGTTCACGGGCACAGCGCCGAGTTTCGGGAAATCCGTGAACACGCGCACCGTCTTCGCGTTCGGGGCCTGCAACCGAAATGTGATGGTGCCGTCCGCGGCATTCACGTCGGGAGAGCGGGCGGCAGTGACGACGCTGGCCTCGACGCCGGGGCCGCGTCCACGGCCGGGTCCGCTGCCGCCGGGCGGGTTGTTGTTGACCTGAGCGTGGGTCGAAACGATGGCGAACACGGCGACGGCCGCGGCGGTGAACAGACGTGGGGTGTGGTCCATGGGTGAAAGCATTGGGGCAGTGACCTGAGGTGCCGCAGTTGGAGGCTAACGACAAGCCCGCCTTTGCGGCAGAGGCAGGAAAGCGCCGGCATTGTGGCCCACGAACCGCGGTCGCAGGAAGAGCCGAAAGGACATAGCCCGGCCTATGAAGCCGGAAGCATTCAGTTAAGGCGTGTTATTATTCGCGGTGTCCGGACTAAATGGTGGAACCCGGCCTCCGGACGGGTTCGCAGAATGCACGGAGGAGGAAACGCGTCCAGAGGCCGCGTTCCACCCAATTCGATCGAATGATTCCGGATGACGGAGGCCATATCGAGCGACAGCAGCGAATAGCGGAGGCACCACAACTTCCGCCGTGTCACTGTCAGGCGGACAGAGATGCGAGAAGAACCTTGGTGGGGCGGGCGCCAATCGAAACCAGGCTGGCAACCGGGGTGACAGGATCAGTGTCCAGATTCTCCGGGGATTTCCGGGATGCCGGGGTCGTCGAGGATTTGGACGGCGGTGGCATCGCCAAGCGCCTGCCAATCCTGCAGCACCCAGACGACTTTTTTGTCCGGTGTGATTTCGACGAGTTGCGGGCCCTTGCCCCGGCCACCGCGGGAACAGAAGATGGTGTTGCCATTGGCCAGGCGGGTGCAGGTCTGCGGCGGATCGACCAACCGGTAAACCTCCGGCAGTTCACTCGACTTGAACTCCCAGACTGTTTCCCCGTGCGGGTCCACCTCGCGGGTGAGGCTGTCGCGTTCATCGGTGACCAGGGTATTGCCGTTCTTCAGGCGGATCGCAGCCCATGGTGACCTGATCTTGTAACTCCAGGTTTCGTGGAAATCTTTATCAAATTCCACGACCTTGCCCTCGCTCAGGTAGGACACGAGATACGTTCCCTGGGCGGTGTACCGCGCCCGGCGAAACTGCCCATGAATGGAGCCGGGGTTGGCGGCCTGGCCAAGGGGAAGCTCATGGTCGATCTCGACCGCGCCGGTCTTGGTGTTAACCACCATCATCCGGGGCGGCAGACCGTTCACGACGAACATAACCTTGTCCAAGCCGATCGGCTGGCAGGTGTGAACCTCCGTGTGTTTCAGTCCGGGGGGAATGGAGCAATCGTACCGCCACACCACTTTTTTGTCGGGCGTGATCTCGGCGATATACGTCATCCGGGTGAAAAGTATGTTGCCGTTGGAAAGCATCCACACGTCGTCATACTCGTAGCCCGGCCCGGTCTGAAAGGTCCAGGTCACCTTGCCAGCGTTGACCAGAAACATCTTGGTGAAATTTTCGCCGACGTAGAGCATGGGATGCTCCGCGAGACCTTTGCCGGGCAAATCCGCGGGCGGCATTGCAACAGTCCGTTTGCCGACGGGAGACAGCGTTTCGCTGGCGGCGAATTCCGGCACGTCCGGCGCCGTGAAGCGGTCGAGCACGGCCATGCATGGCGTCGCCGGGGACAGCTTGGCGGCTGGGGTGCGGCAGGCGGTTAATGCGACGCCCAAGCCGATGACCGAAAATACTCCCAGCAGGGAACGGTTTCGTGTGACCATGGTATTTGGTAATGCCACGCTGGTCCGCTTTCGAGCTGAAAGCTGGTATCATCCTGATTTGTCATTGCGAGGAGGCACACGAAGCGAGCACGAGGCAATCCAGCCGCAGCCTGGCCGGGAGTGGGCTGGCTTGATGGATCGCCACGGCTGGTCTCGCCAGCCTCGCGATGACAATTCAACCCGGGACATGACCAAATGCTTTCAGCGTTATCCTTGGATGCGTTTCCCCGTTTCCAGCTCCGGACTAGAGGGTTCAAAATGGTATGGGCTGCGGCTAAGGTGGAACGCGCTGCTCCCGACTGCGTTTTCGAGCCACGCGCGTTGAGGAGCCGTTTCGGCAGGCTTAAGCCGTTCGACTCGCTCAAGCCTTGAGCCAAAGCCGAAAGGGCCCTGAGCTTGTCGAGCGGGCTACGCGCTCCATCTCCTTCAATTTTCAAATAGCTCTAAACTGGAGCTTTTTCCAATTCGTCAGATTGGGCCTGAATCTGGTGCAACGGCGGGACATGCTTGAGCGACGGCGCGAGCAGGGCGATGAGGCCGGTCACGGCGATGGTGGCCAAGCCCCCGACGCCGGCGGCCATGACCGGGCCGAAGAGCGCAGCGCTCAGCCCGGCGCGCAGGGCGGAGATTTCGTTGGAGGAGCCGATGAAGAGCTGGTTCACGGCGGTCACGCGACCGCGGAGGGCGTCGGGGGTCATGAGCTGCACCAGCGAGTGCCGCACCACGACGCTGTAGTTGTCGAAGGCTCCGCTCAGGAACAGGGCGAGGAGCGAGAGCCAGATGACGGTCGAATAGCTAAACAGGCTGATCGCGGCGCCGAAACCGGCGACGGACCAGAGCATGATCAGGCCCGGGCGCTTGGCGCTGGGCCGGTGCGCCGTGAACATCGCCATGCAGATCGCCCCGGCGGAGGGCGCGGCGCGCAGCCAGCCGAGTCCGGCCGGGCCGACGTGAAGGATCTGGTCGGCGTAGATGGGCAGCAGGGCGGTGGCTCCGCCCAGAATCACCGCAAAAAGGTCGAGCGACATGGCGGCGAGGACGGTCTGGTTGCGCCACATGAACTCGATGCCGGCGAACATGCCGACGGCGGGTCGCATGCTGGCATCAGGCTGGGCCGCGAGCTTCACGCCAATGAGGAGCAGGGCGAGGGAGAGCGAGGTGAACACGTCGAGCAGGTACACGGCGGAGTAATCCCAGTAGGCCACGATCAGGCCGCCGAGGGCCGGTCCCACGACGGTGGAGAGCTCGAAGGTACTGGCGCTCCAGTTGACGGCGTTGCTCAGGGCCGAGGGCGGAATCAGCAGAGGCACGATGGCAGCGCGGGAGGGCCCGGCCAGTACGCGGACGGTCGCCTGCAGAAACAGGAGCAAGTAGAGCAACGGCAGCGCCGCATGATCGAAGTGCAGCGAAGCCGGGTCGGCGTGGCGCTCGAAGACGACGGCAATGTGACGCAGGAGGTTGTTGGCCTGGTTGAGCACCGCCAAATGCGGGATGCGAGCGTGGTAGTAAGCAGTCGCGGCGAGGGCGACCGACAACAGCGTCGAGACTGTGGCGCTCCGCAGGATGAGGAGCCGCCGATCATACCGGTCAGCGAGGACGCCGGCGGGCAACACGAGGGCGAGGAGCGGCAGGACATTGACGAGGCCGACGAGGCCGAGAGCCGTGGCCGAGTTGGTCCACTGGTAGATCTGCCACGCCGCGGCCACGCTCAAGGCTTGGCGACCGATGTTGGAGAGGAAATTGCCGGCGAGGAACCGCCGGTAGCCAGCATGCCGCAACGCAGCGTAGGGATCATGGGCGGTGGTGCTCATGCTACCCCGCAAACCTCACGCCCCGGAGTTTGGGCCACGAAAAACACAATAATTGGAAATTCACTACGGAGACCTGTCATCCTGAACGTAGCGAAGGATCCAAGGGGACGGTGAAGGCTGCATCTTGCGTGTGGATCCTTCGCTACGCTCAGGATGACGTTGGAGGATGGTTTATGTTTCTCGTGTTTTTCGTGGCCATTCCGTCCCTTCAGGATCCGCGGGCGAAGAAGGGATTGTGCTTCTTCTCCTGCTTGAGGGTGGTGAGGGGGCCGTGGCCGCAGGCGAAGACCGTGTCGCCCGGGAGCGTCATCAACTTCTGCTTGTTGTTCCTCAGCTGCATGTCGTAGGAGACAAGCCCGCCGCCCATCGAGCTGGCGAAAAGGGAGTCCCCGACGATGGCGAGCGGCCAGGCGAGGCCGGTGACATAGAACGACGTCTGGCCGGGCGAATGGCCCCACGTGAAAAGGGTCTTGATCGCTAGTTCGCCGAGATGGAAGTGGGCGTTTTCCTGAAAGGTCTTCGCGCCGGCATGGGGTGCGGGCTCGAGCTCGCTCGCCCAGACTTCGGCGCCCGTGGAGGCGAGGTGGGGCAGGTCGGCGATGTGGTCGTCGTGCGTGTGGGTGAGGAAAACATAACGTAGGGTCAGGTTCTCACCGGCGATTGTGTCGAGGATTGGCTGGGCGTCGGAGCCGGTGTCGAAAGCGGCGGCCTGGCGCGTCTTGCCGTCCCATACGAGGTAGGCGTTGACGGTCATGTCCTCGTGCGGGGTGTTGAACATAGCGAAGCCACGCGGAAACAGCGGTTGCTCGGGATACCACTTGCGGTGAGCGAGGGCGACAAGGGTCTCGCGCTCGAGGTGGAGCGGCTTGGCGAGGGCGCGGAGGACGGGTTCGCGGATTTCACCGCCCTTGACGGCCTTCACCTCCTCGACGCTGACGCCGGCCTTGGCGGCAAGAGCGGCGTCGGTCAGTTGGTGCCCGCGTTGGGCCTTGCCGATGACGTCGGTGAAATTGTCCTCAAGCGGGATGCGGGGCATGGACGAGAGCCAATCGCGCCGCGGGCCGTTCGCAAGTGCGGCGTTGGTTCGTGGTTGGTGTGTGGGAGCGGCTTTATGCCCCGTCACACCCTAGGTCTGCATCAAACCGTCGGGGCATAAAGCCCCTCCCACATTCCGAAAACAAACTTACCTCACGAGGCTGGCGCGCAGGGCTTGTCGCGGAGAACACGGACCGTGGAGGGTGGGTTCTTGACCAGCTTGGCGGCCGGGCGGATGGGGCGACGCACGAGTTCGCCGCCACAGTTGGCGCAGATGTAGCCGAGTTTGTCGCGGGCGCTATCGAGGCAGAAGGTGCACTCGAAAGTGCAGATGTAGGCCTCCTCTGACGCAGGCGGGAGGTCCTTGTCGCAGCATTCACAGTTGGGTCGGAGTTCGAGGGCCATGTGGGTGTTGTTTCCGGCCAGCCTATCGTTCAAGTATTGTGGGCCAAGGCTGATCTCTGAGTGGGTTGTGGCAACAGGTTCAATCGAGAAAGCCCAGCGGAGTAACCGCTAATTCACGCTAATGAGCGCTAAGCACAAAAATGCTCCAGAACCGGAGGCCGGGCAGTTCACCTGATCGGTGAACGAAGGGTGAAGGACAAAACCGGTTGTTCGCTCCATTAGCGCTGATTAGCGACGATTAGCGGTTAACTGTCTGTAGAAAATGAAGCACACTTAGCGGGTGAACTGGCCGTGGCGCAGGAAGTTGATAGTCTCACGGATGGCGCGGGCGTTTTTCATCAGATAGGGATGGGTGGCGTGGAGGATGAGGTGGGCCTTCATGCCGGCGACCTTGGTGCGTTCGACCGAGACCTTGCCGTCGTCCGGGCCGGGAATCATGAGGCTGTTGATCCAGTTGATGGACCGGTCGCCGGCGATCACTCCCAGCTCGAAGTCAACCGGACCGAGTTGGTTCGGCACGGAGTCAGGTCCGGTGCCGAGTTGTTTGCCGGCCGGGCCGTTGATGGCAGAGAACGCGCGCCAGTCGCCGATCCGGTCCACAACCTCACTGCCTTGGTTGGGCGGTCCGAGCATGACCACGCGGCCGAGATTGGTGGGGTGCTCGGTCTTGAGATACTGTCGAACCAGAATGCCACCCAACGAGTGGGTAACAAAATGAAGTCGCTCGGCGTCCTTGAGCTTGGGATCGGCCAACGCGGCGGGGATGACCTTGTTGGCCAGGGCTTCGACCGTGGCTTCGCGGGAGGGATAGTCGACATTCAGGACCGTGAAACCCTCGGCTTCGAGTGCGGCGGCCATCTTCGCCATCGACTTGTCCGTCCGAGCCAAGCCGTGGAGCAGGATGACGGCTTCCTTAGCTGAAGCGACGCTGGCAATAATCATGAAGCAGAGGAGGGCTGCGCTAAAAGTCCGGCTCATCATGCTCTCTAGCTTTACCGGCCACCTCGGTAGCGCAGCAGCAAGCGACCTGTGATGCCTTCTCCCGAACTCAAATTCATCGAGTCTCCGCCAAATACCAAGAGGGCATGTTCTCCTTTCGCATCGGTTGCAGGTGTTCCATCCACGATACGTGACTTAGTCGTCAGGTCTGCGTCATCCACGACAAACGCACCTGAGCGAATTCCGTAGCCAGCAATCAAGACCGCCTGCTTGCGGCCAGCCACAACTGCCGTGGTTAAGAGCACATGCAAATCGGGGATTTTGCTTTCGGAGCTTTGAAACGGACGCACTTCGACCCGCCCAACTATTCGTTCCGGGCCATTGGCAGTTATCACTACGAATTCGATGGTTCCGGTGGCGTCGGCAGAGAGGGACGAGGCAAAACGCCAATTGGAAGCCATAACGCCGTAATGATTCTCCGGCATAAGTGGTGAAAACGGCGCCGCATTACAGCACCCCCACAGAAGCAAAAACAGCACACAACAAGGGAGGGATTTCATAGAATAGATTAGATGAAGGCGATAGTTGGGGTTGGCCGCGAAAAACTCGGACGACTCACAAAACTCTTCGCAGCAGGGCTACATAGAAACCGTCGGTGTTGCGGGTACCAGGAAGGAGCAACGTGCCTAAGCCGTCGAAAGTGCCGCCGTGGGTATCGGCGGAGGGCTCGGGCTTGAAGCCAGCATGAGATTTCAGGAACGTGGCGACGACGTCGTGGTTCTCGTGCTGGCTCAACGAACAGGTGGCGTAGATGAGGAGTCCACCCGGTTTCACGCGTGGGGCGTGGGCTTGAAGAATTTCGAGTTGGGTCTTGGTGAACGCGGTGATGCTCTCGGGCTTCACGTACCACTTGAGGTGCGGCTGGCGGCGCCAGGTACCCGAGCCGGAGCAGGGGGCGTCCACGAGGACGCCATCGTAGGCGTCGGCGGGCTCGCGGACGATGGTGATATTGGTGAGCCGGGCGCGCTTGGCTCGGTCATCGAGTTCGTCGAGGATGTCGGAGCGAATATCGGTGGCGTCTACGTGGCCGGCGTCGCCGAGCATGCGGGCGAGTTGGAGGGTCTTCCCACCCGCCCCAGCGCAGGCGTCGAGCCAGCGACCGCCGGGCATGATCGGGGCGCAAGCGAGCACAAGTTGCGAGCCGAGGTCCTGGATCTCGATGAAGCCGCGACGATAGGCGTCGGAGCCGGCGACCTCGGCGTTGGGCGGCAGGCAGACGGCGTCGGGGAAATCGGCGGGCTGCTCGAAGGTCCATTGCCGGGCCCGGAACTCGTCGAGCACCAAGGCGCGCTCGTTGCACTGAATGCGGACCCAGACGCCGGCGCGGCTGTTAAGGGTGTCGAGGTGCGGGGAGGCAAAAGCCTCCGGACAATGCTCCTTGAACCAGTGTGGCAGCAATGCTTCCGGGGAGAACTGGTGGAACCCGGCCTCTGGACGGGTTGAAGAAAGCGCGTCCAGAGGCCGCGCTCCACCTTGCTGCAGGAGTTGTCGAAGTGTCTCGGACTTCTCCTCGAGGGTGGCGGGGACGGCAGGCCAGTCGGCGCAGTGGGCGGCGCGGTAAGGGGAGGTAGGCTTCAACTCGGGGGCGAGCCAGGCGGTGATTTTCGCGGCGAGGTCGGGCGTTGTGTCGAGCAGCGGATCGATCCACGGGAAAAATCGCAGGTAAGTGTAGACGAGTTCGCGGTAGAGTTTGCGATCGCGGGAGCCGATGGCGCGGTGGCGGGCGAACAGTTCCTTGATGCGCCGCGGCAGGGCGCTGTCGCGGCCGATGTGCGGCCGCAGCTCGGCCACGAAGGTGAGGAACAGGCGCTGCTGGTTGGCGGCGATGTTGGGGTTCATGGGATCAAATTAACCACCAAGGCACAAAGACACAGAGGCAAGCATTGGCCACAAAAAGCACAAGAAACACAAAATATTCAGGCGATGAACCAATCCAGCGATTAACCACTAACAGGCTGCTGAAAAACCGCCCGTTTTGAGATTTTGGTGCTCCGTTGGGTGATTTTGGGCCGCGAGCGCGAGCTGCGGGCTTTGCTTTCGCGCCGGTTTCTGCGCGGTCCGCATGGTTTTGGCGGCGTTGTCGCGGGGTCCGGACACACCGCGGCCGCGGCGGGCGCTCAGGCCCGCACCATCCCGG
>JANYDW010000050.1 GCA_025363455.1 Oleiharenicola sp. | reverse complement strand
CAGCGGACTCGTGGCACCCGCCACCACCGCGCGCCCAACACAAAGCGCATAAGCGGCACTCACTCAGCCCAACGCCATCGACCCGGGCTTGTTCAACCGGCGTCCCGCTGCGCGCTACGGCGCAGCAGAACGCTCAGAGTTCTGCGCTTCTGAAAGATCGAGTACGGCCGTAAATGCTTTTTGATTTCGCTAAAGTGCATGGTCAATTCAGCGAGACTTTTCATCAGTCAGTCCCAGTAGCCAACTGGGCGAAACGCGGAGTGCTTTGCAAAAAGCACGCACTTCGTAGTCACTGACACATCGAACGCCCAACTCCACCTTGGCTATGCCTGATCTATCAAGGCTGACACCCGCGTGGGCGAGGCGACCTGATAAGTCATCTTGTGTGAGCGATGGTGTAGCCCCTATCCGAGCCATGCGAATCCTCCCGCCGATGATATTCTTAGCTTTGAGACTAGACACTACGCGACTGTATCAGAAACGGACGCATGTGTTGTGCCATAATAGCACACGCTAAAGCGTTTACGCATATCATTTCACAGAGGTTTGCTGGGCCCCCCTTGCGCGAAATGATCCAACCGGCGACCGAGCCACCGCTCGTGCAGGGAAAACGTCCGTTCGTCGTTCTGGCATTGTCGGCTGTCTTTCGGGCGTTATGACACGAGCATGACAAATCCCCGCCTGTTCCGTGGTGCCGCCGTGGCGGCGCTGCTCGTCCTCGTGTCGCTCGGCCGCGCCGCCGACAGCAACCCCACCCAGGAGCGCGCCGACCGTTTCCTGATGCTCGTCAATGCCTCCTACCAGGCCCTCGGCTATGTCAGCAGCGAGGCCCAGTGGAAGGCCACCACCGACGTCAGCGACGTGCACGACGCCTCATCCGAGACCGCCGGCAAGGCCTTCGCGGCCTTCATGGGCAATCCCGCGATCATCAACGAGTCCAAGGCCCTCCTGCTCAAGCGCCACGACCTGAACGATATCACGGTCCGCGAGCTCGAGCGCGTCATGCTGATCGCCGCCGAGTCGCCCATGACCAACCCGTCGCTCACGCAGGCGCGCATCGAGGCCGAGACCAAGCAGGCCTCCACGCTCAACGGCTTCGAATTCAAGCTCGAGGGAAAGCCGGTTTCGGTGAACGACATCGACAACCTCCTCCGGTCGGATGACACGCCCCTCGACAAGCGCCTCGCGGTCTGGATCGCGTCCAAGGAATCCGGCAAGGCGCTCCGGGAGGGCCTCATCAACCTCCGCGGCCTGCGCAACGGCGTCGCGCAGGAGATGGGCTACCACGACTACTTCGCCCTGCAGGTCGCCGGCTACGGCATGACGACCGACGAGATGGTGAAGCTGAACGACAATTTCATGACGGTCCTGCGCCCGCTCTACCTGCAGCTCCACACCTGGGCGAAATACAAGCTCGCCGAAAAATATCACCAACCTGTGCCGAAGCGCATTCCCGCCCACTGGCTCAACAACCGCTGGTCGCAGGAATGGCCCGGCCTCGCCGCCGGCGCCGACCTGGCCCCGTTCTTCAAGGGCCGCACCCCCGAGTGGGTCGCGCAGTCGTCGGAGAGATTCTACGTCGGCCTCGGCTTCCCCCCGCTGCCGAAATCGTTCTGGGAAAAATCCGACCTCTACCCCGTGCCCGCCGGCGGCACGCGCAAGAAGAACACCCACGCCTCCGCCTGGCACATGGACCTCGGCACCGACCTGCGCTCGCTCCAGAGCATCGAGGCCACCCCGTGGTGGTTCGCGACCAACCACCATGAGTTCGGCCACATCTACTACTACATCGCCTACACGAAGCCCGAGGTGCCCATGCTCCTGCGCAGCGGCGCCAACCCGGCCTTCCACGAGGGCTTCGGTGAATTGACCGCGCTGGCCGCCGTGCAAGTGCCCTACCTGAAGTCGCTCGGCATTCTGCCCGCCGACTTCAAGGCCGACCCCATCGCCTTCCTGCTCGCCAACGCCGTCAACTCCGGCGGCATCCCCTTCATGTACTGGTCGTCCGGCGTCATGACGCACTGGGAGGCCGACATCTACGCCAACAACCTGCCGGCCGACCAGTGGAACAAGCGCTGGTGGCAATACGTGCGCGACTTCCAGGGCGTCGAGCCCCCAGTCGAACGGGGCGAGGAGTGGTGTGACGCCGCGACCAAGACGCACATCAACGACACGCCAGCCTACTACTACAGCTACGCCATCGCGCAGGTGTTCAAATACCAGCTCAACGACTACATCGCGAAAAAGATCCTCCACCAGCCCCCGCAGGCCTGCAATTACGCGAACAACAAGGAAGTCGGCGACTTCCTCCGCAAGATCATGGAGAAGGGCGACACCGAGGACTGGCGCAAGGTTCTCAAGGAGGCCACGGGCGAGGAATTCAGCACGCGTGCCATGCTGGAATATTACGCCCCGCTCCTGGCGTGGCTCACCGAGCAGAACAAGGGCCGGCCGATTGGTTGGGAGTGAGCGCTATACTTTTCGACCGTTATAACACACCCCACCCTTCGGGCACCCCTCTTCATAGAGGGGAACTCTTGAAGCGTGAGTCTGGCTCCCCTCTGGGAGAGGGGTGGCGCGTAGCGACGGGGTGTGTCGGTTGCTTTCCCCATTAGCCTGACAAATCCCATCCCGGCCTCGACTGCGGCTCTGCTTATAGACCAGCATCCGGACGGTCCGGAGAGCTCGCAAAATATGCGCGCCGTTGGCCAAGCCCAGCCTTTACGAAGCGCCCGGGGCGGCGCATAGTAACGGCTCCCCTACCCCTCTATGGTCAGCCCCATTACCCCCACGGCGGCCGGCGCGACTGCGTCGTCTGCGACCACCATTCCGGACGTCGTCATCCGCCTTGCTGGCAATTCCCAAGACGGCATTCAGGCGATCGGCGGCTTCCTCGCCCGCCTCGCCGGCCGCTCCGACCAGGAGGTCATGACCTACATGACCATCCCTTCCACGATTTCTGGCGGACCGTCAATCTTCCAGGTCCGCATGGGCTCGGGCGAAATCCTCTCGGCCGGCGACCGGGCCGACGTGCTCATCGCTTTCTACCAACATAGCTACCAGGACCATCGCGCCTCGCTCCGCGCGGGCGGCGTTCTCCTTTACGACAGCGATCACGTCACCCCCAATCCCGACGACAAGGAAGTAACCGCGGTGGGTGTGCCGATGACCACGGCCACGGTCGAAGCGGTCGGTGGCTCAACCAAGGAAAAGGGCAAGAATATCTACGTGCTCGGTTTGCTCGCGCGCATGTTCGACCTCGACGTGCCGAAGCTCAACCAGCTCATCAAGGAACGGTTCGGCGGCAAAAACGAGGACATCGTCCGCAACGCCCTCCTCGCCTTTGACGCGGGCTACGCCTATCCCGCCGAGAACCTCCGCCACTGCCTCTATCGTTTGGAGAAATCCACCGCCCCCGCCGGGGGTCGCCCGCAGGTCACCAGCGACGGCAACTCTGTCCTCACCTACGGCCTGCTCGCCGCCGGGGTGCGCTACGGCGCTGGTTACCCGATCACGCCGTGGTCCTCGATCATGGAAGGTCTCCGCGTCGAGCTGCCCAAATACGGCGGCCTCTTCGTGCAGTGCGAGGACGAGATCGCGGCCATCTCTACCGCGCTTGGCTTCTCCTACGGCGGCCACCTGTCGGTCACTGGCAGTTCCGGTCCCGGCCTGTCCCTCAAGATGGAGGCGCTCGGCTGGGCCACCATGGCCGAGATGCCGCTCATCGTCATCAACGTCCAGCGCGGCGGCCCCTCCACCGGCATGCCCACCAACATTGAGCAGAGCGACCTGCTGCAGGCGATCTATGGCTCGCACGGCGACTGCCCGCGCGTCGTGCTCGCGCCCAAGAATGTCGAGGATTGCTTCTACATCGCGCTTGAGGCCGGCCGGATCGCCCGCGAGTTCAGCACCCCCGTCATCATTCTCACCGACCAGGCCATCGCGACCCGCATCGAAGCCTTTGACGAACCTGACCTGGCCAAGCTCATGGTCCAGGTAAAGCCCGACACCAGCCCGCGCGTACCAGAGTTCAAGCCCTACCCGCTGAACGACCTCACCCGCCATGCGCCCCCCGGCTCGCTCATGACCTCGGGCGAATATCCGACGGTCACCGGCCTGGAGCACGACGAGATGGGCCATCCGACCGCCAACGCCTTCCTCCACACAAAAATGACGGCGAAGCGCCGTGAGAAAATCAAGGCCGTCGCCGCCACCCTGCCCGTCCCCGAGCTGGCCGGCGACGAATCCGGCGAGGTGCTGTTGATCGGCTGGGGCTGCACCTACGGCCCGATCCGCGAGGCGATGGGCCGGCTGCGCGCGGTCGGCGTCAAGGTCGGTCACCTGCAGATGCGCCACATCCACCCGCTCGCCCCCGGCCTCGAAGAGATTTTTAACCGCTACAAGCACATCCTTGTCGTCGAGATCAACGACGAAGGTCTTTACGGTTTCGGCCAGCTGGCGACCCTCCTTCGCGCGCGCTTCTGCAACCCCGCCATCGCCAGCATCACCAAGACCGATGGCCTTACCTACAAGATAAGCGAGATCGTCGAGTGCGTGGCCACGAAGATCGATCTGCCCGAAAACACCATCCTCGCACGCAAGCAAAGCATCCTGGCATCAGCTCGCTGATGCCAGCCTCGCCGTAGCTCAGTGAGCGAAGGCGGGCCGCCCCCCAGTTAAAAAACTAATTTCCCATGTCCACCACCGCTGTTCTCCCCACACCGCCGCCCGCTCCTGGTGCTCCATTAACCAAGAAAGCCCTGACCGCCGACCACCCGACGTGGTGCCCGGGCTGCGGTGACTTCGCCGTGCTGGCCTCGTTCTACAAGGTCCTCGAGAAGCTCCAATACCCGCAGGAAAAGATCGTCACCTTCGCCGGCATCGGCTGCTCGTCGCGCTTCCCGTATTTCGTCAACACCCATGGCGGCCATTACATCCACGGCCGCGCCCTGCCGTTCTCCGCCGGCATCTCGCTCGGCCGCGACGACCTGCATGTCTTCGTGTTTGGCGGCGATGGCGACGGCTTTTCCATCGGTGGCAACCACCTGGTCCACACTGCCCGCAAGAACCCGCGCCTGACCTACGTCATCATGGACAATTCGGTCTATGGCCTGACGAAGAAGCAGACCTCACCCACCTCGCCGCTCGGCTTCAAATCCAAGACCGATCCCTGGGGCGCGCTCGACCAGCCCATCAACCCGATGCGCACGCTCCTCAACAGTGGCGCCACCTTCGTCGCCCGCTCCCACGCCACGCAGGTCAACCACATGGTCGAGATGATGCTCCGCGCGTCGCAGCATGATGGCTTCTCCGTCGTCGAGATCCTCTCCGAGTGCGTCGAGTTCTTCGAGGGTGCGTTCGACGGCGCGATGCCCCGCAAGGGCGGCACCTGGTCGCTCATCGACCTGAAGAAAAATGATGGCTCACCCGAGGACGCCGCCCGCCACGACCCGACCGACGAGGTCGCCGCTTTCAAGCTCGCCTCCGAGCCCTGGCCGGGGAAGTTCGGCGTGTTCTACGAGAACAAGACCCGCCCGACCAAGAACGCCCTCGAGCAGAAGCTCATCGCCAACACCCGCGAGAAGACGAAGAACGCGAGCGACCTCGAGCTATTGTCGAAGACGTTTGCCCGCCTGCGCTAAGGCTACGGCGCGGCAAGCGCGACTAGGGTGGACGGCCCCGCCTGCTCGGAATGTGGGAGGGGCTTTATGCCCCGACTGTTTGGTAAGCTGCCAGTGTGTCGGGGCATAAAGCCCCTCCCACACTCGATCCCTCCATCTGCAATCCGGCGGGATCATCAGCCTTCGCCAAGCCTATGGCTCGAAAAGGCGATCCCGCCCCGCAATCAAACCCTCACGCCGCGTGGGGCTCGCGCACCACCGGCAACGGCACGTTCCCGGCCGCCAGGGCGGTTTCGAAGCTCTCCATGATGCTCCGACGCATCGCTTCGCCGACACGCAGGATGACGAGACAAACATTCTCCCGCACCACGGGATCATCCGGCGGCACCAGACAGCCCCGACGCTCGGCTTCCAGCCAGGTCTCGTCGGCGACGATTTTTTGAATCATCGGCAACTCACGGAAAACAACTGGATCGAGAATGGCCATCAGGCGGGGTAGTAGCCCTGATATCGGCCCAAAGTCCCGGCACTGTAGCCGGAGATTACTCGTCGTCTTTTCTGCCCCGGGCCGGCGGAGGCGCGTCATCGCGCTTGGCCTTCACCATGAGGACGATGATGAGCACCGCAACGCTCACGAGAATGCCGAACATGGAAACGAATAATAGCAGGCGCATGAAGGTTTCTCCGGTCAGGAAGTTATTTCGCCCCGGACGGGGGCGGCGGGGTGACGGATTGCCGCAAGATGGTGCCCGCCAGCGCGTCCATGGCGCCCCCGCCATTCGCACCGGAAACCATCACCTGGGGAGTGATCTGAACCTTGCCCTCGACGACGAGCTTGAGGAGCTCAAGCTGCGCCACCTGCTGCTGGCCGAGGGTCTCGACAAGCAGCTTGTAGGCCTTGGCCCGGCCCTCGCCGATGATAACCTGCGATTCCGCCTCACCGCGGGCCCGCGCGACCTGCGATTTCGCGTTCTCGCCCTCGACGCGGACCTTGTATTCGGCGGCGGCGAGCTGGCGCTGCTGTTCAGCTTCCTCCTGCGCGCGCACGAATTGGGCGCGGGAAACCTCAGCCTGTTTTTGCTGGTCGAAAAGTTTCTGCTGGTTCACCGCCACCTCCCGCTCGGTCTGCGTCATGATCAATTTCCGGCCGGCCTCGCTGGCATCAAGATGGATGTTTCCGACGTAGACCCCGTCACAAGTCACCCGGTAACGGGCGAGTTCAGCGGTGATGCGCTGGGTGGCCAGCGCCTCGATCTCGCTGCGGCGGTTGACGAACTCCAAGGCGTTCATCGTCTCCGCCACGTTGCGAAAGATGGCCCGGACAGCGGGCAGGATGATGCGGGCCTCCAGCACCTCGAGCTTCTCGTCCTCCTGCTCGTCCTGTACGACACTGTCAGGGTTGCCGAGCAGGGCGACGAGATAGGGTGCGTTCTTCGCCTCAACGGCGCAGGCGACGCGCACGTCGACCGGAAAGGAGAAACCATCCTTGGACCGCACGGAGACAGACCAGTCGTCATTGCCACTGCTGCCCGCGGCCGCTGCAATGTTCTTTCCGGCCCGCGCGGTATTGGAAGTCGTTTTGCCCATTTGGTAGGTGTAGGTGCGCTGGGTCGTTTTCACGATCGTCGGCGTGTAAGCATTCGTGTTGAGGTAATAACCACCCGGGGTGAGTGGCTCCGCCCAGACCCCGATGTGATCACGGGGCACCAAGGGCACACCGTTCACGAGGTCGCCCTTGCCGTCCGCAGGAGTCCAACGCAGGCCGGAGTTACTTTTGATGACGACCACGGTCCCCGCCATGACCTGCAGCGCGGGTAGGGCGGTGACCTCATGCAGGGCCGTGTTGTAACGATAGGTGCCCGGGGTAAGAATGGTGGTCTGCGGGCCCCGCCGGCCGCCCTTGGCCAGGAAGGTCACGGGGTTGAGCATGTCCTGGGCACTTTCCCAGGCCGGGGCGAACATCTCGTTCCCAGGCAGCGGCTGGCCGTCACGGGCCGTCACGAAACCGACCTGGCCGGAAGGCACTGAGATCACGCGGTCCACGCGCACATGGTAGGTGAAGGGATAGTAGCCGAAATGCCAGCCCGGCCCCAGGATCTCGGCCTGCGGACCCATCTCGCCATCCCGGGCGATGATCTGTCCGGTCGGGAGCGGCTTGCCGAAGAACTGCTTGTGCACGATGCCCACCTCGTTCTCGTCGATCACCACCGATGAACCGATTACGAGGCCGAAGACGAAGAGGGAAACCGCCAGCCCAATCAGGGCC
Source organism: Oleiharenicola sp. (assembly GCA_025363455.1). Lineage (GTDB taxonomy): Bacteria > Verrucomicrobiota > Verrucomicrobiia > Opitutales > Opitutaceae > Lacunisphaera. The sequence goes on along the minus strand of JANYDW010000050.1, from coordinate 74,347 downwards.
CCGCGGGCCGCGCCGGGCAGTTTGAGGACAAAAGCCGCACCGAGGGCGACAATCGCGAGCACCAGAAAGAATAGGATAATAGCCATGTCAGGGGTGGATTGGGGGTGGTTGCCGGCCGGCCCGGGCCGGGGTGATGGCGAACGATGTAGGATGGGACGTGAGAAACGTCGAGCCCGGACGCGGCCGCTGGAAACAGGCGACGGAATTGCAATCCCGCACTGACGCCGGCTTTTGCTTGGCCAGACCCGTGTCCCAGTGCTTAACTCTGCCCGCATGTCGAAAGTGTATTTCTATTATTCGGCGATGAACGCCGGCAAGTCGACCGTCCTGCTGCAGTCGAGCTACAACTATCACGAACGCGGGATGCGCACGCTGCTGTTCACCCCGGCGATCGACACCCGCTCCGGCACCGGCCTCATCAAGTCGCGCATCGGGCTGGAGGCAACGGCCATGGTGCTGCAGGCGAGCGAGGACATCTTCGCCCATGTCAAGGCCGCCCATGCCGCACAACCCGTCGCCTGCGTCCTGGTGGACGAGGCGCAGTTTCTGACCCGCGCCCAGGTCGAGCAATGCACCGAGATCGCCGACCAGCTCCGCATCCCCGTGCTCTGCTATGGCCTGCGCACCGATTTCCAGGCGCAGCTGTTCCCCGGCAGCGCGGCGTTACTGGCGCTGGCCGACAACCTCATCGAGTTGAAAACCATCTGCCACTGCGGCCGCAAGGCCACGATGAATCTCCGCGTCGGGCCCGACGGGCGCGGTCTTAGGGAAGGTGCGCAGGTCGAGATCGGCGGCAACGACCGCTACGTGGCCATGTGCCGCCGCCACTACAAGGAAGCCTTGGCGTAGCGCTGCTACGTGAGTTTCCACAACACACCCCGGCGCTGCGCGCCACCCCTCTCCAAGAGGGGACCAGAGTCCGGTGCCTGTGTCTTGAATCCCCTCTGGAGAGTGGTGCCCGACAGGGCGGGGTGTGTCGGGCGCGAGCAACGTACCGGGGTAGTGCCAGCCAAGCCGTGCCAAAAGGTTGGCAAGGAATGCACAGGTTCAGCGTTCGCTAATCCACCGGGGCAGCGATAAGATGGCATAATGACCACGCTGCCCACGCCCTCTCTCGATTGGAAGACCCGAGCGATAACGCCCACCGCAGCTGTCGCCTGCGTCCGGCCCGGCCAGCATGTCTTTATCCACGGTGCCGCCGCCACGCCCACCCCTCTGATCGGGGCACTCACCGCCCGCCAGGATCTGGAAGGGGTCCGGCTCTGGCATCTGCACACCAACGGCGACGCTCCCTTCGCCGCCCCGGGCCGGGAAAAGGAATTTCGCTCCATCTCGCTCTTCACCGGCGCCCCCCTCCGGGCGGCCATCGCCGAAGGCCGCGCGGACTTCGTGCCGATCTTCCTGTCCGACATTCCGGGCCTCTTCCTCTCCGGCCAGGTCCAGCTCGATGTGGCGTTCCTGCAGCTTTCGCCGCCCGACCACAACGGCCTGTGCTCGCTGGGCACCTCGTGCGATGCGGCCAAAGCCGCCGCTGAAACCGCCAGGTTCATCGTCGCCGAAATCAATGATCGCATGCCGCGCACCCACGGCAACAACGTGGTGCCCTTCAGCCGCGTGGGCGCGTTCATCGCCACCGACCGCGAGCTGCACGGCCATGGCTCCACCACCGAGACGCCGGTCGAGGCGCGCATCGGCGAGATCATTGCGGACTTGGTTGAGGACGGCTCCACGCTCCAGATGGGCATCGGCGGCATCCCCGACGCCGCGCTCGCCCGCATGCATGGCAAGCACGACCTCGGCATCCACACCGAGATGTTCTCGGACCGCATCGTCGATCTTGTCGCCTCCGGGGCCATCACCAACCGGCTCAAGGTGGTCGGCCAGGGCCGCATCATCACCAGCTTCATCAACGGCACCCAGCGGCTTTTCGACTTCGTGCACGACAACCCGCTCGTCAATTTCTACCCCTGCGACTGGACCAACGACACGGCCGTCATCCGCAAGAACCCCAAGGTCGTCGCCATCAACTCGGCCATCCAGATCGACCTGACCGGCCAGGTGTGCGCCGACTCGATCGGCGACCGGATCTATTCCGGCATCGGCGGCCAGATGGACTTCATCCGGGGCGCCGCGCTTTCCCGCGGTGGCAAGCCCATCATCGCCCTCCCCTCGCGCGCCATGGGCGGCAAGGTCTCGCGTATCGCCCCGCAGCTCGCGCCTGGCGCCGGCGTCGTCACCACCCGCGGCCACGTCCACTGGGTCATCACGGAATATGGCGCGGTCAATTTGCATGGCAAGACCCTGCGCGAGCGTGGCGAGGCCCTGATCTCGATCGCGCACCCGGATTTCCGCACAGAATTGCGGCATGATCTGTGTAACCGCCGGCATTTCGCTCTGACGTAAGTATTGCCGACCACGACACACCCTGGCGCTGCGCGCCACCCCTCTTGATAGAGGGTACCCGATCCACGGCATCGCGAAATCCCCTCTATGAAGAGGGGTGCCCGACAGGGCGGGGTGTGTGGCGTATTCGTGGCTAAACTCACGTTGCCCCACCCTTGCCAAAGCGGGCGAGTTCCCTCTGTCTCCCGATCGATGCCTCACGCCAGCAGTCTGCTCGTTTTTCTCGGCACCTACACTCCCGCCGGCGGCGTTAGCCGCGGCATCTACTCGATCCGACTCGACCCGGCCACCGGGCAGCTAGGTGAAGCCCTTCTCGTGGCGGAGACCCCAAATCCGACCTTTCTCGCGTGGCGCCCCGACGGCCGCACCCTCTATGCTCTGAGCGAGAGCGGCATCCTCGGGGGGAAACCCGGCGGCGCGCTGACCGCATTCCGCTACGACCCGGCTAGCGGCGGGCTGACCCGGCTCAACACCGAGCCGACCGGCGGCATCTCCCTGGCCCATGTCGGCGTCGACGCCACCGGCCGGACCGCCGCGGTGGTCAGTTATCATGGCGGCCAGGTTGCCTCCTTCCCGCTCGCGGACGATGGCAACCTCGGCGCCCGCATCTCGCTGATCACCCACGCGGGCCAGTTGGGCCCCCATACGAAGCGGCAAGACAAACCCCACCCACACTCAGTCACGTTCTCACCCGGCAACCGTTTCGTCTACGTCTGCGATCTCGGACTCGACCGCATCTATTCTTACCTCCTGGATCCAGCGCTGGCCACGCTCACTGTGGCCGGCGAAACCGCCGCCAGACCCGGCGCTGGACCGCGCCATAGCAAATTTTCCGCCGACGGCCGTTTCTTCTACGTGATCAACGAGCTCGACAGCACCGTCGCCGTGTATGCGGCCGATGCGGCCAGCGGCACGCTCACTCCCTTACAGGTCATCACCACGTTGCCCGCTGATTTCACCGGTGAGACTATTTGCGCCGAGATCAGGCTGAGTACTGACGGCCGGTTTGTTTACGGCTCGAATCGCGGACACGACAGTCTGGCTGTCTTCGCCCGCGATGCGGTGAAAGGCACCCTCACTCCGGTCGAGATCGTCAGTTGCGGCGGCAAGCATCCTCGCAATTTCAGCCTTTCGCCCGACGGTCGGTGGCTCCTATGCGCCAATCGGGACAGTGACAACCTTGTCGCATACAAGGTCGAAGCCGCCACCGGCCGTCTGACCCCGGCCGGCCACCCGGCCAAAGTGCCCCAGGCGGTCTGTGTCCTCTTCGCGCCCTGACTTGAGCGATATTTTCCCATCCTCGGCGAATACTTGCAGTGTCGGGTGAACAGCCTAGGTTAGCGCCCGATACCCCCACCCGTGAAATCAATCACACGACGCTTTTCACGCCGGTGCGCCGCCAGTCTGCTGGCCGCGTTAGCTGCCGCAGTTTCCCCCGCCGGTGAAACGGACGTACGGGCCCTGTTGGATCAGAACCGCCAACTGATTGAGCAGGTTCGGGCGCAGCAAAAGCAAATCGACGAACTGAGGACGCGCCTGGACCGCCTCGACGAGCCGGCGGGGCCCCGCCCGCCGCTCCCCTCTGCGGCCGAGTCCGGCCGGCAGATCCGGCTGAGCGGCGAGGTGGGCGTGGGATTCTTCAAGTCCGGCGAAGATGGCAACCAGCCCAACTCGGAATTCCGGGTCGATGATGCCCGGATCTTTGTCGAGGCTCCGGTCTGGCAGAACGTCTATTTCTACGGTGGACTCGAACTCACCACCCGCGAGGCCGCCGACGAGTTTTTCCACGTGGGCGAGCTCTATGTGGACGTCGAAAACCTCTGGCGCTCAGGCCGGGACTACAGCATGTCGCTCCGGGCCGGGCGTTTCAATATTCCATTCGGCGAGGAATACCAGTTTCGCAACGTCATCGACAATCCCCTCATCTCCCACTCGCTGGCCGATGTCTGGGGCATCGACGAAGGCGTCCAGATCTATGGCAAACTGGGTCCCGTGCGCTACAACCTCGCCGTGCAGAATGGCGGACACAGGTCCCTCCGCGACCTCGACCCGGACAAGGCCGTGATCGCCCGCCTGTCGTTTGACGCCACTCCCCGCCTCACCCTCAGTGCCAGCGCCATGCGCACCGGCGACCTGCGCGCCGCCGATGCCAACCCGAATGTCCCCACCGATACCTACTCGGAAGTCTGGTTTGCCAACGCCTTTTTCCGGGCCCTCGGCTCCACCGCCACCACCCGCACTTTTCACGCCGAACTGACCGAGGTCGACGCCGCCTACCGCTGGCCCAGCGGCCACCTCAAGGCCGACGCGGGCTGGGTCAGCTTCGACGACGACAGCACCGCGGCCGACTATTCGCGCCACCTCTCCTACTACAGTATCGAGGGTGTGCAGCACCTGTCCGCCGGCCTCTTCGCCGCCGCTCGTTACAGTGCCATTGACGTCCCGCGCGGATATCCGATCGGCGGCCAGGGCAACCTCGGCAAGTATTTCTACAATCCCTTCGGCCCGCTCACGAAAAACCTCCAGCGACTGAGCCTCGGCGTCGGCTACCAGTTCGCCCCGCCCTTGGTCTGGAAGGTGGAATACAGCCGGGAGGATGGCCGGCTGGTCAACGGCACGAAGCGCAACGACGAGGACATGCTTTCCAGCATTCTCGGGATCCGGTTCTAAGATGGAAGCTCGCTTCGCCATCCGCCCGGCGGGAGGGCCCGCGTCCCTGCGGGCCGAAATGATATCCCCCGGCCCGCAGGGACGCGGGCCCTCCAAGGCGCCTTCCTTTGCCTGTCTCTGCCTGCTGCTGGCCCTTGGCTGCACCTCGGCACCCGCCGGCACCATCACCGGTACGGTGCGAGCCCAAGGGGCGGAAGCCGCGAGTGGAGGTACAGGCGGCGACGCTTACGCCAGCCGGCGGTACAAGTTCGTGGAGCGACTCGACTATGAACAGCTGCGCGACTTCGTCGTTTACATCGATCAGATATTTCCCAGCGGCACTTTTCCGCCGCCGGTGCAACCGGCCGTCATCCGCCAGAAAGACGCCAGTTTCGTGCCGCATGTGCTGCCGATCCTGGTCGGCACCACCGTCGAATGGCCCAACATGGATGAGATCTACCACAATGTCTTCTGCATGGCCGAGACCAAGCCCTTCGACCTCGGGCTCTACAGCAGCGACCAGACGCCGAAGCACGTCGTGTTCGACAAGCCGGGCCAGGCCGACGTGTTCTGCTCCATCCACACCAAGATGCATTGCATCGTGCTGGTGCTGACCAACCCGTGGTTTGCCGTGGTGGATGACAAGGGACGGTTTGTGATCCGCAATGTGCCAGCCGGCACCTACCCGCTCCACGCCTGGCATGAACGCGTAGCCGGCCAGATCCGGGAGATCAACGTGCCCGCTGAGGGCGAGGTGTCGGCGGACTTTATCCTCGGGCCCGGCAATCTCCCGAAAATCAAATGACCATGGCCCAACCCGGACATCAAGGGCGGTTGAGTTTCCAGCTCAAGGTCCTGTTGCCCGTGCTCGCCGCGCTGGTGCTGCTGCCCACCGTCACGCTCTGGATCGTGAACCGATCCATCAGCCGGCAGATGCAGGATGAGGCCGCCCAGAGTCTCCAGACCGCGGAGCTGGTATTCCGCAACTCGCTCGAAATCCGCGACCGCAACCTTGTTTCCCGCTTTCGCAATTCCGCCAACGACCCCCGCTTCAAGGCGGTAGCCAAGCTCGGCGATCCCAAAACCCTGACGACCTCCCTGCGGGAGATGCTCGACGAGTTGAGGGATGAAAACGAGATCCTCGTTTTCACCAACGACCGCGGGCAACGGGTGGCCTCTGCTCAACGCGATCCGTCGGCGAACGTGGCCGAACTGGAACGCGCCGCCATCGACATCACCCAACATGCCGCCGAGGGCGAACTCGGCAGCGGCACGGTCTCGACGGGCGGACGCACCTACAGCACCGTGGCCGTGCCCGTGCTGCTCAGTGAAAACGGCCCGCTCATTGGCAGCCTGACCAAATTCACCCGTTTTACCGAGAGTGCCATCCAGGAGCTGAAAAGACTCACCCATGCCGATATCCTGCTGTTCGGCGGAGGCACCCCCACGGTCTCGACCATCCGCCAGTCCGACTTGCCGCCCGAGCTCCTGGCTTCAATTGCCGGCGACAAGCCCGTCGTGCTGCCTGTCGAACTCTCGAGTGTCCACTATCTGGCCCAGACGGGCAGCTACGAGGTCGCCGGCCCAGCACGAGGTTTCCGGTATGTCTTGCTTTCCTCCTACGAGCAACGGCTGACCGAGTCGCAGCGCACCCGCACCACCCTGCTCTCCGTCAGCCTCGCCGGCATTCTCCTCAGCGGCCTGATCGTGTGGTACCTGATCCGGCGGATCACCCAGCCACTGCTGGTCCTGCGCGATCACGCCGAGGCGGTCGGTCGGGGTGATTTCACCCGGCGCATCAGCCAATTTTCCGACGACGAGTGCGGCGCGGTGGCCGTCGCCTTCAATGACATGACCGGAAACCTGCAGGCCTCGCGCGCCGACCTGGAAAAGGCAGTCAACTCCCTGAAGACCACCCAGGCCCAGCTCATGCAGAGCGAGAAGCTCTCTGCCGTCGGCCAGTTCGTTGCCGGGGTCGCCCACGAGCTCAACAACCCCCTCACCTCCGTCATCGGCTTCTCCGAACTGCTTTACGCCACCAGCACGGACCCCAAGCAGAAGGACCAGCTCAGCCGCATCGCCAGCAGCGCCATCCGCTGCCACAAGATTGTCCATAGCCTGCTCGGTTTTTCCCGCCAGCACGAACCGGAGCGCAAGCTGGTCAACCTCCACGAGGTCGCGGATGCCGTGCTGGAAATCGTCAGTTACGACATGCGGGTCAACAACGTGGCCCTGGTCCGCGAATATGCGGAGCGCCTGCCTTTACTACTCGGCGACTCTCACCAGTTGCAGCAGGTCGTCCTCAACGTCGTGAGCAACGCCCGGCAGGCGCTGGAGACCTTCCGCCGGGATGGCTGCATTATCGTGCGCACCGGCTGCACCGACACGCAGGTGTGGTTGCGGATTATCGACAACGGCCCGGGAATCAGCCCGGAGAACCGCAAGCGCATCTTCGACCCCTTCTTCACCACCAAGCCACAGGGCAAAGGCACCGGGCTTGGGCTCAGTCTCTCCTACGGCATCGTGCAGGAGCACCGCGGCAGCATTCAGGCCGAAAGCCAGCCCGGGGTGGGCACCGAATTCATCCTGGAGTTCCCCATCGCCGAGGTGCCTCCGGTCCCCGTGCTCTTCCGGTCCAATTCCGTGCCTCCCCTCCCGCCCAAGCCCCGCAGCCTGCGCATGCTCGTCATCGACGACGAGGAATCCATCCTCACCCTGATTCAGGATATTCTCCGCTCCGAAGGTCACCACGTCGACGCGGCTGGCAGCGGCCAAGCCGCGCTCGAGCTCATCCTGCAGCACGACTTCGATGTCATTGTCTCCGACTGGAAGATGCCCGGGTTGGACGGGATGAACCTCTATCAGGAACTGCTCACCCGCAAACCGGAGGCCGCCCGGCGCATGCTTTTCATGACCGGTGACGTCATCAAGGACAGCTTCCAGAATTTCCTGAAGCAGCACGCCCGTACCTGCCTGCCCAAGCCCTTCGCCCTGCGCGAATTTCACGCCGCCGTGGCCCGCATTATCCAGCCTGGCTGAAATGCGGCACAGGGAACGTCACTAAGCTGTTTTGTCATCTCGAGCCCCGCAGCTTCGGGCCGTGGCGATCCAGCCCCTCGACAGGCTCGGGGCCTTGAGCTTGTCGAAATGGCTGGATTGCTACGCCGCCCCCGGGGCGGGACTCCTGCGATGACAATTTGCACCACCTGCCTGAAGGAAGACCGCCCGGCTTGTTATGCTATGATGTCGGTATTGTGAACAACTGCGGCTTGACCGCCTAAATACTGCGCGCCTTTATCAAGATACTTTCCTGAGCCGCGCCGGGGCCACGTCGCCGCTCCCCCTCATAATCGCCTAGCGATATGCACCCCCGTCTGGCCACACCGCCCTTCGGTCCTTTCCGGACAAAGCGGAGCTTGGGCCGGGATGTCCTTTCCCCCATGAAATACCCATCCACCGTTTTTCTCCACCGATTCCTTCTGCTGCTATCTGTTCTCGGATATCTGTCGTCTGCCCGCCTCGCCTCTGCCCAGACCACCCTCTACGTGCCAAGCGGCACTAGCGGCATCGGCTCTTCTTCCAACACCAATGTCGGCATCGGCACGCCGGGTCCGTCGAGCCAACTCCACCTCTTTGGGGCGGCGGGAGCGTCCGCTCCGGCCGTGGGCGCGGGTGCATTGTACCTCCAGGACAGCGGCGGAGCGGTGAACAACGGTGGTTCGCTGCTCTTTGGCGCGTTCCAAGGGTACTGGGCCGGCATCAAGGGCCTGATCAACAATGGCAGCACTAACACAACGGGCGATCTGGCCTTCTATACCCGGAATGCCGCGAGCGACACGACCTTGACCGAGCGAATGAGGATAAGACAAAGCGGCAATGTCGAGGTGGGGGGATCTCTGCAGGCGCTAACCCTCGTTGGCCGCGGATCGGGACAGATCCAAGTCCAACTCATCAACGACGGAGATACCATCGATCAAAGGATTTCCGAGTTGATTCAATGGAACGGACAGCTCACCGGCCGATTTGTGAACAGCGCCTACACTGCGGCTGACAATTGGCTGCTCGTGACTCGTAACACCGGGAGCTACTCAGTGAAAAATGTTGTTTTCCCCTCCGGCAACGTCGGCATCGGCACGACAGACCCCGGCAGTTACAAGCTGGGCGTCAATGGCAACATCCATGCCAGAGGCGTGGTGGTAAACCAGACAGGCTGGTCGGACTATGTGTTTGAAGAATGCTATCAGCTGTCAGCGCTCAGCGATGTAGCGCAGTTCATCAAGGAAAAGAAACATCTCCCCGGCATCCCTTCCGCCGCCGAGATCGCCCAAGACGGCGTCAACCTGGGGGACATGCAGGCCCGGCTCCTCGCCAAGGTGGAGGAACTAACGCTACACCTGATTCGATTGGACAAAGAGAACGTCGCACTGCGACATGAAGTCGAGCTGCTCAAAAAGGGCCGTTAACGTAACGGTCCCGGAGTAAGCTCCGGGTATTTGAAAAAAACACCATGGGCACCAACCGCATCACCATTTGTAGGAGCCTGCTTGCAGGCGATTCGCAACGAAAGCCATGACCCTGCTCCGGCTGCTTCTCCTCGGGCTCCTCTACGCCCCCGCCGCCTGGGCCGGGACAGTGGTGCCGACGACCACTTACACGGGCACGACCACCGTGGCCGGTCCCGACACCATTGAGATCGCCAGCGGCGCCACCGTCACCGTCGCCAGCACTGCCGATGTCACCTATCTGGCCACCGACAGCATCAGCCTCGGGCCGGATTTCACCGCCAGTTCCGGCGGCTCTTTTTCCGCCCTTATCGGAACCGATACCCAGGCACCCTCCGTGCCCGGCAGCCCTGCCACCAGTGCGGCCGGTCCCACCTCCCTCACCTTCAGTTGGAGCGCCGCATCCGACAACGTGGGCGTCACCAGCTATCAAGTTTCCGTAGGAGGCGTCTTTTATGGCACCGTCACTGGCACATCGATATTGGTCACCGGCCTTACACCCGGTTCCACGTACAGTTTCAATGTACGCGCCCGCGATGCCGCCGGCAACTGGTCGGGCTGGAGCACAGGGGTCAACGGCACGACCACCGGCGGCGCCGACACGCAGGCTCCCTCCGTGCCGGGCAGTGTGACCACTAGTGCCCCGAATCCCACCTACCTCACGCTCGCTTGGAGCGCAGCGTCCGACAATGTCGGAGTAACTGGTTATGAGGTTTCCGTCGGGGGCAGTCCCTATGCCACCACGCCTTATACCACCCTTACCGTCGCTGGCCTTACTCCCAGTACAAGCTACAGCTTCAGCGTCCGGGCCCGGGACGCCGCCGGCAACTGGTCGGGCTGGAGCAGTGGGGTCAACGGCACGACCGCCAACAAACCTGTTTCCGATTTTGCCAAAGCGTTCTGGTTGGATACAAATAACGACGGCATCCTCGATCGGGTCAGCGGGAGCAATACCGACGCCTTCCATTTCTGGGTCAACAGTTGGACCACGACCAACACCTCTTACGCTACCTACAACATAAACGGTTGGTTCGAATCGTGGGGCAGCCTCTACGGGGATCTCGGCCAGCCGGACTTTTCCTGGGTGTGGATTCCAGTGTGGGCTTTCTGGACCACCTCCACTACTTATTTTGACGTCATCTTCGATGTCGCGACCGACGCCGACCGCCAGACGCAGATCTGGCGCGACCGCACGGCCTTGGCGAATCCTGACGTGGTCAATCCCGGCAACTGGGAGTATGTGCTGACTGTACCAAGCTTCTCTATCAATACCCACCAGAACGCGCATCTTTCCATCAATGATCCTGGCGAAATGGACCGCACAAGGTATTACGCCGTCCAGACCGGCCGGCCGGTCGGAAGCGTGCAGCTCGGCTTGCCAGGCAATGCGACCTTGAAAGTGGCCACCAACGGCAGTTTCGGGGGCATCACCCTGTCGGGAGGCACGACCATCACCGCGAGTGGTGGCAGTGTGACCGTCAGTGGCAGCGGCACGGTAAGTCCGGGCAACAGCCTTACGCTCTCCGGCGGGATCGTGGTCCAAGTGGATGGCAGCGGCAACGCGACCATCACTTTCTCCAACGGCACCGCCGTGACTGTGAGCAGCACCGGAACGCTCGGCCTTACCTTGCCATCCGGCACTCCGTCAATTCTGGCGCAGGCGGCGGATACCGCCGGCACATTGCTCAATGTCGCAAACAACAAGGTGGTGTTTTCGGTGAAGAATACCCTTGGCCAGGTGATCTCCGTGCCAAAGAACGGCCTGCTGGACATCCTAAACGTCGGCATCGACCTGAGCGGCCAGTGGCAGATCGGTGTCAAGCAAGGCGGGCAAAGCGATGGCCAAACAGTTTGGATCCCGGTCAATGTGGAGTCGGCGCAGCATAGAATAATCAAAAAGGTAGCAAATGGCGATATAGCGACAATTGCTTGGAGCAGTGCAGTTGAACAAGGGCTGGCTCAACCTCTGTATGCCGGCACCAAAAACGGCGACATGGTGAGTTGGTCGCTCGATGACCTGTTGCCCGGGACGTATACTTGGACCGCTACGGGACCCTATTTCGACGACCAAGTTTCGTTGCCACAGACCATCCAAGGTCCATCCGGCAACAATGTCAGTGAATGGAAAATCGTCCGAGGAGATGACGATTCCACCCATGACTGGATCGATTGGAGGCCCGGCAGGTACCAAATCAAGTGTCACGTGACCCCGTCTTGGGGGAACAGCTTCGATGTTCAATATGAACAGCGAATCGGCTGGCGGACGGCGCGCTACCTTGTCGTCGGGCAAGTGCGGCCCATTGCGGATTTTGTCATAAGCCAGACTCAAAAAGATGCACTCAAAGCTGACATTATAGCAGACCTTGGGACACGCGTGCTTTGGTTGGTCAATCCCATATCGTCTACCGCAGCGACTGCCATTATGACATATGTAAGTTTACCCTCTACCCCGGTTGAGGAGGTCGGTAAAATGTGGCTTGGGCTGAGAGCGTCGCCGCCCAAGAGCGTGGCGTCGCTTCCGCACGTGGGCGAAGACGAAAAATTCTGGCTGGCGCAAGAGCTGTTAAACGGGAGCCCGGATACCGTTGATCTTGCTGATCTAGACCCGTTACCAGTGCAGACCCTTCTCAACCTTTTTCAGCTTCAGTCCTACCGGATGCTCGGGGAGTATGAGATCAAATATTTGTTGCGGGAAGACGGGAAAATCCAGGACGACAGCCTCGTGTCGGTGGGATCCCCTTCGAGTCTGATGGGACCAACGAAAATGCAGATTACGGGTTTTATCAGCGTGTTTGCCAATGCTGGGACGCTGTGGGTCCTGCCGCTGATCGGGCTCAGCGGCGCCACCGATACGGCCAATAATCTGCTCATTCCGTCCTTGGAGAACACCCGCAATGGCCAGCAGCGCAAAGATATCACCGGTGGCCGGGTTTCCCTCTACACGTCGGGCCGGATCGGGTGGGAGGCCTCCCGGGGTAACTATGCCCTGTTCGAACGCGATGTCCCGTACATCTTCAATGAAATTATTTTTGGCCTCGATGCGTCCGGGCGCGACAATCAAAACCAGGTTCAGTTGAGCATCAATAAAACATGGAATGCCGCTGGAACAGAAAGCGGCTTGATCTATTTCAACGAGATAAGGATCTACAGCAGGCGTAATGGTTCAGGCGCCTATGATTTACTCAAAAAGTATAGCCTAAACCAGCAAGCTGGCATGCTCCGTCCATTCATATATCATACGCCTCTGGGACAATTCCCTACCAGTGAGCCTGCGCCGACCGTGCAGGACACCCAATGATCATAAAAAGACGCATTCTGCTGGTTATGGTCCTGGTAGTGATCCTCGGGGCGTGGGTCTGGCTCAAGTTCGGCCGCGCTCCATCCCAACCGGGATTGGCAGGCGCATCGATACAGAAGCCAGGAGGGCATGTGGGTCCTGTCGTTCCGACGGTTCCCGCAACTATTCCTGCCTCCGGGTCTCCACTGGGGAATCTTTCGACCTGGTCGTTGAAGGAATGGAACCACAAGCGCCTCGATGAATTGATCGCCACGGGCGATCCCCTGAAATGGAAACCGTCACTCGGGGAATTGCTCAATCAGCACTACAAGCGCGAAGAGGCTATTGCTATCTTCGCCCGGCTCTTGGAAAATCCCGATTGGGACGTGCGGGTGACCGCCTCATGGCTTTTGCTTGAACTGGGCTCCTACGCCGGTGTACCGGTGCTGCAGGCGGCGTTGCACGCCGCCTCTGCTGGTGAGCTGCCGGTGGATTTTGCCGAGCAAGCGGCCGAAACGCTGCATCGTTTTCGCCAGATCATTGATCCCCACGACCTTTTTCAGGCTTATCAGCGCTTCCAGACCTCCGACCTGCTGACGGTTGCGACGATGCAACAGGTGCCGGAGATGTATGATCTGGTGCGGCGGAAACGGGCGAACCGGGAACTAGGCTATGATACGGAGTGGATCGCAGCTTATCTCGGGATGAAGGATGCTGAGTCCGTCGAACAATACAAAAATCTGCTGAATGCCTACCCCGAAGCGCAACTGCTTGGGCATTGGGCGCTATATCAAGCACTCCGGCAACCGGCCGATTTGGACTATGTCATCTCCACGGCGCGCCAGTTCGCGGGCATGGAACCACGGGAGGAAAAGAACAATTATTCGGGCGGAACGCGTCCGCTGGCCTTTGATTTCCTCGCTATCACAGTAGAACCGCGAGTGACCAAGGCGCTGGAGGAAATAGTCGACTTCATAGCACAATCCCCGAATGGGAACAGTGTCGATTTTCGTCGGGCTTTTGGCGCATTATTTTACATCCATAAAGATGATGCCTTCGTAAACCAGCGGGCGTTGGAGTATCTGCGAAAGCAATATCGCGGACCTGGCGTCGATGGCGATTTATTGATGGACATCGCCGCATCAAGGCGCACGCCAGAAATCGATTCAGTAGCCATGGTGTTCGGCCCCATGGCCCTGTCCTACGAATATTCTCTCAATCGCGTGGAGGGGCGCCCGCCGGAAAAATGGGGTGCGAATTTGATCCACGTTCCCGTCTCCGTCGTCCCTCCGCTATCGGCGAAAAAGCCATAGCTCCAATAACAGGCGCGCCCTTATGGCGGGCAACTGCACCATGAAAATATTATCCATTACTAATTACCTGATCACCGTTGCGTCGTCGCTTCTGCTGGTTGGAATGTGCGCGGCGCAGACTCCCGCTCCAGCCCCGCTCGGACTGCCCCGGCTCAAAGCGCAGGTCCAAACCGATGAAGCGTCACCGCTCGACCCTACCAAGTTCTCCAATGACACCCTTGCGACCCAAGGTGTCGCCGGCGCCCGCCTCGGCGAGAAAGGCGGGGCTGCCTTCCTCGCGCTCGATGCAGGCAAAAACTGGTCCCAGCCCTTGCGCGGGACTGGCCTCCTGTTTGTGTCCTTCTCCGTCTATGCCTCCACCGGCACGATAGTTGAAATCGCCGGCGCCCGCCTCGGCGTGGTGGAAAGCGAAATCGACCACTACGCCCAACTGGCCGTGGACGAAGCTTCCTCCGGCGCCAAACCCAAGTGGCGGCTGCTCGCATTGCACGTTCCCCTCGAAAAGCACGAGGGTCAGCTCCTGGCCCCGTTCATCGTGCTCATCGTCCGGCTCGATCCGACCAAGGGCGTGTGGGACCTTTATGATGGCGCCCGACTCCTTGCCGAAGACCTTCCGCTCGATCCCGCGGTCAAGCATGCGCAGTTCATCGTTCACTCAGGGGCAGCCGGCGCCATGCTCAACGGCCTCGTGCAGGCCGACGAAAATCCACTCTACGAAGACGCCAATGCCAACGGGATCGACGACCGGTTCGAGCAAGCGAAGAATGGCAAATTGCTGGCTGGCGACGCCCCCCAGGCCGACCGCAAGGAACTCATCAAGCAGTGGCGTGTGGCCCAGCGCACCCAACATCCTCCCGCGCTCTTCTTCAACCGCCCCCTGCCCGACGGGAAGTGAGATGCACGGTTCGAGATGGAGGAGCTTGTTTACAAACGAGGCTGGCTCCGGTCCGTCAGCGAGAATCCAGAATCGCCTGTAAACAGGCTCCTACAAGAATGCCGATCTAGAACGTCGTCCCGCCGTCCGGCTTCGTCACCGGCGGACGCAGCGTCAACGCGAGATAGTAGGTGACCAGGCTCAAGACGACACAGACGGCCACAAACCAGTCGCCGTGCTCCGTGTAGAAACTCAGGCGTTGCGACCAACGGGCATCGCGGGTGATGGTCACCGTCTGCGCCCCGCGAAAATACACGCTGTCCGCGTCATTGAGCACCGTCGCGCGGATGTTGCCGTATTCATCGATCCAGCCACTCCAGCCACCGTTGCCACAGCGGATGACCGGCCGGCGGTTCTCGATGGCCCGCAATACTGAATGCGTCGCGTGCTGGTAGGCCGCCCCACCCTCGCCGAACCAGCCATTGTTCGTCAGCACCGCCAGCACCTCGGCGCCGGACTGCACGCTGTCCCGGGCGAGAGCTGGAAAAATATCCTCGTAGCAGATCAACACGCCGATCGGCACGCGATTCCGGCCCACCGGCACGAGCAGGGGCTCGGCAGAGGCGCCCGGGGTAAAGTCGCCGCCGATCGGCGTCACTTTCTCCAGCCAGCCCAGCACCGGGCGCAACGGTATGTATTCGCCGAAGGGCACGAGCTTGCGCTTGGCGTAGTTTTCCGCGGCCAATCCAGTCACGGGATCAACCACGAAGGCGCCGTTGCGCCAGAGCGACGGATCCTGACCGGGCATTTCCGTCGCCACCGAGCCCAGCAATAATGGCTTACCGGTCTTCTTGGCGATGTATTCGAGCCAAGCCTGGACGTTCGCATCCCGGTAGAGCGGCCACGGCGTCACCGCCTCGGGCCAGATAATCAGGTCGGGTGTGCCCCGTTTGTTGGCCGCCAGCGTCACCTGCTCGAGGGTCTCAAGCACCTTCTTGGCAAAGGCGGCGTCCCATTTCTGATCCTGCGGGATGTAGGGCTGGACTAGCGCCGCACGGACCAGTTGCTGGCGCCGTTGGTTGAAGGTGTCGCCCAGGAACGGAAACGAACCCGCCATGAGCACCAACAAGGCGATAGAAAATTCCGGCGTGCGTTTCTTGAAGCCGGTCACGCCTTCGAAAAAGGCCCGGTGCACGTAGGCCGCGGCCCCCAGGTTGAAGACGACAAGGATGAACGTGGTCACCCACGCCCCGCCATAGGCGGCCACCTGCAAGATGAACGGCCGCTGCCACTGACTGGCGGCCAGCGGCAGCCAGGGGATACCGCCAAACACCACGCTGCGCACCCACTCCAGCACCACCCACAGGCCGGCGAGCCCAAACATTCCCGTGATGCGGATGATCGCGTGGTGCCCCTTCAGCCGGGGAATGACCCACCAGGCCGCCAGGAACCACAGACCGGTCAGCAGGCCGAGGAACAGCCCCAGGAGAAACAGCCCGGCCCAAGTGACGTAGTGCAGCCACCACAGCAGGGCCGTCCACACGACCGCTTGGGCGCCGAGCACCGTCCAGGCAAAAATCCGAAAAGCTGGCCGGCGATAAATCCAGAGAATCGCCGGCAGCGCCAGCACATAGGCGGCTTCGCCCTTGTTGATCGGCGGAAACGACATGACGGTCAACCCCACGGTGAGGGCGAAGACCGCCAGCATCCACCCCAGCGACGGATGCCGCTGCCAGAGCGTCGGCACCGGCGCGTAGGGATCGGGGATGTCGGTCGGAGGTGTGAGCATTGATGTAGGAGCCTGTTTACAGGCGACCAGACAATCGCTTGCAAGCAAGCTCCTACAACAGCCACTCCGGAGACGGCCGACCAAGCTCTAACAACTCGCCAAACCACTTCCACTCTTCCGTCTCACAGTAGTAGTGCGGCCAAAGATCCGATACCTCCACCAACCCGGCTCGATACGGATTCAGATAGATATACTGAAAAACGGCCAGCCGATCATCCTTGGGTCGCAATTGCCGATCAAAGAAGCCTCTCTCCCAAGCGATGCCGCCCGCACCAAGCACCGCAGAGGTTTTGGCTTTCAATCTTTGCACGGTCTTGCCCAGCGATAGCCGCTCTCCAAGCACCGCAAGAAAATGCACGTGGTCCGGCATCACTATCGCACAGAGCAATGACCAAGTGCCGTCACCTGACATTGCTTTCATCTCATTTAATATCGCATCGGCGATGTGCTTGGTGGTGAGGCCCGCCTGCTTGGCCTCGGTACAAATCGTCAGGAAATACTCCGTCGACGGTTGGGAAAAACACCCACGACGCAACGCTGCGTGGCCCTTCGCTGGATTGATTGCCATTGTAGGAGCCTGCTCGCAGGCGATCTGGAGACTGCCAAGGCGCAATCGTAGTCGCAGGCCGAAAAATCGCCTGTAAACAGGCTCCTACAGGGACTGACCTACAGCGAGGGTAACACCGCCGGCAGCTCGGCGAGGGACTCGATGCGGCGGAAGCGTGGCTGGTCTGCGGGCATGGCCTCAACGTTTTCGTGCTGCCAGGTGATGTGATAGGGAATGTGCACGCCCGCGCCGCCCAGCTCGAGCACAGGCAGGATGTCGGATTTAAGCGAGTTGCCGACCATGACAAACTCGTCCAGCGCCACCCCGTGACGCCGCAATACGCGTTCATAGGCCGGTCCATCCTTTTCGCTGAGAATTTCCACGGCCTGGAAATGCGCGGCCAGGCCGGAAGCAGCCACCTTGCGCTCTTGGTGGTGCAGGTCGCCCTTGGTGATGAGCAGCAAACGGTAGTCTCGCGCCAACGCGGGCAGTACATCCGCTACCCCGGCCAACAACTCAACCGGATGCGCCAGCATTTCCCGCCCGGTCGCGATGATCTCACGAATCTCTTGCGCGCTAACCTGGCCTTGGGTCAGCTCGATGGCCGCCTCGACGCAGCTCAGGGTGAACCCCTTGATACCGTAGCCATAAAGCGGCAGATTGCGCATCTCGGTCGTAAACAAGACCCGGTCAACCTCTATGGCCGGATGGTGCCGGGCCAGCAGCAGCCGGTAGCCCTCATGCGCCCGCTCGAAGATGTTCTCATTGTGCCAGAGCGTGTCGTCGGCATCGAAACCGATGATCTTGATCATAAGGAAAAGACGGTAGGAGCCTGTTTACAGGCGACCAAGGCAATCGCTTGCAAGCAAGCTCCTACATAAGGCAGGAAGACCACAAGCTCGCGTCACGCCCCATGGCAGTTCTTGAACTTCTTGCCAGATCCGCAATGGCAGGGATCGTTGCGCCCGACCTTGGGCGTCTCCCGGCGGATGGTCACGGACGGCAGCTTGATTTCCTGCTCGGCCGGAGCCTCGCTAGCGGGGGCGGCGGCCTGCGTGGCAGCGGCCAGGGCCGTCGGACCCTGCATGCGGGCGGACCGCGACAGGATGGCGAATAAATTCTCGAAGGCGTCGCGGTTTGTCGCCGAGCGGAAGAGGCTCGTGCAGATTTGCAACCGGACGTTGTTCATCAGCTCTTCGAAGAAGCGATAACCTTCGCCTTTGTATTCGGAAAGCGGGTCCTTTTGGCCGTAGCTACGGAGCATGATGCCTTTCTTCAGTTCCTCCATCTCGGTCAGGTGCTCCTGCCAGTGGTGGTCGATGGCGTTGATGACGATGTAGCGCTCAAGCCCGCCCAGCGCCTCCTGGTCCTCGACGGATTCCTTCAGGGCATAGGCTTGCTTGACGCGCTCGACCAGGCTCTTGAGCAACGTCTCGGCATCGCCGGTGAGTTCCTCCATTTTGGCGCTGATGGGAAAATGGGAATTCAGCCAGCCGACCAGGCTCTCAAGATTGGACGCGGACGAGACATTCTTCTCGCCGTAGCCCGCGCTCTCGAGCCGGGTGGCGATCTCCTCCTCGATCATCTCGAAGATGATGTCCTTGGGGCGGTCGCTGTGCAGGGCGGAATTGCGGATGCCGTAGATGACCTCGCGCTGCTTATTGAGCACATCGTCGTATTGCAGGAGGCGCTTGCGCGTGGCGAAGTTCTGCTGCTCGACCTTCTTCTGGGCGGACTCGATCGAGTAGTTGAGCCACTTGTGCTCCAGCTCCTCGCCCTCTTTCATCGAGCCCTCCATGATCTTGGACGCCAGGTTGCCCTGGAGGAAGAGGCGCATCAGGTCGTCCTCAAGCGAGAGGAAGAACTTGGTCATACCCGGGTCGCCCTGACGCGAGCAGCGGCCGCGCAACTGGCGGTCGATGCGGCGTGATTCGTGGCGCTCGGTGCCGACGACCAGTAGCCCGCCCAGTTCGCGGACGCCCTCACCCAGCTTGATGTCGGTGCCGCGGCCAGCCATGTTGGTGGCGATGGTAACGGAACCGCGCTGGCCGGCCCGGGTCACGATCTCGGCCTCCTGCTGGTGGAACTTGGCGTTGAGTACGGTGTGAATGACATTGGCCCGCTTCAAGAGGCGGCTGACCACCTCGGACTGTTCGACCGTAACCGTGCCGACGAGCACCGGCTGGCCACGCAGTTGGGCATCCTGTACGTGCTTGACGACCGCGTTGTACTTGTCGCGGCGGGTTTTGAAGATGGAGTCGTTCTGGTCAACGCGGATGCAGGGCTGGTTGGTCGGAATCTGGGTGACCGACAGCCGATAGATTTCATTGAACTCGGTGGCCTCGGTCTCGGCGGTGCCGGTCATGCCCGCCAGCTTCTCATACATGCGGAAGTAATTCTGGATCGTGACGGTGGCATAGGTGCGGGTCTCGCGCTCGATGGCGACATTCTCCTTGGCCTCGACCGCCTGGTGCAGGCCATCGGACCAGCGTCGGCCCGACATGATGCGGCCCGTGTTCTCGTCGACGATGACAACTTTGCCATCCTGCACGACGTATTCGACGTCGCGCTCGTAGATCGAGTAGGCGCGCAGCAGCTGGGACAATGCGTGGATGTCCTCCGAGATGACCTCATAGCGCGCCTGGGCGTCGCGTTTGGCCTGCTCCTTCTCCTCGGGCGTCTTGGCGGTGTCCTTCTCGATGTCGATGAACATCGTGGCGAGATCGGGCAGCATGAAGGCGTCAGGATCGTCGGGCCGGAGTTTCTTCCGGCCGACTTCCGTGAGATCGGCCGAATGACTCTTCTCGTCGATGGTGAAGAAGAGCTCCTCCTTGTACCGGTACATTTCGTCCTTGTTGAAGTCGCTGTGCATCTCGACATCGGTCTTGTCGAGAAGCTTGCGCCATTCCGGGTTCTCCTGGAGGCGAAGCAACTGCTTGTTCTTCGGCATGCCGAGTTTCACCTGCAGCATCTTCATCGCGGCCGTCTGCCGTTCCTCCGGCGTGACCTCTGGTTTCTCGAGTATATCGGACGCCTCCTTCACGAGATTGTTGATCAGGCGGAGCTGGACGGCGACGAGTTGCTCGACGCCGGGCTTGAGGCGGGTAAAGGGCTGTTCGCGCTCGATCGGGGCCGGACCGGAGATGATCAGCGGAGTGCGCGCCTCGTCCACAAGGATGGAGTCGATCTCATCCACGATACAGTAGAAGTGGTCGCGCTGGACCTGGTTCTCCTTGCGCGTGGCCATGCCGTTGTCGCGGAGGTAGTCGAAGCCGAACTCCGAGGCGGTGCCGTAGGTGATGTCACGGTTGTACATCTCGCGGCGCTGCTCGGAATGCATCGACTGCTGGATGCACCCCACCGTGATGCCGAGGAAATTGTAAAGGTGCCCCATCCACTCGGAGTCGCGGCGGGCGAGGTAGTCGTTGACGGTGACGAGCTGGGCGTTCTTGCCGGTGAGGGCATTGAGGTAAAGGGGGAGCGTGGCGACCAGGGTCTTGCCCTCGCCCGTGGCCATTTCGGCGATGCGACCCTCATGGAGCGTCATACCACCGATGAGTTGGACGTCGAAATGCACCATGTCCCAGGTCAGCTCGTGGTCACAGACCGAAATCTTGCGGCCGACGAGGCGGCGGGCAGCGTTCTTCACCACGGCAAAGGCCTCGGGAAGGATCTGGTCGAGGGTCTCGCCCTGTTTCAGGCGGGCGCGAAACTCGTCGGTCTTGGCCCGGAGCTGGTCATCAGTCAGGGGCTGGTATTTCAGCTCAAACTCGTTGATGCGCGTGACGATGGGGCGGCATTTTTCGATGTACTTGCGATGATGCCTGCCGGCGAATTTCTTAAGGATGAAGCTGAGCATTGAAGGGGACGAATGAAAGCAACGCGGGCAGGCTTGGCAAATGGCAAAAATATAGCCCGCCCGAATTGCCTAAATAGTTGGGCCACAGCGGATGTCAGAAATATATTCAAAGTTTGCATGCCGCCTGCTATCCGAGCGCCATTCCCCTCATGTCCACCAGCAAGCCAGCCGTCCCCGGCCCTGACCTTCCTTCTCCCTTCCAACAATACGACACTGGTGGGTTCTACGACGAGATGCTGGAGGCCAACGGCAACGTGCGGCCCCACTACCAGCATTTTCTCAAGCATTTCGGCGCGGTCACCCCCGAGGAATTCGACGCCAAGCGCATCGCCGTGGATCTTTCGTTCCTCCGGCAGGGCGTGACTTTTAACGTCTATGGCGACTCCAAAGGAGCCGAGCGCATCTTCCCCTTCGACCTCGTACCTCGCATCATCCCAGCCCACGAATGGGAGCACCTTGAGGCCGGCCTCGTGCAGCGCATCACCGCGCTGAACTTGTTCCTCCACGACATCTACCACGAGCAGAACATCATCAAGGACGGCACCATTCCCGCCCACTATGTGATGTCGGCGAAGCATTTCCGGCGGGAGTTCATGAACGTGGATGTGCCACGCGACATTTACATCCACGTCTGCGGCACGGACATCATCCGCGACGATAAGGGCCAGTATCTCGTCCTGGAGGACAACGCCCGTTGCCCCTCCGGCGTCAGCTATGTGTTGGAAAACCGCCGCGCCCTGAAACGCACCTTTCCCGAGATCTTCGAGGCCGGCGGCGTGCGCCCGGTCGAGAACTACTCGCAGGAGCTGCTCAAGGTCCTCCAGCACACCGCCCCGGCCGGAGTGGCCGAGCCCACCGTCGTGCTGCTCACGCCCGGCGCCTACAACTCCGCCTACTTCGAACACACCTACCTCGCCCGCCAGATGGGCATCGAAATCGTCGAGGGTCGCGACCTGCTCGTGCGCGACCAGCACGTTTTCATGCGAACCACCAAGGGTCTCCAACCCGTCCACGTCATCTACCGGCGCATCGATGATGACTTCCTCGACCCGACGGTCTTCCGCCGCGACTCCGCACTCGGCGTGCCCGGCCTTGTCAACGCTTATCGTGCTGGCAATGTCTCGCTGGCCAACTCCATCGGCACAGGCGTCGCGGACGACAAGGTCATGTATTATTTCGTCCCGCGCATCATCAAGTACTACCTCGACCAGGAGCCGCTCCTGCCAAACGTGCAGACCTACCTCGCCAGCGAGGACGCCGACAAGAAATACATGGTCGAAAACCTGGACAAACTCGTCGTCAAGGCCGCCAATGAGGCCGGCGGCTACGGCATGCTCATGGGCCCGCACGCGACCAAGGCCGAGCGCGATGACTTTCGGAAGCTGATCCTGGCCGACCCGCGCAACTACATCGGCCAGCCCATGATCTCCCTCTCCCGCCACCCCACCTACTGTGACGGCGAGGGCTTCGCCGGCCGCCACATCGACCTGCGCCCCTTCATCCTCTACGGCGAGAAAACCACCATCATCCCCGGCGGCCTCACCCGCGTCGCGCTCCGCAAGGGCTCCCTCGTCGTCAACTCCTCCCAAGGCGGAGGCAGCAAGGAATCCTGGGTGCTGTACGGAAATAAATAGGAAGTACGATTTATGATTCACGATTTACGATTTGCCGAACCGCGGGAACCAAAGCGGGCGACCCTGTTGCTGGTCACGCAACCAGAGCATGCACCGCCTGGCTGTGCCTGGAAATCGTACATCGTAAATCGTCCATCGTAAATTTTCCCCATGCTGAGCCGTGTCGCCAACTCCCTCTACTGGATGAGCCGCTATATCGAGCGCGCCGAAAGCATCGCGCGCCTCGTGGACGTGAACCTCCAGCTCCTCCTCGATTTCCGCAATCTCGACGATGCCACGCTGAATGCCCATTGGATGCCCATCGTCCAAAGCTCCGGCGACGAGGAGCTGTTCCGCAAGCTCTACCCGCGCACCACGGGGAAGAACGTGACCGAGTTCATGGTTTTCAATCCGGCCAACAGTAACTCCATTGTCTCCTCGGTCAGCCAGGCCCGCGAGAACGCCCGCATGGTGCGCGACCAGATCACCACCGAACTGTGGGAGGAGATCAACCGCCTCTATCTCTTCCTCAACTCGCCGCGCGCCCCCAAGCTGTGGCGAGATAGTCCGTCCGATTTCTTCCAGACGATTCGCAACGGCTCGTTACTGCTCCAGGGCCTGACCGACGCCACCATTGTCCGGAACGAGGGCTGGTTCTTTATCCAGTGCGGCCGCTACCTTGAGCGCGCCGACAAGACGTCGCGCATCCTGGACGTGCGCCACGACTCGCTCCCCGCGCATGGCACCCCG
The DNA here is from genome assembly GCA_025363455.1 of Oleiharenicola sp. Taxonomy (GTDB): domain Bacteria; phylum Verrucomicrobiota; class Verrucomicrobiia; order Opitutales; family Opitutaceae; genus Lacunisphaera. Next base: position 50,771 of record JANYDW010000050.1, on the reverse strand, counting down.
GCCACCCCCAGCCAGGCCGATGCGCTCGGCTGGTCCGCCGTGCTCCGCTCCTGCAGCGCCTGGGATGCCTACAAGGCCCTGAACGGCGCCGAAATCCAACCGGCGCTGGTCGCCGAATTCCTCCTGCTCTCCGATGACTTTCCCCGCTCCGTGCGTTTCTCCGTTCGCCACCTCAACACCGTCCTGCGCCGCATTTCCGGGGTACATGAGGGTCGCTTCAGTAACGAAGCCGAAAAACTCGCCGGCCGGCTCCTGGCCGAACTCCAGTTTAGCACGGCGGAGGACATCTTTGATATCGGCCTGCACCAGTACATCGACGTACTCCAAGGCAAGTTGAACGCGATCGGCGAAGCCCTCTTCCAAGCCTATATTTTTCAACCCTTCCAAACCCCCGACGACAACGAGCTCCGCCAACAGGAAGAACAACAGCAGCAGTTCGGCCCGAAGGCCGAACTGCCCTGAGCCCGTCGAAGGGCTTTTCTTCCCGCCCTCGATGCCGCCCGCATGAAACTCCACGTCCTCCACCGCACCCGCTTCAAATACGCGACCCCGGTCCATGAAAGCTTTAATGAGGCTCGCCTGCAGCCGGTCAGCACTGGCCCGCAGACCTGCCACAGCTTTGTGCTCAAGGTGCTGCCTTCGTCCCGGCTGAAGCACTATATGGATTTCCATCGCAATTGCGTCCACCTTTTCGAGGTCAACCAGCCGCACACCGAACTGATCGTCGAGGCCAACTCCGTTGTCACCACCGGCAGCACGCCCGCGCTGTCGGCCGACGCCCGCCCCGCCCCCCTCGACCGCATCGACGAGTGCGCACGGATGGAGCGCTGCTATGATTTTGTGCAGTCGAGCACCTACATCGAGGTCAACGTGGACCTGTGGAAACTCGCGCTCGACGCCACGGATGGCCAAACCGACGCCTGGCAGGCCGCCCAAGCCGTGATGCGCTATATTCACCGGGAATTCCGTTACCAGTCCGCTGTCACCCACGCCCACACCCACATGCGTGAGGTGCTCGCGACCCACACGGGGGTTTGCCAGGATTTCGCCCACGTGATGATCGGACTGTGCCGCGCCCTGAAGATTCCCGCCCGCTACGTCAGCGGCTACCTTTACAACGGCCCGGCCGACCAGCTGAAGGGCGCGCAGGCCAGCCACGCGTGGGTCGAGGTCTATGTGCTGGGCCACGGCTGGTGCGGGCTCGACCCGACGAATAACTGCCGCGTGCAGGGTCACCACGTGAAGGTCGCCACCGGTCGCGACTTCGCCGACGTCTCCCCGGTCAAGGGGACCTACCGTGGCACGGCCAAGCGCGAGCTATCCGTGGATGTACTCGTCTCGCGGCTGGAAGAAAGCGAGACCACCCCGGCCGGCGTCACGCTGGCCGGCGAACCGCGGTAGCGGATCTGGAGGGCTCGCGTCTTGGGAGGGCCCAGCTCCCGCTGGGCCGCGGCCCTCGACAGGCTAAGGGCCTCGAGCTTGTCGAAACGGCTCAGCGGGAGCTGAGCCCTCCATATCGGGAAGCACCCGCCGCCCCACAGTTCGCCATATCCCCTCCCGCTACACCCACTTGGGTCTCGCTAGCCCGACACCAACCGGACATCAGTTCTGCCCATGTCGTCCGCTCCTGTCGTTGCGAATCCCCCCTCGCCGCGCCTCGAGTCCGTCGACCTGCTGCGCGGCATCATCATGGTCGTCATGGCACTCGACCACACGCGCGACTATTTCCATTGGGGCGCGCTGCACGGCAGCGACCCCCTGGACCTGGAGCACGCCTCCCCCTGGCTGTTTTTCACTCGGTGGATCACGCACTTCTGCGCCCCGATCTTTTCCTTTCTCGCCGGCACCGGCGTCTTCCTCGCGATGGTGCGCGGCAAGTCGCGGCGCGAGATGTCGTGGTTCCTGCTGACGCGCGGTGCCTGGCTCGTACTGCTTGAGCTCACCTTCGTCAAATGGGCGTGGACCTTCGCGTATGACCCCCACTTCTTCATCGGTCAGGTGATCTGGGTTCTGGGCTGGTCGATGATCGCGCTGGCCGCGCTGATCCACCTGCCGCTGTGGGCGGTCGCCACCTTCGGACTCACCATGATCGGCCTGCACAATGCCTTCGACAGCGTGAAACCAGAGGCTTTCGGCAGCTGGAGCGGACTGTGGCGCGTCCTCCATATTCGCGGCCCTGTCGCGATCACGCCAACCCTCACCCTGCGCGCCGGCTATTCATTCATGCCGTGGATCGGCGTCATGGCCACCGGTTACGCGTTCGGTGCGGTCTACCAATGGGACGCCGCCGTGCGGCGAAAGTGGCTGGGGCGAGTTGGCCTCGGCGCGGTTGTACTTTTCATCTTTCTCCGCGCGACAAACGTCTATGGCAACCTCTGGCCGCGACCAACGCAACCCACCTTTTTGCGCACGATTCTGGCCACGCTCGACTGCACGAAATATCCTCCGTCCCTGTGCTACTTGCTGATGACGCTCGGGCCGGGGTTGCTCCTGCTGGCGTGGTTCGAACGCGGCACGCCGGCCTGGCTTAAGCCTGCGCTCGTCTTCGGCCGCGTGCCGTTCCTCTATTACATGCTCCACCTCCCGCTCATCCACGGGTTGGCGTCGGCCTGTTTCCATTGGCAGTATGGCCGCGCTGATTTTCTTGGCCCGATGGCTCCAGGACAACCGCCCGCCGATGCCGGTTTCAGCCTGCCCGTGGTCTATCTGGTGTGGATCGCCGTCGTGGTCGCGCTTTATCCCGTCTGCCGCTGGTTCGCCGAGTACAAGCGCCGGCACCGCGATGTCGCGTGGCTGAGCTATTTCTAAACCCATGTCCACCCCCGCAACACCCGCCCCCACCGCAACGCCCACCGCCCGGCTCGATTCGATCGACCTCCTGCGCGGCCTGATCATGGTGGTGATGGCGCTCGATCATGTCCGCGACTATTTTCACTTCAGCGCGGTGCAGGGCGTCGACCCGCTGGATCTCGCCCGGACCACCCCGGCAATTTTTCTGACGCGTTTTATCACACATTTTTGTGCGCCAATCTTCTCATTCCTCGCCGGCGTCTCCGTTTATCTGGCCGTCAAGCGGGGCAAGCCGAAGAGCCAGCTATCCGGTTTTCTTATCAAACGCGGGCTCTGGCTCATCTTTCTCGAGCTGACAGTGCTGATGTGGTTCGGCTGGGACTTTCAGATCAACCTGCACCTCTTTTTCTTCGCAACGCTGTGGGCACTGGGCTGGTCGATGATCCTGCTCGCCGGCCTGATCCACCTGCCTTTCCGGGCCGTCGCGATTTTTTCCACCGTCCTGATTCTCGGCCACAACGCCTTCGACGGCGTCAAGCCCGAGAGCTGGGGCACTTGGAGCTGGCTCTGGCAGTTTCTGCATGTGAGCAGCGTTATCCAAACGAAGTCGGGGTTCACCCTCTTTGCCTTCTACCCGCTGGTTCCCTGGCTTGGGGTCATGTCTGCCGGCTATTGCTTCGGGCGGCTCTATGACTTCGAAGCTCCCCAGCGCCAATCCTGGCTGTTGCGCTCCGGGTTCGGAGCGATTGCCGCATTCGTGCTGCTCCGGGCCAGCAACACCTATGGCAACCTGACCCTGTGGGCCAGCCAGCCGCGACCGGGCTTCACCCTGTTGTCATTTATCGACATCACCAAGTATCCGCCCTCGCTTTGTTACCTGCTGCTAACGCTCGGCACGGGACTGGTCATGCTCGCAGTGTTTGAGCGCTGGAGCCCCCGCTGGATCCAGCCGTTGCTGGCCTATGGTCGCGTACCCTTTTTCTACTACATCTTGCATATCCCGCTGATTCACGGGCTGGCCTGGCTGACCAACATGGTCCGCTTCGGCCAGGCGGATTTCACTCCGGTGCACGGCACCCCGCCACCGGCGGCCGGTTTCAGCCTGCTGGTGACGTACGCGATCTGGGCCACCATCGTCATCGGCCTCTATCCCGCCTGCCGTTGGTTTGTCGGTTTTAAGCAACGTCGGCGCGACCTGACCTGGCTGGGCTATTTCTGAGCCGCGGGCGGCTCCGTCGCGTAGTGCGACCAATCGGTCACGAGGGCATGCACCACGGGGCTGCCTGCCCGGTACGCGGCCTCCAGTGCGGGAATCATCCCGGCGTATTCGGCCACCATGCTCTCCGCGGCGGATTGCCCCGCAGGCGGCATCGAGAAGTTCGAGCCGGTGCGCAGGAAAAGCACCCGCTGGAAATCCACCTTGCCGAGTGCCGCCAGCCGGGTAAGCGCGTTGGCGATACCGTGGTCCTCCATGTTGGTCATCGCACAGATTCCCTCACCTTTGGTATAGAGCTTCGTCCAGTCGTCCGCCCACTGCTGCATGCGCGCGCCGTGCCAGTAGCGACACGAGGCGAAGCTGTCTCCGATGAATACCTTCGGCGGCGCCAGCGCGGCGGGAAATCCGGTGTAGAGCGCGCGGTGCGCTTTCGCCTCGGACGCATCGTGCAACTCGACGTTCTTCGTCAACTCATAAGCCCATTTCACCAGCGCGGGATTGAGTGTCCATTGCATGGGCTTGGGCGCCCAGTCAGGAATGACCGGTGCGGTCAGCGGCGTTTTGTTGCCCAGCCCCATGATCCCATAGGGCCAGGCCGCCGGCGCCTCCCGGGGATCAATCTCGTAGGCGATGTCGCCGTCGATCACGTGCCGGGCCCAGGCTGCGCTGCCTTCGGTGGCGACGTGCGGGCTGACGCCCGCGATGCCGTTGATGAGCCAGTAGGAATGCCCCAGGTCAAAGCGAGGATCGAGGCCCAGGGCCATCATCTGCAGCCCGGCCCGTACCGTTGTGCCCGACACCACCCCGTAAACGCCCTCGTCATTGTAGCGCACCGGATGGTCAAGACCCGGCACGATCAGCGAATGAACGAGCCTCTCACGTTCGACCCAGTATTGGAATTCACCCGGTTTGTCCCCGGAGTCGGCGCCGACTTCAAACGTCGCGACGACAATGACCTTGGGCCGGATCAGGTCGGCGGCATGAAGCACCGAGGTGGCGAGTGTGATCAGGAACAGGTAGCGGAGTAATCTCATGGCAAGCTGTCAGCAGCCGATGTGCCAGCGGGTGGAAACTGTAGGGCGGGATCGCTGATCCCGCCTTGCTGCGAATGTGCATTCATTCTCGTGGCGGGATCAGCGATCCCGCCCTACACCACCTCACACCTTCGTCTTGAAGTAGGTGATGGTTCGCTTGAGCCCCTCGGCGAGCGGCACCTTCGGCTCCCACTTCAGGTATTTCTTGGCGAGCGTGATGTCGGGTTTGCGCTGCCGCGGGTCATCGGAGGGGAGCGGCTTGTGCACGATCTTCGACTTGCTCTTGGTGATTTTTAGTACGTTTTCGGCCAGCTCGAGCATCGTGAATTCGCCCGGGTTGCCGATGTTGATGGGACCGACCGTCTCGGTCTGGTCCATCAGACGGATGAAGCCCTCGATCAGGTCGTCCACGTAACAAAAGGAGCGGGTCTGTTGCCCATCGCCATAAATCGTGATGTTTTCCCCCTTCAGGGCCTGCACGATAAAGTTGGAGACGACACGGCCGTCGTTGGGATGCATGCGCGGACCATAGGTGTTGAAAATGCGAACCACGCGGATATCGACCTTGTTCTCGCGATGGTAGTCGAAGAAGAGCGTCTCGGCGCAGCGCTTGCCTTCGTCGTAACACGAACGCTTCCCGATGGGATTGACGTTGCCCCAATAGCTTTCGGGCTGCGGATGGACGGCCGGATCACCGTAGACCTCGGAGGTGCTGGCTTGGAACACCCGGGCCCGGACGCGTTTCGCCAAGCCCAGGCAATTGATCGCACCCATGACCGACGTCTTCGTGGTCTTGATGGGATTGTACTGGTAATGGGGCGGCGAGGCCGGACAGGCGAGGTTGTAGATCTGATCTACTTCATACTTGAACGGATCGATGATGTCATGACGGACAAATTCGAAATTGGTGTTGGTGGCCAGATGAGCGATATTGGCCTTGGAGCCAGTGAACAGGTTGTCGAGGCACACAACCTCGTTGCCGTCGGCGAGTAGCCGGTCGCAAAGATGAGAACCGAGGAAACCGGCACCGCCAGTAACAAGAATACGCATATTGGAATGGGTGGGAAAGTGATAGTGAGGCGAGCCGTTTTGGCGAGCCTCCAGTAATTTCCCTCGGCGCCTCCCCTCGAGATAATCACTTGCCCAAAATCGCGGGACCCGCAACCTGTCCTTCAGGGCCGAACGTTGGTTTTTCATTACCATCCGCATGAAGACGAAATTTCGTTCCCCGGCGCGGCGGCACACCCTCGACGGGATTGCCCTGCTTTTTGCCTCTGCCCTCCTGTGCTCTTCTGCTGAACCGCCGCCAGCGGCCCAGCCGGTGAGGTTACCCGCCGACCGCAAGGCGGCCCGCGAAGCGTACATGGCGGAACTGTTGGAAAGGGACGACAACGCCAAGGTAGTGCTCCGCGCCGTTGGCACCGTTGGCGGGGCGCCCGTGGCGATGTTTGACGTCAACGACGAGCCGAAACTCGTGACGCTGTACAGCGGACTTGTCGGCCAGGTGGCCGAGATCGACGTGGCAAAAGCACAGGTGACCGTGAGTGCTCGGGATGGCTCGCTGCGGGTCTTCACGCTCACGGAGCCGCGACCGGTGAAATTCCCCAGTGTCACCGATCAACCTGAACTCCAGGAGAGAATGATGAGGATGCCGGACTATGTTCGCCTCCGCCGGGAAGGTGTGCCTTCCGAATTGGTGTTTACCTGGGGTGAACTCAACCGCGAAGCCAAGGAGGCCATTCTGCTTTTCTACCTGCAACGGGGACTGGTCGTCAGCCTCTCGAATCCTCCCGGCGAAACGTCAATTGCCCAACTCTTCGAAAGGCAGATGACGCAACGAAGCCAAGAACGCATGAAGGCGTTTCGCGCCAGTTTGACCCCGGAACAGTGGGAGCTTTTCAAAGGAAGTGCGCAAGGACTTGTCCGGATGGGGGCCCCGCCGGCCGGGCAGGAGGCCCTCGCGGCCAAAAACAGCCAAGCCGGTTCAAAATTGGAACAATTGCTCGCCTCACTCACTCCCGAGCAGCGCAAGCTCTACGACGCCATGCGGCCCGGGCCACGACCATAATCACTTCCGCAGCGATCCGCTGGGGCCATCGGCTCCGATGGCTCGTTCAACCCGACCGCTCCCCCGCCTCGTAGCGTTCGATCCACGCGCGATGCCAAGCGGCGTAGTCGCCGGCCTCGATGTGCGTCCGAGCCTGCGCAACGAGATCGAGATAGAAATGGAGATTGTGCAGCGTCAGCAGCGTGCAGGCGAGGATCTCGTTCGCCATGACTAGATGCCTCAGGTAGGCCCGGGAGAAATTCCTGCACGTGTAGTTGTCCAAGCCTTCGACCAACGGCTGCGGGTCGGCCCGGTAGCGCTCGTTGCGCAGGTTGATCAACCCATCAGGGGTGAAGGCTGCACCATTTCGCGCCACCCGCGTCGGATGCACGCAGTCGAACATATCCACGCCCAGCGCGATCATCTTCAGGATCTGCGGTGGTGTACCGAGGCCCATCGTGTAGCGCGGTTTGCCCGCCGGCAGGTATGGCGTCGTGGCTCCCACCTGCTTGAGCATCTCGGGCTCGGGTTCGCCCACACTTACGCCGCCGACGGCATAGCCCGGGAAATCCAGCGCCGCCAGAGACTCGGCCGCCTCGCGCCGCAGGTCGTCGAAGGTTGAGCCCTGCACGATGGCAAAGACATGGTGCCCCCCGGCAAGGAAGCCGTTGTCCGTGGCGATCTGCTTGCACTGCCCCGCCCAGCGTTGGCTGCGGTCCACGGCTTGGCGACATTCCTCCCGCGTGCAAGGCCACGGCGGGCATTCATCGATCACCATCGCGATGTCGGAACCGAGATTGGCTTGGATGGCCATCACCTCACGCGGACCGAGGAAAAGTTTTGCCCCGTCGAGGTGTGACGAGAATGCAATGCCGTCGTCCCTAATGTCGCGCAGCTTCGCCAGGCTGAAAACCTGAAAACCACCGCTGTCAGTCAGGATCGGTCCATCCCAGCCCATAAACTTGTGCAAGCCGCCCAGGTCGCGCACGAGTTCCGACCCGGGTCGGAGGTTGAGGTGGTAGGTGTTACCAAGGATGATCTGCGCGCCCGTTTCCTTGATTTGGGCAGGAGTCAGTGATTTCACCGTCCCCTGGGTGCCGACCGGCATGAAAATGGGCGTCTCAATGATACCATGGAGCGTCCGCAGCCGCCCGCGCCGTGCGGCCGTGGCAGTGTCTGTCTTTATCAGGTGGAAAGTGTCACTCATTCACTGTTTCCAAGCTGCCCGCAGTCTTGACCCCCTGTCAATTACCCGGTAAGTTTGTCAAAAGTGCTGCTCGTCATCGACAACTACGATTCGTTCACCTTCAACCTGGTCCAGTATTTTGGCCAGTTGGGCGTCAGCATGCGGGTTTTTCGCAATGACGAGCTGACGCCGGCCGAGGCTGAGCGCCTCAATCCCTCCCGCATTTTGATCTCCCCCGGGCCATGCACCCCCTCCGATGCCGGTGTGAGCCTCGACATCATAAGGACGTTCGCCGGCAAGAAACCCGTGCTGGGCGTCTGCCTCGGCCACCAGTCCATCGGCCAGCTCTTCGGCGGCAAGGTCATCCGCGCCCCTCGCCAGATGCACGGCAAACTCTCGCCCATCACGCACAACGGCAAGGGCTTGTTCCGCGACCTGCCCTCACCCTTTATCGCCACCCGCTATCACTCCCTGCTGGTCGAACGCTCCAGCCTGCCTGACTGCCTTGAGATTACCGCCGAGTCACCCGAGGGCGAAATTATGGGGCTCCAACACAAACAATTTTCCGTCCACGGAGTCCAATTTCACCCGGAATCCATCGCCACCGAAGGCGGCATGCGGATTCTCCAAAATTTCCTCACCCTTAACTGATCGACCCCATGCGCTGCCCCAAGTGCACCTCCATTGAAGATAAGGTGATCGACTCCCGCATCGCCCGGGACGGCAATTCCATCCGCCGCCGCCGCGAGTGTCTCGAGTGCGGCCACCGCTACACCACCAACGAGGAGTTCGTCCGCGATACCCTCGTCGTGGTCAAGCGCGATGGCCGCCAGGAACCCTTCCTGCGCGAGAAACTCATCGGCGCCGTCCGCGCCGCTTGCCACAAGCGCCCGATCGACACCGAGCAGATCTCCATGCTGGTCGAAGATGTCATCGATGCCGTCGAGGCCCGCTACGACAGCCAGGTTCCCACCCAGGCCATCGGCGAGCACGTCATGCAGCGCCTCCGCAAGATGGACCAGGTCGCCTACGTCCGTTTCGCCTCCGTTTATAAGGAATTCCGCGACGTCTCCGAGTTCGTCCACGAAATCAGCAGTCTTGCCCCCGGCGCGCCCGGTGCTACACCGAAGCATAAGAAATGACGCGTTCCTCAAAACTACGCCGGCTGCACTTTCTCAACGCGCTCTTGGCCCCGCTCACCGGGCACGACCTTTATCTGGCGCAACAGATCGACGATGCCATCGCCACCAGCATTGGCGAGGCCGAGGAACGCCAACCAGGGGACCCGGCCTTTGTCGCCGCCGCCGCCCGCCTCTTCGAGCGTCTCTGCTCCCGCCAACCGAGCCACGGCTTCTTTCATTGGGACGCCAGAGCCGATGATCACGCCGCTTCGCCGCTTTTCACGCGGGCGGGGGTCATGGCGGGACTCAAAAGCCTCGCCACCTATCCCGAGTCCACGCTCCTCGTCACCAACCTGCGCAACGCGCACTGCCCACCGGACAAGCGCTGGACGGAGCGGCGCCAGCGTGACTACGTCGATTCCCTCTCGCTCATCCGCAATCTCGCCGCCGCCCGTTCGCGCCGCAGCGCCAACTTGAATCTGCTGTTTCTCTGAGGGAAGGCCCGGCTCCCGCCGGGCCGCAGCCCACGGGGACGCGGGCCCTCCAGCCCAACCCCATGAAAACCCTCTTTCAAAAGATCATCGACCGTGAGATCCCCGCCAAGCTCGTCCACGAGGACGATCTTTGCATCGCGATCCACGACATCAACCCACAGGCGCCGATGCACGTGCTGGTGATTCCGAAAAAGCTCATTGCACGGGTCGCCGAAGCCACCATCGCCGACCGAGCCACCTTGGGACATTTGTTGCTCACGGCTGCCGCTCTCGCCAAAAAACTTGGCGTCGCCGAGTCAGGGTTCCGGATCGTCATCAACAACGGCCAGGACGGCGGAGAGACCGTGCCTCATCTACATGTCCACCTGCTGGGTCAGCGCCCCTTGGGATGGCCCCCGGGCTGAGAGGGGACCGGAACAAAGCCGGTTCGGTCAAGTCTACGAAACAGACCTACCAATCATGAATAAAAATCGTCAGCTTTTTTCACTGTGCGCGGGCTCCGTATTGCTCATCAGCACCTTACTCAACTCTGGCTGTGCCTCCGACACCAGTCCCAACACGCAGCAAGGTGCCGTGGCTGGTGCCATAGCCGGGGCCGTCATCGGCGGCATTATCGGCCACCAGTCAGGTGAGACGGACAAGGGTATGGCCGCGGGCGCCGCTACTGGCGCCATCTTCGGCGCCATGGCTGGCAATGAACAGGACCGGCGTTTGTCCGAGATTCAATATGAGCGACGCATCGCCGAGGAAACTTCCGCCCGCGAACACGCGGAGGAAAATGCCCGGCGCCAGCACAACATTGCGGTGGGCAAGAGCGTCGAGGACCAGGAAATCCTCGCCGCGCGCCAGAAGGCCGAGGCCGCCGAGGCCGAGGTCGCCCGGCTGCGGGCCGAAGAAGCCCTGGCAATCAAGAAGGCCAAGCAGCTCGATGAATACAAAGCCCGCGAAGCAGCCGCCAAGGCCGAAGCCGATCGCATCCGCAACGGCAACTAAGCGACCTTCGCTCTCTCACCTAGCTCCAGCCGAAAGCTGGAGCTTTTTTGTTTTGGCGCAATAGCGCCGGTAGGGACGGACCGCCGGGCCGTCCGCGAAAATCCCTGTGGCGCGCCCGGAGGTCGCGCCCTACCTTGAAAGGTACTTGGACTCAACTCCGGGCCTCGAAGGTTCCGTCCACGCGCTTTGTCACCAGCTTCTTCAACTCGAGCATCATCAAGGCGGCGGAAACCTCCGCCGGAGCCAGCGCCGTGGCCGTCGTCAGGGCATCGATGCCGAGCATGGCCCCGCCCTTGAAAGAGTCGAACACCCGGCGTTCCTTTTCGTCGAGCTGCGGCAGCAATTGTTCCAGCACGCTGGGCTCGCCCTCCGTCGTAATCGCCTTGGGCCGCAGCCCGTCGAGATAACTGAGCTCGTTCAGAATATCGTCTACGCTCGTCAGCAGGGTCGCCCCGTCACGGATGAGTTGGTGACAACCCGCGCTCGTCGCTTGGTCGATGCGCCCGGGCACGGCAAAGATCAGCCGGCCCTGCTCCCCGGCAAACCGAGCCGTGATCATCGCCCCGCCCGACACGTCGCTCTCCACCACCACCACGCCTTCGCTGATGCCGGAGACCACGCGGTTGCGCATGGGAAAGGTTTGCTTATCTGCCTTCCGGCCGAAGGGGAATTCCGAGAGCACCGCGCCAGTTTCGGCGATGCGTCGGTAGAGCCCGAGATTTTCCGGTGGATAGACGATATCGAGGCCACAACCGAGCACGGCGACGGTCTTGCCTCCGACTGACAGGGCGCCTTCGTGCGCGGCGGTGTCGATGCCCCGGGCCAGCCCGCTCACGACGCAGAACCCCATCTGGGCCAGCTCGGCGCCAAGTTTCTTCGCCACGGACTGTCCATAGAGCGTGGTGCGCCGGCTGCCGACGACGGCGATGCAGGGTTGGCCGAAGAGATAACCCCCTTTCCGGTAAAGGCCGATGGGTGGGTCGTGGATTTCCTTCAGCATTTTCGGATATCCCTCGTCCCGCGTCGTGATGAACGCCGCCCCGGCCTGCATCAGTCGCTCTTCCTCGCGGGCCAGGTCGAAGTGCGTGTGCCAGGTGAACAGGGCCGTGCTCGTCTCCGGACCGACCCCGCGCACGGATTCCAGACGGCGTTTGTCCGCTGTGAGAATATCGCGCGGATCGCCGCCAAGTTCCTGCAACAGCCGATTGAGGGTGATGGGCCCGATGTTGGGCAGGTCGTTCAGGATCATGAACGCCTGTCGCTCGGTGAGTGGGTCTGGCATGTCAGGGAGTGAGCGCCGGCCCAAGCTGCTCGAGGATTTCAGAAATCTCTATGGCAACCTGACCTCGAGCGCGAGCCAGTAAATCAGCCGCTCGCCCATGCCACACCACGCCCCGGCACGCGGCCAGCACCAAGTCGTCCGGCTTCTGCGCCAGCAGGCCACCGATCAACCCCGCCAGGATATCGCCGCTCCCGCCTCGCGCCAACACGGGCCCGCCAAACGGGCTGTAATAAGTTGTTTTCCCATCTGTTACCCGCGTCATGGGCCCCTTCAGCACCAGTACACCCAGCTGAGCGGTGAACTGATCGGCGGTATAAAGCTCCGGGGCGATGCGCTGCAATTCGCCAGCGTGCGGCGTGCCGATGAAGGGCCTGCCTTTGACTCGCGCCATTAATTCCGGCCGCAAGGCATCGGCATCCAGCACAAGCGGAATGTTCGTCTCACGAACAATCCCTTGCATCATTGCGAGGGTCTCGTTTTCCGCCCCCATTCCCGGCCCGATCAACATGGCGGTGGCCCGGCTCACTCGCTCCCGAACCAAATCCACGGTCCCGGAGCTCAGTCCGCCACCGGCCGATTCCGGGCAACCCACCCACATGCCCTCGGGGTGGCGCGCGGCGTACTCCGGAGCCAGCCGCTCCGGCACGAAGGCCGTAACCAAGCCCGCTCCACTGCGGAGCGCCGCGCGCACCGCCAGTACCACCGCACCCGGATAACTGCGGGAACCTCCGACGACGAATAGATGACCGAAGGTACGCTTGTCCGTCTGTGAGGCGCGCAGCTCAGCCAGCGGAGCCAGGAGTGACGGGAGCAGAATCATCTCCGCACTGTCGTTCTGAAGTTGTAGGAGCCTGCTTGCAGGCGATTCTCCCGTGGCATCGCCTGCAAGCAGGCTCCTACAAGCAGACCCGAAAAATCCAAGATCCAGGTAGCGCAGGCGACCGACCGAGTTCGCCGCCCCGTGAGACAGCACCGGCTTTTTAACGATGCCCGTCGCATAGGTGAAATCCGCCCGGAAGATCGTCGACGCGTTCGTTTCCCCCAGCCCACTGGGCAGATCGATTGCGGCGCGAAACTTGATGCCGGCATGGGCATTGACTGTGTCGATCAAGGCAGCGATGTCCGCGTCCATCGGCGCCCGAAATTGGAAACCGAAGATTCCGTCCAGACAAAGATCCCAACACACCCCGCCCTGTCGGGCACCCCTCTCCAGAGGGGACCTGGCAGATGGTCTGTCGAAAATCCCCTCTAGAGAGGGGTGGCGCGAAGCGCCGGGGTGTGTTTCAGCGACGTTAATCCGCTGGCCGACGATATGCCTCAGTTCATTGAGCGCTCGACGGGCCAGTGGTCGCAGCGTGGCGTCACCGAAGCAGAGTACTACATCGGCCCTGGCTTGCGGGAATTTTTCCATGATGGTTTTCGCTGCCAGCAACGCATCGCCGCCATTGTGACCCTTCCCGGCGAGAACGAGCACCCGGGCCTTCACTGGCAGCCCGCCCACTTCCTTGAAATCCTCCAGGATGGCCTGCGCCACTGCCTGCCCGGCCAGCTGCATGGCTGTCCACTCGGCCGCCTCGTCTTGCACCAAGCGTGCCTCCCAGGCTTTCGCCTCTGCGCACGTCAGGATGGGATACGAGGAAATTGATATCATATCTTAGGGCGATTTGATCACGGGCAGAGGCTGAACGGGGCTTGGGAACGCATAATAGAAACGGATCCGACTGTCCTCTCCCAAGTTCTCGTCCCAGTAGTGATCCGGGTCATGCGGTTCGGCAATTTCCCGGAAACGCACCCGACCGTTCTCCCGGGTGGCCTCGAAATAGTAGGCGTAGGTCTTCATCACCGGATGCCAGTAGGCGAATCTGGTCTTGCCGTCGTTCCACTCAGCTTGATCCGCGACAATGGCGAAAAACTGCGGCAGGCCCTCCCAGTCCGGGTTATTGGCGAGGCCCACGCTCTGAAGTTTGGATTCGGCCGCCACCGGCGGCAGCGCTGGAACCGGTTTGCGCGGCTGGGGCCAGAATTGGAAGACCGACCACACGGCCAAGAGCAGGGCCAGAATTAGCAACACCCGGTTGGGTGCGACGCGCTGGTTGGCCGCCGGGTCCATAAGCTAAACCTGCTTCACGAGGGCGGCCACGGCCATCGCGTGGCTGTCGATGTGCGAGAGGGTGAGCCAGACATGCGTGGCGCCGACTTCCTTCAGCAAGGCGGCAGCCTTGTCATCGAGGTGCACGAGCGGCTCCTTGCGCGAGCCGTGGTAGACAGAGATCGAGGTCCAGCCGAGGTGCTCGCCGATGCCCGTGGTGAAGGCCTTGGACACCGCCTCCTTCGCGGCCCAGCGGGCGGCGTAGTGCTTGTGGGGGTATTTCAGGGTGCTGCAGTAGGCCTGCTCCTCCTCGGTGAACACGCGCTTGAGGAAGCGATCCCCGTGCTTCTTGAGCACGCTGCGGATGCGCTCGGTCTCGATGAGATCGCAGCCAAGGCCGATCAGGATGCCGCCGGGAGGAAGAATGATCATGGCAGAAGTTCCCGCGAATAACGCGAATCGACGCAAATGAAGCAACCCGTCTTATTCGTGTGCATTGGCGTGATTCGCAGGCCCTGACTCAGGGATTCATTAATTTCTTCATCGTGCGCACGGCCTCATCAATGCCCGTGAAAAGGGCGCGAGCGATGATGCTGTGGCCAATATTCAGTTCGTGCAGGTGGGGGATGGTGCGAACTTCCGCGATGTTCACGTAGTTGATACCATGGCCGGCGTTGACCACCAGCCCGGAGGCGTGCGCCTGTTTTGCCCCGCCCACGAGTCGCGCGAATTCCGTCGCCCGGCCGGCATTGTGGTACGCGTTGGCATAGGCGCCGGTATGCAGTTCGATCCATGGGGCCTTCAACTTCACCGCCATCTCAATCTGGTCGGCGTCGGGGTCGATGAAGAGGCTGGTCTTGATGCCGGCGGCATTCATGGCGTCGGTCACCCGGGCGACCTTGTCGCGGTGCTTCATTACATCCAACCCGCCCTCGGTCGTGATCTCCTCCCGGCTCTCCGGCACGAGGCAAACGGAATGCGGCTTCAGTTTCAGGGCCAAAACCGTCATGGCCGGGGTGCACGCCATCTCAAGGTTCAACCGGGTGGACTTCGAGGCGGCCAGCAGCTGGACATCCTCATCCTGGATATGACGCCGGTCCTCCCGCAAATGGACGGTAATCCCGTCGGCGCCGGCCTTTTCGCACAAACCAGCCAACGCCACGGGATCAGGCTCCACCAGCCCGCCAAATCCGGCTTCCACCTGCCGGTAACGGGCCTGGCGCAGGGTCGCGGCATGGTCGATGTTGACGCCTAGAAGGATCATAAGGGGAAGGTTGACCAGTAAGGCCCCGGCCTCTCTCCTTGGCAAAAGCGAAATGACCGAGCCTACCCCTCCAGCGTCCAAGCCAAAAGCTGAGAATCTGTTTCTCAACCTAGTCTGCAACGTTGCCTTGCCCACCGCCATCATGTCCTGGGGCAGCGGAGAACGGGCGCTGGGTCCCAAGTGGGGGCTCATCGTCGCCCTGCTGTTCCCGCTGAGCTATGGCATCCACGACTTCATCCAGCGCCGGCGCTTCAATTTCATCTCGGGCATCGGGTTTGTGAGCGTACTGTTCACCGGCGGATTCGGCCTGATGAAGCTGGATGGCTTCTGGTTCGCCGTGAAAGACGGTGCTTTGCCCTGCCTGATTGGTGTGGCGGTGCTCGTCTCCATCCGGGCCCAGGAACCCCTGATCCACGAGATTCTCTACAATCCCCAGATTATCGATGTGGAGCGCATCGACGCTGCGCTCATTCAGCGCGGGACGCAGGAAGGCTTTACGCGGCTGATGCGCACGTCCAGTTACCTGATCGCCGCCGCGATGTTCCTGAGCGCCGTGCTGAACTATGGATTCGCCCGCGCCATCATCACCAGTCCTGCCGGCACGGAGGCCTTCAACAAGGAACTGGCCAAGATGCACTGGGTCAGCCTCCTCGGTCTCTCTATCCCAACCATGGCGATGATGTTCTATGCGTTATGGCGGCTGCTGAAGGGCGTCGGCGAACTCAGCGGCCTGACCTTGGACGAGATCCTGCGGGTGGAATCGGGGGAGAAAACTCAGACGCCGGCCAGCACGGCCACAAGCGACCCCAAGTAGGTGGAACGCGGCCTCCGGACGCGTTCAGAGCCCGTCCAGAGGCCGGGTTCCACCACCTACCCGCGCCGAGCCATCGGCACGTAGTCGCGCTTGACCGGACCGGTGTAAACCTGGCGGGGACGGTAGATGCGGCCCTTGGGGTTGGAAGCGACTTCCTTCCAGTTGGCGATCCAGCCCGGCGCGCGCCCGATGGCGAACATGACGGTAAACATGTTGGTCGGGATGCCGAGGGCGCGAAAAATGATACCGGAGTAGAAATCGACATTGGGGTAGAGCTTGCGCGAGACGAAGTAGTCGTCCTTCAGCGCGGCCTGCTCGAGATTCTGGGCAATGTCGAGCAACGGATCGGACTTGCCGAGTTTCTTCAGCACCACGCTGCAAGCCTCGCCGATGACCCGGGCCCGGGGATCGAAATTGCGGTAGACCGCGTGGCCAAAGCCCATCAGCCGGTTGCTCTTGGAACCGCCCTTGGCCGCCTCAATGAAGCGGGTGCCATCGTCATTCTCGTCGTGGATGGACTGGAGCATGTTCATCACGGCAGTGTTGGCCCCGCCGTGCAGCGGACCGGACAGCGCCCCGATGCCCGCCGCGAGGGATGTGAAGAGATTGGCACCGCTGGACCCGACCATGCGCACCGTGGAGGTGCTGCAGTTCTGCTCGTGGTCCGCGTGCATCAGGAGAATCAGGTTCAGCGCCGACGTGACCTCGGGGATGGCCACATAGTCATGATAGGGCTCGGAGAACATCAGGTGCAGGAAGTTGTCGCAGAACGGCAGCGCCTTCGGGTGCATGAAGGGCAGGCCGCGACCGTGCCGATAGACCATTGCGCCCAGCGTGCGGATCTTGGAGATCGCCATGGCCGCGCTGAGGTCGAACTGCTGGAGGTCCTTCTCGAAATTGTTCGTCGCCAGGTCGGGGTAATAGCCCGCCAGCGACGCGACCAGCGAGGCCAGCACGACCATCGGGGGCGTGTTCTTGGGGTAGCCCTCGAACAGCCGCTGCATCTGCGGCTCGATGTGGGCGTTCTCGCGCAGGAGGTCGCCAAATTTCTTGCGCTGGGCCTCGGTCGGCAGTTCGCCGTAGATGACCAGATAGGCGGTCTCGATGTAGTCGGAATGCTTGGCCAGCTGGTCGATGGGATAGCCCCGGTGGCGCAGGATGCCGTTGTCGCCGTCAAGGAAGGTCACCTGGCTCTCGCACGAGCCAGTATTGCCGTATCCCTGGTCATAAAATATGTGGCCCGAATCCTTGCGCAGGTTGCGCACATCGATCGCCTTTTCCCCTTCGCTGCCGATCATCACCGGATAGGGATACTCTTTACCGTCGATCTTGATGGAGGCGTCGTTGGGCATGGTGGGGTTGTCCGCCAGCAGAGCAGAATTTAGACCGGTTGCAAAGCAAAGCCGGGGTCAGTTCGGGCTGACTGGCAGTCATAAGCACCTCGTTTCAGCGCTGGTAGAAAAAGTACCGGGCCGGCTCCTCCCTCGCGAGCGGACGAACTAAAGGGACGGGACGGCGAAGATCTCGGCAGGAAACCGCTCGCCCACTGTCACCTTGTCGAAGGAAATGACCGTGACCTTTCCGTCCACCGTCTTGTTGAGCAGTTTCCGGGGAAACCGTATCCCGCTGACGAACATTTCGCCCTCCTCGCGAATCTCCCCTCCGCTTTGGACCTCAGTCTTGATCAACCGGCCGGTGGATTTGTCGAAGGTGCGGAGAAAAGTGATGCCGTTGCTGTGCGTGAAAAAGAGCTTCACGCAGGCGACGCCATCCACCGTGTCGTCACCCAGCAGGCGCACCTGGCGCGAATCCTGATCCTGTTTCGCATAGAAGCTCAGATTCTCGACGGTGGTCGTCCGCAGCCGCTTGATGTTGGCCAGGTCGAGCAGAGCGATCCGCGGCTTGGTCTGGCCGGTCCGGTCGCTCAACCGCTCCCAACCGTCAAATCCATCCAGGGTGGTGGTGCGCTCAACCTTGTCAGAGCGGAGGATTTGCCGTTGCTGCATTGGTTTCTGAAAAACGATGTCGATGGCCAGATGGAGCGGACGCTCGATCAACTTGGTCGCGTCAGTCGGATCAGGCACACGCTCCACGGTGTCGATGCTGCCCTCAAAATGCAGGCTTTTGACGGCATTGAGGGCGCTTTCCGCCCCGAGAAAAGCCCGGGCTTTGGCCAGCCACTCATCCGCCGGATCGGCGGCGGCGGACAGCGCGGCCCCCATGGCAAAGGCGGCGAGGGCGTAAAAACAACGGACAGTCATACGGGGTGTTATGACAAGGGAAGTTGCGTTCCGTGCCGCCATTCGCAACGGGAAACTACTCCCACTCGATCGTGGCCGGCGGTTTGGAGCTGATGTCGAGAACCACCCGGCTGACCCCGCGCACCTCGTTGGTGATGCGACTCGATATTTTTTGGAGGACATCATGCGGGATTTTCGCCCAGTCGGCGGTCATGGCATCGATGCTCTCCACGATCCGGAGGGCGATGACGTAGTCGTAAGTACGCTCATCCCCGAACACGCCGACGGTCTTGACCGGGAGAAAAACCGCGAAGGATTGCCAGACCTTCCAGTAATAACCCGTCTTCATCATCTCCTCCTGTAGGACGGCGTCGGCGTTGCGGAGGATTTCCAGCTTGTCGGCCGTGATGTCGCCCATGACGCGCACCCCGAGACCGGGGCCGGGGAACGGCTGGCGCCAGACGACTTCCTTAGGCAGGCCGAGGGCGGCGCCGACCCGGCGGACCTCGTCTTTGAAAAGCTCGCGGAGCGGTTCGATGAGCTTGAGCTTCATTCGCTCGGGCAGCCCGCCGACGTTGTGGTGCGTCTTGATAAGCGAAGCGGGATTGCCGGCGATCGAGACGCTCTCGATGACATCCGGGTAGAGCGTCCCTTGACCCAGGAATTGCGCCCCGCCTATGGATTTCAGGGACTGCTCGAACACCTCGACGAACGTGCGACCGATGATCTTTCGCTTCTGCTCGGGCTCGGAGACGCCCTTGAGCCGCTTCAGGAAAAGCGGTGTCGCATCCACAACCCGCAGGTCTATCTTGAAATTCCGCTTGTAGAGCGCCTCGACGTAGGCGCGCTCGTCCTTCCTGAGTAGGCCGTTGTCGACGAAGACGCAGGTGAGCTGCTTGCCGATAGCCTTATGCAGGAGCGCAGCGGCGACCGATGAGTCCACTCCACCAGAAAGGCCGAGCAGCACGCGCGATTTACCAACCTTGGTACGGATGTCGGCGACGGCGTGGGCGATGAAATCCTTGGTCGTCCAGTCCTGCTTCGCACGGCAAACCTTCACGAGGAAATTACGGATCATATCCACGCCACACTCGGTGTGGAACACCTCGGGGTGAAATTGGATGCCGTAGAAACCGCGCTTCGGATCCTCAATGCCAGAAAAAGGGGAGTTGTCCGAAACCGCCGTCGCCGCGAAGCCGGGTGGCAGCTGGGTTAGCTTGTCGCCGTGGGAATTCCAGATGCGAAGCTTTCGCGGCAGGCCGGCGAAGAGCTTGCCGGGTTTCTTGATCGTCAGGTGGCCGTGGCCGTATTCGCGGGCCTTGCTGTGGGCAACCTTGCCTCCAAGAAAATGCCCCATGAGCTGCACGCCGTAGCAGATGCCGAGGACGGGCACACCGAGTTTGAAGATCTCGGGATCAGGGTGCGGCGCGGTCTTCGCGTAGACGCTTTGCGGACCGCCGGATAGGATGATACCGACGACGCCCTCGTCCCGGAGCGTGGCCGCGGGCGTGCTAAAGTGGTAGATCTTCGAGTAGACTTGGCACTCGCGGATGCGGCGGGCGATGACTTGCGTGAGTTGGGAACCGAAGTCGAGAACGGCGATTGTCTGTGCCATGAGAAGTTATGAGGCACTCGCCGCAGGCGAATCAATCCCAATTCCGGGCGTAAGGTGGGCGCCGCTTTCCATAGCGGCGACAACTACGCGGTTTCCCAAACCGGCGTCGGTATGGAAACCGACGCTCACCTACGTCCTACTTTCCGCTCCCGTCAATCCACGCCTGCACATGAGCATCCAGGACCGCCAGCGGCAGGGCGCCTTCCATGAGGATCTGGTCATGAAAGGCCGGGAGATCGAATTTCGCCCCCAATTGCTTTTCGGCCCGGGCGCGAAGCTCGCGGATCTTCAATTGGCCGGCTTTGTAGCCCAGCGCCTGGCCCGGCCAAGCCATGTAGCGTTCGATCTCGGCCACTTGCTTCTGGTCCTCGGGTTTGCCTCCCTCGTTCTCGGCGCCATAGGCCAGGGCTTGCTCCCGCGTCCACCCCTTGGCGTGCAGGCCAGTGTCCACGACCAGGCGGATGGCCCGGTGCATGTCACCGAAGAGCATGCCGAGGTACTGGTACGGATCGGTGTAAAGACCGAGTTCCCTGCCCAGACTCTCCGTGTAGAGCGCCCAGCCTTCGACGTAGGCATTGTTGGCGTCGTAGCGGCGGAACTTGGGGAGGGTGGTGCTCTCCATCGTCAGCGAAATCTGGAAGTGATGCCCGGGAATCGCCTCATGGAGGAAAAGATCTTCCATGCGGGGCGTCCAGAATTTGGCCACTTCGGGAATCGGCACGTAGAAAATGCCGGGGCGGCTGCCGTCCGCGGTGCCGGCAATGTATTCGGCAGAAGCCGTGGCGGCGCGAAACTTTTCCGTGGCCCGGACCTCGAACTTCGATTTCGGCACGTGGCGGAAGAATTTCGGCACCGCCGCCATAATTCTTCCCTCGATGGTGCGGTAGACATTGAGAATTTCCTCCTCCGTCTTGAATGGGGTGAACTTCGGGTCGGAAGCCACAAACGCCAGAAACTCCGCCAGTGTGCCCTTGAAGCCCACTTGGGCCTGCACCTTGTCCATCTCCGCCCGAACGCGGGCAACTTCCTTCAACCCGATCTGATGAATCTCCTCGGGGGAGAGATTCGTAGTGGTCAGGTTGCGCACCGCATAGGCATAAGCCTCCTTGCCACCAGGCAGAACGCCGATGCCGGCGGTCTCACGGCACTTGGCCAGATACTCGTCGCGGATGAACGCGTGCAGCCGGGCAAAGGCAGGCAGCATGATCGTGCGCACCCCGGCGGAGTATTCCTTGGCCAGAGCGTCACGATCCGCCGCGGACAAGCCGGCGGGCAGTTTCTTCAGCGGGGCGAAAAGAATGTTGGCGGCAGCGTCGTCTGCCATCAGTGGCTCCAGCTGCTGCTGTACCCGTTCCATGAGAACGCGAGGTTGCGTCACGCCCTTGGCCATACCCTCGCGCATGTTGGCGATGGCCGTGTCCACCCACACACCGAAGCCCCGGGCCCGGCTCAAAAAATTCCTGAAGTCCTGCGCCGTGTTAAAGGGATGGACGGAAGCACCCGAAGCCATCTGGGCAAAAGTCAGGTGGGCCGAGCTGAACTGGTTGACCGGAATGAGGGCAAAAATCTGCTTCGTGCCTTCCCGGCGGAGTTCGAGGCTCCACTTGAGTGTGTCGTAGCTCAAACGGTCGGTCTCGGACATCGTCGCCCGGTCCACCTTGGCCAGGGCCGCGAGATACTGGTCACACATTGCCACGACCTTGGCACGGTACTCCGCACTGATGTCATTGGGCCAGACGGCCTCGTAGCGTGGGTCATTGTCACCGTTGATCGCGGCTTCGAGGGGAAACAGAGCCAAATAGTCTTCGTAATAATGGTCGAGCATCGCGTGAAACGCGGTGGCATCGGCGGCCCGGAGACCGGAGAGCAGGACAAGGCAAACCAAGGCAGACAGGAGGCGTTTTAGCATGGGAAAGGGTACCCCGCGGATCACCGGAGTTCCAAATTAAAACTTCAGCCGGGTATTTGGGTGACCGCACTTGGGGCACAGCGCCGCGTCGGTCCCGTGCTTCTCCGTGTAGAGGTGGTCGCAGCGAATGCAGTGAAAGGTGATCCGGCTCCGCTCCGTGTCGTAGTAAGCGCGGTCCCGTCGGTCATAATAGACCCAGAGGAAACCGAATCCGCCCAGCACCAGCAGGCCGTAGAAGATAACGTCTATAGTGAAGCTTGGGGGCATCGCAAGATCTTGGTCACGTCTTTCGCGCCGGGAGCGCCCGGGTGTCGTTGACGGTGATACCCCCGTCCACCAGCAGTGTCTGGCCGGTGACATAGCGGCTGGCTTCACTGGCGAGGAAAATGAGCGCACCGTCGAGATCGTCCATCGAGCCAGGCCGGCGCAAAGGAATCTTGTCGCTCAAATATTTCACCCAATCCGCATCCTCATACATGACGGCGTTCTGCGAGGTCTTGAACCAACCCGGTGCGAGGCAGTTCACCGTCACCCCGTGCGGCCCCCAGTCGGCCGCAAGGCTCATCGTCAGTTGCTTGATGCCGCCCCGGCTCGCGCCATAGGGCCCCAGTCCGGCGTAGCCGGCCACGCTGGTAACCGAGCCGATGTTGATGATGCGCCCGCTCCCCTGCCCTGTCATGTGGCGGGCCACCGCTTGGGCGACGAAGAACGGTCCGCGCAGGTTGGTATCGAGGATGGTGTTCCAGTCTTCCCACGTGACGTCGAGCGCAGGCTTGCGGATGTTGCAGCCGGCATTGTTCACCAGGATGTCGATCCGCCCGAAATGCGCGCGGACCGCCGTGACGGCGGACTGGATGCTCGCCTCGGTCCGCACGTCGAGCACCACGGACAGGCAGCGTCGGCCGAGGGCTTCGATGGCGCGCTTGGTGTCGTCGAGTGAGCCCAGCGTGCGGCTGGTAACGGCGACGTCCGCGCCAGCCCGCGCCAGCGTAAGGGCAAAATTCCGGCCGAGGCCTCGGCTCGCGCCGGTGACGAGGGCGATTTTACCCGTAAGATCGAAATGGGCCGAGGTGCTCATGGTTGCAAAATGACCTTCATGAACCGGCCGCCGTCCTTGGCGCTGAGACGTTGGAACCACTCGGCTCCGTCAGCCAGCGGCGCAACCTGGCTGATCATCGGCTCCACCCGGATTACACCGCGCGCGATGAGATCAAGGCAGAGCGGATACTCACCCGCCGAGGAGCAGGTGCCGTAAAGCGTCAATTCGCGCGTGACTACCGCTTGGAGAGGAAAGTCCGTCTTGGGCGCCAAATTGCCCACCAGCACGGCCGAGCCGCCGCGGCGCAGGCAGGCCAGCGCCAGCTGCAGGGTCGGTGAAACGCCCACGACCTCGAAGGCGAGATCGGCCCCCTGCCCACCCGTGAACTTGGCGACCTCGGCCGGCACGTCGCAAACATCGGACTGCAGGGTGTCGGTCGCACCGAGCTCACGGGCCAGCGCGAGCCGCTTCGGCTCCAGGTCGACCGCGATGATGCGCTTCGCCCCGGCCCAACGTAGAGCCTGCACGACAAAGAGACCGATCATGCCGCTGCCGACCACCACGGCCGTGTCCGTCGGGGCGATGCGGACGCGTTGCACCGCGTGGATCGCGATCGACACGGGTTCCACCATCGCGGCGTGCGGAAAAGTCAGGCCGGCGGGCAGCCGGTAGAGGATGCGCGCCGGCAGGGTGACGTATTCGGCAAAGGCCCCGTGCTGACGGTATTCGGCCGGGGCCACGCCCAGCACGCGGCGGTTGTCACAGAGGTTGATGTGGCCGCTGCGGCAATAGCCGCACTCTCCGCACGAAATCGTGGAGTCAAACGTCACCCGCTCACCCACCTGCCAATTCGCCACCTCCGGCCCCACAGCAACGATCTCGCCGGACGCCTCATGGCCCATAATGAGCGGCGGGCGCCGCCGGCCGGTCGAGCCATCCCAGCCGTGAATATCACTGCCGCAGATCCCACAGGCGCGGACGCGCAGCAACACCTCGTCCTTGGCGGGCGATGGATCGGGGAAATCCACCAGAGCGAGTTGCGAGGGGGCGGTGAGAAGGAGAGCCTTCAAGGAGCGAACAGGTTCGGCGAATCCGGCCCGGACGCCAAGGGGAAATAAAACGCGCCGTCCTGGTGGACGGCGCGTTGAGAGGGAGACGTTGGTCGGAGCTTAGCTCTTGGCTTCGTCGGTCTTGGCAGCCTCGGCTGCAGGGGCGGCTTCGGCGGCGGGCTTGGCCTTCTTGGTGGCGGCCTTCTTCTTACCGCGGGACTTGGAGTAGCCCGTGTCCTCGGCGGGAATCAGCTCGATCAGCGCCATCTCGGCGGCATCGCCGACGCGCTGCGGACCGAGCTTGTAGATGCGGGTGTAGCCGCCGGAACGCTTGGCGAACTGGGCCGCCTTCTCGTTAAAGAGGAGGGTGACCGCGCCTTCGTCGCGAATGTCCTTGAGGGCCATGCGGCGGAGATGGAGGGCGTCCTTCTTTTCGGTCGCGGCCGCGGCGTTCTTGGCCTTGGTGATGACCTTCTCGATGAAGGGACGGAGGGCCTTGGCCTTGGTCAGCGTGGTCTCGATGCGACCGTGCTTGATGAGGCTGGCGCCCATGTTGGAGAGCATCGCCTTGCGGTGCTCGCGGGTGACGCCGAGTGAAGCGTGGTGTTTATTGTGACGCATGGTGTTTTTTTGTTATCGGTCCCCGATCGGCAACCTGGTCGCAGCGTTGGGCGGCAGCAGGCGGCGCGAGGAACGAAGATTAGTAGTGAGTAGCGGGTAGTGAGGAGCGAGTAGAAGAGAAAGCAGGCGGAGCCGTGATGCTCGCTACCCGCTACTGGCTACTCGCTACTTCCGGATCAGGCTTCCTTCTTCGTGTCGAGGAGACGCTCGTCGAACTTCATGCCGAGGGACAGGCCGAGGGCTTCGAGCTTTTCCTTGATCTCGTTGAGGGACTTCTTGCCGAAGTTGCGGTACTTGAGCATCTCCTGCTCGGTCTTCATGGCCAGCTCGCCGACGGTGGTGATGTTGGCGTTGTTCAAGCAATTCGCCGCGCGGACGGAGAGCTCGATCTCGTTGACCGACATGTTCAGGAGCTTGCGGAGCTTGTTCTGCTCCTCGGAGACCTCAGCGGCGACGCTCTCGAATTCGTAAGCCTCCTGCGAGACGCGGTCGAACACGTCGAGGTGGTGCTTGAGGATGGAGGCGGACTGTTTGAGGGCGTCGTCCGGCGTGATGCGACCGTCGGTCCAGACCTCGAGGACGAGCTTGTCGTAGTCGGTGATCTGGCCCACGCGGGTGTTCTCGACGGAGTAGCGGACGAGGCGGACCGGGGAGAAGAGCGAGTCGATCGGGATGACGCCGATGGCCTGTTCTTCCTTCTTGTTGTTCTCGCCGGGGCAGTAACCACGGCCGGTCTTGATCTCGATGTCGGCCTCGAAGGTCTTCTTGTGGTCGAGGGTGCAGATGACCTGGTCGGGATTGACGATCTTGATGTTGGCGTCGGCCTGGATGTCGGCGGCGGTGACCGGGCCTTCCTTGTTCACCTTGAGATGCAGCTTCACCGTCTCGCGCTTCTCGGAGACGATGAGGATTTTCTTCAGGTTGAGGACGATGTCAGTGACATCCTCGACGACGCCGTCGACGGACTGGAACTCATGGTTTACACCGTCGATCTTGATGGAGCTGATGGCGCTGCCCTCGATGGAGCTGAGGAGCACGCGACGGAGGGAGTTACCGATGGTGTGGCCATAGCCGGCCTCGAAAGGCTCGGCGATAAACTTGGCGTAGGTGTCGGTGGCGCCCTCCTCGATTTTGGTGAGTTTGGAGGGAATTTCGAACTTTCCGAGACGCTTGGGCATGGGAGGAATAATGTTTGAGTGAGACTGATGATGAAGAGTGGATTAACAAACCCGCCTGCGCCCAGAGGGCTACGGCGAGATGAGCCCCGAGGGCTCAGAAGCGCGAGTAGTACTCGACGATGAGCTGCTCGTTAATGGAGGGTTCCATCTCGTCGCGGGTGGGCAGGCGGGTGACGGTGCCTTTCAAGGCCTCGTCATTGCGCGTGAGCCAACCGGGGACGACGCGGGCGCGGTTTTCCTCGATGGCGCGGGTGGCGAGCTGGCGCGAGGAGTTCACGGCCTTGATCTCGATCTCGTCGCCCTGGACGGCGGTGTAGCTCGCGATGTCGACCTTGCGGCCGTTGACGCGGACATGGCCGTGGTTGACCAGCTGGCGGGCGGCGGCGCGGCTCTTGGCGAAACCCAGGAGGTAGACGACGCTGTCGAGACGGGTCTCGAGGAGCTGAAGGAAGCGCTCGCCGGTGACGCCGCGCTCGCGCTTGGCGATGGCGAACGTGCGACGGAACTGGCGCTCGAGCAGGCCGTAGATGTAACGGAGCTTCTGCTTCTCGTTGAGGCCGACGGCGTATTCGGAGAGCTTGCGGCGCGACTTCGGGCCGTGCTGACCGGGCGGGAAATTGCGACGCTCGAGCACCTTGGCCGAGCCAACAATGTATTGGCCGAAGCGGCGGCTGATGCGGGTGGTGGGTCCTGTGTAACGGGCCATGGGAGGATGCTTTTAAAGTTTGGTGGTTAGACGCGACGGCGCTTGCGCGGGCGGCAGCCGTTGTGTGGCACCGGGGTCACGTCGATGATGGAGGAGATCTCAAGGCCGATGGCCTGAAGACCGCGGATGGCAGAGTCGCGACCGAGGCCGGGGCCGCTGACGCGGATCTGAACCTCCTTGAGGCCGTGGGCCATGGCGTTGCGGGCGGCGTCCTGGGCCACGACCTGGGCGGCGTAGGCGGTGGACTTGCGCGAACCGCGGAAGTTGCACTTGCCGGCTGAGGACCAGGAGATGACGTTGCCCTTCGCGTCCGTGATGGAAACGATGGTGTTGTTGAAGGTCGCGGCGATGTTCGCGATGCCGGAACTGATGTTCTTCGAGCCCTTGGCCTTGCGGACCTTGATGGAAGAAAGCTCCTCCTTGAGGAGGTCCTCGGCGGTGACGGCCTTCGGCACGCCGCCCACGAGTTCCACGGGCTTGGTGTCGGCGGCGGGGGCAGCTTCGCCCTCGGCGGGCTTGGCGGCCTTCGGGGCCTTGCCCGCCTTCGCGGGAGCTTCGGCGCGGCTGTCGGCGGGCGCCGCAGCTGCGGCAGCGTCGGTGGGAGCGGCCTTCTTGGGCTGCTTTTCCTTCTTGGGGGCGGATTTCTCTTCGGACATGGAGATGTGGTTTAAGCTGATTTGGCAGGCGCGGCGGCTTTGGTGACACCCACGGTCTTGCGCGGGCCCTTGCGGGTGCGGGCGTTGGTGCTGGTGCGCTGACCGCGGACGGGCAGACTGCGGCGGTGGCGGATGCCACGATAGCAATTGATGGCCTGAAGTCGCTTCAGGTTGCCGGCGATATCGCGGCGGAGATCACCCTCCACCACCCACTTGTTGTCGGTGATGACGTGGAGAATCTTGTTGAGCTGCTCCTCGGTGAGGTCCGAGGCGCGCATGTTGGCATCGAGGCCGGCGGCCGCGATGATCTGGTCGGCCCGCGTGGGGCCAATACCGTAGATGTACCGGAGGGAGTATCCGATCTTCTTTTTGGCGGGAAGTTCTACGCCGAGGAGACGAGGCATGGGTGATGTGGTTTAGAGTTGAGTGGTTGACTCGCCTTCACTCTGGAGAGTTACGGCGAGGCGAGATGTTGTAGTTTAAAAAAGTGGGTGAATCAGGAGGCGCGCGGGATCGTGAGGATCTCGGGGCCGGAATCGGCGGTGAGTACGGTGTGTTCGAAGTGGGCGGAGGGCGAACCGTCAGTGGTGACGACCGTCCAGCCGTCGGCGAGGGTGCGTACCTGGTAACCACCGAGGTTGACCATCGGCTCGATGGCGAGCGTCATCCCGGGCTTGATCTTCTCGCCGGTGTTGCGGCGGCCGAAGTTCGGGATCTGCGGTTCCTCGTGCATCTCCCGCCCGACCCCGTGGCCGACCATTTCGCGGACGATGCCGAAGCCGCGGGCCTCAACGTAGGTCTGCACAGTGTGCGAGATGTCGCCGATGCGGTTCCCAACGACCGCCTGCTTGATGCCTAGGTAAAGGGCCTCCTCGGTGACTTTCAGCAGCTCGGTGGTGCGGGGGGCGGTGGCGCCCACCGGGACCGTCATGGCATTGTCGCCGATATAGCCGTTGTATTCAACGACCACGTCGAGCGAGATGATGTCACCGTCGCGGAGGATGCGCTTGAGGGAGCCGATGCCGTGGACGACCTCGTCGTTAACCGAGAGGCAGGTGTAGGCGGGATAGCGACGGGAATGCAACTGGTAGCCGTGGCAGGCGCTGCGGGCGCCGAACGAGGCGATGAGATCGCGGCCGATTTGATCCAAGTCGTAGGTCGTGATACCGGGACGAACCTGTTCCTTCAGCCGCGCCAGGACGGTGGCGGCGATGGCACAGGACTCGCGCATCCGCTTGATGGCTTCCGGGTTTTTGATCGGGATCATCAGGCGGCGGCGGTCAGGTCTCCGCGGAGGAGACCCTGGGTGCGGTAGTAGGTGCTGACGGGATCCGCGTAAAGCGGATCAGGCGCGAGCGCGGCGGTGAGGGTTTCACCACGGGCTTCGAGCCATTCGTCGAACACCAACGCTTGGAGCAGCGTAGCCGGGAAGCCTTCGAGAAGGAATCCCGCATCGGGTTTGCGCGCCCAGAACCATTTGCGCAAGAGCGCAAGGTGGTAACGGTCGGCATTCTGCTGGACAGCAGAACGCGTGATCGCCGAGGCGGCCTGCTGGCCGACCGGCGTGCGTCGCGAAATCTCCTGTTGCACAAGTAACGCAGGAGAGACGTGCTCAAGATTCAAAGAACGGCCTCGGTTAATCCAACCCGCGAAATGCAGGCCGGAGGGACCGAGGAGAATGATTTTCGCTTTCGCCAGGGCGAGAGCGGAAAAGGCGCTGGAGTGTTCAGCCCTCTTCACCGAAGTAAAGTGTTAAAGAGCGAAGGTCCGGATGGCCCAGGCCGCAATGCCAACCAAGAGGATAACCACCATGACCAGAGTGAGTTGCATAACCGATTTGTCGCTGGCGGCCTCGCCTAAGGCAACATTGGCGGAGGTGCTGCGGCCCCGGATGCGACCCTTCTTCAGGAAGCCGTCGTAATGGCGCTGGAGGAGGAAGGTCTCGATCTGGCGCATGGTGTCCAAAATGACACCAACCGTGATCAACATGCCGGTACCACCGAAGAAATAGGCGACACGCGGTGGGACTGACAACTCGAAGAGGAGCACGTCGGGAATGATGGCGATGATTGTCAGGAAAATCGCGCCGGCCAAGGTCAGACGCGTCATGATGAAGTCGAGGAAGCCGGCTGTCGGCTCGCCGGGACGCACGCCCGGGATGTAGCCGCCGTACTTCTTCAGGTCATCGGCGATCTGGATCGGCTTGAACATGACGGAGACCCAGAAATAACTGAAAAACATGATGAGCACCGTCATGCTGATGTAATACACGGGATGGCCGCGCAGCAAGTTAGTCGCAAACTCGCTGAGGAATTTTAGGTCAAAATATGCACCGATCTGCGACATGATCATCTGCGGAAACAGCAGAATGGACGTGGCGAAGATGACAGGCATGACGCCGGAATAGTTGACCTTGAGGGGCAGGAAGGAGCTCTGGCCGCCATAGACCTTCTGGCCGACAACGCGTTTGGCGTACTGGACGGGGATTTTGCGCTGGCCCTGGGTAACGGCAATGATGCCCATGGTCACGGCGATGAAAAGCGCCGCCATCATCACGCCCTGGATGGGGCCGAGCTTGGCGACACCAACGGGCGCAAAGAAGAGTTGATACGTCGAGTAGGCTGCACCGGGGATGTCGGACAAAATGCCGACGGTGATGAGCAGGGAGACGCCGTTACCGATGCCGCGCTGGGTAATCTGTTCGCCGAGCCACATGAGCAGCATGGTGCCGGCGGTCAGGAAGACGGTGGAGTAAGCGAGGAACTGCCACTTGCCGACGACCACGATCTGGCCGTAGGTGTTCACATCATAGCCCTGGAAGAGCTTGCCTGGGTTCTCCATG
Organism: Oleiharenicola sp.; assembly: GCA_025363455.1. Lineage (GTDB taxonomy): Bacteria > Verrucomicrobiota > Verrucomicrobiia > Opitutales > Opitutaceae > Lacunisphaera. Next base: position 20,586 of record JANYDW010000050.1, on the reverse strand, counting down.
TTGAGCACGAGCAAGACGGCCTGAACAATGCAGATGAAGACAGTGGCGTAACGGGTGTATTGCGTGAGCTTCTGGCGACCGACGTCGCCCTCCTGCTGGAGGCGGCTGAGCGCCGGCACGATGGCGGTCATTAGCTGGAAAATGATGGACGCGCTGATGTAGGGCATAATACCCAGCGCGCAGACGGCGCCCTTGAGGAGCGCGCCGCCCGTGAACATGTTGTAAAGCCCGACGAGCGCGCCGCCGCCGCCGGCGGTCTGGTCGGCGAAGAAATGCTGTAGCGGCTTCGGGTCGACGCCGGGTAGCGGGATATGCGCTCCCACGCGAGCCACGAAGAGCAAACCCAGGGTGTAGAGGATCCGCGAGCGGAGCTCGGGGATCTTCAGGGAGTTCGTGAAGGCGGAAAACATTAGAGGGTAATCTGGAGTGGTTGGACCGGCCGGGCCCCGCGGCCCGCCCTGCCCGGCTTAGGCGACGATCGCCGTGCCACCGGCTTTCTCGAGCTTGGCCTTGGCGGAGCCGGTGAATTTCTGGGCCGTGACCTTGAGGGCGCGGCTGATTTCGCCGTCGCCGAGGACCTTGAGCAGCTTGACGCCGGAGCGAACGAGGCCGGCCGCGGCCAGCACCTCGGTGTTCACCTCGGTGATCTTGGCGTCGAGCCGGGCGAGATCGCCGACGTTGACGACGGCGTAGCTCGTGCGGAACTCGTAGTTGTTGAAGCCGCGGTGCGGGAGCTTGCGGTAAAGGGGCATCTGGCCGCCTTCGAAGCCGGGGCGGATGGAGCTGCCGGAGCGGGCGCTCTGGCCCTTGCCGCCGCGGGTGGAGGTCTTGCCGTGGCCGCCGCCTTCGCCGCAGCCGACGCGCTTCTTGCGGTGCACAGCACCCTTGACGTTCTTGAGAGTATGGAGACGCATTTTAGTGATTCCTAAGTTTGGGGACGCCGCCCCACGCTGGGCGCGGAACGACTCGGAGTTGGTTTAAATGATTCAGGCGCGGAGGGCCTTGAAATCCTCTTCGAGGCGCAGCTTGAGCAGGCCGTTGAGGGTCGCGTGGACGACGGCGATGTGGTTCTTGGAACCCATCGACTTGGTGAGCACGTTGTGCACGCCGGCCGCCTCGAGGACGGCGCGGACGCCGCCGCCGGCGATGAGGCCGGTGCCGTTGGAGGCGGGGCGGAGGAAGACCTTGCCCCCGTCATACTCGCCGAGCACCTCGTGCGGAATAGTGCTGCCCTTGAGCTTCACGGAGACCATGCGTTTCTTGGCCGACTCGGTGGACTTCTTGATGGCGTCGGGGACCTCGTTGGCCTTGCCGTAGCCGATGCCGACGCTGCCCTTGCCGTCACCGACGACGGAGAGCGCGGAGAAGCTGAAGCGACGACCGCCCTTCACGACCTTGGCGCAGCGGTTGATGAAGACGACCTTCTCAAACATGCCCGGCTCGGCCGATTCATTGTTCGAGCGGGGGGAGGATCTGGTGGAATTATAATTCATGGGCGGAGATTAGAACTGCAGACCACCCTCGCGGGCGGCGTCGGCAAAGGTTTTGACGCGGCCGTGGAAGAGGCGCCCGTTGCGGTCGAACACGACGGCGGTGATGCCGGCGGCCTTGGCCTTGGCGGCGAAGGCGGCACCGAGGGACTTGGCCCCGGTGACGTTGCCCTTCACTTTCGACTTCCGGGTCTCGGGGTCGAGAGTGGAGAGGAACACGAGGGTCGAGCCGGCGTCGTCGTTGACGGCCTGCGCGTAAATGTGCTTGCCGGAGAACTTGACGCTGAGCCGCGGGCGGACGGCGGTGCCGGTCACCTTCTTGCGGATGCGCCATTTGCGCTTCTGGAGGAGCTGGGCTTTGTAAACGGTCTTCATGGTGAGTGGTGCGTTTAGGCGACGGTCTTGCCTTCCTTGCGACGGACGCGCTCGGCGTGTTCACCGACGAGACGGACACCTTTGCCCTTGTAAGGCTCCGGCGGGTAGTAGGCGCGGATCTCGGAGGTCACCTGACCGACGAGCTGCTTGTCCACGCCCTCGATCTTGAGCTTGGTCTGGTCGGTGACCGTGACCTTGATGCCCTCGGGGATAGTGTGGAGAATGGGATGCGAATAGCCGAGCGCGAGGTCGAGCTTGTTGCCCTTGAGCGCGGCCTTGAAGCCGACGCCCTGGATCTCGAGTTCCTTGGCGTAGCCGACGCTGACGCCCTGGACCATGCTCGCGATGACGGAGCGGGCCGTGCCAAACATAGCGCGGGAGAAGCGGGTCTCCTCGGTCTTGGAGACGACGAGGGTCTTGTCCTGCTGCTCGATCTTCACGACGGGCGCGAAGGTCTTGGAAACTTTGCCCTTGGGGCCTTCGACGGACACGGTGGTGCCCGAAATGGCGACTTTGACCTTGTCGGGGATCTGAACGGGTTTTTTGCCGATTCTGCTCATGGTGGTGTGCTCCTTTACCAGACGGTGCAGACGAGTTCGCCGCCAAGCTTCTGGCGACGGGCGTCCTGGTCTTTGAGGAGACCCTTGGAAGTGGAAATGATGGCGATGCCCAGGCCGTTGAGGACGCGGGGGATGTCGGCGTAGCCGGTGTAGAGGCGGCGACCGGGGGTGGACGAACGCTTGAGGCCGGTGAGGACCGGGGCGTTGTCGACGTATTTCATGGTGACGACGACGGTCTTGTGGCCGTTCTCATCGGTGCCGGTGGTCACGTCGCGAACGAAACCCTCGGACTTGAGGATGTTGGCCAGGCTCTCCTTGAGCTGGGAGTGCGGGGAAACGCACACGGCGAGACCGGCCTTCGACGCATTGCGAAGGTGGGTCAGGAAATCACTGATTGGATCGGTCATGGATGGATGTTGGTTGGATTGCCCGTCGGATCATATCCGACTTCCGCCGGGAAAGGGATTTACCAGGAGGACTTGGTGACGCCGGGGATCTTGCCGGCGAGCGCGAGTTCGCGGAGCGTGATGCGGGAGACACCGAAGCGGCGGTGGAAGCCGCGCGGCCGGCCGCTGAGGGAGCAGCGGTTGCGGATGCGAATCTTGGAGGAATTGCGGGGGAGCTTGGCCAGCTTCTTCTGGGCGGCAAAGAACTCCTCGTCCGTGGTGGCCGGGTTGGCGAGGATGGCCTTCAGCTCGGCGCGCTTGGCGGCGTGCTTCTCGACGAGGCGGATGCGCTTCTTGTTGCGTTCGATGGCGGAGGTTTTCGGCATGGTCGGAGGCGGGTTTAGGCGGCGGAAGTCTTGGCGGGCACGGCGGGCTCGATGCGGCGGAAGGGCATCCCGAGGAGTTTGAGGAGCTCGCGGCCTTCGTCGTCCGTCTCGGCGGAGGTCACGAGGGTGATGTCGAGGCCCATCGAGCGCTTGTTGTTCTCGACGACGATCTCGGGGAAGATGGTGAAATCGGTGATGCCGATGGTGTAGTTGCCCTGGCCGTCGAGTTTGTTGGGCACGCCGCGGAAGTCGCGGATGGTGGGCAGCGCCACGGCGAGCAGACGCATGAGAAAGTGCCACATGGCCTCGCCGCGGAGGGTGACGTGGCAGCCGGTGACCTGGTTGGGCTTCAGCTTGAAATTGGCGATGGCCTTCTTCGAGCGGTTCAACACGGGCTTCTGGCCGGCAATGAGGCCCATGTCGCGCGCGGTGTCGGCGATGGTGTTCTTGTCGGCCTCGGAGCTGATGCCGGTGTTGAGGACGATTTTCTCGAGCTTCGGGACCTGATGCTTGTTCTTGTAGCCGCGGGAGGCCATCAAGGCCGGGGCGACGGTCTCGGCGTAAATTTTCTGAAGAGGTGTGGGTTGTTTGCTCATGGTGCTAACCGGATTTCCGACCCGGATGCTGGATGGTTATTTAAAGTGGTGTCCCCTGCCCGCTCAGGCCTTGGCGGCCGCGACGGCCGGCTTCTTGGCACGCTTCGACGCGTCATAGCGCGCCTGGAGCATGAGGTTCGACACGTGGATCGTGCCCTCGCGCTCGGCGATCTTGCCCTGCGGGTTTTCCTGGGACTTCTTGAGGTGGCGCTTGATCATGGCCACGCCCTCAACGACCGCGCGGTTCTTGGCGGCGCGGACCTCGAGGACCTTGCCCGCCTTGCCCTTGTGGGCACCGGCGATGACGACGACGAGGTCGTTGCGTTTGATATGGAATTTCTGGGCCATGTTAGAGGACCTCCGGGGCGAGCGAGATGATCTTCGTGTAGTTCTTGGCGCGGAGCTCGCGGGCGACCGGGCCAAAGATGCGGGTGCCCTTCGGGTTGCCGTCCTCGCCAATGATGACGATCGCGTTGGAATCGAAGCGCAGATAGCTGCCGTCGGGGCGGCGGAGCGCGGCCTTCGTGCGGACGATGACGGCCTTGACGACCTCGCCCTTCTTCACGGTGGCGTCGGTGCTGCTCTCCTTGATGTTGACGGTGATGATGTCACCGACGTGAGCGTAGCGGGAGGGATGGCCGATCTTGCCGATCATCGACGCGCGGCGCGCGCCGGTGTTGTCGGCAATATCGAGGATGGAACGCATCTGGATCATGGTAGGGTCTCCGGCGGAGGGTTAGGCCTTGGCGGCCGGGGCCGTCTTCTTGGTGGTCTTGGTCGGCACGGCCTCGGCAACGTCCTTCTCGGACACGGCGACGATATCGAGCCCGATGGAGGCCTCGACGACGCGAATCACGCGCCAGCGCTTGAGGCGGCTGATCGGGCGGGTCTCCATGACCTCGATCTTGTCGCCGACCTTGGTCTCGTTCTTCTCGTCGTGGACGTGGAGGACGGTCTTGCGGTTGATGACCTTGTGGTAAAGCGGGTGCGGCGTCTTGTACGGGACGGTGACCTTGACGGACTTGTCACCCATCTTGGAGCTGACGAAGCCGATGAGCGTCTTGCGGCGATTATTGCGGACGTGAGTGGACATGGGAGGGGGCGGTGGGCGCGGGCTCAGGCGGCCTTGGCGGTTTTCTTCTGCTTCAGGATGGTCTCGAGACGGGCGATGTCCTTGCGGTATTCGCGCAGGAGGTGCGGCTTCTCGACCTGGCCGGCGTTCTTGCGCAGGCGGAGCTGCAGGAGGGCCTCGCGGGTCTCGCGGAGCTTGGTGGTGATCTCGCCGGGGGCGAGGTCGCGGATTTCTTTGGAAGTCATGTCAGTCGTTCTCCGGTGGATGTTAGACGGCGGTGCCTTCGCGCACGATGAAACGGCAGCGGAAGGGCAGCTTGGCGTCGGCGAGGCGGAAGGCCTCCTTGGCGATGGTGGCGGGCACGCCGGCGAGCTCGAAGAGGACGGCGCCGGGCTTGATGACGGCGACGTAGAATTCGACCGGGCCTTTGCCCTGGCCCATGCGGACCTCGGCGGGCTTCTTGGTGACGGGCTTGTGCGGGAAAATGCGGATCCAGAGCTTGCCCTTGCGCTTCAGGTGGCGGGCGATGGTGACGCGGGCCGCCTCGATCTGCTGGCCGGTCATGGGGCCGCGGGACAGGGACTGCAGGCCGAATTCGCCAAAGGCGAGCGTGTTGCCGCGCTTGGCATTGCCAGCGCGGGAGCCTTTCATCGACTTGCGGTATTTGGTGCGGGAGGGAGCGAGAGCAGACATGGGAACGGAGGGCGGTGAGCGTTAAGCCCGGTGCCGGGTAAACAGGTTAGTTGGTTTCTTCTTTTTTGCAGATCCAGCATTTGACGCCGATCTTGCCCCAGACGGTCTGGGCCTCGGCAAAGCCGTATTCGATGTTCTCGCGCAGGGTATGCAGAGGAACGCGGCCCTGTTTTTGCCATTCGCGGCGGGCGATGTCGGCACCGCCGAGGCGGCCCGAGCACTGGATCTTGATGCCGTCGATGCCCAGGGACATGGCGATCTGGATGGACTTCTTGATGGCGCGGCGGAAGGCAATGCGGCGCTCGAGCTGGAGCGCGACGTTCTCGGCGACGAGCTGGGCCTCGATCTCGGGCTTCTTGACCTCCTGAATATCGAGGAGGACCTCCTTGCCGGTGAGCTTGGCCAGCTGGAGCTTCATGTTCTCCACTTCCTGGCCCTTCTTGCCGATGACGATGCCGGGGCGGGCGGTGAAGATCTTCACGCGGACGCGGTTGCCGGCGCGCTCGATGAAGATGCGCGGCACGGAGGCCTGCTTGAGCTTCTCCATCAGCGTGGAGCGGATGATCTGGTCCTCCAGGAGGAGCTTGGCGAAATCCTTCTTGCGCGCGAACCAGCGCGACTGCCAGTTGCGGCGGATCGCGAGGCGGAACCCTGTGGCGTTGGTCTTTTGTCCCATGGTAAGTGTTAGTTGGATTTGCCGTCGGAGAGGATGATGCGCAGGTGCGACATACGCTTGACGCGGGGCTTGGCCGAGCCGCGGGCGCCGGCCTTGAAGCGCTTCAGCACCGGGCCGGGCTCCACGAGGGCGCGGAACACGGTGAGGGAGCTGGCCGAGAGGCTGTTGTTGTTCTCGGCGTTGGCCACAGCGCTCTTGAGCGTCTTGGCGAGGAGACGGGCCGACTTGCGCGGGATGAGCGTGAGAAAGTCGATGGCCTCGGGCACGGGGCGACCCTGAATCTGGTTCGCGATTTCGCGGACCTTGCGGGGCGACATGCGCGCGTTGCGGGTGAGAGCTTGGATTTCCATGGTAGTATTCCGGTTGGGCCGTGGCCTTAGATTTCCTTGCGGGTCATGCCACCGTGCGCCTTGAAGATGCGGGTCGGGGCGAACTCGCCGAGCTTGTGGCCGACCATGTTCTCCGTGATGTAGACGGCGATGTGCGTCTTGCCGTTGTGGACGCTGATGGTGTGGCCGACGAATTCGGGCGTGATGGTCGAGCGACGGGACCAGGTCTGGATGGGCTTGCGGGCGCCACCGGCCTTGGCCGCCTTCTGGATCTTTTCCAGGAGGTGGTAGTCGACAAAAAAGCCTTTCTTGATGGAACGTGCCATAGTGCGGGTGCGTTGGGATTACTTCTTGCCGCGCGGCGGACGGCCGTTGGCGCGAACGAGGATGAAGGAGCTGGAGAGCTTGGTGCGTTTGCGCGTCGGGAAGCCCTTGGCGAGCTGGCCCCAGGGCGAAACGAGGTGCTGGCGACCACCGCCGCCCTTGGACTTGCCCTGACCGCCACCGTTGGGGTGGTCGACCGGGTTCATGGCGACGCCGCGGACGCGGGGGCGCTTGCCGAGCCAGCGGTTGCGGCCGGCCTTGCCGAGCGAGCGCTTGTTGTGGTCGGGATTGGAAACCTCGCCGATGGTGGCGCGGCACTGGGCGTTGACCAGGCGGGTCTCGCCCGAAGCCAGGCGGATCTGCGCGTAGCCGTTCTCGACGGTCACTAGCTCGGCCGAGGTGCCGGCGGAACGGGCGATCTGAGCACCCTTGCCGGGGAGCATCTCGATGGCGTGAATCTTGGTGGCTGGCGGGATGACGCCCAGCGGGAAGGAATTACCCGGACGGTAGTCGTTCGTGTCGGTCTTCATCGCGTTGTAGATCGTATCACCGGCCTGCAGGCCCTGGGGCGCGAGGACGTAGGTCTTCGTGCCGTCGGCGTAGGCGAGGAGCGCCAGAAGCGCGCTGCGGTTGGGATCGTACTCGATCGACTGCACCTTGGCGGGCATATCGAGCTTGCTGCGCTTGAAGTCGATGATGCGGTAAAGCTTCTTGTGCCCGCCGCCGCGACGGCGGGAGGTGATGCGGCCGTAGGTGTTGCGGCCGCCGGTCTTGTTCTTCGACTCGACGAGCGAACGCTCGGGGCGCTTCTTGGACACGCCGGCGGGGCGGTTCAGGATGGTGAACCGGAGTGAGGCGGTGAGGGGACGGAAGGATTTAAGGGCCATGGTGGGTTATCTCCGGTGCGCTCAGGAGGTGAGCTCGATCTTGTCACCCTGCTTGAGGGTGACGATGGCGCGCTTGCTGTCGGACATCGTGATGGGGCGGCCCTGGCGGGACTTCTTCGGCTTGCCCTTGCGGTTCATGATGTTCACGCGCGTGACACTGACCTTGAAGGTCTGCTCGACGGCGGCGCGCACGGTGTGCTTGGTCGCGCCCGGGTACACCTCGAAGGTGTACTGACCGTAGTTGGACGACAGCTTGTTGGATTTCTCCGTCAGGCGGATCGTTTTGAGAATTTTGTCGGCTTGTATCATGACTGCTGGCCTCCGTTGGTGCGGGCGATGATCTGCTCGAGGGCCAGGCTCGACACGACGATCTTGGTGTATTGCACGAGATCGAGGGTGTTGAGCTTGGACGCCACCTGCAGGGTGACGCGGTCGAGATTGCGGGCGGCGCGGGTGGCCTGGGCGGTGAAGGGGGCGTCGACGAGCAGCACCTTGCCCTTGGGAGCGATGCGGACGAGGACGGCGTTCATGGCCTTGGTCTTGGTCGCGTCGGGCGCGAAGGCCTCGATGACACTGACGTCACCGGCGGTGGCGCGGTCGAAGAGGGCGCGGTTAAAAGCGAGGGCCTTGACCTTGCCGTTGATCTTCTTGGAGAAGTCGCGGGGCTTGGGGCCGAAGACGACGCCGCCGCCGACCCACAGAGGGGAGCGGTTGGAGCCGGCGCGGGCGCGGCCGGTGCCCTTCTGGGCCCAGGGCTTCTTGCCGCCGCCGCGGACTTCACCGCGGGTCTTGGTCGAGCGCGTGCCCTGGCGGGCGTTGGCGCGGTGGGCGACGACAACTTCCTTGACGGCCTGGAGGCCGCGGTCGCCCTCGAAGGTCGGGAGCTTGAACTCTTTCTCAGAGCTCTTCGAGGCGTCGGATGTGAAAACGGTGAGTTTCATGTTTGGTCAGTCTCCGGGGTTAGGCTTTCTTGGCTTTCTTGCCGGAACGGATGATGACGTCATCGCCGTTGGCGCCGGGTATGGCGCCCTTAACGAGGATAAGGTTTTTCTCGGCGATGATCTTAATCACGCGCAGGTTTTGCACGGTGCGCATCTCGCTGCCCATGTGACCGGGCATGCGCTGGTTCTTCCACACGCGGCCGGGGGTCTGGCGCATGCCGACGGAACCGATGCGGCGATGGAACATCGAGCCGTGAGCGGCGGGACCACCGCCGACCTTGAAGCGCTTCACGACGCCCTGGAAGCCCTTGCCCTTGGAAACACCGAGCACGTCGATGATCTGGCCCTCGGCGAATGCCGCGACGGTGATCACGTCGCCGGCCTTGCCGGAGTAGGCCTCGGTGAGGCGGACTTCGTTCAGCACGCGGGGCGTGGTGGCGAGACCGGCCTTTTTGGCGTGGTTGGTCTCGGCCTTCGAGGCGTTGTTCGCCTTCTGGGCGCCGAAACCGAGTTGCACGGCGTTGTAGCCGTCGGACTCGACAGTTTTTACCTGGACGACCGGGCACGGGCCGGCTTCCACCACGGTGACCGGGATCAGGACGTTTTGTGCGTCGTAGACCTGGGTCATGCCGATTTTTTTGCCTAATATGGTAGCGATCATGGGCTAAGTGGTAGGTGGCGGGTGAGCGCCGTTTGTTTAGACCTACTTTAGTCAGGGCCGGGTTGAGCGGCGTCTGCTAAGCTGGTATGTGGTTAAAAATTTTAGACGTTGATGGTGATGTCGACGCCGGACGGGAGATTGAGTTTCTTCAGCTCGTCGACCGTTTGGGCGGTGGGCTCGAGGATGTCGATGAGGCGCTTGTGGGTGCGGGATTCGAACTGCTCCATGGACTTCTTGTCGACGTGCGGGGAGCGGTTGACCGAAAGCTTCACGATGTGGGTGGGCAGCGGGATGGGACCCGAGACACGGGCGCCGGAGCGCTTGGCGGTTTCCACGATTTCCAGAGCGGACTGGTCGATGACCCGATAGTCAAAGCCCTGGAGTTTGATGCGAATGCGTTGGCCTTTCATGGCGGTATAAAGAACGAGGGTTGAGGGAGAGAGTTAAGTGCGGGCCGGGCCCTTGGCGTTGTTCTCGACGATCTTCGCGAGCTGCGAATTCGGAACCTGGGCGAAGTGCGAGGGGGTGACGGACGCGCTGGCGCGGCCTTTCGAGAGGGAACGGATGTCGGTGACGTATCCGAAAAGCAGTTCGAGCGGGACGTGCGCGGTGATGATGCACGCGCCCGTCTTGTTATCCATGCCCTGGATCTGGCCGCGACGGCGATTGATGTCGCCCATGAGGTCGCCCTGGTACTCTTCCGGGGTGGTGACCTCGACGCCCATGATGGGCTCGAGCAGGATCGGACCGGCCTGCTTCATCGCGTCCTTGAACGCGAAGATGCCGGCCATCTTGAACGCCATTTCGGACGAGTCCACCTCGTGGAACGAACCGTCCACGATGCGCACGATGACGTCCACGACCGGGAAGCCCGCGATGACGCCGTTGTTGGCGCCCTCAAGGATGCCATCGGTCGACGGCTTGATGAATTCCTTCGGGATGGAACCGCCGACGGTCTCGTTGATGACCTCGACGCCCTTCCCCTTTTCGTTCGGCTCCATCTTGATGACGACATGGCCGTACTGGCCCTTGCCGCCGGATTGACGGATGAACTTACCCTCGCCTTCCGCGGCCTTCTGAATCGTCTCACGATAGGCGATCTGGGGCTTGCCGGAAGTGGCCTCGACCTTGAACTCGCGCTTCATGCGGTCGATGATGATTTCAAGATGCAGTTCGCCCATGCCGGCGAGGATGGTCTGGCCGGTGTCCTGGTCGGTCTTGACGCGCAGGGTCGGGTCCTCGGCGACGAGGCGCTGGAGCGCGACGCCGAGCTTTTCCTGATCGGCCTTGGAGTTCGGCTCGATGGACATCGAGATGACGGGCTCCGGGAAGGACGGCGGCTCGAGGCGGATGTCGAAATCCTCGTCGCACAGGGTGTCGCCGGTGATGACGTCCTTGACGCCGACGACGGCGCAGATGTCACCCGAGTAGGCGACCTCGATTTCCTCGCGCTCGATGGCGCGCATGAGGACGAGGCGGGAGACGCGCTCGGTGCGGCGGGTGCGGGGATTGTAGAGAGACATGCCGCGCGGCAGCTGGCCGGTGTAGACGCGGAAAAACACGAGACGACCCACGAAGGGATCGTTCCAGAGCTTGAACGCCAGACCGGCGAGCTTGGCCTTGTCGCTGACGACCGCCTCGACCGGCTTGCCGTCGCTGTCCTGGCCCTGCATGGGCGGGACGTCGATCGGGCTCGGGAGGTAGTTGACCACGCAATCGAGCAAACGCTGCACGCCTTTCTTCTTGAAGGCGGAGCCGGGGAACACCCCAGTGAACTGCAGGGAAATGGTGGCCTTGCGAACGCCGAGCATCAGCTCTTCGACGCTGATTTCCTGGCCGTTCAGATACTTCTCGGCGATGACATCGTCGAAATCGGACACCGCCTCGATGAGCTTGTCGCGATACTCTTTGGTCTGCGCCTTCATGGTCTCAGGGACCTCCATCGTAACCGGTTTCATGCCGAGCGGATCAGCCGGGTTGTCCTCGAAGGAATAGGCGACGTTCTGCACGAGATCGATGAGGCCGGTGAAATTCTCCTCGGCGCCGATCGGCAGGTAGAGGGCGTGGGCGTTCGCCTTGAGCTTATTGCGGATGTCGTCGATGCAGCGGAAGAAGTTCGCGCCGACCCGGTCCATCTTGTTGATGAAAGCGATGCGCGGCACACGATATTTGTTGGCCTGGCGCCAGACGGTCTCGGACTGGGGCTGCACGCCGGCGACGGCGTCAAACACGGCGACCGCGCCGTCGAGCACGCGGAGCGAGCGCTCCACCTCGGCCGTGAAATCCACGTGTCCGGGGGTGTCGATAATGTTAATGCGCTGCTTGATCCCCTTCCATGGACCCCAAGAGGCGTTCCAGGCGCAGGAAATGGCGGCGGCGGTGATGGTGATGCCGCGCTCGCGCTCCTGCTCCATCCAGTCGGTCACCGTGGTGCCCTCGTGGACCTCGCCCATCTTGTGGACGGCGCCGGAGTAGAAAAGAATGCGCTCGGTCGTGGTCGTCTTGCCGGCATCGATGTGCGCGGCGATGCCGATGTTACGCGTCCATTCCAGCGGGAAGGGACGGTCCTTCGAGTTGACGGCTGAGATCTTGGCCTTGTCGGTGACGACAGTAATATTGATGGGAGACGCGACGGACATGCGAAAAATTCCTTACCAACGGAGATGGGCGAAAGCACGGTTGGCCTGGGCCATCTTGTGCATTTCTTCCTTCTTCTTCACGACGGAGCCGGTGTTGTTGTAGGCGTCGATGATCTCGGCGGCGATGGCCTCGCGCATCGGCGTGCCCTTGCGGCCGGTGGCGGCGTTAACGATCCAGCGGAGGGCCAGGGACTCCTGACGCTCAAAGGAAATCTCGACGGGCACCTGATAGGTGGCGCCACCGACGCGGCGGCTCTTGACCTCGAGCTTCGGGCGGGCGTTTTCCATCGCGCCCATCAGCAGGTCGACCGGGTCGCCCTTCTGGAGCTTTTCGCTCACCTTCTCGAAGGCGCCGTAGACGATGCGCTCGGCGAGCGTGCGCTTGCCGCTCTTCATGATGACATTGATGAGGTGCGTGACCAGAGCGCTGTTGTAGCGGACATCCGGAACGGTGGGGCGATGAGTGGCTCTGCGGCGGCGTGACATGGCGGCTTAGGAAAGAACGAGGGTTAGGAGGCCTTGGCGGCTTTCGGGCGTTTGACGCCGTACTTGGAACGGGAGCGACGGCGCTTCTCCACGCCGGTGGCGTCGAGGGTGCCGCGAACAATGTGGTAACGCACACCGGGGAGATCCTTCACGCGGCCGCCGCGCACGAGCACGATTGAGTGCTCCTGGAGGTTGTGGCCCTCGTCGGGAATGTAGGAGATGACTTCCGTACCATTCGTGAGGCGAACCTTGGCGACCTTGCGGATGGCCGAGTTCGGCTTCTTCGGGGTGCGGGTCATGACCGGCTCACAGACGCCGCGGCGGAAGGGGTTACCCTGCAACGCCGGAGCTTTGGACTTCGCAACGACCTTGCGGCGCCCTTTTCTCACGAGTTGGTTGATGGTTGGCATGTGGTTGGATGGAAGTGTTTGGAAAGTGGAAAAGGCGCGGAACCTACCGGAGCAAGAGCCTCCGGCAAGAACTATTTCGCGCTTGGGTGGAAAACACGGCTTCGAGAGGGAAAATCCCGAATTCGCGGCGTCTCAGGTGCCTCTACAGTTTGGCTGCAGCGGCTGTAAGTGACGATAGGGATGGTTAGAAAAGCAGGTCGGCGGAGAGCACTTCAAGAGCTAAATCAAAAAATCCCCGGAAAAGTTGTTCACAGTAGATACGTGACCTCAAACGTCATTTGTAAAAACACCTGCCCTACCCCTGTCTAGCCTCGGCGCGGCTCTAAAATGGCTTCTTGTTCGCTACCCTGCGTTGCCCTTCGGGCTACGCAGGGGTTGTTTTGGCGAACCCAAAACCAAAAAGAACGCCCGGCCGGTAAGGGCCGGGCGAGAAAACACCCGGAGCATAGCTCTACAGGCATCTTTTTGGCGGGAGGACCTGCAGAATCCCAATTCCATAGGGAAAAACAAGCCCATTTCCGCGAGCTCACTAGTCTTCCCAACTAAAGGCGAGATTACGATTGTCGGGATTGAGTCAGCCAAAAAAAGCCGCGGATTGCTCCGCGGCTTTGAAGTTGAACTGGACAGCCCTTAGCTGGCTTCGGCGGCCGCGGCCTTGGGGGCCTCGTCCATCGGGATCTCGCCGCCAAGCGGGAGCGTCACCCGGAGCTTCTTGTAAGCCGGGAGGCCTGTGCCCGCCGGGATCAAGTGACCCATGATCACGTTTTCCTTGAAGCCCTTCAGGGTATCGACCTTGCCTAGCGTCGAGGCGTCAGTGAGGACGCGCGTCGTCTCCTGGAAGGAGGCGGCCGAGATAAAGCTCTCGGTCTCGAGCGAGGCCTTGGTGATGCCCAGCAGGATCGGCTCGGCCTCGGCGGGTTTGCCGCCGGCGGCCTCGATGCGCTTGTTCTCGCGGAGGAACGCCACGCGGTCGATCTGCTCGCCCCAGAACCACTCGGTGTCACCTGGATCAGAGATGCGGACCTTGCGGAGCATCTGGCGGATGATGACCTCGATGTGCTTGTCGTTGATCGACACGCCTTGGAGACGATAGACTTCCTGCACCTGGCCGATGAGGAACTCATACAGCGCGGTTGGCCCGAGGATCTCGAGGATCTCGTGCGGATCCGCGGAACCTTCCGTGAGGTGCTGGCCCTTGTGGACGACGTCACCGGCCTGCACGATGATGTGCTTGCCGTGCGGGATGAGGTGTTCCTCTTCGGCGCCGGACTCTTCCTGGCGGACGACGAGCTTGCGCTTGCCGCGGATGGAACCCTCGAATGAAACGACACCCTCGATGCGGGCCATCTCGGCGGCTTCCTTCGGGCGGCGGGCTTCGAACAGCTCGGCCACGCGGGGGAGACCACCGGTGATGTCCTTGGTGACGGAAGCCTGACGCGGCGTCTTGGCGAGCAAGGCGCCGGGCTGGATGATGTCGCCCTCGGCGACAGCAACCTGAGCACCCGTCGGGATCGAATACGCAGCGACCGGCTTGTTATGGTCGTCGCGGACTTCGATCTGAGGATTGAGGTCTTCCTTGTGCTCGATGACGACGGTCGCGATGCGGCCGGTGGATTCGTCGAGTTCGCGCTTCACGGTCACACCCGGGATCATGTCCTTGAAGTGGAGCGAACCGGCCTTCTCGGAGAGGACCGGGATGTTGTACGGATCCCACTGGGCGATCGTCTGGCCCTTGGTCACCTTGGCCGCGTCGGCGACCGAGAGGAAGGTACCAACGACGATTGGGTAGGATTCGAGCTCGCGATCGTTCTCGTCGATGATCTGGAGCGAACCGGTCTTGTTGAGGACGATGTTGAAACCCTCGGCGGTCTGCACCATGCGGAGGCCGCGGTATTTGACGATACCGGCGTTACGCACCTTGATCTCGGGGTTCTTGGAACCGGCCGAGGCGACACCGCCGATGTGGAAGGTACGCATGGTGAGTTGCGTGCCGGGCTCGCCGATGGACTGGGCGGCAATGATGCCGACGGAGTCACCGATCTTCGCGACCTTGTTGGTCGCGGGATTGATGCCGTAGGACTTGGCGTCGATGCCCTGCTCGCTCGTGGAGGTGAGCGGCGAGAGCACCTTGACGCGCTCGATGCCGGAATCCTCGATGCGCTTGGAGAGTTCCTCGGTGATGAGCTCACCGGCGTCGACGATGGTCTTGGTCGGGGCGAGCGGGTCGTAGACGTCGTCCGCCGAGAAGCGGCCGACGATGCGTTCGGCCAGGGTGACCAGCATGGTCTCGCCTTCGAAGATGGCCTTCTTCCAGATGCCGTCGCGCGTGCCGCAATCCTGCTCGGTGACCACGGCGTCCATGGCCACGTCGCAGAGCTTGCGGGTCATGTAACCGGCGTCGGCCGTCTTGAGGGCGGTGTCAGCGAGACCCTTGCGGGCGCCGTGCGTCGAGATGAAGTACTCGAGCACCGTGAGGCCCTCGCGGAACGAGGACAGGATGGGGCGCTCGATGATTTCGCCGGAAGGCTTGGCCATGAGGCCGCGGAGACCGCACAGCTGGCGGACCTGCTGCTTGTTACCGCGGGCGCCGGAATCCATCATGATGTAAACCGGGTTAACCTCGGTGCGGCCGTCGTTGTTCTCTAGCTTGGCGAAGACCGCCTTGGCGATGCGATCAGTGGCGCCGGTCCAGATGTCGATGATCTTGTTGTAGCGCTCGCCGGACGTGATGATGCCCTTCTTGTACTGGGACTCGACCTCGTCGACCTTCTTGCGTGCGTCGGCCACGATCTCCTTCTTGTTCTCGGGGATGATCATGTCGTCGATCCCGATGGAGATACCGGCCTGCATGGCGGTCTGGAAGCCGAGCTCCTTGAGCTTGTCGAGCGTCTCCACCGTCACCCGGTCGCCGGCGACCTTATAGGTGTTGAGGATGAGATCGCCCAGCTTGCTCTTCGGCACCGGGAAGTTGATGAAGCCGAGACCGGCGGGCCAGATCTCGTTGAAGATCACGCGGCCCACGGTCGTGCGGAGCACCTTGCGCTCCTTGTTGCCGTAAACGGTGTCCTTCTTGAAATCCGGGTTCGGCACCTCGATCCAGTCGTGCATCTTGAGCGCGCCGTCGGCCTTGACGTAGAGGACCTCATGGAGACCGGAAAGCAACGGCACGCGGACGCCTTTGGCGGGCTTGGTGCGCGGCTCGACGGTGAGATAATACGCGCCGAGGACGATGTCCTGCGACGGCGTGAGGATCGGCTTGCCAGAAGAAGGCGAGAAGATGTTGTTCGTCGACATCATCAGGAGTTTGCACTCCAAGATGGCCTCGAGGGACAACGGCACGTGGACGGCCATCTGGTCGCCGTCGAAGTCCGCGTTGTAGGCGGTGCAGACGAGCGGGTGAACGCGGATGGACGAACCCTCGATAAGGACAGGCTCGAAGGCCTGGATCGAGAGACGGTGCAGCGTCGGCGCGCGGTTGAGCAGCACCGGGTGGCCCTTGGTGACCTCCTCCAGGATGTCCCACACTTCGGGGGACTTCTTCTCGATCATCTTCCGGGCACCGCGGACAGTATGCACGAAGCCGAGTTCCTTGAGGCGGCGGATGATGAACGGCTCGAAGAGGACGAGCGCCATCTTCTTGGGCAAACCGCACTGGTGGAGCTTGAGCTCCGGGCCGATGACGATGACGGAGCGGCCGGAATAATCGACGCGCTTGCCGAGCAAGTTTTGGCGGAAGCGGCCCTGCTTGCCCTTGAGCATGTCGGAGAGCGACTTCAGGGCACGGTTGCCGGCGCCCGTGACCGGGCGGCCGTGGCGGCCGTTGTCGAACAGAGCGTCGACGGCCTCCTGCAGCATGCGCTTTTCGTTGTGGATGATGACGTCGGGCGTCTTCAGCTGCATCAAATTCCGCAGACGATTATTGCGGTTGATGACGCGGCGATAGAGATCGTTGAGATCGGAAGTCGCGAAGCGGCCCCCCTCAAGCGGGACGAGCGGGCGCAGGTCCGGCGGGATGACCGGCAGCACTTCCATGACCATCCACTCGGGACGGGACTTGGAGCTGATGAAGCCGCCGATGACCTTGAGGCGCTTCGAGAGCTTTTTCTTGATCTGCTTCGAACGCGTGGCGCGCATCGTCTCGTGGAGTTCGGCGACGACGGCCTCCATATCGATCTGGGTGAGCACGTCGCGGACGGCCTCGGCGCCCATCTTGGCGGTGAAGGCATCGGCGCCGTACTCATCGACGGCCTGCTGGTACTCGGTCTCGGTGAGAAGCTGCTTGAGCTCAAGCGGCGTCTTGCCCGCGTTGGTCACCATGTAGTTCTCGTAGTAGATGACGCGCTCGAGCGATCGGGCGGTCATGTCGAGCAGGAGGCCGAGGCGGCTCGGCATGCTCTTGAGGAACCAGATGTGGGCGACGGGCACGGCCAGCTCGATGTGGCCCATGCGCTCGCGACGGACGCGGGCGATGGTCACCTCGACGCCGCAACGATCGCAGACGACATCCTTGTACTTGATGCGTTTGTACTTGCCGCAGGCGCACTCGTAATCGCGCACCGGGCCGAAGATCTTTTGGCAGAAAAGACCGCCTGGCTCGGGCTTGAAGGTGCGGTAGTTGATCGTCTCGGGATTCTTGACCTCTCCCTTGGACCAGGCGCGGATGGTTTCCGGCGCGGCGACGGAGATGGAAACGTTGTCGAACTGATTCTCGTCGGATCCCAGGACGGACCGGACTTCTTCACGGGCGTGTTCAGTGCTCATATTATGATTTTGCTCCCAGTATTGTGTTAAGAATTAGCGGCTGCCCCCGAGGGCTTCGCCCAAGGCGGTGCGCTTCGCGAGTTTGATGTCGAGGCCGAGGGCCTGCATTTCCTTGACCAGCACGTTGAACGATTCGGGCGTGCCCGCGCTCAGCGTGTTGTCGCCCTTCACGAGCGACTCGTAGATCTTGGTGCGACCGTTGACGTCGTCGGACTTGACGGTGAGGAGCTCTTGCAGCGTGTGCGCGGCGCCGTACGCCTCGAGCGCCCACACTTCCATTTCGCCGAAACGCTGGCCGCCGTACTGGGCTTTGCCGCCCAAGGGCTGCTGCGTGACGAGCGAGTACGGACCGACCGCGCGCGCGTGAATCTTGTGCGACACGAGATGGTTCAGCTTCATCATGTAGATGTAGCCAACAACAACCTCCTGATCGAGTTTCTCGCCGGTGCGACCGTCGTAGAGCGGGGACTTGCCGGTGGAAGGCAGTTTGGCCTCCTTGAGGTAGCCGCGCACCTTGCTCTCGGGAATGCCGTCGAACACGGGAGTGGCCACCTTGATGCCAAGCTTTTTGCAAGCCCAGCCGAGGTGTGTCTCGAGCACCTGGCCCACGTTCATGCGCGAAGGCACGCCGAGGGGGTTCAGGCAGATCTCGATCGGGGTGCCGTCGGGCAGGAAGGGCATGTCCTCTTCCGGCACGATCTTCGCGACGACGCCCTTGTTGCCGTGACGGCCGGCCATCTTGTCACCGACCTCGAGCTTTTGCTTCGTGGCGATGTAGACCTTGACCTGCTTGATGACGCCGGGGCCGTTCTCGTCGCCGGTCTCGATTGTGGCGATCTTGCGTTCGCGGTCGCCTTCCAACTCGTCGAACTTCGACTGGAAGGAGGCGATGATCTCCATGATCTTGATGCGGACGGGGGAAGGATCGATTTCGATGTGCTTCGCGACGGCCGCGAGTTTGCGGAGGAGCGTCTTCGTGATCTTGCGGTTGGCCGGGATGATGATTTCACCGGACTGGCCGTTGATGACGTCGAGCGGGATCTTCTCACCGAGGAGGATGTTGGAGAGCGCCTCAGTCAACTGCTCGCGCAGCTTGTCCATTTGCGTCTTATAATCTTCCTGGATCTGTTTCACCTGGCGGCGGCGATCAGACGGGGACAGGCGATCACGTTCCGCGTCGAGGCGGCTCGTGGAAACTTTCACGTCCATGATGATGCCGTTCACGCCGGAGGGAACAATGAGGGAAGTGTCCTTCACGTCTGCGGCCTTTTCGCCGAAGATGGCGCGGAGGAGCTTTTCCTCGGGCGCGAGCTCGGTTTCGGATTTTGGGGTGATCTTGCCGACGAGGATGTCGCCGGGTTTTACCTCGGCACCGACGCGGATGACGCCGTTGTGGTCGAGATTCTTGAGCGCTTCCTCGCCAATGTTCGGGATGTCGCGCGTGATCTCTTCCGGCCCGAGTTTCGTGTCACGGGCGGTGACCTCGTACTCCTGGACATGGATGGAGGTGAAGATGTCTTCCTTCAGCACCTTTTCGGAGATGAGAATGGCGTCTTCGAAGTTGTAGCCATTCCAAGGCATGAAGCCGACGAGCACGTTGCGGCCCAGCGCGAGCTCGCCGTGGTCGGTCGAGGGACCGTCCGCGATGCACTCGCCCTTCTTGACCTTCTGGCCCTTCTTGACGATGGGCCGCTGGCTGAAGCAAGTGCCGGCGTTTGAACGCATGAACTTGCGCAGCTCGTAGACGTAGACGTGGTCCTTCGGGTTGTGCTTCGGGTGGCGGGGCAGCTCGCCGTCCTTGGTGACGATGATTTGCTTGGCGTCAACGGAGGCAACAATACCGGCATCCTCGGCGATGACGACAGTCTTGGAGTCGCTCGCGAGGCGGGCCTCGAGGCCGGTGCCGACAAGCGGCGCCTCGGTCTGGAGCAGCGGTACGCCCTGGCGTTGCATGTTGGAACCCATGAGCGCGCGGTTGGCATCGTCGTGCTCGAGGAACGGGATCAAGCCGGCGGCGACGGACACCACCTGCTTGGGCGAAACGTCCATCAGGTCGACCTCGTCGGCGGCGACCTCGAGGAAGTTGCCGGAGTTGCGGGCGGTGACCTTGCCGATGAAGTTACCCTTCTCATCGACCTCGGCGTTGGCCTGGGCGATGGTCTTGCCTTCCTCCTGGTCGGCGGTGAGGTAGACGACCTTGTCGGTGACGCGGCCCTTCTCTTTCTCGACGACGCGGTAAGGCGCCTCGATGAAGCCGAATTCGTTCACGCGGGCATAGGTGGACAGGGAGTTGATGAGGCCGATGTTCGGACCTTCGGGGGTCTCGATCGGGCAGATGCGGCCGTAGTGCGACGGATGAACGTCGCGGACTTCGAAGCCGGCGCGTTCGCGGTTGAGGCCGCCCGGTCCAAGGGCCGACAGGCGGCGCTTGTGAGTGAGCTCGGCGAGTGGGTTGATCTGGTCCATGAACTGCGACAGCTGCGAACGCGCAAAGAAGTCGCGGATCACGGTCGTCAGGGCCTTCGGGTTGATCAGCTTCTGGGGCGTGATCGAGTCGACGCTCTGGTCATAGAGGGTCATGCGCTCGCGCACCAGACGCTCGGTGCGGGACAAGCCGACCCGGCACTGGTTAGCGAGGAGTTCACCGACGGTGCGCACGCGGCGGGAACCGAGGTGATCGATGTCGTCGACGATGCCGTCGCTCTTCTTGAGGCGGACAAGATACTTGGTGGCGGCGACGATGTCGGCGCTGTCGAGGATGCGGTTCTCGAGCTCGATCTTGAGGTCGAGCTTCTGGTTGATCTTGTAGCGGCCGACGCGGCCGAGATCGTAGCGCTTCGGGTCGAAGAACAGGCGCTTGAGCAGGGCCTTGGCGTTCGCCGTGGTCGGCGGCTCGCCCGGGCGCAGCTTCTTG
>JANYDW010000039.1 GCA_025363455.1 Oleiharenicola sp. | reverse complement strand
GTAGGGCGGGATCGCTGATCCCGCCTTGGGGGGGGGGAACGACGACGACGAGGCGGGATCAGCGATCCCGCCCTACAGCCAGCCGCGGCGCAACTAGGGCTTTCATTCGCCCCGTGAATGTGTTTATTCCCCTCTCAGTGGCTTGGCACCCCTCGGCCTGGCTGCTGTCCCTTTAACCACATGAAGAAGTTTCTTACCGCCGTTTTCTGTTTCACCACGCTGGTCGCCGGGCTCCGCGCCGCCGACGGCTTCGACCGCGCCAACGTCCTTAAGCAGCTCGATTCCTGCGAAGCGATCCTGCAGGAGATTCAGGGCAACGTCAGGACCGCCATCCCGGCCGAGGTGATGCGCAAGGCCAAGGGCATCATCATCGTCAACCAATTCCAGGGCGGCTTCATTTTTGGGATCAAGGACGGCTACGGCGTGGCCCTCGTCCGCCGCCCCAACGGCAGATGGTCCGTGCCGGCCTTCCTCAAGTCCGGTGAGTTCAGCTTCGGCCTGCAGGTCGGCGCCAAGGCCATCAACGCCGTCTATGTCCTCATGGACGACGAGACCGCCCGCCTGCTCTTCCGCAACCGGATGAACCTCGGGGTCGATGCCAAGGCCGTTGCCGGCATCCGCGCCGCCGAGCGTGAGGCAGTCAGCAAGGCCCTCCCGGGCGACGCCAATGTCCTCGTCTATTCCAGCACCGAGGGTTTCTACCTCGGCGCCACGATCAAGACCGGTTACCTTTCCCCCCACCAGCGCGCCAACGAGCTGTTCTACAAAAACAGTCTCCGCATGCCCGAGCTGCTCTACAGCGACTGGGTCACGCCGCCGTCCGAAGCCCGGTTCATCATGGACTATGTGACCCGGCTCGGGCAGTAAGCGCGCAATCCTCTCCCTTTCAAAACCCGTCCCGCACCCGCGGGACGGGTTTTTTGTTTTCCTGGTTTCCGTCATTCTGAGCCGGACTCATGCGATTGAATAGGGTGGAACGCGGCCTCTGGACGCGGTTTCTCCTCTGTGAATCCTGCGAACCCGTCCGGAGGCCGGGTTCCACCATTCAGTCCGGGCACTCGCCCCACTCGTGGATCCTTCTCCCGCGGACGCGGGATCAGGATGACAAACGAAGGCCGGTTTCAAGCCCCCCGAACTTCCCGCAGATACTGAACCAACTCGGTGAGCACCGCCTCGGCCACCCGCGCCTGCACCGTCACGCGGTTCGCCCCGGGCACCTCAACTAAGCCCGACAATACCATCGCCGTCCCGCTCCGGTGCCGATGGCACAATGCCCACCACGCATGCGGTGTCCGCACCTTTTTTTTCGGCGCCGGCTCGGCATAGCCGGTCGTGGCGACCGCGAGGTCGGCCCCGAAGAGCCGGATCGCACCCGCCGCCATCTCGACGGCCACGCGCTGCGAGACGCAATCCACCGACTTGGCGTGCGCCCGGTTCACGCCGAGTAATTTCACCTTCTGTTCCAGTGTGTAGGCCGTGACGCCGCCCAGAAAATACTCCGACGCCCCCGCGACCGACGTAATCGCGGCTTGCACCTGCCCGCCCGTCAGGCTCTCCGCCACGGCCAGCGTCAGCGCCGGGCGACGCAGGATGAGTTTCTTCAGTTCGGCGGCGGTGGACATGGGACAAGCCAATCAATGAGCCGGCATCGATCAACGGTCTTTTGTCCTTCGTCCCTGACCAAGCAGCCTCACGCCAAGGACGCCACGGGCGCAAAGGATCGAAAGCAAAACCTTGGCGCCCTTTGCGACCTCTGCGCGAGGAATTCCGATGCCCACCATTCTATTTCGAGTGTGTCAGGAACCAGTCGTAGAGGTCCTGGCCCATGTAAGTGCGAATCCACGTGTCGTGATCCATGTCCGCCTCGATGGTGAAGCGCACCTCCGGGTGGCCGAGCTTCTCCAGTTCGTTTAACAACGGATAGAAATACCGGACCTTGACTCCATTGTCGCGGCCCCCGGCGAAGACCCACATCGGCATCGGCGGCTGCGCGAGCGCAGGCGCCTGGGCAGGCACGCCCCAACCCACGACCGGCGCGATGGCGGCGAACCGCTCCGGATGCTTCGCCGCCAGATACCAGGTGCCGAAACCCCCGAGGCTGATCCCGGTGAGATAGACGCGCTTCGGGTCGCCTCTGTATTTGGCCAGCACCTGGTCGAGGTTGGCCATGACATCGGCGGCCATGGTGTTCCAGCCATTCGTCCGGGCGTCGGGATCCGCCTGTTTGGCCGGGACGTCCTCGGCGAGCTGGCCTTGCAACAGTTCCTTGCTGCGCGGGAACCACGGGCGGGGATTGATGCCGCTGGCCAGACGTTGCGGGATGTCGGTGCGCTTGCGATTCTTGATGTAGTCCACTTCCCCCTGATCCTGCATCGGCATTTGCGGCGAGATGATCACGAACGGCAGGTCACGCCGCTGGCACCACGCTTCGAAGAGCGGGCCATGCTTCAGCACGTAGTCCAGCTCGCCCTTGCCGTCGCCGCGCTCGCCGTTGCCGTGCAGGAAAAGGATGACGGGCCATTTGTCCTGCTGTTCGAAATTCGGTGGCAGGTAAACGAAGTAGTCCCGCTCGGCGTTGAGCGTCGGGCTGTGATAGGAGACGCGGATCAGCTGCGGATCGGACGGTTTGGCCGAGGCTGTCAGCGCCAACAGGCTTGCGAGCAAAAGTACGGGGAGGGATTTGGTCATGGGGATGAAGTGGTCTGGCCAGAGTTGACCAGTTCGAGGTCTAGTTCAACCCGGAAAATCCCACGCTTGCCGGCCATCATCCCCTGCGCTCTGCTGCCCCGGGCCACATTCATGTCGATTCCCCAAAGCATCCTAGAACGCATCGAGACCTTCCGGCGCAACCTCGATTCCTACCTCAGCCCGGATTATAAGGAGGCGCAGGCTCGCCAGGAGTTCATTGACCCGCTCTTCGCCGCCCTCGGCTGGGACGTGAGCAATGAGCAGGGCTACGCCGAAGCCTACAAGGATGTCATCCACGAAGATTCGCTCCGCATCTCCGGCGCGGGCACCAAAGCTCCCGACTACTCCTTTCGCATCGGTGGCACCCGCAAGTTCTTCGTCGAAGCAAAGAAGCCTTCCGTTTACCTGAAGGACGACCCCGAGCCCGCCCGCCAGCTCCGCGTCTACTCGTGGTCGGCCAAGCTCTCCCTCGGCATCGTCACCGACTTTCAGGAATTCGCGATCTACGACACCCGCATCAAACCGAAGGAGGGCGACAAGGCCTCCGTCGCTCGCATCTTCTACTGCACCTACGACCAATACCCGGAGAAATGGGACGAGATCGCCGGCATCTTCGCCCGCGACGCCCTGCTCAAGGGCTCGTTCGACCGCTACGCCGCCACGGCCAAGGGCAAGCGCGGCACCACGGAGTTTGACGATGCCTTCCTGGAGGACATGGAACACTGGCGCGATCTCCTCGCGCGCAACCTGGCCCTGCGCAACGCCGCCCTCTCCCAGCGTGACCTCAACTTCGCCGTCCAGCGTATCCTCGACCGCATCGTCTTCCTCCGCATCGCCGAGGATCGCGGCATCGAACCTTACGGCCAATTGTCGGCGCTTACGGCCGGGCCCAAGATTTATCCCCGTCTCTGCGAAATCTTCGAGCGGGCCGACTTCCGCTACAATTCCGGCCTCTTTCATTTCGCCACGGAGAAGGGCCGCGAAGAATCGCCCGACAAGCTCACGCTCCATCTCTCGCTCGACGATGCCGCGCTGAAGGAGATCATCAGCTCCCTCTACTACCCGAAGAGCCCTTACGCCTTCGCCGTCATCCCGGCCGACATTCTCGGCCACGTCTATGAGCAGTTCCTCGGCAAGGTCATCACTCTCACCGAGGGTCATCACGCCAAGGTCGAGGAGAAGCCCGAGGTGCGCAAAGCCGGTGGCGTTTACTACACGCCCACCTACATCGTGGACTACATCGTCCGGCAGACGGTGGGCGCGCTTGTCGAAGGCAAGACCCCGAAGCAGGTGGCGAAGCTCACGATTCTCGATCCCGCCTGCGGCTCCGGCTCGTTCCTGCTTGGCGCCTACGGCTTCCTCCTCGACTGGCACCTGAAGTATTACATCGCCCACGATCCCGCGAGCTGGGCGAAGAAGAAGCATCCGCCGATTTACGAGACCGCGCCCAACGCCCACGGTATCGGTCAGGGCAGCGGCAACTGGCAGCTCACCACCACCGAGCGGAAACGCATCCTCGTCGCCAATCTCTTCGGAGTCGATATCGACGCCCAGGCCGTGGAGGTGACGAAGCTGTCGCTCCTGCTCAAGGTACTGGAGGGCGAGGCCCGCGAACTGCGGGGCAAGCAGATCGATTTCCACCGTGTGCTCCCCGACCTCGGGAACAATATCAAGTGCGGCAACAGCCTCATCGGGTCGGATTTTTATTCGCAACCCGACCTGCCCACCCTCGACGCCGAGGCCCGGATCAAGATCAACGCCTTTGACTGGGCCCACGAGTTCAAGCCGATCATGGCCTGCGGCGGCTTCGACGCGGTCATCGGCAATCCGCCGTATGTCCGAATTCAAGGATTTCCTTCAGAGCAACTCGCCTACTTCTCCACGACCTACCGCGCTGCGACAGGAAACTACGATCTGTATGTGAACTTTGTGGATCGTGGGCTATCACTTCTTGGTAAGTCGGGAAGACTTGGGTTCATCCTCCCAAATAAATTCGTGAAGACCGACTACGGTGTCGGTGTCAGACGGTTTCTTGCCGAGAAAAGGAGCGTTGCAACTCTTGTGGATTTCGACGCTGACCAAGTGTTTGAGGCCACAATCTACACATGCCTGCTTTTCCTTGAGAGAAGCAAACGATCTAATTTCAGATTCGCGGTGAGCGCGGCTTCCGCAAAAGCACTTGAGAAATTGTCGTTTCAAGAACTTACCTCTGATGGATTGGGAGCCGAACCCTGGAAGCTTGGTGGGCAAGCAGTGGACGCTTTACTCAGAAAACTGAACAAAATGAGCAAGCGGCTCCTTGATCTTCCAGCAGACATGAGCCGCGGGAGTAGCACGGGTGACGACGAGGTGTTCGTTTTAACAACTGCAGCCGCATCGAAGCTGGAGTCAGCAGTGCTACGCAGTCCACTCTACGCTCAAGACTTTAATCGCTATAACTTTTCTCCCACCGGTGAATGGCGGGTGATTTTCCCCTACGATTTGAGCGGTGACAGCGCGCGCTTAGTTTCGCTCGGTGAGCTTCAGTCTAAATACCCGAAAACATTTGCATATCTTCAAGCGCAACATCCCGCGCTCCAGAAACGAAAACAGTTTCGTGAGTGGTATGGCTATAGTGCGGCGCGTAACCTGAAGCTGCACGAATCCTCACAGATTGCTGTTCCGCTACTCGCAAACAAAGGAATGTTCGCGCTCATCCCAGAATCCCATCGCTCTAACATCTGCCCCATGGCGAGCGGTGGTTTCACCATCGCACTGGCTGACACCTGCCCGTTTCAGGCAGAGTTTGTTCTCGGACTACTGAATTCAACTCTTCTATTCTGGATATTGAAGAATCTCAGCAACGTCTTTCGAGGAGGCTGGATTACCTGCACGAAGCAATATTTCGGCGAGTTGCCGATTCGGACTCTTGATCTCTCGTCCAAATCCAACCGCGTTCAGCACGACACCCTCGTCACCCACGTCGAGCGGATGCTGAAGCTCCACGCCGACCTCGCTGCGGCCAAGTCGCCCGAAGCCCAGACGCATCTCCAGCGCGACATCGCCGCCACCGACCGGGCAATCGACCAGCTCGTCTATCAGCTCTACGGCCTTACTCCCGAGGAAATTGCCCTCGTCGAAACCGCCACCGCCCCGGTCGCGCAATCTAACTCCGTGAAGGCCGCAGCCGATGGTGATGACGCCAGTGCATGAAGTTCTACCCCTACACGACCTCCCTCATCCGTGATCTTGTCGCCGCATCCAAAGTGCTGCGGCGGCCGGAGCTGCTGGTGCAAGGCCAGCCCCTGCCCTTTGAGAGCTATGGGGATCACGGGAGACGCCTCGATCTTTCGCTGGAACTGGCCAAGGGCCCCGCCTTGTTGGACCTGCGGTTTCATGTGCGGGCCCCGATCTTTGACGCACCGGAGACTTTTGAGGCCGCACTGATCCTGGCTCACGAACGGGTCCGGGGAGTCGGCTGGCACGCAACGGGTAAGAAGCGTTTTTACGGCCGGCAGATCATCCCCCAGGGCTGGCACCAAAACCTCATCGATCCGAACCTGGAACCAAACAACCCCGACCGAAACCGGCACGTGCAGATAAAAGACTTTGAACCTTCCGATCTGGCGGCTTTCTTTATGGCTGCCGCCAGAGTATGGCATATCAACCTGCCGTTGGAGGAAAGCCTGCTGTGAACACCCTGACCGATAAATTCCTGACACCTGACGCCTGCATTGAAGCCATGCAGTCCTTCTGGCGTGAACAGGTGCAGGCGGCCAAGACCCGCGAGGGCGTCGCACTTACCCTCCCCCTCATGTATCCGGACGGCTGGCAGGTGACGGTGCAGATCACTCCACTTACGCCCGGCTGGGTGCGGATCTCTGACCAGGGCAAAACCCTGGGTGGCCTGCTGGAAACAGGCATGTCGCTCTCCGCCACCCACACGGCGCACTTGCTCAACGAACGCATCCAAGCCTTCGAATTGAAAAGCGATGGGGCGGTGATTTCCAAGGAGGCCCGGCTGCCACTGCAGGGGGTGGATGTGCAGCTTTTTGCCGAAGCCCTCGTCAGCATTGCCCATCTGGTTTACCGGCATGAGCCCGCCACGCTGCAGGAGAATCCGGCCGACAAGGTGGTGCGCCGGGTGTTGGAAGCCCGCAAGGTGCAGCCGGTGCGCAATGCCGAGCTGCCCGGGCATCTGCTGAAGTCCACGCGGGTGGATTATCTGGTGGAAGCCAAGCGGACGCTGGCGGTCCAGGTCGTCAACCGACGCGAGAACCTGCTGGACTACATGGAGCGCTGGGCTTTCCGCTGGGATGACCTGCGCAAACATAACAACCGGTTGCTGACCGGCATGGTCTATAATCCAGAGAATCAGGATTGGGACGCCACCTCGCTGCGCATTGGCAATGAAGTTTGTGATGCTTTCTGCCGCTACGACGAAGTCCAGTCGCTCAACCGCGTGCTGGATCAGGCCGGAGCTTAGTCTTCAACGAGAGGATCATCCCTTGGCCAATGCGCCTAAACTAGCCGACACCTTCGGCTCCTTCCTCGCAGAAGGAGCCTTGGCTGCCGCCTATCGCTTGAAACATATCGAGCCGTTCTTCCATGCATACGGTGAACTCGTTCTGGATTTCACCGGCGTCAGGAACATCAACAGCTCTTTTGCCAATGCGCTCATCGTTCCCTTGTTCGAACAGCATGGTGATGAGACGCTCAAAAAATTGCGTTTTCACGGCTGCAATGCCGTAGTGCGGGTCATGATCGAAAGCGCCCTGACACTGGGCGTTGAACGCGTTCAGAAATCGGGCAAACGAGAGTTGGCCTGAAATCTTTATTCGAAGACTGACTGGATTTACCCGCCGGCCAGCGCCCGGCGCACCCGCCAGCGCTGACGGGTGTCGACGATGTAGCCGACGCATGCCGTCGCGCCGCAACGGCAGGGATGGTCCCGCCATTCGGAATAGGGAAAGCCATAATCGTAGGTCAGCTCTTCGTCCGGGGCGATGTCGCGTTGGGCGACAATCCAGATCCGCCCACGACCCTGTTGCGACTCACAGTTGGGCGCGCAGGCGTGGTTGATTCGCCGCGCCGGATTCCATCGCACCTGGCCGTCGAGGTCTTGGCGCCGGTTGAGCTCGAAGATGTAAACGCAACCGTCACCGCCGGCCGCCAACCGGGCCAGCCTCCGTTCCTCGCGGCGCTGCGCTTCCGCCTTGGTGATGCGCTCGCCGACATACTCGATGATCGGGGTGTCCTGCGGGATGAAGTCCCGCGCGAAGAGCCCGAACCCGTGCAAGCCGGAGCGACCGAGCCGCACGAAGGCGGGCAATTTACCATGCTTCAATGGCCGCGGCCCGGCCCGGCTCATTTCAACTCCAAGCCGACCGGACAGTGGTCGCTGCCCAGCACCTCGGGCGAGATCCAGGCCCGTTTCAGCGCCGGGCGCAGTTTTTCCGCGGCCACGAAATAATCGACTCGCCACCCGATGTTCCGCGCGCGGCAGTTCATCATCTGGCTCCACCAAGTATAGTGACCCGGCCCTTTTTCGAATTCGCGAAACGTGTCCACGAAGCCGCTGGCGAGCAGCTTGGTGAAATTCCCCCGTTCCTCCTCGGTGAAACCCGCATTGCGGCGGTTGGTCTTCGGATTGGTCAGATCAATCTCGGTGTGCGCCACATTCAGGTCGCCGCAAAAGACCACCGGCTTGCCCTTCTTCTGGAGCTTCTTGAGGAAACCGCGGAACGCCGGGTCCCATTCCTCCGTGCGGTATTTCAGCCGGGTGAGCCCGCGCTGCGAATTGGGCTGATAAACATTCACCAGGTAGAAATCGACAAACTCCGCGGTGATGACCCGGCCCTCGTCGTCATGCCCGGGCAGGCCGATGCCGCAGGTCACGGTTTTTGGCGTCACGCGCGTGAAGATCACCGTGCCCGAGTAGCCCTTCTTCACCGCCGAATACCAATGGGCTTCATAGCCGGCCGCCCAAGCGACATGCTGCACATCGCCAGGATGGGCCTTGGTCTCCTGCAGGCAGATGACGTCCGCATCCACCTTGGCCATGTAATCGAGAAACCCCTTCTTAAGCACCGCGCGGACCCCGTTGACGTTCCAGGAAATCAGTTTCATGGGATTACTTCGGGCAAATCGGGACGCCGCGGCAAACTCAATTCTTCGCGAAGGCCGAGCGCGCAGATTCGGCTAGTAGTTGGTAGTTAGTAATTGGTATTTGGTAAACCTCATCATTCACGGTCACGAGTCTTCCCAACTACCAACGACAAAATACCAACTTACTGTACCGCCCATATGGCGCGCTCCATGGTTGTCATCCGCGCCAGGCGCATAAATCCTCGTGTCTCCTTGAATCCTTCCGCCTTCCCTCCCCTGCCCCTCGGGCAATCGATCCCGGCCAGCCCGCATGCCGTGTCGTGCAGCCTGCCCACGATGCGCGCCGTCCGGGGCTACGAGGAAAAGGACCCGGAGATCGTCCGCCAGCTCACCAACGGTTACCCACGTTTCGTCGTCCACCCCTTCGCCAAAAAACTCGTCGCGCACTTCACCGCCGCCACGCCCGCCCTCTTCGGCCGCACGCTCTGGCTGACCTCGTCCGCGGCCATGGCCCGGGGACTCTGCGCGCATCTGGGTGCGGCCCGCCGGCCCGAGCTCTTCACCACCCACGGGCTGGTCGGCGTATCACATCCCGAGTCGCCGGAGACCTACGCCCTCACAAAGGTCTATCTCCAGAACATCGGCGGCTTTCTCTCCTCGCGCGAGGCCGAGGACCACCTCGTCGCACTCAAGCTCCTGCCCGCCCCGCACCCGGAAGACGTGTTCAAGGGTGACGCCAGCGCAGAGATCCGCCGCCAGCTCCGCCCCGTGCTGCCCGGCACCGCCGACGCCGACCTCATCCTCGCCAATTGCGGCATGAGCGCGATGCACGCCGCGTTCCGCACCGTCGCCGCCCTCCAAGCCCCGCTCGGTCGCACCGTCTGGCTCCAGCTCGGCTGGCTCTACCTGGACACCATCGCCATCCTGCAAAAATTCACCCCGAAGCCCGCCGACTACGTCTATATCCGCGACGTGGCCGATCTCGATGGGCTGACGCGCATTTTCACTGCGCACGGCGCGCGCATCGCCGGCGTCGTGGCCGAGGTACCGACCAACCCGCTCATCCAGACGCCAGACCTGGCCGCGATCGCCACTCTCTGCCGCACCCACGGCGCCCGGCTGCTCGTCGATCCGTCAATGAGCTCGGTCTTCAGCCTCAACGTCCTGCCGCATGCCGACCTTGTCGTCAGCAGCCTGACGAAATACACCGCCAGCGAGGGGGATCTCACCGCCGGGCTCGTCGTCGTGAATCCCGCCGGCCCGGACGCCGCCGCGCTGCGCTCCGGTATTTCCGCCGGCGTCGAGCCGCTGTATGCTCGCGACGCCGCCCGCCTCGCTTGCCAGATCGGTCACACCCCGGCTGTACTGGCCCAGATTAACGCCGCCACGCCCAAGGTTGTCGCCTTCCTCGAAAAGCATCCCGCCGTGAAGGACGTGTTCTGGGCGCTGCAGGCCGGCAGCAAGGCCAACTACCTGAAACTCGCTCGCACGCCCGACTCCACCGGCGGCATGATCACCTTCACCCTCCGCCAGCCGGGCGCGCTGGAGAAATTCTACGACCGCCTCCGCCTGCCCAAGGGCCCGAGCTTCGGCATGAAGACCACGCTGATCTGCCCCTTCATGTATCTCGCGCACTACGATCTCGTGACGACGCCCGCCGGCCTGGCTGAGCTGGCCGCCAGCAAGCTCGATCCCGACCTGCTCCGTTTGTGCGTCGGCATTGAGCCGGTGGAGGACATCATCGCCACACTGGGCGAAGCGCTGGGTTGAAAATCATTCTCGTTCTCTTACTCCTTCTCTTTCTCTTTCTCAAAACGTCGAGATGCGGAGAACGATTACGAGAACGAGAAAGATTCGCCTCCATGCCCGGCTGCACCCTCGAACTGAAGATCATCCCCAACGCGCCCCGCAACGAGATCGTGGGCTGGCTCGGCCCGGCGCTGAAGGTCAAGGTCCACGCACCCGCGCTCGCGGGCCGCGCCAACGATGAGTTGCTCGCCTTCCTTGCAGGGAAACTCGGCGTGCCGCGTCGCAGCGTCTGCCTCCTGCGGGGCGACAAGTCTCGACAAAAGGTCGTGCGTATCGCTGGTCTGGATGCGTACGAGTTAAAATCCCGCCTGACCGGTTTGTAGTTTCATAGACTAAAAAGACCCCGGGGCTGACTTGCGCACGAACCGCCCGGCCAGCAGCACGGCCGCGCAGGCCAGGCCGCTCGCCAGGCCGATCCAAACGCCGCGCGGGCCCAGCCCGGTGTGAAAGGCCAGCCCATAGCCCAGCGGCAGCGACACCAGCCAGTAGGCGATGAAGGTGATGACCGTCGGCACCTTCACGTCGGTGAGGCCGCGCAGCGCGCCCGCAGCGACCACCTGGGTGCCGTCAAACAACTGAAACAGCGCCGCCACGCCGAGCAGCTGCGCCGCCAGCGTGATCACCGCCGGATCCTCCGTGAAGCCCCGCGCCAGCAGCGTCCCGGCGGTCATGAACACCCCGGCAAAGCTTAGCATGATTACGCCCGACAGGCCCAGCACGCCAAACCCGATCGCCCGCAGGGTCTCGGCCCGGCCGCCCCCGAGCGCTTTGCTGATGCGGATGCTCGCCGCCATCGACAGCCCGAGCGGCACCATGAAGGTGAGCGCCGCGCAACTGAGCGCGATCTGGTGGGCTGCCAGTGCCGTCGCCCCCAGCCAGCCCATCATCAGCGCCGCCGCGGCAAACGCCCCCGACTCGAACAGCAGGCTCCCGCCCGCCGGCACGCCCATCTCCAGCATCGCGCGGAACCGCGCCCGCTCGAGCCCGCCCCCGGCACTCCTCTCCCGCCGCAGCCAGAGCGCGATAAACCCGACTGCCGCCGAGCGTGCCAGCAAGGTCGCCACGCCCGAACCCGTCAGGCCGAGCGCCGGCGCCCCGAGGTGGCCCCAGATGAACACCCAGTTGAGCAGCGCGTTCAGGGCGATGTCGGCCAGCATGATGCTCGTGCCCACCCACGGCCGGCCCATCGCGTCGAGATACTGCCGTTGCACCTGGAAATAGAGCGTCGGGATGAGCGACGCGGCGATCAGCAGGAAAAACGGCTTCATCACCGCCACGACCTCCGCGGGCTGGCCGAAGCGGTGCAGTTGCGTCGAAAGCCCCGCCAACACCACCATGGCCCCGATGCCAACCACTAATGACATCGCGCGGCCGTGCCGGAGCCAGGCCGCGCAGCCGGCCTCATCTCCCGCCCCGTGGTCGCGCGCGGTGAACACGCCCACCGGCAGCAGCAGCCCGATGCCGACGATATAGAACAGGCCGAAGATGCCGTGCGTGAACGCCGCCGCCGCCAGCTCCACCGTGCCCACGCGTCCAATGAAGGCATTGTCGGACAGGCCGATCAGCATCTGGCTCACCTGCCCCACGATCATGGGCAGGGCCAGCGCCAGGGTCAGGCGCAGTTCGCGGGATACATCGGTCAGTTTAACCACAGAGACACAGAGGTCACAGAGAATGGTTTTGGTTTGAAGCTAATTCCTGCTCCGTGTCTCTGTGCCTCTGTGGTTAATAAGGCTCTGTCATGACTCCGCTCGCCCTCATCCTGGTCCTCGTCGCCGCGTTCATCCACGCGACGTGGAACTTCGCCGCGAAGCGGGCGGGCGGCGGCCTGCCCTTTGTCTGGGTCTCCAGCACTATCGCGCTCGGGTTCTACGTGCTGGCGGGCACCACCTATTGGCTGTGGTGGCAACCGGTGCTGCCGGCCGGGATCTGGTGGATTGTCCTCGGCAGTGGTTGCCTGAAAACCGCCTACTCGCTCCTGCTCCAGCGCGCCTACCGGCACGGCGACTTCTCCCTGGTCTATCCGCTGACGCGCGGCACCGCGCCCCTGTTGGCCACCCTTGCCGCCATCGCCCTGTTCGGCGAACGTCCCACCGCACTCGCCCTGGCCGGGAGCGGCATCATCGTGGCGTGCATCTTTTACCTCACCGGTGGCACCGCCCTGCTGCACGCCGACCGCGCCCATCTGCGGCAGGGCGTCTGGTTCGGCCTGGCCTGCGGCACCTGCGTGGCCACCTACACAGTATGGGACCGCCAGGCCGTGTCGCGCCTGCACCTGCCACCCGTGCTCTACGACGGCGGCACTCAGCTGGTCATTTTCTGCGTGCTGACCCCTTTCGCCTGGGTGCGGCGCCGCGAAGTCGCGCAAGCTTGGCGCGAGCATCGCGGGAAGGCCGCGATCGTTGGCGTGCTCAGCCCCATCGCCTATGTGCTCATCCTCACCGCGATGGCCTTCACGCCCGTCAGCTACATCGCTCCAGCTCGGGAGATCAGCATCGTTATCGGTGCCTTTTTCGGCGTGCAATTGCTCAAGGAGGCCGATGCCCCGCGCCGCCTGCTCGCAGCGGGCGGCATGGTGGCCGGCATCATCGCGCTGGCGCTGGGCTGACCTCCGCGAGGGTTGCGGGCGGTTTCGTCGCGGTGGCCAGCTCGGCCTTGGCCGCCATCAGGTCAGCTTGGAATTCCGGGCTGTGCAGGAAATCTCGGGCCAGTTCCTGGCCGAGCACGCGGCCGGCATAGACGTCGGTCGGGAAGTGCACCCCGCCCTGCACCCGCAGCCAGCCAGCCTCGCGGCCCTTGGCCAGAATCGCTTCGCGCTTGTCGGGGAACAACTCGGCCAGCAGGAAGGCAAAGACCGTGCCGCGCGTCGAATGTCCACTCGGGTAGCTGTAATGCGTCGGATCCTCATGCTCGACGGAATGCGGAAAGCGCGCCGGCTCGAGGTGGTAGGGGCGCGGCCGCTGGTAGAATTTCTTGGCGCCGTCCGTCGCGGCCTTGGCCTCGGCCTCGACGGCCTTGAACAACGCCTCGGTCTTGGGGAATTTGCCCGGCACTAACCAGACTCCGATGACCGGGGCGAAATGGAAGATCGTCAGCTTGTTTTCGTCCCTCGCGAGGGCGAGTTCCGCCGGGGTGGCTGAACCGTGGATCACAAAGGTGTTTTCCAAGTCGGCCTTGGCCTCGGCCGACCCCGCCGCCGGTGGGGGTGCCAGCAGAGCCATGGTGTCGGGGGTGCCCGGCGGGAGATAGCCCGCGAACAGACCGGAGGCGCCGGCCGCCGCCAGGACCATCAGCATGAATACGGAGCGCATTTTTGTTTTCATGGAGCCAGCGGATTAAAATTCGGCGGAGACCGTCAGGAAGTAGTTGCGCACCGGCAGGACGTTGAAGACGTCCTTCGCGTAGGCATTGGCCGCGACGGCATCGACGCCGTCCAGCACCTGTACTTTTTTGTCGAAGATATTGCTCACCTGCAGGCGGGCTTTGAAGCTGCGGAAGAAACCCTGCCCGTTGCCGATCTTCTGGCCATAGCCGATGGACAGGTCGCCCAGCCAGTAGCTCTGGCTGTTGGCCGCCCGCGACGCGCCCGCGCCTGGGAGATCGGGATTGGCGATGGTGTTGTAGACTTTCCATTTGCCGACGTATTTCTCCGTGAGAGAGCCGAAAAAGCCGGCGTGATCGAACACGAGGCCGAGCGCGGCGGTGGTATCGGGCACGGTGGGTACGGCCAGCTTGGAGCCCTTGAAGACCGCCTGGTTGATCGAGCCGTTGCCGTAGGCGCTGACGCCGCTGCCGAGATAATACGTGGCCTCGGCCTCGAGGCCCCGGTAGTAGGCTCCCTTGGCCACGCCGTAATAAATCGGGTCGCCGGAGGCATCAGCAGGTCCGCTGTAGGCGTAGTTCTTAAAGTCAACGTAGTAGACATCCGCGGCCGCGTTGAAGCGGTCGTGCTTGAACACGGTGCCGACCTGATAGTTGGTCGAGAGCTGGGGCTTGACGTTGATGTTTCCGAGGTTGGCGTTGTCGACGTAGAAGGAATTGCCCTCGGACAGGGCCATCTGGCCCTGCGCCCACTGGGCGTAGACCGACCAGTCCCTCTCGATCACATAGTGGGCGGTCAGGGAAGGCGTGACCTTC
Organism: Oleiharenicola sp.; assembly: GCA_025363455.1. Lineage (GTDB taxonomy): Bacteria > Verrucomicrobiota > Verrucomicrobiia > Opitutales > Opitutaceae > Lacunisphaera. The sequence continues at coordinate 53,580 of JANYDW010000039.1, read as the reverse complement.
GAGTCGGAGCGGGTCGCGATGAGGGCCTGGCGGCCGGAGGTCTGGTTGACCGTCGCGTTGAAATCGCGGCTGAACTTGATGTATTTCACGCCGGCGTTGAGGTTGAAATCATTCGTCACCTTCCATTGGTATTCCGCAAATGGTTGGAACGAGGTGTCCTTGTCCACCAGCAGGTACTTGTAGTCGTAGCCCGCCGCACCCGCCAGGGTGGCGGGATTGCCGCCGGGCGCGGCGGCCTTGTAGAGCGCCGTCGCGGTCAGGTCGATCGCATCGGCGCCGGTGGTGTCGTAATTGACGCCATAGGTGTAACGGTGATTGGTCGTGGCGTCGTACCAGAGGCCAGCCTTGAACGTGCCCCGATCTCCCTCGCGGGAGAACGCCAGGGTGTCGCCATAGGTGCGGTATTCGTTGCCTTTGAGCGAACCGAGCATCTGGCCCGCCGCCGCGCCGCTGCCGGCTTTCGGCTTCTCGTGGCTCTTGTTGTCGTAGGAATAGGTGTAGACCTTGTTCTCGATCTTCCAGCCGTTGCCAGGTCGGGCTTCCAGTCCGATGTATTCGAAGTCGGCCGTCTTGTCCTGGTAGTTGTAGCGGCGGTTCAGGAGATCGAGCTTGTTCGCGGCGTTGTCGTCCTTCAGGCCGAAGTTGCGTCCGAAGGTGTCGATCTGCGTCTGCGTCACCGTACCGGGATTGCCAAAGCTGATCTTGTTCACGCTGCTCAGGAATGTGACCACCGTGTTCCGGCCGACGGGCTGCAGGTATTTGACGTAGTAGGTGTCGCGCGCCATGTCGGCATTCGTGCGGTAGCCGTCGGTGGTCATGCGCTGGTAGCTGGCAATGGCCGAGGCGGCGTTGAGGCCGGACAGCAGCCCGGTGTTGCCCTCAAGGTGGTAGAGCTGGGTGTTCCAACTGCCGAAGCTCAGGGTCGGCACGAACGACATTCCGGTGCGCGGGTCCTTGGAGTAGAGTTCCATCGTGCCGCCAAAGGTGGCGAGGCCGATGGTGCTGGCGGTGCCGGGCCCGCGATCGACATTGACCCGGCCGATCAGCTTGGCGGGAAAATAACTCGTGGTGTGGTGGCTGTAGGAATTGTAGTCGCCGAAGGGGATCCCGTCGAAGGTGACGTTGTAGCCGCCGTCATCGATGCCGCGCAGCGTGGTGTGCTTGGCCTCGCTCAACCCGGGGCCGTTGGTCTCGACGTTCGCCACGCTCGGGGCGATGTTGGCGATCGTGGCGTAGTCGGCAGTCGGGGCGACGTTGTTCGAGATGTACTGGATCGTGATGTCCGAATGCGGCTGGCGTGCATCCAGGTTGCTGTCCGTCAGCGCCTGGGTCAGGGCCGATTTGCGCGGCGTGGTGATCTCGAGATCCTCGAGGCGCAGGATCTTGTCGCTGGTGTCCTCGGAAGCGGCGCCGAGCAGCAGCGCGGTGCCGAGCAGCGCGGCGGCCAGCCGGAAGGACGGATTAATCGGATTGCGGGGAAGGATAGGTGTTAGGTTCACCCGTCGATCCTGCCCACGCGATGTCACGGTCTGGTGTCGTTCCCATTACGAATGCGTAAAGCTAGCACCGGCCACCCGCCCGATCCGTTACTTCCCCTGCGGTAGGGTGTCCGCCATGAGCGACGGGACGTGCCCGCGCTTGCGGAACGCCAGCCAGTGCATCAAGCGATCTAGGTAGATGTAGATGACCGGCGTGATGTAGAGCGTCAGCAGCTGCGAAACCATCAGGCCGCCCACCACGCACAGGCCGAGCGAACGCCGCGAGTCAGCGCCGGTGCCCAGGCCGAGCGCAATCGGCAGCGCCCCGGCGAGGGCCGCAAACGTCGTCATCATGATCGGGCGGAAGCGCACGAGGCAGGCCTCGACGATGGCTTTCTCCGGGTCGAAGGCCTCGCCCTGCTCGCGTTCCTTCGCGATGGCGAAGTCAATCATCATGATCGCGTTTTTCTTCACGATGCCGATGAGCAGAATTACCCCGACGTCACCCAGGATGTTCAGTTCCTCGCGGAAGGCCCACAACGTGAACAGCGCGCCGAAAATGGCCGCCGGCAGACCGGACAGGATCGTGATTGGGTGGACGAAATCCTCGTAGAGCACGCCCAGCACGATGTAGATCACGAGCACCGCGATCACGATCAAGAGGCCCATCCCTTGGAGCGAAGCATTGAACGCCTGGGCTGTGCCGACGAAGTTGTAGCTAATCGTCCCCGGCACCTCGCCCCGCACCGCCTGCTGAACCGCGTCGGTCGCGTCGCCCAGCGACACGCCGGGCTTGGGGTTGAATGAGAGGGTGACCGCCGGCATCTGACCGAGGTGGGTCACTGTGAGCGGACCCACGCTGCGGCGGAGCGAGGCCACGGTGTCGAGCGACACGAGCTTGCCGCTCTTGCTGCGCAGGTAGATGAGCGAGAGCGCCGACACATCGCGCTGGAATTCCGGCGCAACCTCCATGATGACATAATACTGGTTGGTCGGCGTGTAGATGGTGGAAACCTGTCGCGTGCCGAAGGCGCTGTAGAGCGCCTCCTCGATCTGCTGCGGTGTGATCCCGAGCGTGGCGGCGCGATCGCGCTGGATGTCCACCTGCAGCTGGGGGCTGGTGATCTGCAGGTCGCTGTTTACGTCCGTCAGCATCGGCAGGGCGCGGAACTTCTGCTCGAGCTTGGCCGCAGCCGCGTACAGTTCCCGCAGGTCGCTACCGGTGAGGGTGAACTGGTAAAGTGCCTTGGTCAGCTGGCCGCCAATGCGGATCGCGGGCGGCACCTGCGGGTACGCCTTCAATCCGGGCACGACCGACAGCTTCTGGCGGAGGTCGGCCATGATCTTGTCGACCGAGGGCCGCTGGTTCCGGGGCAACAGCGTCATGAAGATGCGTCCCTGGTTCGCGGTGGAATTGATCGCCCCACCGCCGCCGCCGCCACCCATCGCGGACATCAAGGCCTTGACGTAGGGCCGCTCCGCCACGATCGCCGCGGCCGCCTGCTGGTGCCGCGACATCTCCTCATACGAAATGTCCTGCGCCGCCTCGGTGATGACCAGCACAATGCCGGTGTCGTCCGTGGGAATGAACCCCTTCGGCAGGATATAGAGCATCCATGCGGTCAGGAAAAACATCGAGAACGCCACGACCAGCACGATGCCCCGGTGCCGCAGGCTGGCATACAGCGTACGTTTGTAGAGGCCGTGCATGCCCTCGAACATCCTTTCGCTCCAGCGGTAGAGGCGACCGTGGGGCATGTCGTGCGCATGGGCCGCGCCGACATTGGGCTTGAGAAACCGGCTGCAGAGCATCGGGGTCAGCGTCAGTGACACCAGGCCGGACACCAGCACCGCCGCCGTGATCGTGATGGCAAACTCGTGCAACAGACGCCCGAGGATGCCGGCCATGAACATCAGGGGAATGAACACGGCCACCAGCGACACCGTCATGGACAGGATGGTGAACCCGATCTCGCGCGAACCACGCAAGGCCGCCTCCCGCACCGTCATGCCGCCCTCGATGTGCCGGACGATGTTCTCGAGCATGACGATGGCGTCATCCACCACGAAGCCGACCGAGAGGGTGAGCGCGAGGAGCGAGAGGTTGTCGAGCGAGAACCCCTGGAAATACATCACGATGAACGTGCCCAGCAGCGCCATCGGAATCGCCACGCTCGGGATGATGGTGGCCCAGACCGAGCGGAGGAACACGAAGATGACCATCACCACGAGCGCAATGGAAAGCATCAGAGTGAACTGCACGTCGTGCACCGAGGCCTTCACCGCCTCGGAATTGTCCCGCAGCACCGTCAGGGTGATGGACTCGGGCAGCTGCTTGGCAAAGATTGGCAGGAGCGCGCGCACGCGCCGCGCCACCTCGACGGTGTTGACGCCCGGCTGCTTCTGCACCGCGAGCGCGATCGAGCGCGTCGGGTCGAGCTTCCCGTCCTTGCGCTCGCCAAACCAGCTGGCCACGCGCGCGTCCTGCACGCTGTCGACGACCTCGGCCAGCTCGCCCAGGCGCACGGGCGCGCCGTTGCGGTAGGCGACCACGATGTCCGTGAACTGGCTGGCATTGTCGAGCTGGCCATTCGCCTGGATCTGCACGGCCTGGCGGAAGCCATCGAGCAGGCCGGTCGGCTGGTTGACATTGTGGGCATTGAGCGCGGATCGCACCTCGTCGAGCGTGATGCCGCGGCTGGCCAGCAGGCGCGGGTCGAGCCGCACCCGGAGCGCGTATTTCTGCGCGCCAAAGATGCCCACCTGCGAGACGCCATCCACAGTGGAAATGCGCTGCGCCATCAGCGTGTCAGCGAATTCGTTCACCACCGACAGGGGCAGCGTCGGCGAAGACACCGCAATGAACAGGATCGGCTGGTCGGCCGGGTTGGTCTTCCGGTAGGACGGTGGTGCCGGCATGTCCTGGGGCAGGCGGCGCTGTACCGCAGAAATGGCGGACGCCACGTCCTGGGCCGCGGCGTCGATGTCGCGCTCGAGATTAAACGTCAGTGTGATCTGCGTGCTGCCGGTGCCGCTGGTCGAGTTCATCGAGTCGATGCCGGCGATGGTGGAGAACTGCGCCTCCAGCACCTTGGCGACCGCACTGGCCATCGTCTCCGGCGTGGCGCCGGGCAGCGAGGCGTTCACCACGATGGTGGGAAAATCAACGGTGGGCAGGTCGCTCACCGGCAGGAGCCGGTAGGCCATGACGCCGAAGAAGCACAACGCCGCGGTGAGCAGCGTCGTCATCACTGGCCGGCGAATGCAAAGTTCGGGGAGGTTCATGGCGGGGGCCTCAGGTCTTGTTCGGCTGGGCGGCCGGTTTCTCGCCGGCGAGCGGTGCGCCGGAGGGGGCGCGCGGCTCGGCCTTGGCCCCGGGCAGCAGCCGCAGCTGGCCGTCGGTAACGACGGTCTCGCCCGCCTTCACCCCACCGGCGAGCAGAGTGCTGTCATGGTCGGTGCGCGCGATCTTCACGGGACGGAGCTCGACGGTCGAGTCGGGCTTCAGGACATACACACTCGACCCTGTCTGGCTGTTTTGTACCGCAGTGGTGGGTACTACGATGGCCGCGGTGTCGATCCCGGTCTGGGTGACGACATAGACGAAGCGGCCCGGCCAGAGCGCCTGATCCTCGTTGGGGAAAAGGGCCTTCAGCGTGATCATACCCGTGGTGGGATCCACCGTGTTGTCGATAAACTCGAGCCGGCCGTTCTCGCGCTTGATGCCGGTGTTGCGGTCGGTGACGGTCACGGTGACCTGCCCGGCCGCCGCCGCCGCGCGGATCTCGTCAAGCGTTCGCTCGGGCACCGAGTAGGCCACCGTGATGGGCGCGAGTTGGTTGATGGCGACGAGGGTGAAGTTGTTGTCGTTGGCCTTGACCAGCGCGCCCTCGTGGAGGAGCCGCTGGCCGGTGCGCCCGGAAATCGGGGCCTTGATCTCGGTGTAGCCGAACTGGAGCTCGGCGTTGGCGACCGCGGCCGCGCGGGACTCGACGTCGGCCTTGGTGGTCTCGGCCTTGGTAAGATACTGGGCGTAGGCCTCCTTCGAGATGGCGGACTGTTGGTCGAGGTGGGAATAACGTTCGGCATCGGCCGCCGCCTGCCCGGCCTGGGCCTTGGCCGTGGCCAGTGCGGCGCGCGCCTGCAACAACGCGTTCTCAAACGGCCGGCGGTCGAGGGTCACGAGCGCGTCACCCGCCTTCACTTCCTGCCCTTCCTGAAAATGAACCTGCGCGATGATGCCGTCCACCTGTGACTTCACGCTCACGCTGCGTTGGGCCTGCACGGTGCCGATGGACTCGACGCGACGCGGCACGTCCAGCTGCACGGCGACCGCCACCTGGACCGGCACGGCGGGGGCCCCGCCGGCCCGGGCCGCGGCCGAGCCACCGCCGCAACCGGCGGCCAGCGCAGCCAGCAGCAGAGCGGCAGCAAAGAGAGCAAGGGAGGAACGGGAGGCTTGTTTCATGGGAAATCAGCGCGCGGAGGCGTGGTCGAGCTCGAGCAGGTTGGCTTTGATGCGGGAGAGGTCGGCAAACAGCGCGGAGCGGCGGGCGTGGGGCAGGCCGCGCAGGTAGTCGGCGCGCAGCTCGGTCGCCATCCCGTCGAGCTTCTCAACAATGCGCCCCGCCCGCGGCGTGAGGTAAAGATGGTAGGCACGTCCGTCCTCGCGGCTGTCGCGGCGCTCGATCCAACCGGCCCGCTCCAGGCGCTCCGCTTGGCGGCTCACGCTGATCTTTTCCATCTGCAGCTGCTCGGCCAGTTCGCTCTGCGTGGCCCCCGGTTGCCGGTTGAGGTGGAACAGGAACAACCATTGGGCGCGGGTCAGGCCCAGATGGCGCACGCGCCGGTCGAATTCCCGGCGGGCCAGCCGGCTGATATCAGACAACAGGAACCCCAGGTGACGTTCGGTATTGGCGCGCAGGGCGGACATGAGGGAATATTGGTAAGCTAGCTTACTTTCCGTGGCAAGTCCCGGCCGGCCTCGAACGAGTTTATTTTGGCTGTTCCGTTGACTTGCCAGTCCGAAAAGGTCCGGCGATGCTGTCCCGCCGCCCCGCCCCGCCCATGCCCTTCGTCCTCGCCCTCGACCAAGGCACCACGTCATCCCGCGCCATCGTTTTCGACCGGCGCGGCCGGGCGCGGGGCGTCGCGCAGCAGGAGTTCACCCAACACTTTCCGCAACCTGGCTGGGTCGAGCACGACCCGCGCGACCTGTGGACCACGACCCGGCGCACCGCCCTCGCCGCCCTCGCCGAGGCGAACCTCACGGCCCGCGATATCGCCGCCATCGGCCTCACCAACCAGCGTGAGACCACTTTACTCTGGGACCGCCGCACCGGCCGGCCGCTCCACCGGGCCATCGTCTGGCAGGACCGCCGCACCGCCGGCCTGTGCGCGCAACTGAAACGCCGCGACCTCGAGCCCTTGTTCCGGCGCAAAACCGGCCTACTGCTCGACCCCTATTTCTCCGGCACCAAGCTCGCGTGGCTGCTCGATCACCTTCCAGGCGCGCGGCGCCGCGCCGAGCGGGGAGAACTCGCTTTCGGCACCGTCGACACCTGGTTGCTCTGGCAGCTGACCGGCGGACGCGTCCACGCGACCGACGTCTCCAATGCCTCGCGCACGCTCCTGCTCGATCTGCGCACCGGTGATTGGGACGATGGGCTCCTGAAAATCCTCCGCATCCCGCGCGAGGTGCTGCCCGAGGTGCGCGATAGCAGCGGGATTTTTGGCGAGGTCAGCAGTGTCCCCGCGCTGCGCGGCGTGCCCATCAGCGGCATCGCCGGCGACCAGCAGGCCGCTCTGTTCGGCCAGGCCTGTTTCCAGCCCGGCATGGCCAAGAACACTTACGGTACCGGCTGCTTCCTTCTCCTGCACACCGGCACCAAGGCCGTCGCCTCGCGCAACAACTTGCTCACGACCATCGCGTGGCGCATGGGCGGCAAGACAGAATATGCCCTTGAGGGCTCCGTGTTCATCGGCGGCGCGGTCGTGCAATGGCTGCGCGACGGCCTCGGCCTCATCGCCCAATCGGCCGACGTGGAAAAACTTGCCGCCACCGTACCCGACAACGGCGGCGTGTACCTCGTTCCCGCGTTCGCCGGACTCGGCGCACCGCATTGGGACGCCGCCGCGCGCGGCGTCATCACCGGTCTCACTCGCGGCAGCACGGCCGGCCACCTTGCCCGCGCCGCGCTCGAGAGCATCGCCTGCCAGAGCGCCGACCTGCTCGGCGCGATGGAGGCGGACTGCGGCAGAAAATTACGCGAGCTCCGTGTCGACGGCGGCGCCACGGTGAACGACGGGCTCATGCAATTCCAAGCCGACCTGCTCCGCGTGCCGGTCGTCCGCCCGCGCACGACCGAGACGACCGCGCTTGGCGCCGCTTATCTCGCCGGACTCGCCGTGGGTTTCTGGAAAAGCCGCGCTGAGATCGCCGCGCTCTGGTCCGCCGGCCGCGTCTTCCGCCCGAAAGCCCCGCCCGCCACGATGCGCCACCTGCAAGCCGGGTGGCACGCCGCCGTTGCCCGGGCGACGTCCCGCTAGACAAAGTACTCCGCTTGACAGAAAGTAAGGCTGGTAATACCTGTATTACCTGGCCATGCGCACCCTTTCTGTCAGCAAGCTCACCAGCAAAAGCCAAGCGACCATTCCGGGCCTCATCCGCAAGCAGCTCGGCCTCAAGGCCGGTGACTCGGTGGCGTTTAAGCTGCGCGCCGGTCTCGTCTATCTCCAGAAGGCCCGGCCGGTAGACCACACCTTCGCTGAGGCCGTCGGCGAGACGCTGCAGGATGAATGGGGGTCCGCGCACGACGAGCGTGCCTACCGTGACCTATAAACCCTTCGATGTGTTTGTGGTTCCTTTTCCGTTCTCGGACAGCGCCGCCGTGAAGCGCCGCCCGGCCCTTGTGTTGTCGGCCGAGCAGTTTCAGGACCGCATCGGTCATCTCGTCATGGCCATGATCACGAGCCGCGAAAACCGCGGCTGGCCGCTCGACACGGAGATCTTTGACCTCAAGGCCGCCGGCCTGCCCCACGCTTCGGTGGTGCGCATGAAGCTCTTCACCCTCGATGAGCGCCTCGTCCTGCGCAAGGCCGGTCGCCTCGCTGAACCAGACCGCCGGGCGGTGCAACGTCACCTGAGGCTCCTGCTGCCCTTGTCGGAGTAACACAGGCCAGCCGCTGCCGTCTTTTTCCCCATGGACCCGCTCTGGAATCCCGCCCGGTTGGCGCTCGGCTTCGTGGTGCTGTTCGCCATCTTCGTCCCGCTGGAGGCGCTGTTTCCACTCGTGCGTCGGCAATTCTGGCAGCGGCCAGGCGCGGGCGCGGATGTAATCCATTTCTTCATCAGCGGCGCGATCCGGAAACTGCTCGTGCTGTTTGCGCTGGTGGTGCTGGTCTACTGGCTCGGATTTCTGGTCTACCCGCCGCTGCAAAAAGTCCTGACATCACTGCCGTGGTGGGTGCAGTTCGTGATCGCCAACGTGGTGTTCGATGTCGGCGCGTACTGGGGCCACCGCTGGGCGCACGCGGTACCCTTCCTCTGGCGGTTTCATGCGGTGCACCATTCGAGCGAGCATCTGGATTGGGCGGCGGCGAGCCGCCTGCACCCGCTGGATCAGACCTTCGTTCGCATCTGCGGCGTCCTGCCGGTCTACCTGCTCGGATTCAGCAAGGAAACCTTCGGCGCGCTGATCGCGTTCGAGGGGTTGCTTGCGATCTTCATTCACGCGAATGTCCAATGGCGTTTCGGCTGGCTTGAATGGATCGTGGCGACGCCCGCCTTCCATCACTGGCACCACGCCAACGAGGACCCCGCGACCTCGAACAAGAACTTCTCCGGCCTGTTGCCGTGGGTGGATTGGGTCTTCGGCACGATGTACCTGCCCAAACGCTTCCCGACGAAATACGGTATCAACGAGCCCATGCCGCCGGACTACGCCGGCCAGATGGCCCAGCCGTTCCGCCGGCGGAGTGACAGCAAAGGGTCAACCCGGGCCTAAGTTTCCGCCCCGCTCAAGCCGGGCTTGCAGCGCGGGCCCGACCCGGCAATCCTTCCGGCCCACACACCGCCCGCCCCGCATGAAAACTTTCCGTCTGCTCGCTGCCCTGCTGGTTGTCGCCTTCCTCTCTGGTCCGGCTTTCTCCCAGGATAGTAGCGAGATCGCCGCCCTCCTCGCCAAGGCCCGCAAGGGCAATGGCATCGCCCAATACAACCTCGGCCTCGCTTATGCCGAGGGCAAGGGCGTGGGCGCCGATCCCGTCGAGGCTTTTGTGTGGCTCTCTCTGGCCCGGGAAAACGGCGCCCGCGGTCGCGCGCTCGATAATTTCATGGGCTCGGTGGACAAAGGCGTCCTCGAACAGGCTCAGCGTCGTCTCACCGAGCGCAAGGCCGAGCTCGGGGTTCACTCCATCAGCACGGTCATCGTCCGTAGCTCCTCCGCGGCATCGGTCCCCACCGTCAAGCCCACCGCCCCCGCTGTGACTCCGCCGCCCGCCCCCGCCCCGGCGGCCTCTGCAACACCGGTCGACCCCGCCGCCCTGGCCGCCGAGGTCACTGCGCTTCGCGCCGAGCGCGAACGCCTCATCAATGCCTCCGCTGAACGGGAAAAGACCGCGCGTACCGCCATCGACGCGAACCAGGCCCTGCAGGAACAAGCCCGCACCGCCGAGGCCAAGGTCGCCGAACTCACCCGGACCGCCGACACCACCAAGGGCGAACTGGCGCGCGCCCGTCTCGCCCTGACCGCGGCGCAAAAAGCCGCCGCTACCTCCGCCAAACCCGCCGTCCCCACTCCGCCCGCCTACCCCGATTTGACCGGCCGCGTCGCCGAGTTGGAAAACGCCTACACCGCCGCCAGCACCAGTCTCGCCCAGGCGCAGGCCGCCCTCGCCGCCAAGCCGGCCGCCCCCGCAACTCCGAGCTATCCCGACTTGTCCGGCCGCGTGACGGAACTCGAAGCCAAACTCGCCGCCAAGCCGGTTTCACCCAACTTCCCGGATTTGCGCGAGCGAGTCGCCCAACTAGAACGCGACCTCACGACCGTCCGCGCATCTGCCCCGGCTTACCCGGACCTTTCCGTCAAGGTAGCTGAATTGCAAACCGCGCTGGCAGCAAAACCCGCGGCCCCGGCTTATCCTAATCTCTCCGGCAAAGTCAGCGAGCTGGAAACGGCCCTCGCCGCTGCGTCGTCCGACGCAGCCCGCGCCAAACAGGAAGTGGCCACGCTGACCAAGGCAAAGGAAGAGGCCACTGCTTCACTCAAGGCCAAGCCCGCCTCCACCGACACCGCCGCCCTCGCCCAGAAAACCCGCGACCTGCAGGCCGCGCTGGCCGATCTCGAGGAGGCCCGCACCTTCGGCCGCAAGGTCGAGGACACGCTCAACAAGGTGAATGACGACAAGGCACGCGTTGCCGCGGCCGCTGCGGCCGAGCTCGCAGAAGCCCGCGCTTTCGGCGCACAGGTCGAGAACACTCTTAATAAGGTTTCCGACCAGAAGGCCGCACTTGAGACTTCACTTCGCGCTGCCGAATCCGCGCGCGACAGCTACGCCGGTGAATTTGCCGCAGCCAAGGCCCAGCTCGCCGCCGTGAAGCCCACCGCCCCCGCCGCTCCTTCGGCCCCAGCTTATCCCGACTTGTCCGGCAAAGTTGCGGAACTGCAGGGCCAAGTCGCGAAGCTGTCTTCCGACCTGACGACCACCGCGTCAGCCAAAGCGGACGCCCTGGCCCGAGTCGCCGCGCTCAGCGCCAAGGCGGCGCCGGCCTACCCCGATCTCTCCGGTCGCGTGGCCGAGCTGGAAAAAGCCAACACCGCCCTGAAATCCGACGCCGTTCACGCCCAGCAGGAGGCCGCCGCCCTCGCCAAGTCTAACGATGCGCTCAAGGCCCGCCCGGCGGCCCCTAGCTACCCTGACTTGTCCGGCAAGGTTGCGACATTGGAATCCACTCTTGCTGCCGCCAATGCCAGCCTCGCCTTGGTGCAAGCCACTCTCGCAGCGAAGCCGGCGGCGCCAAGCTATCCCGACCTCCGTTCGCGCGTCAGCGAACTCGAGACCAAGCTGGCGGCTACCGAAAAATCCCTCGCAGCCAAGCCCAGCACGCCCGCCTATCCCGACCTCCGCAGCAATGTGACCGAACTCGAGACCAAGGTCACCACGCTCACCGCCGAATCCACGCGCGCCAAGCAGGAGGTGGCGGCGCTGACCAAGGTGAAGGACGACGCTGCCCAGGCGGGCGAGGCTTCCGTTCGCTCGCTTTCCCATGAGCTGGAGACCACGAAGGCCGCCCTCGCCCAAGCCAATGACTCGCTCAAGGCCAAGCCCTCGGCTCCCGCTTATCCCGATCTGACTGGCCGCGTCGCGGAGTTGGAAAGCGCCTACACCACCGCCAGCACGAGCCTCGCCCAGGCACAAGCCGCCCTCGCCGCGAAGCAGGCGGCCCCCGCAGCCCCTAGCTACCCCGACTTGTCCGGCCGCGTGACCGAACTCGAAGCCGCCCTCGCCGCCAAGCCAGCCGCTGCCGCCCCCCCGGCCTACCCGAATTTGTCCGGCAAAGTCACCGAACTGGAAACGGCCGTCGCCGCCGCGTCCGCCGAAGCAGCGCGCGCCAAACAAGAAGCGACCGCTCTCACCAAGACGAAGGATGATGCCGTGCAAAAGGCCGCGTCAGCTGAACTGTCCCGCACCAACGTCACGAAGGATTTCGACGACTACAAGAACGCCACCGCCACCGCCCAGCGCGAACGCACCTCTCTCCTCGCCAACGTGAAGCTCCTTGAGTCCGACAAAGTTTCTCTTCGCCGCCAGGCCGAAAGCGCCGGCACCGAGAGCGCGCAACTGCGCTCCCAGGTCGCGACCCTAAAGGAACAGCTTTCCGCCAAACCTGTGGCGGCGGCCGCCCCGACTTATCCCGACCTTTCGAGTCGCGTGACGGAACTTGAGGCCCAGCTCGCCAAGGCCAGGATCGCGCCGGCCGCCCCGGACCTGTCCGGCAAGGTCGCGGAACTCGAAGCCGCCCTCGCGGCCAAGCCGGCCGCTCCTTCCTATCCGGACCTGCGCGGCCGGGTGGCCGGTCTCGAGGCCGATCTCACGACCGCCAAGCAGCTGCTCTCGGCTAAGCCCGCCGCCCCCGCCTACCCCGATCTCTCCGCCAAGGTCACCGAACTGGAAGCCTCCCTCCGCGACTCCACCCGCCAAGTGGCCGCCGCTTCGACCGAGGCCGACCGAGTCCACAGCGAAATCGCCCAGTTGAACAAGACCATCGCGGAAAAGCCCAAGGCCATCGAGCCCGCCTACCCCGACTATTCCAACCTCGTGAAGGAAATGACCGCCGACGTCGGCAAGCTCCGCGGTGAGCGCGAACAACAGGCGACTGAACTGGCCGCCGGCGCCCGTCGCGTTCAGGAACTTCAGAACCAGGTGGGTATGCTGCAGGCCACCATTGCGGCCAAGCCCGCGGGCCCCACCTATCCCGACCTGTCCGGCAAGGTCGCCGAATTGGAAGCCCAACTCACCAAACAATCTGCTGACTTGTCGGCTGCGACCTCGTCAAAGGCGGAAGCCCTGGCCCAGGTCGCGGCGCTGACCAAGGCGAAGCAAGTGCACAGCGAACCCATCACGGCCGGTGAGAGCTCCCGTCCCGACCTTTCCGGTCGCGTTCGGGAACTGGAGGCCCAGCTCGCCAAGGCCAAGACCGCGCCGGCCACCCCGGACCTGTCCGGCAAGGTCGCCGAACTCTCGCAGCAGCTCGCATCGGCAGAAAATGCCAGCAAGATCAAGGGCGACTATGTCACCGAACTGGAAGGCAAAGTCCGCAAGCAGACCGCCGCCGTGCAGGATGCCGGCAAGGCCAAGGGCACCATTGACTCCCTGACGAGCGAGGTCACCCAGCTGCGCGAAGACCGCGAACGCATGCAGAAGGTAATCGCGGACAGCGGCCGCAAACTGCGCGACTCTTCCGCCGACGCCAGCCGCATCAAGGAACTCGAGACGCAGACGGCCGGCCTCCAAGCCTCACTCACGACCGCCCAGACCCGGACGGGCGAATTGCAGACCGCCCTCGCGGCCAAGCCGGCGGCCCCGACCTACCCCGATTTGTCCGGCAAAGTGGCCGAGTTGGAAGCCGCGCTGGCCGCCAAACCCTCTGCTCCGGCTTATCCCGATTTGTCCGGCAAAGTGGTTGAGCTTGAAAGCAAGGTCGCCGCGCTCACCAAGGCAAAGGAGAAGCGCAGCGAACCCATCACGGCCGGCGACAATTACCGTCCCGACCTCTCCGGCCGCGTCCGGGAACTTGAAACGCAACTGGCGGCGGCCTCGAAGAACCGCGCCCCCGCCTACCCTGATCTCACCGGCCGCGTCCGTGAGTTGGAGACCCAGCTGAACGATGCGTCTACCGAGGCGGCCCGCGCCAAGCGGGAAGCAGCCGCCCTGGCCAAGGCGAAAGACGAGCCCCGCTCGCCCGCTTATCCGGACCTGCGTTCGCGCGTGGCCGAACTTGAGACCAAGCTCGCGCAAGCCGCCAGCCAGCCGGCGACCGCGCCGGTTGCGCAAACTGCCGATACTTCCGATCTGCAAAAACGCCTGGCTGAGACCGAGGACCGGCTCGCGACCTCCCTCCGTGGCTACGCGCTGCTGGAGAAGGACCGGAACGCACTCCAAGCCAAGTCCGGCCAGGCCGGTGAGGCGCTGAACGCGAAGGTGGCGGCGCTCACCACCCAGGTGGAGCAGTTGCAGTCCTCGACCGCCGCCCAGGCCACCAACACCAACTCGGCCCTCGCGGCCGCCCAGGCCGAGAACACCCGCTTGAGCGAATCCCTCGCCGCCTTGCAGCGCTCAACCGGCCAGGTGGTCGGCGACGCCGCTTCGAACCGCGCGCTTGTCCAGCAGTTGCAGGGCGCGAACTCAGTCCTCGCGCAGGAGAACTACCAGCTCAAGACGACGCTCGGCCGCGCGACCGGTGCGTCAGCTCCGGCTGCCCCCGCCTTTGCGTCATTGCCCGCCGCCCGCGTCCATGTCGTAGCCAGCGGGGACTCGCTCTCCAAGATCAGCCAGCGCTACTACGGTACCGCCGGCCGGTGGCAGGAGATCTACAACGCCAACGCCGGCAAGCTGGGACCCAACGGTATCCTGCGCGTCGGCACCGAGCTGCGGATCCCGTAGCGTGCGAGCGGGTGGGCGTCGGTTTCCATACCGACGCCCTCGCCCATATGCCCCTCGACTGCCGCGGGGCCCTAAGCGAGTGGAACGGGAAAGTCGGCAACCACCTTGCTCAGAGTACGCCCCCACCACTTCCCAACTCGACGCAACCCCTGGGAATTCCAGCCATCGAACCCTGTGGACGGGTCCGGCTGCAGAAACCTATTGTCAACTAATAGTATACTTACGCTCGGTATAACCTATGGATTATCTCCCAAGCCTTAAGTATACTATTAGTTGACAATTGCTTTATCCGGGAAACTCCCCGGGAGTCTGGGGTTCTCCTGGCGACATGGCTCCGGCCGGGAGTCACATGGCACCCACAACCACCGCCAGCGAGACCACCGAGGTCAGCACGCTCCACGCGATTGCGCCGCTGGCGAGCGCTTCGTCACCTTTCAGCTCCAGCGCCATCGTGTAGGAAACGATTGCCGTGGGGCAGGCCATCAGGATGAGAAGCATCCTGAGCTCCGCCGCCCCGAGGCCCAGCGCCCGGCCCGCCGCCCAGCCGAGCAAGGGTGAAAGCAAGGTCTTCACCAGGGCCGAGGCCAGCGGCACCCGCCAGTTGGCGCGGAGGTTCACCGTGATGAGCGAGCCACCCACGCCGAGCAGGCCGAGCGGCAGCGCCATTTCTCCGAGTGCACTGAGGGTCTTGTCGATGAAGGCAGGCAGGGTCCAGCCGCCCAAGGCAAACGCGATGCCCGCCAGCGTGGCCAACAGGGGCGGCGTGGTGGCCAGTTGTTTCATGAAGGGCTTCACCATGCTCCAACCCAACCGGTGCTGGCTGAGCAGCAGCACGACCACGCCGCCAATATTGTAGAACACCATCATCGGCGCGACGGTCAGCACCGCCGCCGTGCGGGCCGACACGCCCCAAGCCAGCGGCGAATCCGGCAGGGAGAAAATCACCGGCAGACCAACGAAGGCCAGGTTCCCACGGAAACAACCCTGCACAAAGGTGCCCGCGACTGCGCCGGGCACGCGCAGCATGGCGGCGACGCCATAGCCGGCCAAGATCACCAGCAGCGTGGCGACCAACATGGCCGTCAGCATGAGCCCGGCGCCGCTGGCGTGGTGGAACGAGCCGGCCAGCTGCGAGAACAGCAACGCCGGCAGCCCCAGCCAGTAGGTCACGCGATTGGCCTCCTTGAGAAAATTCTCCGAGACAAAGCCGGATTTCTGCAGCCCCACTCCGACCGCGATCATCAGGAAGACCGGCGCCAGGGTATTGAGGATCTGCATCGACCGGACGATGCGTCAACGGGTGGTGTCCGTCTAGGCGGAATTGCAGTACGGGATCGCTAATCCCACCAAAGGTGGTCGCTGATTTCCATTTCGGCGACAGGCGTCGGTGTGGAAACCGACGCCCACCCTTTAGCTTCGCCTCCCGCGGATAAAGTTGTTGCGGTGACGGCATGGCTTCGCACTCGATCGCGTTCATCGGCACCGGCGTCATGGGCCGCAGCATGGCGGGCCACCTGCTCAAGGCCGGCCATACCCTGCACGCCCACAACCGCACGCCCGCCAAGGCGCAGCCGCTGCTCGACGCCGGCGCGCATTGGCACGACAGCGCCGGGGCCGCGGCCGCGGCCGCCGACTTTGTCTTCACCATCGTCGGCTTTCCGCAGGACGTGGAGGAAACCTATTTCGGCCCGGCGGGCGTGCTCGCCCGCGCCCGGCCCGGCGCCGTGCTCGTGGACATGACGACCTCCAGCCCCAAGCTCGCACAACGCATCGCCACGGCCGCCGCGGCCAAGGGCCAGGCCGCCCTCGACGCCCCGGTCTCCGGCGGCGACATCGGCGCACGCGAGGCCCGGCTGGTCATCATGGTGGGCGGCGACGGGGCCGCCTTTGAAAAAACCCGGCCATTCTTTGAGCTGATGGGCAAGAACATCGCGTTGCACGGCGGACCCGGCGCGGGCCAGCATTGCAAGCTGGCCAACCAGGTTGCCATCGCGTCGACGATGATGGCGTGGTGCGAGGCGCTCGCCTATGCCCAGGGCGCCGGGCTCGACCCGGTGCGCGTCATCGAGAGCATCGGCGGGGGCGCGGCCGCGAGCTGGTCGCTCAACACCCTCGGCCCGCGCGCCCTGCGGGGGGATTTCGCGCCGGGGTTCTATGTGAAGCATTTCCTCAAGGACCTGCGGCTCGCGCTCGACTCCGCCGCCGAGCTGAAACTCGCCCTGCCGGGACTGGTGCAGGCGAAAAAACTCTACGACGAGGTCGCCGCGCGCGGCTGGGAAGATGCCGGCACCCAGGCGCTGTTCCGGCTGTATGCCGGTTGATCCCGGAGCGAAGCCTGGCGGGCCGTCTCACTCTCAATTGGAAGCCGGAGCGGCCAGCCGCCGCTGTCTGGCGCCATCCGGCAGGTTTAGACCCCGGATCCGTCGCTCGGTGGATTTTCGATCCTCCACCGACCGCTCGCGCTCGCAGGTGGGTGCGCCGTCATCTGCGGATATTGGTCCGGTTGAGATTAATAATCTGGTTCGGATTGTTTTGCGCCGGCGACGCTAGCAGTCGCTGCTGGACGTCGGCCGGCATTCCTGAACCGCGGATCCATTGCTCGGCCGAGGCGCGATCCTGCTGCAACCACTGGCTGGCCAGGTTTTGCATCATCCCCTGCCGGCGCTCGGGACTGCTCACCAGGTCCATCATGCGCACCGCCTCCTGCGGCTGCGAGTAAACCAGGTTCATGATGGAGGATCCCACCATTTGATCACGCCGATCTCCCGCCGGCAAGGAATGAAGCCATTGCTGCGCCCCCGCCGGATCCACATTCACCCACTGTCCGGCCACCTGCTGAAGGGCTTGGGTGGCCGCTTGGTTTTCCGGCAAACCGGACAACCAGTTGACCGCGGCGGCGGGATCACGCTGGCCCCATTGCCACGCGACCGAGTGGATCGCTTGGGCCTGGCTTTGCCCCAGCGGCAGCCGGACGGCGTATTCCGCCGCCAACTCCGGATCCTGGTTGGCAATGCTGCCGATGAGTGACGTGAGATAGGCTTGTTGCGCCTCTCCCTTGGGTATCCGGTCAGCCCGGGCCAAGGCCGCGGTAGCTTCCGCCTCGCTGGAACCCTGCTGGTTGCCCAGCATGCTGAACAGTTGGTTCTGGGTCTGTCCGGCCGGCAAGGTCGCCGCAAAGTCAAAGGCGGCAGGGGAATCAGACTGCATCCAGATCTGCCCCACCTGCATCATCGCTTGTTGTTTCGCGGCACCCTCGGGCAGGCCGCGCGCCCAGCCCAGGGCCCCGGGCAGGTCGTTTTGCGCCCAAATGTTGGCAATCTGTCCCAAGGCCGACTGGCGCACTTGACCCGTGGCGAGCGCCTCCACCAGCGCCACGGCCTTTTCGGGGGATTGCTGCGCCAGTTGTGAGGCCACGTTTCCCACCACCTGGTTACGCGAGGATCCAGCCGGCAATCCTGCCACCCACTCGCTTGCGGCCGCGGGATTGACGGTGAAATAGCGGGAGGCAATGACCTGATAGGCTTGGGCCTGCTCGTTGCCGGGGGGCAAAACGGCGGCGAGACTGGTGGCAAGTTTCGGGTCTTCTTGCGCCAGCGGGTTGATCACGCTTAACAGGGCCCGGTTGCGCGCCAACCCTGTCGGCATCTTTTGCACAAAGTCCAGGGCGGCGGCGCCGTCGCGATGGGCCAGCTGGCCGATGGCGTTGCTGAGGAAGTTGTCCCGCTGCTGGCCTGCCGGCATCTGGTTGATGTTGGCCAGGGCGGCCGCCGGATCCGACGCCGACCACTGGCTGTAGACATTGCCGAGCAGGTTGGTGCGGGCCTGCCCGGCCGGGAGCGAGAGGGCGTAGTTCAGCGCCGCTCCGGGATCCTTCTGCGTCCACTGAGTCACAACCGATTGAACAAAGGCCTGCCGGGCCTGACCCACGGGCAACTGCTCGGCCGCGGCCAGGGCGGCCCGCGTGTCCTTTTGCGCCCATTGAAAAGCGATGTTCGACAGATTATTCTGCAGGAATTGATCCGCCGGCTGGCCGCGCAACCAGGCAAAGGCGGCCGCGGGATCCTTGGTCGACCAGGTGGAGATGAGGGCGCGGAGCAATGGCTGCCGCAGGCCGCCCGCCTCCAACTGGCTCACATAGCCGGCGGCTTCCTCCGGCGCTGCGCCCACCCAAGTGCCCACCACCATCCCCAGCACCTGGGTTCGATCCTGGATATTTTCCAGCGCACCGGCCCAGCGCGCCGCCGCCGCCGGGTCCCGTTGGGCCCAGGCGTTGGCGATGGCAGCATAGGCATTGCGCCGGGCGCCATCGGGCAACCCCGCGGCCTGGGCCGCCGCCGCCACCGGATCGGATGCGGCCCAAGCCTGATAAGGCCCGGAAAGGTTAATGCCATTGCGGTTCGCCAAACCCGCCCGGCTGGCCAGGTCCGCCAACGCGGCCGGGTCGCCCTCGGCGAGATAATTCATCGCAGCCGAAAGGGCGGCGTCGCGCTTGCGCCCGGGCGGCAAGGACCTGCTCCAATCGGCCAGTTGCTGAGCATCCGTGTAGGCCCAGCCTTGGAACACGGAGGCCACCGCGGCTTCCTGCTCCGATCCGTTCTCTTTGGATTCAGCATGAGCCAGCGCGGCCCGGGAATCACATTCCGCCCAGCGCGAGTAAAACGCGTTCTTCAGCTGAGTCCGCACCGGCGAGGGTTTCTGGCGATTCAACACGGCTATGAGCAGAGGGAAATCCGGCGACTCAAGCGCGTTGATGATGATTTCCCACTGCTTGTTGAACTGCCATCGGCCAATTTTGGCCGCATGCTCCAGCAGCGGGATGACCTCCGCCACGGTTGGCTTGCGGGTCAGGTCCAGCCGCTTGATCGGCGCCTGCACCGGCGGGGGTGGAGGCACGGCTGAAGCGGCCTGATTCGTTGCTGGCACCGCCGGCTGGCCGGTGGTCGTGATCGCCGCACTCTGGTGGCGACCCACCACGAGGCCGACCGCGCCCGCGATCAACGGCAACGCGACCATGAGCGACAGGTTCGTTTTATTCATGATGATACTACGCTCGGCCCGCTAAAATCATAGAAGCGCTCTACCCGGGTATAAGCAAGCCGCGGCTCGCACGTGGATTGACTCGCCACTCCCGGCCACTTTCCCTCTCCCTTCCCATCCATCCTCCCATGTCCCTCCCGATCCAGTTCACCGGCGTCACCGTTCTCACCAAGGCCAACGTCTATTTCGACGGCAAGGTCGTCAGCCATACCGTCATGATGCCGGACAGCGCAAAGAAGACCCTCGGTCTGATTTATCCCGGCAGCTACCACTTTGGCACCGGTGCGCCAGAGCGGATGGAGATCGTTGCCGGCGCCTGCCGCGTGACCCTCGACGGCGCGACCGCGGGGCAAGACTACGCCGCAGGCACCCATTTCGACGTGCCCGGCAAGAGCGGGTTCACCATCGAGGTGAAGTCCGGCCTCTGTGAATACATCTGCTCGTTCCTGTGAAATCGGGGGGATTGAAGGTGGAACCTGGCCTCCGGACAGGTTCGTACGATGCCCGCAAAGAAACCCGTCCGGAGGCCGGGTTCCGCCTGTGAGTCCGGCTAAACTCTGCCTGCATGAAACTAGACTCGCGGACGGACCGCCCACGGCTATCTTGCCTCCATGCGTATCCCCAAGCTCGCCCTGTGGCTCACGATGGGAGTGTCCGCCGTGCTCCTCCCGGCCATGGAGAAAATGGCCGACGGCATTTACGCCGAGTTCACCACGCCGCGCGGCTCCTTTGTCGTCGAGTTGAACTACCGGGAGGCGCCAATGACGGTGGCCTCGTTCGTCGGCCTCGCCGAGGGCACAATCGCCCCCCGCGACGGCAAGCCGTTTTTCACGGGCCTGAAGTGGTATCGCGTCGTGCCGGCCTTTGTCCTCCAGAGCGGCAACCCGAAGGCACCCGAAGAGGGCGACCCGGGCTATACCTTTCCCGATGAATTCGTCCCCGGCCTGCGCCACGCCACCATCGGCGTTCTCTCCATGGCGAACGCGGGCCCCGACACCAACAGTTGCGAATTCTTCCTCACGCTCGGCGACTGCACGCGGTTGAACTACCTGCACAGTGTCTTTGGTCATGTCTTCACCGGCCTGGAAGTGCTGCCCAAGATTCAGGCCGACGACGCCTTCAGCATCAAGATCCTCCGCGTGGGTGAGGCGGGTCGCGCGTTCAAGGCCGACGAAGCGACCTTTCAGGAATTGCGGAAGAAGGCGAAACGCTACGCCAGCCCAGCCGACTCGCCCGCCGAAGCCTTGGCGAAGGCGGGGCCTGGTCCCGCGGCGTTTTTCGACGACCCCGCCAATCTCCTGCCCGTCGACCCGCCGCGGGCGAAGAATTTCAATTTCAAGCTCGCGAACTACCAGCGCGTCACCGGCCGGAAGATCATCGCCCGGCTGTTCGCGCAAACCCCGCCGACTGCGGAAGACCAGGTGCCCGGCGCCTATATGCACGCGCTGGCCGAAAAACTCGGCGTCGCCCGGACGGGTGTGCTCGTCGCGTATTTCGCCCCCGATGACTGGCGCGTGTGGTTCGGCGACGAGCTGACCGCCGCGTTTCTCGGCCGGCCGGTCACCCCGGCCGATCTCCGCCCGGAAGCGGCACTCCACGTCGCCAAGGAGGCGCTTATCACCACCGCACTGGCCAAGGGCGACGCCGCTTTCACCGCGCAGCAAAAGGCCGCCCCGGCCGACAAGCCGGTTGCGCCAGCCCAGCACCTGAAACTTCAGATCGACGCCCTGCTCGACGCTTTGCTGCTCCGCCTCGAACCCAAATCCTGAGTTATGCCTATCCCAGACTATCAAACATTGATGCTTCCTCTCCTTCGTAGATACGCGGACGGTGCGACTCACTCGATCAGCGAGGCTACCGATGTACTCGCGAAAGAGTTTAAGCTTACGGACGACGAACTTCGCCAATTAATCCCCAGTGGGCGTCAGCCACTTTTCTATAACCGAGTCGCTTGGGCACGTACCTATATTTCGAAAGCCGGTTTGCTCAGCACCTCAAAGCGCGGACATTTTTGCATTACTCCTACCGGACTGCAAGTTCTGAAGGACAAGCCCGATCGTATCGACGCGCGCTTCCTGCGCCAATTCCCCAGTTTCATGGAGTTTAAGGAAAATAAGCATGATGATGATAATTCGACTGCTGCGGCAGCGCCACTTGCCGAAACCAAGGAAAGCCCGGAAGAGCAGATCGAGTCTGCTCATACACAACTCAAACGTGCTTTGGCGACCGAACTCCTCTCGCGTATAGGTCTCGCGGCTCCAGTTTTTTTCGAGCGTCTCGTAGTCGAACTCCTACTCAAAATGGGCTACGGCGGTTCACGACAAGACGCTGGCCGCGCCATCGGCCGCAGCGGTGACGGCGGCATCGATGGTATAATCAATGAAGACCGCCTTGGGCTCGATAGCATCTACCTTCAAGCGAAACGCTGGGAGAATCCGGTGGGCCGGCCCGAGATTCAGAAGTTTGCCGGTGCACTGGCCGAGCATCGCGCCAAGAAGGGCGTATTCATTACGACTTCATCTTTCACGAAAGAAGCGCTGGCCTCGGTTAACAAGCATGACGCTCGCATCGTGCTGATCGACGGCGAGAAACTCGCCACCCTAATGATCGACCACGGGCTCGGAGTAACTCTTGAAGCCAGTTACGAAGTGAAGCGCATCGACTCCGATTATTTCTCGGAAGAGTAATTTCCGCCCATGAATTTCCGCTCCCACGGCATTCTCGTCATCCTCGGCGTGTTTCTCGCCTTCATCGCGTGGCAGGCCCGTACTGGGATTTTCCGTCGCCATAGTGCGACTGACCAGCCCGCCAACAAATACATGCGCCAGATGATGGAGAATCCCCAGCTCAGCGAGGCCGACGCGGCCGTCATGCGCGAACAATACGGCACGACGCACCTCAACCCCTCCGGTCTGCGCTACCTCGTGCGCGCCCCCGGCGAGGGCGCGCCCCCGGTCCGCGGCGCGCTGGTCGTCGTCCACTACGACGGATTTCTGCTCGACGGCACGAAATTCGACAGCTCCCGCGACCGGGGCGAACCCTACAAATTCCGCGTCGGGACCGACGCCGTGATCAAGGGCTGGGACGAGGCCCTGTTGGCGATGAAAAAGGGCGAAAAGTGCACGCTGCTCATTCCGCATTGGCTCGCCTATGGCGAAGCCGGCCGCGGCCCGATCCCGCCGAAGGCGACCCTGCGCTTCGAGGTGGAGTTGCTGGATATACGGTAGGATAACATTGGAGGGCCCAGCTCCCGCTGGGCCGCGCGGTCGACCGGGAGGTCGACCCTCCACCCGATTAATGCCAGCGGGGTCAGCGATCCCGCCCTACAGTCCTAACAGGCTGCCGCTGCGTTTCAACCAGTGCTCGGCTTCGCGCCAGCCCGGGCAGACTTGCGCCACCCGCGCCCAGAAGCGGTCCGAGTGGTTCATTTCCCACAGGTGGGCGAGCTCGTGGTAAATAATGTAGTCGCGCACCGCTTCCGGAGCCTGAATCAGGCGCCAGTTGAGCGAGATGGTGCCGCCGGGGGAACAGGAGCCCCAGCGCGAACGCTGGTTCCGCACGGTGACCTGCTTCACCGCAGCACCGGTCTCCGCCGCCAGTTCCCAGGCGCGCGCTGGCAGCTCGATCCGGGCGCGCCGCGTGAATTGTTTCTCCAGGACCGGACGTAGATCCCCGACCAGGGAAGGAACGCGAAACACATCCGCCGCCAGGCACACGGTGGGCCGGTCCCCGCCGACGGCGCGGATCTCCGTCAGCTCACCGCGCCACAGCACGGTCGTGCCCATCACCCAGATTTCCGCCGGGCGAGGCCGGCGTGCGTGCCGGGCCCGGGCCCGGTCCAGCCAGTCCCGATGTTGCATCACAAAGGCGCGGGCCTCGGATTCGGTCCCGCGGACCGGAATCGTGGCCACCGCCACGCCGTCCTTGCGCAAGGTCAGTCGGTAGGATCGCGCGCGCGCGCTCCGCACAAAGACCAAGGTGGTCCCGGTCGCAACTTTCATCAATGAACTTTCCTCTGAGGGCTGGCTCACTTCCTGTCGTTGCTAACCTTCGCTCCGGTGCGACTCCAGCGCGAACCTGTCGCGCGGTATCGACCATCCCTGAATTCGACCCGAAATCTGTCTTAATCTGGGTAATTTTCCCTAGGCCGACAGCCGTTTGCATCATTTAATTCTCCCTGCGTAATTGTTTTGTCTCAGAAGGCTTGCTGCGGTTCAAATGAACCCTCTAAGTGAAACTTCGTTAAATCCTGATGTCCGGTTCATCTCCACCTTCATTGCTATGTCGCCGGATTCGGGCTTACACCTTGGTTGAGGTGATGGTCGTGGTGGTGATCATTGGCCTGTTGGCGGCCGCCGGCATTCCGACCTACCGGCACATCACCATGCGGGCCAAGGTCACGGCCCTCGAAAACGATCTGCGCCAGTTCTCCACCGCGATCCAGACCTACACCACACAGAACGGCCACTGGCCGGCCGATGGGGACCCGCAGGTGGTGCCACCTGAACTTGTCAACAGCCTGCCCGCCTCCTTCAGCTCCAAATCGCCCATCGGCGGGGTGTATAAGTGGAATTACGACGTTTCGGCCGACGGTATCACGGCCAAGGCCGCGCTGATCGTGCAGACCTCCTCTGGCAATCCGGTCAGCGACGATGTCGAGCTGTTGACCATGCTCGACAAGCAGATGGACGACGGTGACCTCAACAACGGGACCATCCAGACCGGCTCCACCAATTCGCTCGTGTTCATCATCGAAAAATGAGCGTCACCTACCGCATCACTCTGGTTTATCTGGCCCCCGATGCCTCGGCGGTGGCCCCGGCTTCGGAGCGGCTGGAGCACGGCAACCATCCTCTGGAGGAAGTCATCCGGCTGGCCGGCAAACTTTTGAGAGTGGATACTTCGGTCAGCCCCAAGACCGAGCCGGGCATTGTCGTGCACCGTAACGACCGCGGCTACCGCATCGCCGCCTACCAGGGCCGCCTCCGCGTCCACAAGAGCATCTCGCTGTTTGATGATTATTGGACGGCGGAAACCCCGGCTGAGATCGCCAGTCTTCCCCCCTTCCAAGCCAAGGCCTCGAGCGGTTCTTCCCGCCCTCCGATGCGGGTGCGGGGCGGCGGCAAGGGCAGCAGCACCCTGCGCTCCATCGCCGAGGTCGCCGGCCTTTTCGCCGTCGCCGTGGTTCTGGTGGCGATCGGTCTCCGCTTCGGCCTGCCGCAAAAGCGCCTCAGCGATGTGCCGGACGATGTGACCATCGTCACCTCCGCCGAGGAACGGGCCTCCGTTTTCGCCTCCGTGGCGGGGAGTTACTCCACGGGCAAGACCGCCGGCAACAGCCTCGTGGTCATCCAAGCCGACGGCCGCGTCAAGCTCGGCGCCATCGGCAAGGACGGCCGGGCCACCCCGCCGCGTATCGAGGAACAGGCGCGCGCCGGCCGCCGCGGCAGCATCGCCTGCGTGATCACTTCCTTTGGCATCATTGCCGGCATCGCCCCGCCGGACACCGTGAACGTCGGCCGCTTCCAGTACAAGAAGGCCCCCGTCTCGATTCAGTAGGTTACGAAAACAGGCAGGGCGGTGAGTCCCATCACCGCCGCGGCGCGGAACGGAGTCGGCGCCCTACCGCTCACAGCACTTCCAACCGCCACTTCGGCGGCTGGTTTTCTTCGAGCAACAGCCAGGCAAACCCCGCCCGCCCATGCTGCTTCGGTCGGCTGATGCAGCCGGGGTTCAGCCACCGCACTCCGGCTTCGTCGGTCTCGTCTCGGGGCACATGGGTGTGACCGTGCAGCACGATCTCAGCGCCGAAAGGCGCCCGGGTCGGCGGAATGTGGGTCAGGAAAAATTTATGGCCGGCCCGCTCCAGCCTGAGCTCCAAGGGCCAGAGGGCATGGCCCTCGTTGTTGCCCAAGACGACGTGCAGCGGTTTGCCCAACAACTCCAGTTCCGCGAGCGTATCCGGTTCGCACACGTCGCCCAGGTGCCAAATCTCATCGGCTTTGGCGAGTCGCTCCGGCAGGCCGGGCGGCATCCAGTCGTGCGTGTCGGAGATGACGGCGATGCGGGTCACTTGGTCGCCGTGACCGGCGCCAGCGGCACATAGGATTCCTCGCGCAGGTCGGCTGGGCGCCGCCCGGCGAGCAACTGCCACCACACCCGCGCATTGGCCGCGACCACGATCAGTACCAGCACCAGAAAAACCCCCGTCACCGCCGCATCGATGCGGTTGTTCAGGAGTTGAGCCGACCAGGCTGCCTCCTCGACGGCTGATCCGCCCAGGGCAAGCTTTGCCTCGAGTCCGCGAGCGATGGCCAGGAAGCCCACCGGAGTCGGGCTGAAGAGCTTCATCCACCCCGCCGTCATCGTGACGCTCATGAGCCAGGCCAGCGGCGCCAACGTCACCCACGCATACCGGACGCGGCCCATCTTGATGAGCACGGTCGTGCCGAGTGAAAGCGCGATGACCGCCAGCAGCTGGTTGGCCACGCCGAAGATCGGCCAGAGCGAATTGATGCCGCCCAGCGGGTCGATGACGCCTTGATAGAGAAACCAGCCCCAAGCCCCGACGAAAAGGCCGGTCGCCAGGACGTTGCCGGCGGACGAGCGCGTATCGCCCAGTGGCTGCCAGAACATGCCCAGCAGGTCCTGCACGATGAACCGCCCCACCCGCGTGCCGGCGTCGATCGTCGTGAGGATGAATAGCGCCTCAAACATGATGGCGAAATGATACCACAGCGCCATCGCCCCCGAACTCTTGAGCGCACCGGCAAACATCTGCGCCATGCCCACCGCGAAAGTCGGCGCCCCGCCCGTGCGGCCGATCATGGTTTTCTCGCCCACGCTGGCGGCGAGCGCGGTCATCTGGGCCGGCGTCACCGCGAAGCCCAGCGCGCTGACCTTGGCTGTCACGGCTGTGACCTCGCCCTTCATGTTAATCGCAAAATATTCGCCCGGCTCCATCGCGCAGGCGGCGATGAGCGCCATCAGCCCCACCACCATCTCCGTCACCATGGCGCCATAACCCACTATCCGGATGTGGCTTTCGCGCGTCAGCAGCTTCGGTGTCGTACCCGAAGCGATCAGCGAGTGGAATCCTGAGATCGCGGCGCACGCGATGGTGATGAAGACAAACGGGAACCACGGCCCCGCCACCACCGGCCCGCTGCCGTCGATGAATTTGGTGAGCGCGGGCATCTTGAGCATCGGCGCCAGCAGGATGATCGCGACGCCCATTGCCGCCACGGTGCCGATCTTCATGAACGTGCTCAGATAGTCCCGCGGCGCGAGCAGCAGCCAGACCGGCAAAACCGAGGCAACGATGCCGTAGCCCATGATCCACCAGGCCAGCGTCGTGCCGCGCAGGGTGAGCCAGCCTTCCAACCTCGTGCCGTAGATGAACTGTCCACCCCACACGGACGCCAGCAGCGCCAGCGCGCCCAGCGCACTCACCACCACCAACCCCCGGCCCGTGTGACCGCCGAAACGCATGCCGCAACCCATCGCGACAGCGATGGGCATGGTGGCCGCGATGGTGAAGAGGCCCCACGGGCTGTCCGCCAGCGCGTTGACCACCACCAGCGCGAGCACCGCCAATAAGATGATCATGATCGCGATGATGCTCACCAGCGCAACCAGCCCGGCAAACGGGCCGACCTCGTCACGCACCATCTGGCCGAGCGACCGGCCGCCCCGGCGCACGGAACAGAACATGATCACGCAGTCATGCACCGCGCCACCCAAGGTTGCACCCACCAGCATCCACAACATGCCAGGCAGAAAACCAAATTGCGCCGCCAGCACCGGACCGACCAGCGGGCCCGGTCCGGCAATCGCCGCGAAATGGTGACCGAAGACGATCCACTTGTTCGTCTGGACAAAATCCCGGCCGTCCTCCTTCACCACGGCGGGCGGCGCCCGTAGCTCATCGAGCGTCAGGACCTTGGCCATCAGCCACGCCGAGTGGAACCGATAGGAAACGGCGAACACGCAGACCCCTGCGACCACGATCCACAGTGCGCTCACCGGCTCGCCCCGCGACCACGCCAGCACGCCGACGGCGCCGACGCCAAGGGCCACGACGAGGGACCAGACGACGAAACGGAGCCAAGCGGGGAATTTCATGGGCAACGGGGAAAGGGTCTAGGGGCGGGAACCTCCGCCTCCAAGGCGAAAGCAAGCGTCATTCGACCACGTTGCAACCCTCCCTTCCGGTCATCTTGAGCGCAGCGCAGGATCCAGGTACGGGATGCAATCGCGCGGCCTCTTGATTCTTCGCTACGCTCAGAAAGACGATCAAAGGGGCTGGGTCTTCCGCACCACCGCCAGTCACGCTCGCTGGCGGGTCGGCCTGAAACTCGTTTGGAGGGCCCGCGTCTCTGCGGGCCGGTTCGCCGGGATCAGCCGTCGCCAAGACAATGGCCGGCAAGCGCGGGCCCTCTGTTTAGCCCTTCCACACCACCGCCGCCCCGTCGGCGCTCAGGAGATGGATGATCTCGGGATGCGAGCCGGATTGCGCAGCGATCGCTTCGGCGTCAGCCGCAGTGAACGCGTCCCCCGCCAATGCCATCACCGCCCCGCCAAAGCCGCCGCCGGTCAGCCGCGCGCCGTAGACCGCCGGGTGTTTCTCCAACAGGTCCACCAACCGGTCGAGCCCGGGCGTGCTGTTTTCAAACAGATGTTGCGAGCTCCGGTGCGACGCCGTGAGCAGGCGACCGACGGTCGCGAGGTCGCCGCGTTGAAGCGCCTCGACTGTGTCGTGTACCCGGGCATGCTCCTCGACGATGTGCTTCGCCCGGCGGGCAATCTTCGGAGGTAGGGCGCGACCTCCGGGCGCGCCGATTTTGTCCAGCTGCGCGGGCGTCAAGTCGGCGAGCAGGGCCACGCCCAGTGTCTGCGCCGCGGACAGGCACTCCCGGTGGCGCGTAGCGTACAACCCGTCGATCAGCGCGTGCTTTTCTTTGGTGTTGAAAATCCATAGGTGCGTCCCGGCCGGCAGGGGCACGCGGGAGAACTTCGGCCCGCGGCAGTCGATGTGCACGAGCTGGCCGGCGCGGCCGAAGGCGCTCGTCCCTTGGTCGAGGATGCCGCAGGGCACGCCGACGTAGTCGTTCTCCGCATGTCGGCCGAGAGCGGCCAGCCGCTCCGGCGCGAGAGGCGCGGCCCCGGCCAGCTCCAGGAACGCCAGGGCCGTCGACAGCTCGAGGGCGGCACTGCTGCTGAGCCCGGCCCCGCCGGGCAGATCCGAATCAACCAGCAGGTCGAAACCTGCCGGCTGCGGCAGTTTGAAGTCGCCGATACTCCGCCAGACTCCCAGCGGATAGTTGGCCCAGGAATCCGCCCCGGTCAGGCGGCCAGCCGGCACCGCCGCCAGATCCATCGGCTTCGCCCCACTCGTGCTGTGGAGACGGAAATGCCCCATCGCATTCGGCGCAGCCGCCACCGTGACATAGCGGTCGATGGCCGCACCCAGCACGGCACCCCCGTTGTAGTCGGTGTGGTTGCCGATGAATTCAACCCGGCCCGGAGCGCGCGCGATGACCGTCGGCCTATAACCATAGGCCTGCTGAAATTGCGCGGTGAGATTCAGGAGAGGCAGATTGCTCACAGAAAGAAAGGTCAAAGCCATCCCGCAGCCACAGGCAAAGGAAAACCGGTGCGAATTTTTCCGGAGCTATGGCGCGACTCAGGATTTTCCGCGGACGCGAATCTTTTGTTGTTTCCTCTTCTTGCGCGGTGAGGGCGCCACACCGAGGCGCGGGTCGGCGCTGCGGGCCAGCTGGACGAGGCGCCGGGCGTCGCGCTCGAACGTGTCCGCGGTGTCCGGAAGATAGAGCCACTTGCCGAGAACGGGATGGGGCTGGAGCGAGGGGAACTCCGCGCGCAGGCTTGGCTGGTGTTCGTGGAAAGTGCACACCAGCACGCCCTGCCACGGCTCGCCTTGGGTCGTGAGGAAGAGTTGATGCTTGCCGCGCAGCATGATCGAGCGTCCGCCGAACCACGATTTGAGCACGAAGGTCGGGTCCCCCTGCACCGGCTCCGCCAGCCACTCGAGCGGATGCTCCCGCTGGAGCTTCCGAGCCCGGACTTCGGTGATGCGCCGTGGTTTCATGGCAGACCCCAACCGTTAATCGTTAGACGGCAAGCCGCAAGCGGGCTATCCGTGTGAACCACAGAGACACGGAGGTACTGGGAAAAATTCATTTAGGCGCCCGCTGATCGCGGGAGGGATGAAAACAGTTCTTCAGTCTCGTCGGCGATTAGCAGACGCCAAGATCCTACTCCGGAGCCGATCAGGCGAAGGGGACTTCCAAGCAACGCCGTTAGGCGGGGCCATTAGTGGTTCACCCCTTTCAGGAAACTGCCGGCGGCGCGGCCAGGGGCGAGGCGACTCCCGTGTCGTTCATGCGGACCCGGCGCGCGAGGAAGATGCTCCCCAGGCCCGCGACGACGGCAATCCAGCCGAGCCAGTTGTAATGCACGAGCTGCCCATTCGGTTGCTTCGAAACAATCCAGCCGCCGAGCGTGGAACTGATCCCGGAAGCCAGGTCACGGGCGCAACTGGTCAGGCTCAGGAAGGCCCCGCGTCGCGATGACGGCACGGCCAGCGTCAGGATGGCCTGCCCGGGCACGAATCGCCCGCTCGCGAAAACGAAGAACAATCCCGCGAGCACCAAGGTCGCCCAGACCGGCAGCGGCCCGGCATTTGCGATCGCCAGGATGACGACGCAGGCGGCCAGCACCATGTACGTGAAAACGCGGTGGCGGCCGTGACGATCCGCCAGCCGGCCCACCTGCGGGGCCGTGACGACGCTCAACGCCCCGCCGATCAGGTAGACCAGGAAGAGATCCTTCTCCGGCAGAGCGACGTCCCCGACCAGGTGCGGGGAAAGGAGCGGGATAATGCTGAAGTGGCCGAGCACCATTACCGCCATGAAGAGAATGCCGCGTCCGGCATTGGCGTCCCGCAACAATTCCCGGAAAGCCTGGCCCTTGTCGGAGCCACTCTGCAAATGGCCGCGCACCGGGGGCACCACCCGAAACACGAGACCCCAAACGATCACGCCGACCGCGGCGACGCAGAGAAAGGGCATCCGCCAGCCCCACAGGTGGGCCAGCTGCAGGCCGACCGGCACACCGATGGCCGCCGCGACGGCAAACGCGGTCATGACAATGCCAATCCCGGCGGCCCGGCGCTCGGGCGGCACGAGGTCGCTGACGATCGCCAGGCAGAGCGAGCCGGAGATGCCGCCGAAGGCTCCGCCGATCGCCCGGGCGATCAGCAAGGTGCGGGCATCGGAGGCCAGGCCACAGAGCAGCGTGGCGACGGTGAAGCCGGCATACACCACCAACAGAAGCGTGCGTCGATCAAAACGATCGATGAAAGGCGCACTTAACAAGCCGACGACCCCCGCCGCAATCGAGTATGCCGCAACCAAGGCGCTGAAGTGCCCCGCCCCGAGGTTCAACTCACGCATCAATTGCGGCGCGAGCGGCATCATGACCATGAAGTCCATGATGTGGGTGAACTGAATCGCCGCCAGGACCAGCAAAATGGGACGTTCGGACGGAAAGCGTGGCATCCTGCCAGTCATGCATGACTTCCTGATCAGGGCAACGGCCGGCGGTATATTATATAATGTGCGTGGGGCCTTTATGGCCGACCTCATGCGAAGAAGACTTAATGTCGGGGCGTAAAGCCCATCCTACATTCGGTCAGCATATCCAGCGAGAGTTTGGCCAGGAGGCAGTGCCGATACACCGACCCGCCCGGAAAGTCGGGCCCTACCCCCAGTGCGGCAGTCAGCGCGCCCCACCCTTTTCCTCCGCCGGATTGTCTTCTTCCGCCTGCCTTTTGGCCCGCCGCTCGGCAAGTTTCTTGAGGACTAACAAACTGCCGGCGGTCGCAGTGAACCACAGGCTGGGCGCCCCGCCACCTCCGCCGCCACTGCTGGCGACACTGCTTGTTCCGGAGCTGCCACTGGTCGCGGGCGGAGTGGTCGTCGTGGTGCTGCCCGTGGAACCGGTGCCGGTTGCGACCGTGCTGCTCATAAGTCCCAGCGGGGTCCGGCCGCCAAAACGGCTGCCGAAGGCGGGCAGCACATAGTCCATGTCGCCCGCGGTGACGCCAAACCACGACAGCATGTCGTGGGCATATTCGTCGACCGCCACACCGGGGATCAGCCGCCCCTGGCCCGTATCGATCGCGGCGAGATTCTGCAGGTCGGGATAGTAGCCCTGGTCCTTGTCGCCGTATACGTTGCCCCCGCGCACGGCGCCACCGAGCACCAGATGGTTGCCGCCCCAGGCGTGGTCAGAACCGTTGCCGTTGGAGGTCAGCGTGCGGCCGAAGTCCGAGGCGGTGAAGAGCGTCACGTTGTTCTGCAGCCCGAACTCGCCGAGGGCGGACCAGAACGTGTCGAGGCCCTTGCTGATGGTGGCGAGCATGCTGAGCTGGTTGTTCAACACCTCGTCGTGGTGGTCCCAGCCGCCCAGTTGCACGAAAAAGACCTGCCGGCGGGCGCCCAGCGTGCTGTTGGCCGCAGCGATGCGGGCGACCATCGCCAGGTTGCTGGCCACGCTATTGCCCGCGGGGATTGTGGTCTTGGTGAGGTTGATCCCGGTCAGTGCGGCCGTGAACTCGTAGTAGGCGTCGACGGCATCGCCGGTCGTGCCACCGTAGGAATGTTCGAACAGGTTGCGGTAATCCGCGTCGAGCATGTTGTTGGCGGCGGCCGTGCGGAGGGCGGTGAGGCTGTTCGCCGCCGTCGGGCTGTAGCCGCTGAGCGCGGTGGCACCGCTGGAACCGACGCTGTAAGTGAAGGCGTTCGCCCCGGTCAGGAAAACGTTCTGACCCGAGAGCGAGATGTTCATCGAGACGAGGCTCGGCTTGTTGAGCGACTTGATGATGTCGGCGGCGCGGCCGCCCCAGCCGATGGCGGTGCGCTGATCGGGAATGCAGGTCTGCCACTGCTTGATCTGGTCCGCGTGCGAATAGAGCGAGACCGGGCGGTAGCGACCGGCCTTGTAGTCGGTCAGCGTGGTCGGCCGGACGAGCGAGCCGACGTTGGAGACAAAGGCGAGGCGCCCGCCGGTGAAGAGATCACGCACCTCGGGCATGGACGGATGGATGCCGAGCGTGCGGCCCCCGAGGTTGCCGGGCGTGATCTCGAGCAGGGCGTCGCGGGCCAGGGCGAGATTGCCGCGGACCTTGGCGTAGGCCGCGTATTCGCCGGCCGTGGTCGGCACCAGCATGTTGAACGAATCGTTGCCCCCGGCGAGGAAGAGACAGACCAGCGCCTTGTAGTCGCCCGTGGCGGGTGCGGTCTGCGCGGCCAGCGAGTTGGCCAGCCGCAAGCTGAGCAACGTGGAAAAAAGCGCCGTCGTCCCCACCCCGGCGCAGCTGGCCTGGCCGATGAACTGGCGGCGGGAAAGTTTCGGGGTTATGGGCGTGCTCATGGCGGATCAATTCCTCTTGGTTGGAATGTAGGAACCTGCTTGCAGGCGATACCGCATCCGCACGATTGGCGGGCGTTCCGCATCGCCTGCAAGCAGGCTCCTACAAAAGGCAACGAGGTTGGCGGGCATGGCGGGTTATTTCAGCACGGCGAAATCCGGCGAAAGGGTCACCAGATAGACGGCCAGCAGGGCCCGGGTCTGGTTGAGATTGCTGCCGGTCGGCACCATGGCGGTGGTGACGCCCTGTACCGCCTTCAGGATGGCGGCCCGCGTCTCGGCGCTCATGGTACCGTGGGTGAGCAGCAGGTCGAGGTTGTCGAGCAGCGCGATCGGGTTGGCCGCGAGCGTCTCCTGCTCGGCGAGGTTCAGCTTGAACTTGCCGGCCCCGGTCGAGATGAGCGTGTTCATGCCGTTGGGCGTCGTGACGGCGAAAACCGAGTTGAGGATCTGGAACTCGGGACCGACGAGGCCCGCATTGCCGATCGGGCCGGCCGGCTGATAGTCCGGGGCGTAGAAGTTGAACACCGACCCCGACGCCAGCGGAAACTGCCCGAGCGTGCTCTCGGTGAAAGTGGACCCGAGATCGTAGGACAGCGCGCCGTCCTGCACGCTGTAACGGAAGGCCCGCAGCACGTGGGTGACCCGGAGAAAGGGCTCGCGCAGCTTGCCATGCTCGGGATCGGTGATGAACGACAGATTGCGGGCCTCGGGGTCGAGCAGGATCGCCTTCACGACCGCCTTCAAGTCGCCCCGGACATTGGCGCCGTTGTTGACAAAGACGGTGGCCACGCGCCCGACATAGCCGTCGCTGGGGTTGGAGGTCACGAGCCGCTGGATGAGCTGGCGGGCGATGAAGGGTGCGGTGTTGGGATGCTCGACCAGGTTGTCGATGGCATCCTGCACGTCCTGCAGTCCGGTCTGGCCAGCGGGCAGCGTGGGCTTGCGCGCGCCCGGGTAACGCAGCAGCGTCTTGGCGTCCGGGTCGTGCTGCGGCTCCCACATCCGCATCGGGGCAGTGTAGTTGGCCGTGGCGCTGGGAAAGTCGGTCCGGCCGGTCCCGGATCCGGTAGCGTTGGTGCTGTCGTCGGTAAACCCGGTGTAGACCCGCGCGAATTCCGTGATGTCGTCGTTGGTGTAGGCCTCGACCGGCCGGCCGGCGGCCGTCTGGTACGTGCCATTCGCGTTGAGACTGTAAAGGCCGATGGTGAACAGCTGCATGGCCTCGCGCGCATAGTTTTCATCCGGCCGCGTGCCGCTCGCCGCATTGGCCTTGCGATTTTTATAATGGCTCAGATAGCGACCCATCATCGGATGCCGGGTGACATCCATCATCAGGTTGCGGAAATTTCCCAGGGCGTTTTGCGCCAGCAGATCGTAATAACTGCTCGAACCCTCGAGTCCGTTGGCGACGTTGGTGTCATTGTCCGAGATCACCATGATCTGGCTCAAGGCGAAGGCGACGCGCTGCCGGAGCTGGTCGGGAGCGGACAGCATCACCTGATTGCGGGCGCGGCGGTTGGCGGCCTTGTCGAGCGTCGTGATCTGGCCGGCACTCAGGGCGGAAGTGACCAGGGCCGCGGCGGAAGTGACGGGCTTGGCGGCTTCGCGGTCAATCCACCCGCTGTAGTCATAGTTGAGCTGCCGCAGTTCCGCGAGTGAGTCGGGCGAAGGCCCGAAGGTGGCTTGCGCCAGGAATCGGGTCGCCTGTTGGTCCGCCGTCAGGTTGGCGTTGGGGGTAACGGCCGCCCCGGCCCCGGCCCCGATCAACAGCACCAAGGCTGCGATGATACCGCGTGTGTTTTTGTGGGGCCCGAACACGACTCAAGCCTCCCCGCCCACCGCCTCCCCCGCAAGGCGGGAAACAAATCCTTTGGTTAAAAATGCATGACGTTACGCGCGGACGGGGCTCGGCCGGCTTGTGCCGTCGAACGAGGACCACAGCTCGTGAAAAGGCCCAAATTATCAAGCAGGCCTTCGCCGGGACTTGCTCGAGTCGACCGGATTTATCACCTGCCGGGATTTCACTCGATCGAAAGGAGCAAATCATCGGCCGGCCCCGGCGCATCGCGATTGACCCCCGGCGGCCCGGCCTGTTGTGATGCCCCCCAGCATGAGCCTGCCCCAACCCAGCCTGGATGATCTGCGTATTGAACGGGGCGCGTCACCGGCGCCGCGGCGCACCCTGCCCTTGGTGCTGACCGTGATCATCCTCGTGGCGGTGTTGGTGGTCGTCTGGTGGCTGATGCAACCCAAGCCCCTCGAAGTGCGCACGGCCGTGGCGCGCGAGGTAACCACCGCAGGCGCCGAGCGCACCGTGCTAAACGCGTCCGGCTACGTGACGGCCCGCCGCGAGGCGACCGTCTCATCGAAGGTCACCGGCAAGGTGACGGAGATTCTCATCGAGGAAGGCGTCAAGGTCGACGTCGACCAGGTCCTGGCCCGGCTCGACGACGCCAACGTCAAGGGCAACCTGCAGCTGGCGCAGGCCCAGCTGGACTCAGCCAAAGCGGGTCTCGAGGAAACCCGCGTGCGGCTGCGGGAGTCCGAGCAGGACATGTCGCGCCAAGGCTCACTCCTCAAGGGCAGCGTCGCGGCCCAGGCGGATTTTGACCACGCCGAGGCGGCGGCGCTGTCGCTCCGCGCCCGGTTGGCCCAGCAACAGACCGCCGTGACCGTGGCCGAACGCACCATCGCGATCTGGCAGCAGCAGTTGGACGACACGGTCATCCGCGCGCCTTTCGCCGGCATTGTCACCTCGAAGAACGCCCAGCCAGGTGAGATGATCTCGCCGATGTCATCGGGCGGCTTCACCCGCACCGGCATCTGCACGATCGTCGACATGGATTCCCGCGAGATCGAGATCGATGTGAACGAAAGCTACATCAACCGGGTTGCGCCCGGCCAGGAGGTCGCCGCGACCCTCGACGCCTATGCCGACTGGAAGATTCCCTGCAAGGTTATCGCCATCATCCCGACCGCTGACCGGCAGAAGTCCACCGTCCGCGTGCGGGTCGGTTTCGACCGGCTGGATCCACGCATTTTGCCGGATATGGCGGTGAAGGTGGCTTTCCGGGACACCGGCACCACCGCCGCGAGCAGTCCGATCCGGCTCGTGGTGATCCCCAAGGCCGCGGTGCGGAACGAGGACGGGCGTGATTATGTGTTCATCGTCGCGTCGGGCCGGGCCGAGCGCCGGGCCGTGACCGTGGCCGGCACCCAGGATGCCGAGACGACTCTCAGCGCCGGCGTCGCCGCCGGGGAAAAGGTTGCCTTGGATGTGCCCCCGGGCTTAACGAATGGCGCCAACCTTAAGGAAAAGAATTTATGATAGTGGTACAGTTTGTCATTGCGAGGAGTCCGCGAAGCGGACGACAAAGCAATCCATCTAGCTGGATCGCCACGCCCGGTTGGACCGGGCTCGCGATGACAAGACAACCTATACCGCCCCCGAATTTATGAGCGACTCCCAGGCGAAGAATAACGAGTTGGTGCGCGTTGATAACGTGGAGAAAATCTTCCACCGCGGATCGGAGGAAATCCATGTTCTCTCGAAGCTCAGCCTGCTGGTGCCTACCGGCGAGTTCCTCGCCCTCATGGGACCGTCCGGCTCGGGCAAGAGCACCTTGTTGAACCTGATCGGCGGACTCGATCGCCCCACGAACGGCACGGTGACGGTCGCCGGGGACCGGATCGACCAGCTGTCTGACCGCCAGCTCGCCGCGTGGCGCGCCCGGCATATCGGGTTCGTTTTTCAGCTCTATAATCTCATGCCGGTCCTGACGGCCGAGCGCAATGTCGAGCTGCCGCTCCTCCTTACGACGCTCACCAAAGCCCAGCGGCAGAAACACGTGGCGACAGCCCTCGCGATGGTCGGCCTGTCCCACCGCGCCAAGCATTACCCGCGCACGATGTCCGGCGGCGAGCAGCAGCGCGTGGGCATCGCCCGCGGTATTGTCACCGACCCCACCCTCCTGCTTTGCGATGAGCCGACCGGCGACCTTGACCGGAAGGCGGGCGACGAGATCCTCAACCTGCTCCAAGCACTGAACCGCGAGCACGGCAAAACCATCATCATGGTCACGCACGACCCGCACGCCTCGGCTCGCGCGGCGCGCACCGTCCACCTCACCAAGGGCCAGCTCACGCGCGAAGCGGTGGCATGAAAACCGCCCTGCCCACGATTTCTTGTCCGACTTGTAGGAGCCTGCTTGCAGGCGATCCGAGACGCACGCCGACGGGTTACTCCCTGAATCGCCTGCAAGCAGGCTCCTACATTCGAACCAGCGCACCGGGGTCAGTGCGCGCCACCTTCAATACCTGACCCACCCATGAAATTCTTCCACCTCATCTGGGGCAACCTGAAGCGCCGCAAGCTCCGGACGGCGCTGACGCTGCTGTCGATCCTCGTGGCGTTCGTGCTGTTTGGCTTTCTCTGCGCCATCAAGCAGGCGCTGGTCGGGGGCGTGGAGCTGGCCGGCGTGGACCGGCTGGTGGTGCGCCACAAGGTATCCCTCATCCAGTTGCTGCCCGAGGCCTACAAGGCCCGGATGGAGCGCATCCCGGGCGTCGCCGCCGTGGTGCACCAGACCTGGTTCGGCGGCATCTACCAGGACCCGAAGAATTTTTTCATGCAAAACCCGGTGGAGCCCGAGCCGTTCATGGCCATGCATCCCGAGTTTGTCCTGCCGCCCGACCAGATGAAGGCCTGGCTCGCCACCCGCACCGGCGCCATCGTCGGCCGGAACACGGCGGAGCGCTTCCACTGGAAGGTCGGCGACAAGATTCCGATCATGTCGCCCATCTGGATGCGCAAGACGTGGGAGTTTGACATCGTCGGCATCTTCGACGGCGCGAAGAAGGGCACGGACACCACCTCGCTGTTTTTCCGCTACGATTATTTCGACGAGGCCCGGAAGGCCCAGAACTGGGGCACGGGCCAGGTCGGCTGGTATACCATCCGCGTGAAGGACCCGGCGCAGGCGGCCAGTGTTGCCCAGGCGGTGGACCTGGAGTTTGAGAATTCCGCGGCCGAGACCAAGTCGGAGCCCGAGGGCGCGTTCGTGCAGGGCTTCGCCAACCAGATCGGCAATATCGGCCTGATCGTCGGCGCCATCCTGAGCGCGGTGTTCTTCACGATTTTGCTCGTCACGGGCAGCACCATGTCCCAGGCGGTGCGCGAACGGATCGGCGAGCTCGGCGTGCTGAAGGCGATCGGCTTCACCAACGGGCAGGTGGTCGGCCTGGTGCTCGCCGAATCCTGCCTGATGGCTGCCCTCGGCGGCGGGCTGGGACTGGGGCTGGCCTGGCTGGCCACGTCGCATGGCGATCCCACCGGCGGCCTGCTGCCGTTGTTTCACCTCCCCGCCCGCGACCTCCTGCTCGGCGCGGGCCTGTGCCTCGGGCTGGGGGTGCTGACCGGGATTTTCCCCGCCATGCAAGCCAACCGCCTGCGCGTGGCGGAAGCCCTCAGGAGAATGTGAGATGACCCG
The DNA here is from genome assembly GCA_025363455.1 of Oleiharenicola sp. Classification (GTDB taxonomy): domain Bacteria; phylum Verrucomicrobiota; class Verrucomicrobiia; order Opitutales; family Opitutaceae; genus Lacunisphaera. The sequence goes on along the minus strand of JANYDW010000039.1, from coordinate 14,954 downwards.
ACTGCATCCGATGATTTGGATTTTCGTAAAAGATCTGATGGGTAGGGCGCGACCGCTGGGCGCGCCGAATAGACAATCGCAGACGGCCCAGCGGTCCGTCCCTACCGACGCAATCGCACTAAAACCAATGCCTCAAGGGTCGACCACATGAACGCCATGCTCAACTGGCTCGCCCAGATTGCCTCGATCACGAAATTCGGGCTGATGAGCATCCCGCAACGCCGGGGCGCGGTGTTCGCCACGGTCATCGGCATCGCGGGCGTCGTCGCCGTATTGGTCGGCGTGCTTTCGATCGGCGCCGGTTTCCGCCGGGCGATGACCAATTCCGGCTCGGCCGACGCCGCCATCGTGCTGCGCAGCGGCTCCGACAGCGAGATGGTCAGCGGCTTCGGGCGCGCCGAGACCCGCCTCATCGCCGATGCCCCGGGCGTGGCCCGCAACAAGGACGGTCCCCTCGCCTCCGCGGAACTCTTCGTCATCATCAACCTGGCCAAGCGCTCCACGGGCACCGACGCCAACGTGCCGTTGCGCGGCGTGGAGGGCGCCGCGGTGTCCGTGCGCGAAAACCTGCAGGTCGCCGAGGGCCGCATGTTCGCCTGGGGCAAAAACGAGGTCATCGTCGGCCGCGGGGCTTCCCGGGAATTCGCCGGCCTGGAGGTCGGCTCGACCGTCAAGGTCGGCCGCGAAGCGTGGCCGGTGGTCGGGGTCTTCACCGCCAATGGCGGCGTGGCCGAGTCGGAAATCTGGACCGACGCCAAGGTGCTGCAGGCCGCCTACAAGCGCGGTGACTCGTTCCAGTCGGTCTACGCGCGGCTGAACTCGGCGGCCGCCTTCACCGAGTTCAAGGATGCCCTGACCTCCAACCCGCAGCTGAACGTGAAGGTCCTGCGCCAGTCGGAGCACTACGCCGCGCAGTCCGAGACCCTCACGCGCCTGATCTCGACCCTCGGCTTCATCATCGCCTTCCTCATGGCCATCGGCGCGGTGTTCGGCGCCTTGAACACGATGTACAGCGCCGTCGCCGCCCGCACCCGCGAGATCGCCACGCTGCGGGCGCTCGGCTTCGGCAGCGGAGCCGTGGTGATCGCGCTGATGATCGAGTCGCTCGTGCTCGCCCTGCTCGGTGGCGCCGTCGGCGCCGGGCTGGCTTACGCGGCCTTCAACAACTACCGCGCCGCGACGATGAACTGGCAGAGCTTCAGCCAGGTGACTTTCGCTTTCGCGGTGACACCTCACCTGCTGGTGCAAGGCGTGGTCTGGGCGACCTTGATCGGCCTGATCGGCGGGCTGCTCCCCGCCATCCGCGCCGCCCGCCAGCCGATAGCCGCCGCCTTGCGCGAGTTGTAAGCGGAAACCTGCCCCGGCCCGGTTCGGCAGGCCTCGGGCATTCTACCTGGAGTGAATTATCATCTTGGCCCGCCTCGGCATCTCCGGATGGACCTCCGCGCCAGGTCTTGCGAGATTACCCGTTACCGTTGGTCGCAACGGGAGTCTATCAGGTTACCATGCGCGCCATCTGGAAAGGATCCATCACCTTCGGTCTCGTTGGCATTCCCATCGCCCTGCAAAATGCCAGCCGGACGGAGGAACTTAAATTTCGGCTGCTGCGTGGCAAGGACTTGAGCCCGGTGAACTACAAACGCATCGCCCAGGTCGACGGCAAAGAGGTCCCTTGGGCTGAGATCGTGAAGGGTTACGAATACGCGAAGGGCAAGTTCATCGTCTTGAAGGAAGAGGATTTCAAACGCGTGGATCTCGAGGCTACGGATACGATCGACATCGTGGATTTCGTGGATCTGGCGCAGATCAACCCCGTTTATTTTCATCGGCCTTACTACTTGGAGCCGTTGAAAGGCGGCGCGACGGCCTACCATCTCTTGCGCAAGGTCCTCGCCGAAACCAACAAGGCCGGCATCTCCAAGGTGATCATCCGCACGCGGCAACATCTCGCCGCAGTGAAAGCCAACGGCAACCTGCTCGTCCTCGAACTTATGCGCTTTGAAGATGAGCTGGTCTCGCCCTCGGCCATCCAGGTTCCCACCGAGAAAGCCGCCCAACCGCGAGAGCTGGCCATGGCCAAGACCCTCGTGAACCAGATGTCCGAGGATTGGGACCCGGGCCGGTACACCGACGATTACCGGTCGGCGCTGATGAAGTTGATCGACAAGAAGGTAAAGAGCGGCGGCAAGGAACTGCCCGCGAAGGGCGAACAACCGCAACGCGCCACCAATGTCATCGACCTCGCCGCCGTGCTCGAGCAGAGCCTGAAGGATGCGACCGGACCGAAGACCCGGCCGGTGAGAAAGAAAACCGCCCGTTCCAAGGCCGCCTAAGCCGTTGGTTCCCGTACGCTCCCTCAACTGAGCTGCTGCCATGGCCCGGAAAAAACCGCCCGAGGTGAAATTCACCAACTTGGAGAAAGTGTTCTTTCCCGAGGTGAAGTTCACCAAGGGCGAGATGATCCAATACTATATTGATGTCGCCCCGTTCATCCTCCCCCACCTGCACGACCGCCCCATCACCTTGATCCGGATGCCGGACGGTGTGACCGACCAGAAATTCTATGAAAACAATGCCCCGGCATTTGCCCCGCCTTGGCTGGAAACATTCGCGGTCAGCCGGCGGCATGAGACCGGTAAGATCAACTATATCCTGATCAACAATGCCCCCGCGCTGGCTTGGTGCGCCAACATCGCCGGGGTGGAACTGCATCCCTTCCTGCACCGCATCACCAATCCCGCCCAACCCACCCACGTGGTGTTCGATCTGGATCCGGGCGAAGACACGGACATCCGCACCTGCGCCAAGGTAGCTTTCCTCGTGAAGGAGCTCACCGACCAGCTCGGACTCCAGGCTTTCCCCAAAGTCTCCGGCTCGAAAGGTCTTCAGCTCTATGTGCCGCTCAACACCGCCACCACCTACGCGGCGACGAGCGCCTTCGCGAAGTCGGTGGCGGAACTCCTGGAGCAACGTCATCCGGGACTCGTCATCAGCACGATGGATAAAGCGCGGCGCCGGGGGCGCGTGCTGATCGACTGGAGCCAGAACAATCCATCGAAAACGACCGTCGCCGTCTATTCCATGCGAGCCAAACGCGAACAACCGTTCATCTCGATGCCGGTGAAGTGGTCGGAGCTGAAGAAGCCCGATGCTCGAAAGTTATTTTTCAGTCCCGCGGCCGCATTGAAACGGCTGAAAAGCCTGGGCGATCTCTTCGCCCCGGTGCTGAAGTTGAAGCAAAAGCTGCCCAAGGCGTTTGCGGCCCAGCAAGCGCCGGCCAACCCGGCGGAAAACCTGAAGGCCTATGCGGCCAAAAGGGATTTCACCCAGACCAAGGAACCAGGCCCGGCCGCGGGCCGGAACGTGCCGGCGCGAGCCAAGGGTCGGTTTGTCATTCAGAAACATGCGGCCTCCCATCTCCACTATGATTTCCGGCTGGAGATGGATGGAACCCTCAAATCCTGGGCCATCCCCAAGGGCGTGTCGACCGAACCCGGTATCAAACGCGCGGCCTTCGAGGTGGAGGATCATCCGGTCAACTATCTTAAGTTCGAGGGCACGATCCCCCAAGGCCAGTATGGCGGCGGCACCGTGATGGTGTGGGATATCGGCACCTACGAGTTGCTGGGGGGCGATCATGGCCAGGGTGACCTGAAACTCCTGCTCCACGGCGAAAAGCTAAAAGGCGAATGGCATCTGTTTCGGATTCGCGCGGAGGAGAACAAGCCGATGTGGCTGATCGCCCGGTCGGGGACTGCCGCCCGGCCCATTTCCGCCAAACGTGACGATCAATCGGTGCTCAGCGGCCGAACCCTGGCGCAGATCGCGGCCGGGAAAGGCAGCCGCCGCGTCTGGCAATCGCGGTAAGATGCGTCTAGCAATTCACCGGATTGAAAATGCGGGAAGGGCTTTGCGCCCCGACACGAAGCTCGCGCAGCCTGCCAAGTCGGGGCATCAAGCCCCTCCTACACGCGATCCACCCGCCCAAACAGGAATTGAAGACGAAGGCCGCAGACGGGGCAAACGCCGCCTGCACATCCACGATCATCAAGGGGCCCGATGCGGATGCATGATCGTCAGTGCCGCCGGTCGGCGTTGCGGATCATTTCCTCGCGCACCACGATCGCGGTTTCCTTGGGCTCCACCGCGCGGTGATGCGCCACCTGCCGGTAGGCGCGGATAAATTCGGCGCCAAAGAAAAAGATCGCGCAGGAATAGTAGACCCAGATCAACAGCGCCACCAGGGAGCCCGCCGCGCCATAGATCGATGCTATCGTCGAATGCCCGAGATAGAGCGCGATGAGATAGCGCCCGATCGTGAACAACACCGCGGTCACCGCCGCGCCCAGCCAGGTTTCCTTCCAGCCGACGCGCACGTCGGGCAGGACCTTGAACATCAGGGCAAACAGCCCCGCGTTCACCACGAGCCCGACCACCAGGTCGGCGGCTTTCATGAGCCCGGGTGAGTCCAGCAACCTTCCACTGAAATAGCCCAGCGCGCCGGTCAGAAAAGTCGACAGCACCAGCGACACGAGCAGCACAAACCCGATCGCCAGCACCAGGGCGAATGAAACCAGCCGGTGCAAGATCAGCACCCCCCACCCGCTCTTGCTGGGGCGGGTCCGGACGCCCCAGATGGCGTTGAGCGAATCCTGGAGTTGCGCGAAGACCGTCGTGGCGCCGACCACCACCAGGATGAGGCCCATGGCCATGGCCCACACGCTGTCGTTTTGCCCCTGCGCCGCCTTGGCCGCCGCGCTAACCAATTCCGCGCTAGCCGGCCCGATCAGGGCGGTGACTTGGATCTGGAGCTGGCGGCCGGCCTCCTCCTGCCCGAGGAAAATCCCCGCCACGGTCGCGGCGATGATCGTGATCGGGGCGAGCGAAAAGAGCGTGCAGAAGCTGACGGCCGCGGAGTGCTTGAAGACGTTGTCGGCGTTCCAAGCGCGGCCCGCCTTGAGGAATATTAGCGGCCAAGGGGCACTCATGGTCTCTCCCCTGACAGCCAGCGTCCGGTGTGGTTCACGTTCAGGGCTGATCGGCTTGATATCTTGCTGCGGTCCGGGTTTTCCCCGGCCCCCGCATCCGGTTAAACGGGAGAGATATCCCGGAACTGTCGCGCCGTCTCCCGCTTCTACTCGGTGTCGCCTCTAATATGAAAAAATCCATGACCCATCGTCAGGCCCAGATCGCGGCCGAACCCAAGCCGCCTTTCCCGCCGCAGCATCAAACCGCGCCGGGCCTTGAATCCAAACTGCGCCCGGCGCCACTCTGGCATGGGAAACGTTATCGCGCCGCCGGCAAGCTGATCGACAAGGTGGCGCTGATCACGGGGGGTGACTCCGGCATCGGGCGCGCAGTGGCGTTTTTCTTCGCCCGCGAGGGCGCGGATGTGGCCATCTCCTTTTTGCCGCAGGAAAAAGCTGACGCCCTGGTGACCCAGCAGCCGGTCGAGGCCTTGGGCCGCACCTGTATCTTGCTGCCCGGCGACCTCACCGAGCCCGAGACGGCGGGGCGGCTCGTGCGCGACACGCTCAAGAGTTTTGGTCGGCTCGATATCCTCGTTTCCAACGCAGCGCACCAGTCACACAAGCCCAGCATCGCGCAGCTCACCGACAAGGAACTCGCCTGCACCTTTGAGACCAATGTCTATGCCTATGCCCGCCTCGTGCGCGCCGCGTTGCCTCACCTCAAAACCGGCGCCTCCATCATTGCGACAAGTTCGGTCACCGGCATCCTCGGCACCGAGGGCCTGCCGGACTATTCCTCGACCAAAGGCGCGATCAATGCGCTGACGAAGACCCTGGCGCTGGATCTCATCGACCGAGGCATCCGGGTCAATGCCGTGGCGCCCGGGCCCGTCTGGACGCCGCTCAACCCCTCCGACGCCGGCAAGTCGGCCGCGAAAGTGGGGCGGTTCGGGATGGACTCGCCCATGAAACGCCCAGCTCAACCCGAGGAACTCGCGCCCGCCTACGTCTTCCTGGCTTCCGACGGCGATTCCTCCTACATCACCGGGACCATCCTGCAGGTCATGGGTGGTGAAACCGCCGGCGGGTAACATCGGCATGATACCCTCAGGGCGACAGCAACTCCTTTGACGCCGGAACCTGGCCGCGTGATCGGTATGAAATGTTATTCCGTAACCGTGGGCGCTCGCCACACCGTGGGGCGCGGCCATCGCTTTTCCCGAGCCGATGAGGAAAAGATAATTGCCCTGACGCAGGCGTCCTTCCCCAGCGGCTTCACGCTCCTGAATGCCACGGGCGGTTGGTTCGACCCGGTTCACCAGAGATTCGTCCGCGAGGAATCCCGTCAAATCATCGTCACGGCCGCAGGCTGGAGCCAGGTCCGCCCTTGGAGTCGAAAACTGGCCCGGACGCTCCGGCAAAAAGAGGTGCTCGTCACTGAAATCGGCCGGGTCAAGCGCGTGGTCGTGCGATAACGGCCTTTCTCACGGCAGCCCGAGGCGAAAGTCACGAGATCGGTGGGCTCCTAGTCGCCGCTACTCTTGACCACACTGACGCTGCCGTTTCGTTCCAAGCGAGCCTCGGCGACGTCCTCGGTGCGCCCCACATTGCCGTTTGTGCATCACAACCATTGATTCGTGCGGCGTGAGTTAAGTTAACCGCCGCTTGCGGCGACTTCGCGTACTGTAGGTCGGGGTTAATCCCCGACATGGACGTTGATCGTCGGGCATAAAGCCCGACCTACAATCAAACGGACCCACTACCGAAAATTCCGCTCCCGCCTGGATGCGCCGTCGCGCTCGCTGCGCATGCCGCTGCGCGCGGGGTTCCTCCCACCTGATGCGCCCACACCTTCCGCTCCCTCGCGTCTCGCCGCACGGCCTTGCTTTTCATCATGGGGAAAAAACCGGGTTGCTGATCAGGCAGCGGCCCTGTGGCGGGCAGTTACCGCGGCTGGTATCCTGCCGGACCGTGGCCCCCTGGGTCCCGGTCGTTTTCACATCTCAACCAATCAATCCACTCTCCTATGTCCATGACTCCACTGCTCCTTGCAGGCTCTTTCTCCTCGTTTACCGAGTCGTCCGTGCCTGGCCTTTTCTCCCCACGTCGAGGCGCGCCCTTGATCGCCCTCTGTCATCTGGCGTGGTCAGGGGTGTGGCAACGTCCCCAGCAATTGCTCTCCCGGCTCGCGAGCGAGCGGGATGTGTTGTTTGTCGAAACCTATTGCAGCGACGTCACGAACAGCGAAATCCGGTACCGGCAGGCTGAGGGGCAACCGCGCATCACTGTCCTGCAAATGCACCTGCCCGCGAGCCGGTGGCCGGACGGGGATTTCATCGACCGGGAGCGGCGCCACCTCTTACAGGGTTTCCAGAGCGAGCATCCCCGCTTCCGCGCCCCAGTGCTCTGGTTCAACGACCCCATGGCTGTCACCGCGTTTGCCGGCCACCTCGGCGAATGCGCCATCGTGTATGATTGCATGGATGAGCTTTCGCAGTTTCTGGGCGCGCCTCCGGGCCTGGTGAAACGGGAGCGCGAACTGGTGCGTCGCGCCGATGTCGTCTTTTTGCGGCGGCCGGAAAATGCGCGACAAGCGACTTCCGCTTAATCCCAACTGCCACTTCTACGGCACCGGGGTTGACGTGGACCTTTTCGGTCAGGCGCGCGATGCGGCTCTATCGACTGACGCCGAAATTGCCGCACTGCCGGGCAAGGTCCTGGGCTATTTCGGCGTGGTCGATGAACGCATCGACTACGCGCTCCTAGCGCAACTGGCCGACGCGCTGCCTGGCTGGAGCGTCGCCATGGTGGGCCCGGTGGTGAAGGTCGATCCGGCCTCCCTGCCCCAGCGCCCGAACCTGCACTGGTTGGGCCGCCGGGAATACCGCCAGCTTCCTGCAATCACAAAAGGGTTTGCCGTCTGCCTGATGCCGTTCGCACGCAATGCCGCCACGGAATTCATCAATCCCACCAAGGCGCTGGAATATATGGCCGCCGGCCGGCCCGTCGTGTCGACCGCCCTCGACGAGGTTAAAACCAATTTCGAGGGCATCTGTCACGTGGCGGAGACGCCGGCCGAATTCATTGCGTACTGCCGCCGGGAAGGGGTGAGACCAGACCAGGCGCGGGTGCAACGAGGAGTGGAACTCGCGGGCCGGAACACCTGGGAAAGCATTACCAGCCAGATGAACGCCCACGTGAAAACGGCCATCGCCGCGCGTCGGCGCGAGGCGCGTGAGCAATCGAATCAGTCCAACCCGGTCCTGCACGGCCGCCTCAGCCATGTTTGATTACCTCATCGTCGGCGCCGGTTTTGCCGGCAGCGTGCTGGCGGAGCGCCTGGCGCGGGTGGCCAACAAAAAGGTCCTGGTGGTTGATCGCCGCTCGCACATCGCGGGGAACGCCTACGACTGCCATGACCAGCATGGGATTCTCATCCACCGCTACGGCCCGCATATTTTCCACACCAACTCGGCGGATATTTTCTCCTACCTGGGACAGTTCACGGAATGGCGGCAGTATCAGCATCGGGTGAAGGTCTGCGTGGACGGCCGGCTCGTGCCCATGCCCATCAACCTCGACACCATCAACGAGCTTTACGGGCTGCGGCTCGATCCCGAGGGCATGAAAAGATATCTGAGCTCGGTGGCCGAGCCCCGGCCCGAGCTGGTCACGTCTGAGGATGTGGTGGTCGCCAGCGTCGGCCGCGAACTCTACGAGAAATTCTTCCGCAACTACACGCGCAAGCAGTGGGGCCTGGACCCCAGCGAGCTCGATGCGCAGGTGACCGCGCGCGTGCCGGTCCGCTACAACCGCGACGACCGGTATTTCACCGACAAATTCCAGGCGATGCCGGCGCGGGGCTTCACGCATATGTTCGGAAACATGCTCGATCATCCCAACATCAAGCTGCTCCTCAACTGCGACTACCGGGAGATCTCCCGGGAGATTCCCTGCACGACGACAATCTATACCGGCCAGATTGACCAGTACTTCGACTGCTGTTTCGGGCCGCTGCCCTATCGTTGCCTCAACTTCAAGCACGAGACCCACCACCGGCCGGTCTTCCAGTCCGCACCCGTGGTCAACTATCCGAACGAGTACGACTATACCCGGATCACCGAATTCAAATATCTTACCGGGCAGGAGCACGCCTCCACCAGCATCGTCTACGAATTCCCCACCGCCGAGGGCGACCCGTACTATCCCATTCCCCGGCCCGCCAACGCCGCCCTCTACAAGCAATACCAGGCCCTGGCCGAAAAGACGCCGGATGTGCACTTTGTCGGCCGGCTCGGGACCTACCGCTATTACAACATGGACCAGGTGGTCGGCCAGGCGCTCACGCTCTTCGCCCGGCTCGCCGGGCCGAATCAGGCCGCTCTCCGCGCGGTGGCCTGAACGCGCCGATGCTTTTCGCCTCGCCCATTCCCCGTCCGGAATATCCCCGGCCCGACCGGCAGCGGGGCCGGGTCGAGGGCGTCGACTGGCTGAACTTGAATGGCCCGTGGGAATTCCGATTCGATCCGCAGCGGATCGGGCACGAGGCGCGCTGGTTCGCGCCGGGCGGGCCGGCCTGGCGGGAACAGATCATCGTGCCCTTTTGCTGGGAATCGCTGGCGGCCTGGGGCGAGGGGGATGCGGCGGGCAATGAAAACTATTTTTCGCACCGGGTGTTTCGCGATCCCCTCGTCGTCACCCGGGAGAATCACCGCAGCTCGCCGCGGTACGAGGTGGGCTGGTACCGTCGCCACGTTACGATCCCCGACAGCCCGGAGTGGAAGGATCGGCGGGTGTTTCTGACGATCGGGGCGGCCGATTACTTTCTCGAGGCGTGGTGCAATGGCATCCGGTTGGGCGCTTGGGAAAGCGGTTACATTCCCGTGGAAATCGATCTCACGCCCGCGCTGGCGGCAAGCGACCCGCGCGGGGCCGTCCTGGTTTTCCGCGTCGAGGACCCGATGGACAACCACGAGCAACCGGTGGGCAAGCAATGGGGCTGGTACACCCCGACCAGTGGCATCTGGCAGACCGTGTTTATGGAGCCCCGGGGCGCGGCTCACATCGACCATTTCCGCATCCTGACCGACATCGACACGGGGGAAGTGCGCTTCGAGCTGCGCTGCGCCGGCGCACAGGCGCAGTCCCTGGAAATCACGGTGGTGTCTCCGGCGGGGACGACCCAGCACCTGACCCTGCCGGTGCAAAATGGCTCTGCCGTCGGTGCCCTCACGATGTCGCCCGTGATCCTATGGGACCCCCGCAAACCCGAGCTTTATCACGTGGTGTTTCGTTTGCTTCAGGCCGGCGGCGAGCCCGATACGGTCCGGAGCTATTTTGGCATCCGCAAGCTTCACACCGCCCCGGCCCCCACCGGGAATTCGCCCGCCCGGCTTTGTTTGAACAATCGCCCCATCTACCTGCGCGGCGCCTTGTATCAATCCTATCACCCCGACGGCATCTACACCGCCCGCCAACTCAAGACTATCGAGCAGGACATCACCTTCGCCCGGGATGCCGGCTTCGATTTTCTCCGCATCCACATCAAGCTCGACGATCCCCTGGTGCTCTACTGCGCGGACACGATGGGCATGCTGCTGATGCAGGATTTTCCGAATTTTGGCGAAGGCGGGGATACGCCCCTCGGCCGGCGGCGCTTCGAATCCATGATGCGCCAAGGTATGGAGCGGGACTTTAATCATCCCTCGATCATCGCCTGGTGCCTCTTCAACGAGACGTGGGGCTTCGGCGGCCAGAATGAGCTGATGCAATTCATCGCCCCCAAACTGGGGCAGAAATTCACCCGCAAGGATGCGGAGAAATTGGCCAACAGCTCTTCGTTCAAATGGGTCCATGAAATGTGGTTGGTGGCCAAGTCGCTCGACGCGACGCGCTTGATCGAGGACATGAGCGTGGTGGTGTGGGAGCATCTGGCCGCGTACGGGCACGTCGACACGGATATCAATTCCTGGCATTTCTACCTCGACGACTACACCAAGGCCAAGGCCCACATCGAGGAGGTCGTGGCCAAATCCTACCGGGGTTCCTCCTACAACTACGTCGCCGGGCGCCAGCAGGCGGATGCACCTCTCATCAACAGCGAGTATGGCGGGGTGGGCGCGCTGGATGGCGACCGGGACATCAGCTGGACCTTTAAATTCCTGACCAACGAATTGCGGCGGCACGACCCACTGTCCGCCTATATTTTCACGCAGCTGACCGACGTGGAATGGGAATACAACGGGCTGCTGAACTACGATCGGACGCCCAAGCAACTGGGCTATCCTCCGACCTTGGTCAACCAGGGCGACGTCCTGCCGATCAACGCACCGCCGGTCAGCCGCGTGGCGCCCGGCAGCACCACCGAGATCGAGATTTGTTCGGCGCATTTTTCCCGTCGCACCTATGCCGACGTGACCCTCCATTGGCACTATGCGGGCATCGACACGCTCGGCATCATCCACCCGGCCCTCCTGCGCGGCTGGATGCCGATTCCCTTCACGCAAAACCGGGTTGAGCTGGTCCAGCGTCTCGCGCTGACCTTTCCCGCTGAGGCGATGTTGGGCACGCTGTGGGTTTCGGCCATCACCGGCGGCGGCGAAATCATCGCCGCCAATTTCATCAAGCACCTGGTCGCCTCCGGTCCTCCCCCCGAAAGCGAAACCCGGGACGGCACCCTGATCCTGCGACGCCCGGCGGACCGGTGGACCACCGCGGAGTGGACGGAGGGCCACGACAGTGCGGCCGACGCCGGGCGCCAGGGCCGGTGCCAGGGGCGCGGCACGGGGTTTTTCGAATGGGAATTTCGCGCCGAAGCGCTGCGGCAGCTCGACGGCGCCTGTCGCCTGCGGTTGCTGTGCGAAGCCTCGGCGTGCCGGCCCGGGCACCCGCAAACCGACGCTTTCACCTTTCCCACGATGTGCGCGGTGTCGCTCAACGGCATTCCGGTGCACGAGGTTCTGCTGCCCAATCATCCCCATGACACCCGCGGCGTGCTGAGTTATCTGGACAGTCGGTTTGGGGCGTATGGCTATCTCATGAAAGCCGTGGTCGAGGGGGAGTTTCTGCATCGCGTGGCCGCCACGTGTGCCGATGACGGGGTGCTGCGGCTGCGTTGCGCCGTGTCACCCACGGCTGCCCATCAAGGTGGCCTGACGATCTACGGTGATGCCACGGGCCGTTATCCGATCTGTCCCACCCTGGTCCTCGAGTGGGACCGTAAAACCGGACCCGCGCGGCCATGAATCGCGTAGCCAGGGATCCACTGGAAATCTGGGGGGGCGTCGAATGTTCTCACGTGCGCCTCTCGCGGGGTGTGGAGAATCAACTCGCCCGCACCGGACACGACCGCCGGGAAGATGATATCGACCGCCTGGCGGCCTTGGGGCTGCGGACGCTGCGTTATCCGGTCCTGTGGGAACATCACGCCACCGCTTCCATTGACTGGCGGTGGGCAGACGCGCGGCTGGGCCGGCTGCGCGAGCTCGGCATCCGGCCGATCGTGGGTCTCCTGCACCACGGGGCCGGTCCTCTCGCCGGCGGCTTGCTCGACCCGGAGTTTGTCTCCGGGCTGGCTCGATTCGCCGGCGCCGTGGCGGCCCGCTATCCCTGGGTTGACGCCTACACCCCGGTCAATGAGCCGCTCACCACGGCGCGCTTTAGCGGCATGTATGGGATCTGGCACCCGTTTCACCGCGACCATGCGTCCTTCGTGCGGATGTTCGTCCAGCAATGCCACGCCGTCCGCGCCGCCATGCGGGCCATCCGCGCGGTGAATCCCGCCGCCCGGTTGATCCAGACGGAGGATATCGGTAAGACGCACAGCACGGACGCCCTGGCCTACCAGGCCGAGTTCGAAAACGAGCGCCGTTGGCTGACGTTCGATCTTCTCGGCGGTCGCCTGACGGCGGAGCGGCCGTTATACCACCATCTGCTCGCGGCGGGAATTGGGCGCGACGAACTAGAATCCTTCATCTCCGATCCATGTTTGCCCGACATCCTCGGCATGAACCACTATGTAACCAGCGAGCGGTTCCTGGACGAACGGCTGGAAAACTATCCCCCGGGCTACCACGGCGGCAATGGCCGCCAGGCTTACGCCGACGTGCCCGCCGTGCGCGTCCGCGTGGAAGGCGCCGCCGGGCCGGCCCGACTGCTCGGCGAACTCTGGCAGCGTTACCACCGCCCGATCGCGATCACCGAGGTCCAGCTCGCCTGTACCCGCGATGAGCAGTTGCGCTGGCTGCAGGAGATATGGAGTGCGGCCCAGCAGGTGAGAGCCGGAGGCGCCGACATTCGCGCCGTGACGGCTTGGGCGCTGTTCGGCGCGTATGATTGGGATTCGCTGCTGCTCCGTCAGGCCGGATATTACGAAGTGGGCGCCTTCGACGTGCGCAGTGGGGTTCCGCGGGAAACCGCGGTGGCCAAGGCCATTCGCAGCCTGGCCCGGACCGGCCGCTTTCATCATCCCGCGGCCCGGGGCCCGGGCTGGTGGCGCCGCCCGTTGCGCTACACTTTTCCCCCGGTGAGTGCGCCGCACGACGGACCGGGGACCGCCGTCGTGGACTCGCCTCAGCCTAGGCCTCCGCTCTTGGTAGTGGGTGCCAACGCGGAGGCCGCCGCCACTTACGCGGGGGCCTGCGAAATGCGCGGATTGGCGTTCAAGTTGGCAACCGAGCCCACGCTCACTGAGGCCGCGTCCGCGACCCCGTGGGGCGTCATCACTGCGCTGAATCCCCCGCCTCGCGGCCCCGACTCGCCCCGTACGCTGGCCAGCGTCCATGCGCACATCGATCAGCTGATTGACGCCATCACTGAGCCGTAAAATTCCCGAGTCGCTCGACCCGGGATAATTTGGGGTCGACTGGGGCGGCCGCCTGATACCGTCCGGCGAAGGGCGGGTGTAAGGTGAGGGTTTCATCAACCCTCAACTAAAAACCCGCCGGATTGGCGGGTTTAGTTGGCGTCCCCACCCGCCTTCGCCGGGCCTCCGGCGCGACAAAATCCGCCTTCGCCGAGGCTTCGGCGAGACGAGCGGGGATTGGCGTGCCTCCGAACCGGCACAGGTGCTGCGCACTCGCGGCTGCGCCGCGCCCCTTCGGCTCGGAGTCCGGCAGCCGGTTCCAGCTCAAACGAAGTGCCAAATACCGCGCGCGAAAAACACCACTCCTAAGACGATTAGCAGAATGGACGACAGATAAGGTGCCTTTTCCGCTAGCCGACTCAAAGTGCCCGAACGCTTCGAGACTTCCTTCATACCCCAAGCAGCGACAACGCCGACAGTGACGAGCGTCAGCGCGAGGCCAAAACTAAACGCGGCGACCAGAGAAAATCCGAGCGTGAATTTTTTGACCTGCAAGCACAGCAGCAGGATGGACAGTGCCGCGGGGCAGGGCATCAGCCCACCGGTCAGACCGAAAAGAACGATTTGTCCAGTGGTGACCTCGCGACCGTCAAAGCGACGGCGAATCTGTTCGGCGTGCTCTCGGGCGTGCGCGTCGTCTTCTTCGCTCTCGTGGTGGTGATGTTCCTCGCTGAAATCGACGGCTACGGTGCTTTCCCCCGACGGACCATTCAGCAACGCTTCCACTTGGAATTCGTGTGGCTCGGGAATCGTTTCGTTGGACTCCCAGAAATCCGGCCGCCGAACGAAGCTGAAGGTCTGCACCTCACCGCCGGGCCTGATGGTGCGGACGAGAACTGGCTCAATCGGGAGCGAGCCAGCGGCAATGCGAAACCGAGGCGGCACGCCCTCCTCAAACACGCTCAGGTCAAGTGTGCCATCCGAGGTAACGAGCGATTTCGATTCGTCATGGTGGTGATGATGGTGTCCTGAATTTTTTCGGATGCGCCATAGTGTCCAGACCGCCATTCCAATTACGATGACGCCCGTTCCCATCAGGAAATAAGGTTCGGCCGATTCCACATTCCACTGATTACCGAAACGCAGCGCCAGGGCGGCGAGCGCCCAAATGATGAGCAAGT
>JANYDW010000012.1 GCA_025363455.1 Oleiharenicola sp. | reverse complement strand
GGTGCGTGTCGGGGATCATCGTCTCAACGTTGATCAGGCTGACGAAACAGGGCTGGTTCGGAAGTTGGCCACGCATGTTGCCTGCTTCGACGCAGCTCCACCGCCAATGTTCAAACTGTGACAGACTTTTTCAGCAGCCTGTTAAGGAAGCCGGGAAACGGCGGGGGCGGCACGACGGGCTTGGGCGCCGAAGCAGTGGTTTGCGCAAACAGGATGGGAGTGAGCCCGGCGAACGCCAGCAGGGCGAACAGCCGAAACGGCTTGGAGGAGGTCATGGGAGCGTGGATGTGGGACTTACTTGGTGGTGAAGAGAAGCAGTGGACCGTCGCAGCGCCCGACCATGACGGCGGGGTGTTTGCCGCCGCCGGGATTGAAGACCACGGCGGAGCGGGCTTCCCCGGTGATGACGACGCCGGACTGCGTGGCGGAAAGGGCGGTGAAGCCGCCTTGACCGTCGCCCTTGAGGAAGAGGCCGAGGCCGCCGTCAAAGCGGCCGGTCGAGGGTTCCGGGCCGAAGTTGTTGCCGACGCAGAGCAGATCGAGCAGTCCGTCGCCATCAAGGTCGCGGGCGATGACGGCGTTGATCGGGGCGATCTGGGCGGTGCGCGGCAGCGGCGCGAACCGGAACGTGCCGTCCTTTCGTTGGAGGAAAACGCCACTCGCCAACTCGGTGGCGGAGAGTTTGGTCACGGCCGCGAGCTTGTCCGCGCCGAAAATATCGGTGAGCGAAGCCGCGGCGTAGGCCTTGTAGGTGGGGAATTTCTTGTTCAGCCACGGAAAGGAGTAGCCAAGCTTGCTCCGGCCGCGAAGGGGTACCAGCACCCCGTTCTCATACTGCGCCTCGATCAGCTGCGTGCGGCCGGTGCCATCGAGGTCACCGGCATAGAGCAATGTCGGCTCGGACGCGGTGGCGTGGTATTTGGTGTTGAGCCCGGCGTTGCCCGCGATGATGTCGGGCCGGCCGTCGCCGTTCACGTCAGCGATCGCAATGGCGCACCACCAGCCGGTCACCCCGGCCAGCCCGGCCTTCGCGGTGACATTCTCCAGTTTCTTGCCGGTGTTGTGGAAGACCGAGACCGGGCCCCACTCGGTGGCGACGATCAGTTCGGGGCGCTTGTCGCCGTCAAGATCCGCCCAGACGGCGGCAGTGACCATGCCGATATTCCGCAAACCGGGCGCGATCGCATCGGTCACGTCGACCAATTTGCCGCCGACGTTGCGGTAGAGGAAGCTGCGGGGCGTCTCCGGATATTTCCCCGGAACCACACGGCCGCCAACGAACAGGTCGGTTTTGCCATCGCCATCAAAGTCCGCCGCGGCGACGGCCGTCGTGCTCTCACCATCGCCGGGCACCATTCCATCCGGCGCCAGGGTGAATTTGCCATGGCCGTCATTGAGGTAAAGGCGGTCGTTCAGCTGGGCGTCGCCCCGGTCCTTCTGCACGCCCCCGGCGGAGATGAACAGGTCGGGCGCGCCGTCGCCGTTGACATCGAGGAACGTTGCGCCGACATCATCGGCCTCATTCGCTGCGGCCCAGGGTTGATCGGGCGCGGACACGAAGATTCCATCCTTCTGACCGAGGAACAGCTCGCCGGTCTGGCCGGCGGTGCCGGTCACGAACACGTCGGCGAGGCCGTCGCCGTTGACATCAGCTGTGGCGAGCGCAGGGCCCTGGCCATTGAGGCGGTGCGGCAGCAGGCGCTGCCGGATGAACTCATCGAACGGCCGCAGCGCGTTACTGTGCCGGAGGCCGCGGCCGGCGGCGGACTCCGTCAACACCGCACCGGGTTCCGCGGTCGTTTTCAGGCGCGCCGGGGGCAGCTTGGCGTGCCCGTCGTGCGGCGGCTCGCTGATCGTGAGGAGCCGGTCGACGGGAAGATTTTCCAGCACCTGGACCTGGCCGAGCGGCCAGTGGATCGTCAGCCGCTTGATCCCGGTTTCGGCACCCAGGCCGAAATGGGCGACGGCCGGCTCGCTGGCGACGATGCCGCGTTCGGTGAAGAGCTGGCGCACCTGAACGCCCGCAACGGTCTCGATCCGCAGTTCGGCGCCGATGCCATCCCGATTGGGCGCTTGGCCGGCGAGCTTTATCTCAACCCGGTGGCCCGTGGCGAGGTTGTTGCGCACGATGGTCGGCGGCGCATTGCAGTTCGCGTAGATCAGATCGAGGTTGCCGGTGTTGAAGAGGTCGGCGACAGCGCAGCCGAAGGCCACGGTGCTCTCGTTCAAGCCCCAGGCGTCGGAGACGTTCTCGAAGTGGAGGTCACCGAGGTTGTGGTATGCGAGCGTGGTCTCATTACGGGGCGGCGAATTCTTCCAGACGTTGGCGCGGGCGGCGAGGCTCGGCGCTCGGTTCTGTTTGTCGACGAGGTCCGCGTCGATGAAGTTGCGGATCATGCCGCTGGTATAGAACACGTCGAGCCGGCCGTCGTTGTCGAGGTCGGCCAGGCGTGCGCCGAAGGTCCGCCGGTGGCGTCCATGCCCGTGAGGTGCGCCACTTCCTGAAAATGGTCGGTGCCGGTGTTGAGATAGACGGCATTCCACATGTATTGCGGGATCAAGTCGTTCACCCGCTCCATCTCCCAGAGCCCGCGGCCGATCTCCTCCATGCCGGTCATGAACTGGGCGTGGTTGCGATCGCGCATGTCGGTAACGAGGAAATCCACCAAGCCGTCGTTGTTCAGATCGCCCGAGTCGGCGCTCATCGAGAAATAGGTGACGTGCGGCAGCCGCTCGTCGACGACGTCGGCAAAAGTGCCGTCGCCTTTGTTCAGGTAGAGGCGGTCTGGAGTCTCGAAGTCGTTGGCGACATAGAGGTCGGGCCACCCGTCGCCGTTGGCGTCGAACCATACAGCGGTGTGACCCTGCGTCAGGCCCCAAATGCCGGCCGTCTTCGAGACGTCCACGAAATGGCCGTGGCCGTCATTGTGCAGCAGGTAGTCGCGGCGGCCCTGCGGGGCCTTGGAAAAATCGAGGATGTTGGTGACGAGGTAACAGTCGAGGTACCCGTCGCGGTCATAGTCCGCGAACGAGGCGTGGACGGAGGCGTCCTTGATATCGAGGCCGTATTCCTTCGCCCGCTCGGTGAAGGTGCCGTCGCCATTGTTCACGAAGAGCAGGTTCGGCGCGTCATAGCGACAGACGTAGATATCGGGCCAGCTGTCCTGGTTGATGTCGACGGCGGTCGCGCCGACCTTGCCGATCTTCTCGTCCTGGGCGACGCAGTCCACGCCCGCCGCGGCGGCAACGTTTTCAAAATGGCCGAGGATCGGCTGGCGGTAAAGCGCGCAGGGGCCGTTCTTGGAGACGGTGAAGATGTCAAGATGGCCGTCGCCGTCGAAGTCGGCCACCGCCACCCCGGTCTCGAGGGCACCGAGCGTGAGTTCGCGGAAGCGATCACCCCACATGCGCGGGTCGTTGTAGACGTTGGGCACGTCGATGCCCGACTCGGCCGCGGTCAGGCGCTGGAACGGCTTGGCCCCCGCGGGCAACGGCGCGCGCACGGCCAGCGGCATGGAAGTGTAGGCGGGATCGGCGCGAGCGATTGTCAGCAGGACAAGCGCGGCGAGGAGGCGAGGGAGCGTGGCTTTGGTCATGGGGAAGGGATTCAGGCGGTTTGCGGATGACGGAACGACGCGGCCGCGACCGGCCGCGTCAGGAGCCAGGCGAGTGCGAGCGGCACCACATAGCTGCCCCCGCGCTCGATCACTTCGAAGACGGGTGCCGGGGCGCCGCTGGCCAGAAAGAGGGACTCGGTGGCAAGCTTCCAGAGACATGCGAAGCCGACCAGGGCCGGCACGCGGACGACCAGCACGGCGACCGCCAGTGCCGCCTCGAACCAGCCCACGGCGAGCATCAGGCGCACCGGACTGGACGGGCTGAATATTTCATAATGATGCGCCAGCGCCGGCTTCTGCAGCATCAACGCACAGGCGGCATGGCCGGCCAGCAGGCTGGTGAGTGCGACCTGCAGGATCAGAACCACCCGCCGGCGAACGGCGTTGGTCATTTCCGGCCAGCAATCCGGCAGGCGGACGAACCAATGGCCGCGCAGGCCGATGATGGCAAGAACCGCGATCGGCACGCCATAGTTGCCGGCGCGCTCGAAGTACTCTGGCCAGCCTTGCCCGGCGAACGGACGCAGGAGGGCGGTCCATACCGTCCAGACCGCCGCCCACGCAAATAGCGCGCGGCAGGGCCAGAGAAAGGCCAGTAAGGCGAGGGCCACATCCATCGCGCCAATCCACGGCATGAGCCGCCAGGCCCACGGCGACGGTACTCCGGCGACCGCGAAATAAGGCACCCACGCCGCCTTGGTCATGAGACCAAAGGCACCGTGGCCGAGGAAGCACAGGGCCATGCCGGCACGCAGCATCCACGGCAGCACCGTCACGGGCACCGGCCCTGTCTCGGCTGAAGCGGAATGCGCCATCGCGATCACTTGGCGACCGGCTGCAAGGCGTTCGCCCAGACCCAATCGGCGATCTTGATGCCGGCTTTCTGGCCCTCGAGATTGTCGGACATCGTATGGATGCCGCCGACCACGCGGCTCATGCCCGCTTCCTTTTGGGCGTCGGACAGCTTTTTGAAGGTGCGGACGGATCCCGGCAGCGCGTCGGAGGTGACGGAAAATTCGATGTCGTCGGTGCCGAAACAGAGGGCGAGCAGGCGGGCGCCAGCGCCGGAGAACGTACTGTGACCGGACGTGTAGGCCGGGAAAGGCGGCGAGGCCATGTTGGGGATGAAGTCGGCGTCGACCTTCACCTCGCCGTTGAGCTTCGGGTCGAGTTCGCGCAGGGCAGTCTCGGGGCGCCAGATGTTATAGTAGAATTTTGTCTCCCAGCAGGCGATGGCACTGTCAGCCTGCGCCATATTGAGCAGGGCGAAGAGGCGGGCAGTGTCGGCGGTGCCGAGCTTGTTGCGGCGGGCGAGGTCTGCGGCAATCATGTTCCAGTGGCCAGGCGGCGTGCAGGTGCCGAGGTCGTCGTTCCAGAAGGGCGTGCTGAGCGTCTCATATTCCGTGCGCTCGGCATTGTCGCGGGCGCCGCGCTTCGCCACGAAGTTGAGCTCCTCCGCATATTCCTTCGAGCCGAGCGACTCCGGCGGCGGCGAGCGGAATTGATCGGGCGAAGTCATGGTAAACGGCGTGACCTTGCCCCAGAACGGCAGCAACGGTGGGCGGAAATTGGGGGGCGTCTCGCGCCAGCGGCCCTGGTCCATGGCGGTGTACTTGCCGGGGATGGGCTTGTCGAAACCACTGTTGGCGCGGCCGGCGAGGACGGCTTTGCCGACTTTCTCGCCCCAGGCAATACCGTCGGTCTTGGCCGGACCGTCAGGAATGGCGGCGAGGGCCTTTTCGTAGATTACCTGGAGATTGTGTGGATTGGCCGTGGGGGCCCACAGAGTCGTCATGACCGTGTACGCGGCGCCGGCGACAGCGGCGTCGAGGTCGGCCCCGGCTGGCGCCGGCTCGTTCACGAGCCAGCCTTTGTGCGTGTGTGTGATGCCGTTAACCGCATCAAAGATCGCCACGTGGTAGGTCGCCAGGAACAGCGAGGACATCGGCGGCGGATTGCGCGCGAGGCGCGTGGTGTTCAATGCCTGCTCGTTCCAGTAGAGGACGGCGTTGTCGGCGGCGAGGGCCGAGGCACTGGCCGAAGCCAGGGCGCCGGCAAGGAGAAGACAGCGGAATTTCATACGGGGTATTAGGGTTGGTCTTACCTGCGGGGAGCAAAGTCTAGTGGGAAAAGACGGGATCACACTGGGCTAGCAACCTCCGAGGGGCGAAGTGCCAATATCCGGGGGTGAAATGACGACCTCCGTGAGCGCCTACTGTCACCGGGGTCGTGACACCAATTCATGAACCTGCCCCAACCGTGCACCAACGGTCGCGGAATGAAAAGCCGGGTGGGACGGAATGCCGATGAACGGGGCGAATGGCGGAGGACCCCGTGACAGCAAGCTCGCCGATTGGCGGGAATGGACGGGCGCGGGCTTCGAGCGGCTGCCAGTCGTCGCTCATTTGGTGCAGGCCCAGCTCCCCGAGTCATGGGAGAATCGGATCCCGGACTTCGACAACGCGCGCTTCCGCCGACAACCCAACCAGAGCGGGGGAGGGGCGAAGCTCCTCCCCCTGCACCTCTCCCTTATCTTAACTTAATTTACCCGATCCGCTGTCCAATGGATCGGGTCCACCTCACCTGGCAATCAAGGGCGGACGCAGCGCCCCAGTATTCGAACAGACTTGCCGAACTCGTTGCATTGAGATCGGCTTCGTCGAGATGGTGCCCTGGCACTATTCCAGGGCTCGATCGATAGGCCGTTTTTGAGTGGATGCGGGTCCTCGCAAACGACAGGATCATCCAACCAGAGAAGATCGATCAACGCCCCGTACACGCCGCTTGGGGCCGCGACCCGGTGTTTCTCGTATTCGTCCGCACATTCCACCTTACCCCATGATCGAAGTCAAAAATCTGGTCAAAAACTACGGTGCGAAACGCGCGGTTGACGGCGTGTCGTTCCGCGTCAATTGCGGCGACATCCTTGGATTCCTCGGACCGAACGGCGCGGGTAAATCGACAACCATGAGAATGATCGCGGGCTTCCTATTTCCCGACGAAGGTACGGTCACGGTCGGTGGGGTTGACGTGACGGTGAATCCGGTAGCAGTGAAACGCCAGCTTGGGTACATGCCGGAGAACTCGCCCGTGTACCCTGAGATGACGGTAGAGGAATTCCTCGACTTCATTGCCGAAGTTCGCGGCTTCCACTCTTCGGCGGTTAGGCACACCCAGGTCGATCTGGCGATTGCGCGCACGCAATTGGTGAGCGTGCGGCAACAGGTCATTGAAACTCTCTCGAAAGGCTACAAACAACGCGTCGGCTTCGCGCAAGCGTTGCTGCACGATCCGCTTGCGCTGGTCCTCGATGAACCGACCGATGGACTCGACCCCAATCAGAAAACTGAGGTCCGTTCGCTCATCAAGAGCATGGCGCAAGAAAAAGCCGTCATTCTTTCGACACATATCCTCGAAGAAGTCGATGCCATTTGCACGCGCGTCATCATCATCTCGCAAGGCCGGGTGGTCGCGGACGAAACGCCCGCTGAACTGCGGGCCCGGGCCCCTGGGGCGCGTCTAGATGAAATTTTCCACGATCTAACCCGGTCGGACACCTGAAGCCAGGACGTGTTTCTTTACTGTTAGAACGATTCTAAGTGAAACAAGTTATCCCCATCTTCAAACGCGAGTTCTTCGGCTATTTCCGCACGCCGGTCGCCTACGTTTTTCTCACCGGCTTTCTCACCCTCTCGGTCTCGCTCGCCTTCTCCCGCTTTGGCGGCTTCTTCAAGGCCGGCGCCGCGGAGATGGACAGCTATTTCACTTTTTTCCCGTGGCTTTTCCTTTTCCTCGTGCCGGCGGTCGGCATGAGGCTCTGGTCTGAGGAGAATCGCTCCGGCACCGCCGAACTTCTGTTCACGCTGCCGGTCACCACTCTTGAAGCCGTTCTCGGAAAGTTCTTTGCCGGCTGGGCAGTCCTCGCTCTTGCCGTCCTCCTCAGTATTCCCCTGGCGGTCACCGTAGCCTACTTAGGCCACCCGGATTGGGGTGTGATTGCAGGCAACTATCTCGGTGCAATTTTGATGGCCAGCAGCTATCTGGGGGTTTGCGCACTGACTTCCGCACTTACCAAAAACCAAGTCATCAGCTTTGTTATCAGTCTCGCCGTCTGCGCGGTGCTGCTTTTCCTCGGGTTTAGCAGTTTCACTGACATTCTCGAAAGCGTACTGCCGGTCGCCGTCGCGGATACGCTCGCGAACTTCAGCTTCATAACGCACTTCGAGCCCTTCACGCAGGGCTTAGTTGACCCGAAGGACGTCGTGTTCTTCCTGTCGCTGACTGGCTTCACGCTCTTTCTCAATACCGTAGCGCTTGAACGCGAATCTCGTCGCCAAACCATCATGAAAGTCGGTCGCAAACCCTTCGTTATCGCGCTCCTCTTTCTCGGCCTTGTGCTGGTCAACTATCTTGCATCGTCCCTGCCGCTGCGACTCGATCTGACCGCCGAATCCATCTACTCGCTCTCGCCCGGCACCAAAGCAATGCTCGGCAAAATCGAAGAGCCAATTACTCTCGAGCTCTACGCCTCGAAAGCGACTGAGGGCTTGCCCATCATCTATAAAAATTACCGCGAACGTGTGCAAGAGATGATGCGCCAGTATGTCCGCACCTCCCGTGGCATGCTGGTATTGAACATCATCAGCCCGGGCCCCGACACGCCCGAGGAGGAGCGCGCCACGGCCGCCGGCCTGTCGCCGCTGGCCGCCACCAAAGGGGGCGACCAGTTCTTCTTCGGACTTATCGCTATTCAGGCCGACCAGCAAAAAATCATCGCGGCTCTCACGCCGCAACGCGAACAATTTCTTGAATACGATCTTTCGCAGCTGATCGACAGCGTGCAGCAAACCGAGAAGCGAAAGCTTGGTCTGCTCACCAGCCTCCCGCTTCAGGGCAATGGCATCGACGCGCAGGTGATGGCCATGATCGGGCAGCAGCCCCAGCCTTCCCAGTTCGTCATCGGCGAGTGGGAGCGTTCGTTCCAGATCATCAAGGTGGAAGCCTCCGCCAACGAGCTGCCAGCCGACCTCGATGTACTCGCCGTGATTCATCCACAAAATCTCTCGCCGAAGCTCCAGTTCGCCATCGACCAGTTTCTGCTCAGCGGCAAACCGGTTTTTCTCTGCGTCGATCCCTCATCGCAATACTTCAAGCGCCAGGGCCGGATGCACGCCATGATGAACGGCGGTGGTCCGCCCCCCAACACGTCTTCTGATTTGCCGGTCCTACTGAGAGCCTACGGCATTGCCTACGACTCGCAGCGTATTGTCGGCGATCTGGAAAACGCGGCGCAGTTCCAAGCCCCCATCGGCATTCTCCGAAATCCGGTTTGGATGAGGCTCCGGCGCGATAATATCAGTGACAAGGCCCTGCCGACCGCGCGACTCAAGTCGGCGGTGTTTATCGAGGCCGGGAGCCTCGGCCCGCAAGCAAGTAGCGCCCTCAGCTTCATTCCTCTCATCCAAACGTCGGACCAAACCGGCGAGATCGGAAGCATGCCACTCCAGCTCGCCCAACCTGAAGACATCACGCGCCAAATCACGCCGAGCGGCAAGCGCACCATCGCGGCGCTCGTCACCGGCAAATTCAAGAGTGCGTTTCCCGACGGCGCGCCGAAGGACCTCGTGCGACCAGGTGACAAAGCCGTGGCAAACGCACCAGCAATTGAAGTGCCGAAACGCTCACTAAAGGAATCTCAAACCTCTTCCACTCTGCTTCTTGTCGCCGACTCCGACTGGCTCTTCGACGACTACAGTGTGCGCAAGCAGGATATTTTCGGCCAGACCGCCGTCGAGCCCTTGAATGACAATATCGCTTTCGCGTCCAACTCGGTTGAATTCCTCGGCGGCTCGCATGATCTCATCTCTATCCGGGGCAAGGGTAACTCCCTCCGCCCATTTACGGTCGTGCGCCAGATGGAGGTTGAGGCGCAGAAGAAATACCAGGAGAAGCTCACCGCCCTCGACGCCCGTCTGCTGCAGGTGCAAACAAAACTCAACGAACTGCGGAGCAAGAAAGGCACGGGCAACCGGATCGTCGCTTCACCCGAGCTGGTGAATTCCATTGAGGAGTTTCAGAAACAGTCGGCGGTGATGCGCGCCGAGCGTCGCGAAATCCGGCGTTCGCTCCGGGAAGACATTGACCGGCTCGAAAATCGTCTGCTCGCAATTAACCTGCTGGTCTCGCCGCTTCTGCTCGGTATGTTTGGCCTTTGGTTTCACCACACCCGCCGCAAGTCATGATGCGCCCTCCATTGCGATGAAACTTCGCTCCCTCCTCATCGTCGTTGCGATCCTCGCCGCGCTGTCTGCGGCGGTTTTTGTCGCCCAGCGACCGCCGTCATCGCTGGCGACCGGCGCCCGCCTTGGCGAGCCGCTCGTGGACACCGCATTGATTGAAAAGGCGGCCCGGCTCCGCGTCACTGGCCAGGGCAAAACCGTCTCGCTGGCTCGCCAGCCCGACGGCACGTGGCGCGTCACCAGCTTTTTTGATCTGCCCGCTGATTTCGCAAAAATCACCGACTTGGTCGGCAGCCTGACCGACGCGAAGATTCAACGTCTGGTCACTACCAAAGCGGAGCGCATTGACCGCCTTGGATTGAAAGATACGCAAGTGGTACTGCTCGACGCTGCGGATAAAGAGCTCTGGTCCGTCATGCTGGGCAAGAACGCTGACGGTGGCGGCCGCTTTGTACGCTTCGGTGCCGAGCTAAGAGTGTATTTGGCCAGTTTTAAGGGCGGCTTAGACGCCGAGTCGAAAAACTGGGCCAACCCCGAACTCCTCGGCCTCAAGGACGAGGACATCGCGCAGGCGGAGATTGATACCGGGGAAGGTGAATCGATTATCATTTCACGAGCGAAGAACGACGCGGCGTGGATCTCCACCCAAACACCCGCCGGCAAGAAAATCAACGCGAACAGGATTTCCGCGTTGCTGGCTTCGGTCGGGAACCTCCGATTTACGGAGACGAGTGACCTCAATGCCCCCGGCTTTGCCGCCGCAAAGGCCAATGCACGCGTCTGCAAACTCACCACATTCGACGGGAAGAGCGTTACAGTCACCTTCAGCCACAAGCCCGAAGAGAAAGCGCCGCAGCCTCCTGCCAGCACCGACGCCAAAACGGACTCGACCGGACCGGGCCCCGTCGCCGATCCTACAAAGCAGGGAAATTTACCAACACCCAGCGGAGGACCAATCCCAGTCCTTGTACCGGCAAAAGGTTCTGTACCAGAATTAGCGAGTGTGCCCGCCAACCCGGTCTTTGTGGTAATTGCGCACAGCGACGCTTCAGCGCCGGTGAACGCGATTATGCAAAAATGTGCGTTTCAAATTGCAGCCTATACCTTTGCGAGCTTGCCCCAGAAAGCTGACGAACTCTTCGAGCCAGCCTTACCAACTACGCCTACGAAATCCGCCGACGATAACAAAAACGTACCGAAGTCGGATTGAATCAGCTTCAATCATCTGCATGGAAAGTAGCAGCCGATATGCACCTACTATGCGGAAAGAAAGAATGATGAAGCCCAATGCTGAGCAGCCTTCTGATCGTGCCGTCGGTCCCCCGCGCTGCCCCGAGGGCCGGTCGAGGCAACGACGCGGTCATTGCGCCCAGACCTTCCGGCTTGAAATTGCAATCCCGCCAAAGGCGGTTTCCTCCGACGAGCTTTGAGGCCCACTCTCGGAAGCCGCCTTTAGCTTTGCCGTTACCCGGAGCTACCCGTCCAAGCGACGAGGAGAGTGAGGGCTGGGGCATCAGCGGTTTTGGCCGGTCAGCTAAAGGATTTCGGAGGGAGCCGGCGCAAGCGGAATTTGCGACGGTCGCTTCCGGCATTGCGTGCCGACGGGAAATACCGCGTCAAACTGAACCCATGCGGCAGCCCAACCGTATTCACACAACTGCACTGGTGATAATTTGCGAGCCGAGAATTCCTAAAGTATCTCGACTCCATGCCGATGAGAATGAGACAACGGGCCACAACTGTCAGAATCCACATTTCATGCGCCCCGAAGTATTTCAATTGGATAGACCCGAACCCACATCCCACCCGCAGGGCAACTATCGCCGGACCTACACCGATTTTCACGCCTTGGAGCACGCCCTCTTAGCCGACAACGTCTGTGCTGCGAGGGACGCATTTCTCCGCCTGCAGGAGGACGCCCCTCCACTGGCCGAGGCACTGTCCCGAGACCCTTTTCCTGCGCACAATTCCCGGCTGCACGCATTCAAGGCGCTTGGACTTTCTCTCTTTGCCGGTGATCTGCTCGGTGCCAAGCGCGCGGCAGAGCGGCTCCAGTAGCGGCGATAGGTTGGTTTCAAGGATTTATTAACCCTACGAATGGGTCGCGGTTGGGCTGCTGAAACCTTGCCCCCTGTCTTCGTGTTCATCCATCCTTGTTCCGATGGCAAGGGCCGCATTTGGGCGGTTCCTGATGAACCTCATGCTCGCGTCCGGCGGCTACAATTGGGCAGTCATTAGGTGGAGTGGCGGAAAGAATACGTGACCGCAGTGG
>JANYDW010000002.1 GCA_025363455.1 Oleiharenicola sp. | reverse complement strand
GCGCCGATGGAGGCGTCGCCGTGCGGGTGGAGCTTCATCGTGGCGCCGACGACGTTGGCGACCTTGTGGAAGCGGCCGTCGTCCATGTCCCAGAGGGTATGGAGGACGCGGCGCTGGACGGGCTTCAGGCCGTCGTCGATGTGTGGGACGGCGCGGTCGAGGATGACGTATGAGGCGTAGTCGAGAAACCAGTTGCGGTAGGAAAGTGCCAACGGCGATTGCTCGTTTTGAACCTTTTCCCCCTTTTTTCTCTTTGGCGGAGGTGGGGCATCCGCTTCTCCGGCGACGGGAGGCGGGAGGCCGGAGGCGGCCCCTTCGACAGGCTCAGGGCGAGTCGTGCTCGACTCGGGGCGGGAAGCGGTAGACTTGCTGGGTTTTCCGGACTCCGGGCTCCGGACTCCCGTCTCCGTGGGCGGCGTCTCGCCGCCCAACGGCAGCTCGGCCTGGTCGTACTTCTTGGAGGGTTTCTTCTTGGCCATTGAGGTGGGGACAAGTGACAAGTGACAAGTGACAGGTGACAAGAGCGAAACGCACGGCAAGGAATGAGTTTTTGACCACGGATTCCACGGATTGCACGGATGGGAATCCTGAATGAGAGGAGTCTAACCCGATGCCTCGGATCTTTAGTCAGTGGAATCTATGATTTCCCTGTTCAAAAAGTCCGAAGTTCTGGGCCATTGCTCGTCGTTCAATGGATTATTGCCAGGTCGAGCCGGGCGCGGTTTGGTCGTTCCGGCCCATTTTCAACCCCCAGCCCCCGTCCCGCCATGTCCGTCCTGCACCGCCTGATTCCCGCCCTTGTTCTGTTCACCTGCGTGGTCCCTGTGACCCAGGTCTGCGCAGCCGGCGGAATTGCGTCGCCGGGGGTCCTCGCAGATGTCCAGGCCAGAGCGGAGACGGCGCTGGCCCGCGCCGACCTCGCGGACTACCGCGGGTGGATCAAATTTCTCCGGTTCGAGGCGGAGACCGCCGTGGCCCGGCACGGGGCGGCGAGCGAGGAAGCGCAGGCCAAAACCAAGCGGCTGGCCGATTGGGTGGAACGCATCACGGCCAATCCGAAGCTGCTCGCGACCCTGACGGGGGTGCAGGAATGGGCCTACGAATCGCCGGTGGATGGTTCCGGCCAACCGTTCAAGATGGCGATCCCCACGGATTACGATCCGGCGCGACCAGCGCCGCTGTCCATATATATGCACGGCTACGCCGGCAATCACCTGGAGCATGCCACCGGCATGGCGTCGCATCCGGGCTCGATGGATCTTTCCATGCTCGGGCGTTCCCGCGGCGGCGGTTATCGCACCCTGTCCGAAGCGGACGTGATGGACGTCATCGCCTACGTGCAGGCGCACTGGGCCGTCGATCCCGACCGGATTCACCTGACCGGGGGCAGCATGGGCGGCGGCGGCACCTACCGCCTGGGCTCGCGCTATCCGCATCTTTTTGCCTCGGGTCGGCCGACCTGTGGCTTCGCCAGTTTCCTGCCCTTCGGCAACCTGCTGACTTTGCCGATTTACGCCACGCACAGTGCGGACGACTGGACCGTGTCCGTCCTGCACGATCGCGGTCCGCTCGCGCGGTTGCGCGCCCTTGGCGGCCAGGTGGTCTATGACGAGACCAACGGGTACGGCCACGCCGTGTGGGATTATAAGGAAGGCAACGAGCGCGGCGCGGTGTGGGAGAAATTCCAGGTCCGGCCCGCCTCGCGCACCGTCCGCCACATCGATTACACCGCGACCGATGGCGGGGCCCTGCGCGGCTGGTGGGGTGAGATGGTCGAATGGGATGCCGCGTCGCAGCCTGCGCACTTTGTGCTGACCGCCGGGGCGAACAACCTCCTGCACGCCGAGCTGACCCATGTCGCCCAACTGCGGCTCCGGTTGGCCGAGTCGCCCTTCGACAAGAGCCGGCCCCTGCAGGTTTCGGTGAACGGCACGGTGCCCATCACTTTGCCGGCCCCGTTGCCCGAGCAGGCGGTGTTGGTGCGCAGAGAAAAAGGCTGGGCTTTCGCAGGGAAGGAAGAGGCCCCGCCTTTCCGTTTCCACACGCCCGGCAGCGCGACGCTGCTCTACAACGGTGAACCCCTGCTCATCGTCCACGGTACGCACGGCAGCGACGCGGAAGTCGCGGCGATGAAATCTGCCGCGGAGGCCGCGAGCAAGAGCCCGAACCCGGCCTGGCTTGACGACTCCGGCCCCGCCGGCCCGGACGGGGTGCCGCACAGCCAGAACCTTTATGGCCATCTGAACGTCAAGTCCGACACGGCGGTGACCGACGCGGACATCGCGCGGTGTCACCTGGTACTCATCGGCACGGCGGCCCAGAACAGCCTCGTGGCTCGCATGGCGGACCGGCTGCCGGTGCGCCTGGTCGAGGGGGAGATTGTGTGCAACGACGGGATGAAGTTTCCCGCGAAGGGCAACGCGCTCGGGCTCGTGCACTACAATCCACTCTCGCCCCAGCGCCTCGTGTTCTGGGTGGCGGCGGACAACCCGTCGGCCTACGCGCCGAAATCCTGGGTGCCCCAGATCATGGGTGGGGGCAATTTCATCGTCGCGTGGGTCTATGGGGCGGACCTGCTGGTCATGGACGCCACTTCACCGCAACTCGTGGCGACCCGCAGCTTCGACAGCCGCTGGCGCTGGACCGCGGACCGCGCGGGCTCGCCCCTCGTGCCCGCATCGCTGCGGACGTTTCGTGACCTGTCCGCGACGTTGGGCGCGGCGCCCCGTCGCGCCGCCGGGGCCGAGGTGGCGTTGACCGGCAGTTACGGGGCGTCGGCGCAGATGGCCGTGACCCCGGGCATCACCGGCGTCAGCGACCTGAGGGCATCCTTCGACAACCTCGCAATCGGAACGTGTGAAATGACCGGGGCGGAACTGGCGGAGATCGCCCGCAAAGCTGCGGTGGAAAAAGAGCCGAGGCTGTTCGTGGAACTCCCCGCCGGGCTCGAGGTGGGCAAACTGGAACCGGGCCGCAATTATCGGGTGGCGCTGCCGGTCGATCTGCTTTGGACCTTCAGTGGGGTGGCCCAACTGGCCCCGCGTAATTACCAACACACTGATCTTCTGGTGGGCGAGGCCTTGGAACGGTTTCTGACGAGCAATTGAAGACGGTTTGGACCACGGATTGCGACGGATGACACTGATCACACGGATGGGGTCGGAACGCGCAAGTTTTCAGCGCACGACTGCCTCGTGAAATCGCTGACGTCCGTGGTCAAATAGGATCGGGATCCTAAGGCAGGCCAATGGGGCGGGCGCCGACACCGATCGGGGATGACAGGGTGGCGGCGGCCAAGGTTCCCGTCCGGCCTGGGCCCACACCGAGCGTGGCCAGGGCCGTTTCGAGTTCCGGATCGCGGCCATCGCGCAGGTCGGCGAGTCCGGCCCGCGCGACACTGATGTTGGGCGTCACGCCGTAACCCTCGAGCCGGCGGCCATCGAGGCCCCGGTAATCCTGGACCGGCACCTGCAGCGTGCCGCCGCCTGGCAGCTTGTAGTTGCGCGAGACGATTACCGCGCCGGCGGTGCACTGGCCGACGACCGTGGCGCGGCCATGGAATTGCAGGACGTGGGTGAAGATCTCCGCCGCGCTGCCGGTTGCACCGCTCGTGAGGATGACCACCTTGCCTGGGTAGCGGGCGGAGAGCAGCGACAGGTCGTGGGCGGCCTTCACCTTGCCATTGCGCTGGACGAACTGGCCGGTGGCCACGCGATGGTTGAAAAATTCCCCGACCGCGAGCTGGCAGGCGACGACATAGCCGCCGGGATTTTCGCGCAGGTCGAGGACGACGCCCGGGGAGCGGCGGTATTCCTTGAGCTGCTCGCTGAGCCAATGGAGAGAGTCGGGACCGAAGCGATCGAAGCGGAGGTAACGGTAGCCGCCAGCCAGTTCGCGCGAGACCAGTTGGTCGATCTTCAGCAGCTGGGGCTGGAAGGTGATGTCGCGCGCCTCGTTCTTCAGGTCGAGGAAACTGTAGGTCACCGGCCGGCCAGGCTGGGGCGAGCGAGGTGGGTCGTTGGTCAGCGGCCGGCCCTCACAGCCGGCCACGATCCAGCCCGGTTGGACCCCGGCCCGGTCCGCCGGCCCGCCGGGAATCAACTCGGTGACGACCTGCCGGCCGTCGAGGTTGGCCCAGCCCATCCCCACGGCCATGCGGCGGGCGATCTTGATTTCGTGGGTGCGCAGCGGGGGCAGCGGGGTGAGATGCGATTCCTTCAGCTCACGGCACAGGTGGGCGAGCACACGATAGAGTTCCGCGTCGTCGGTGGCGGTCGCGGCGTCCGGGCGATACTTGAGGCGGAGGGCCGCCCAGTCCACGCCGCGAAAGGCCGGGTCGAAATATTTGTTCTGCACGAGCTGCCAGGTGGCGTCGTAGACCTGCAAGTTGAGCTTCGTGCGGTCGGCCGCCGCGAGTGGGGCGGGTTCGACGTAGGCGGTCGGCGTGGTGGCGCAGCCGGAGAGAGCGAGGAGCAGGGCCGCCAGGAAACCTGAGACCTGAAACCTGAGACCTGAAAATGAAGTGGGGAGCATCGGGGATTGCCTGACCCAACTTTAGGGCTGAATCCCGATTGCCGTCAAGGCGCAGCCCTGTAGGACAAACGCGGACAGAATGCAGAAACCTGAAGGCTGAGACTTGAAACTTGAACTGGCATCTATCCACGAAAGTCGGGCGTGAAGCCCGACCTACAATGGCTCGCCGGCAAGCGGCGACCCTTCATGCCGTAACTCTCAGCTGCACTGGCGGACGGCCCAGCGGTCCGTCCCTACCTCAAGCTCACGCCTCCACCAGATCTTTCTCCACGCGGAGGTTGTCGATGATGAAGTCCTGGCGCTCGGGGGTGTTCTTGCCCATGAAGAAGCTCAGGAGCTCGTCGGAGCTGTAAAGGTGATGGAGATTAACCGGGTCGAGGCGGATGTTTTCGCCGATGAAGTCCTTGAACTCGCCGGCGCTGATCTCGCCGAGGCCCTTGAAGCGCGTGATCTCGTGGGCGGCGCCACACTCGACGACGGCCGCCTGTTTCTCCGATTCGGAGTAGCAATAACGCGTGAGCTTCTTGTTGCGAACGCGGAAGAGGGGCGTCTGCAAAATGAAAAGATGGTTGTTGCGGATAACGTCGGGGAAAAACTGGAGGAAGAAGGAGAGCAGGAGCAGGCGGATGTGCATGCCGTCGACGTCGGCGTCGGTGGCGACGACGATCCGGTTGTAGCGCAGGCCGTCGAGGCCGTCCTCAATGTTGAGCGCGGCCTGGAGGAGGTGAAACTCCTCGTTCTCGTAGATGACCTTTTTGGTGAGACCGTAGGTGTTGAGCGGCTTGCCCTTGAGGGCGAAGACGGCCTGCGTCTGGACATCGCGCGTGGCGGTGAGGGAGCCGGCAGCGGAGTCGCCCTCGACGATGAAGAGGGTGGATTCCTCCGCGCGCTCGTTGCGGTCACCGAGGTGAAGGCGGCAGTCCCGGAGTTTGCGGTTGTGGAGCGAGGCCTTCTTGGCGCGCTCGCGGGCGATGTTGCGGATGCCGGCGAGCTCCTTGCGCTCGTGCTCGTTCTCCTCGATCTTGGCCTTGATGATGTCGGCGGTTTCGCGGTTCTTGTGCAGGTAGGTGTCGAGGGCCTGCTGCATGAACTTGCCGACGAATTCCTTGATCGAAGGGCCCTTGGGCCCGACGTCGGCCGAGCCGAGTTTTGTCTTGGTCTGGGACTCGAAGACGGGCTCCTGGACGCGGACGACGATGGCGGCGTCGATGGACTGGCGGACGTCGGCGGCATCGAAGTCCTTCTTGAAATGGTTGCGGAGCGTCTCGACGAGCGCTTCGCGGAAAGCCGCGAGGTGGGTGCCGCCCATCGTGGTGTGCTGGCCGTTGACGTAGGACCAGTATTCCTCGCCGTAGTGCTTGCCGTGGGTGAACGCGATCTCGATGTCCTCACCCTCGAGGTGGATGATCGGATAGAGCGGCTCGCCGGAGAGCTCCTTGGTGAGGAGGTCCTTCAGGCCGTTCTCGGATTTGAACGGTTTGCCGTTGAGGGTGAGAGTGAGGCCGCGGTTGAGAAAGGCGTAGTTCCACAGCATGTCCTCGATGAATTCGGTGCGGAAGCGGAAGTCAGAGCCGAAGAGCTTCTCGTCAGGGGTGAACTCGATGAGCGTGCCGTTGCGCTCGTCGGTCTTGGAGACGCGCGATTCCTTCTTCAGCTTGCCCTTCTCAAAGTCGACGACCTTGGTCTCGCCTTCGCGGACAGCCTGGGCGCGATAGTTGAGGGAGAGGGCGTTGACGGCCTTCTGGCCGACGCCATTGAGGCCGACGGCCTTCTGAAAGGTCTCGGAGTCGTACTTCGCTCCGGTGTTGATGATGGAGACGCAGTCGACGAGCTTGCCCAGCGGGATGCCCCGGCCGTAGTCGCGGACCTTGACGGAGCGGTCGGTGAGCTCGACCTCGATCTTGCGGCCACCGCCCATCATGAATTCGTCGATGGAATTATCGATCGTCTCCTTGAGGAGGACGTAGATGCCGTCCTCCGCGTGGGCGCCGTTGCCCAGCCGGCCGATGTACATGCCCGGGCGCAGGCGAATGTGCTCCAGGGAACTGAGGGTCTTAATGCTCGCTTCGGTGTAAGCTTGGGCCATGGGGACGGCGCCTGGGGCGCAGGGTTGAGAGCTGAGAGTTGAGGGATGAGAGAAGCCCCGATGTTTGCTGCTGCAAACCCAGGGCCAGTCGCCCTGCCTGCGCAGTGGCTGGGAATACAGAGGACGAAGCCGGCGAAGTGACAAGTGCCAAGTGACACGGGGCAGAGTCAGAGCGTGCGGGCAAAGCGGGAAGTCGCAGGCAGGATTGGAAGCGGAAATTGGTCAGGGCACCGGTTTCAATCGACGCAAACGCATCAACCAAAAGTTACGTCTTTGCTGGCGCCCCAAGGAAAAATCCTTAGAAGACTCCGATGCGCTTCGCTCCTTTCGCCGATTCGCCCTCCGGGATCACCGAAGCCGCAACCACGCCGGCCGGCAAAACCTTCCTCCCAACCCCTGCATGAGCAATATCCTGGTAATCGACGATGACAAAGCCATCTGCCTGCTGCTGCAACAGGGCCTGGAAGCCCAAGGCCACCGGGTAACCGTGGCCCATGACGGGAAAAAGGGCCTGGCCGCGCACAAGGTCACCCCGGCCGACCTGCTGATCACCGACCTGATCATGCCGGGAATGGAAGGCATCGAGACCATCATTGAAATGCGGCGCCGGTCCCCGGGGGTGAAGATCATCGCCATGTCCGGCGGCGGCATGGGCAAGGGGGGCGACTACCTGCAGATCGCCGAGAAATTCGGTGCGCAGCGGATCATCGCCAAACCCTTCACCATCCGGAAACTCGCCCAATTGGTCACGGACGTGCTGGACGGCGCTCCGGCCGGGTGATCCGGAAAGGAAGAAGTAAGAGGGCAGAATTAAGAAAGGTGGATTCCGCCCGATCAGTTCCCTTCCTTCTTACATCCTAATTCTTCCTTCTGCCTTTTCAGCCTTTCGGTGGCAGGGACTTGCAGGTCGGTTGGAACCAATCAGGCTGCGGGACTACTTATCCTGCATGAAAATCTTACTCGTGATCGGCGGGGTAATGCTGGCGCTCGTCGTCGGGGCCTACCTCGTGCTGGCCCACAACCTCGATGCCATCGTGGTCAACAGCATCAACACCTACGGCCCGAGATTGACGCAGACCAAGGTGGAGCTGGCCTCGGCCCACCTGTCGCCGCTCTCCGGCTCGGGCACGCTGACGGGCCTGTCGGTCGGCAATCCCGCCGGCTGGAGCGCCGGCCGGGCGTTCTTTCTGGGGCAGGTGCACCTGGACATGAAACCGCGGTCGGTGCTGGGCGATCCCATCGTCGTCAACGAGATCCTGATCGACCAGCCCGAGTTCAATTACGAGACGACGGTTTTTTCGAGCAATATCAAGGACCTGCTGAAGAACATCGAGAGCTACACGGGCGGCGGCCGCGGGCAGGAGCCGGTGGCGAAGGACAGCAAGCCACGCAAATTCATCGTGAAGAAATTCCGCTTCACCAACGGCAAGGCCCGGGTGGAACTCGGGGCCAATGTCCTGAATATTTCCCTGCCTCCAATCAGCCTGGACGATGTGGGCGTGGCCGAGGGCGGCATCACGGCCGACCAGCTCAGCGGCGTACTGATGCGCAAGGTGCTGGGCAGCGTGGTGGAAGGCACGGCTAACGCGGTGAAATCGGGGGACGTGAGCGTGGACCAGCTGAAAGCCGCGGCCAAGGACGCCGGCGATGCCATCAAGAAGATGTTCCAGAAGAAGTGAGTCGGAGAAAGCGGGGAGCCGGGAGTGCGGAGCAGGAGCGGTGTCTTCAAAATGCCTTGTCATCGCGAGCCGCGCTTGGCGCGGTATGGCGATCCATCTGGCTGGATTGCTTCGTCGCCCTTACGGGCTCCGCGCAATGACAAATCACGGCACTCCTGAAAGTGCCGCGGCTTGTTTGTAGTTTAATCGCCTGCTTGGTTCCCCGGCATGCGCCCGGCTGTGTCGTCACGAATAGCGGGCGGTTGTGACGCGGTGCGCGCGGGTGGGCGGTTGACGCCGGCGCAGCAGCGCACGAACCTCGGCCCATGAAAGTCACCTACTACCTCGAAGTGCTGTCGTCCTGGTGTCATTGGGTCGAGCCGGTCTGGACGGAGCTGAAGGCGCGCTATGCCGGGCGGGCCGAGTTTGAGTGGAAGATCGCGCTGATGTCGCCGGGGGATTTCCCCGTGTCGCAGTCCCAGTGCGATTGGTTCTACCGGCGCAGCGGCGGCACCGTGATGCATTCGCCCTATATGCTCAAATCCGGTTGGTTCGAGGCCGGGCGGAAGGGCCGCTACGAGGCGCCCAACCTGGTCGCCGAGGCGGCCAAGGATTTCGGTTTCACCGGCGACGAGATCCGGCTGGCGATCGCCCACGCGGCGTTGCGCGAGGGCCAGAAGGTCGGTGACCTGGCCACGGCGGTGAAGGTCGCGGCGAAGGCCGGAAAACTCGATCTGAAAAAACTGCGGCAGGCGGCGGAGTCCAACGGGGTGAAGGACCGCGTGGCGACGAGCACGGCGGATTTTCTCGCCCACCAGATCAACCAGCGCCCGTCCTTTGTGCTGACCGACGCCATCGGGGACAAAGCGGTGTTCTCAGGCTTGGTGCGATTGGAGCCGCTGGTGGCGACGATCGACGCGATGCTCGCCGACACGGCGGCCTATGCGGCGCATAAGACGCACCAGGGGGCGGTGCCGGCAAAGTAGGAAGGAAGAATTAGGAAGGAAGAAGAGGAGGACCGATCCGATCGGCTCTGCCTTTCTTAATTCATCCTTCTTACCTCTTCCTTTCCGGGTCCCGCGACCGCGTGACCCGGATCGTGGCGCTGGAAGGAGCGCACGGCCAGCATCAGTGCGAAAAACACGAGCGAGGCAGAGAGAAAGAAGGGCAGGCCGGGATGCCGGGGCAAGAGATGCGTCGCGAGCCAGGTGACGGCATGGTCAAACATGGAGAAAAACCACGGCAGCCGGATGGCCGGATTGTTTGAAATCGCCCAGCCGAAGGCCCAGGTGGCGATCAACGGACCCGGGATGCCGGCGAGGCTCATGAGGCCGGAGAATACGCCCTGCACGGCGCCTTGCTCGTTGGGCGCGACGTGTTTCGTGATGTAGGACTGCAGGGCGGGGCCCGTGATGCCGGCGAGGGAACCGATGCCCATGATGACATAGATCATCCAGCCCACCGGCGCGAGGCCGTAGCCCAGCTGGGCCGTGATCGACAGGGAGAAGCCGAGGAGCATGGCCCGGCTGTCCCCGAGCGCGGTGACAGCCTTCTTCACCAAGGTCGCCTGCACCACGGCGGAGAGCACACCGACGGCGCAGAGCGAGAGCCCGACCTGCCGGGTGTCCCAACCGTAGCGGTGGCCGGTGTAGAGCACCCAGATGGAGAAGAGCATGGACTGCGCTAGCATCACGAGGAAGTAGGACTCAGCGAGGCCGCGGACGGCGGGCAGGCGTTTGAGGGCTTGGAGCGCACCGATGGGATTGGCGCGCGCCCAGGAGAACGGGCGGCGGTTCTCCGGCTTGAGTGATTCCGGCAACACGAAGAAGCCATAGAGCCAGTTGAGGGCGGCGCAGCCTGCGGCGAACCAGAAGGGCAGGCGCAGACTGTAGCTGCCGAGAAAGCCGCCGAGGAGCGGACCGATGATGAAGCCCAGGCCGAAGGCGGCCCCGAGCAGGCCGAAGCTCTGGGCGCGCTTTTCCGGCGGAGTGACGTCGGCGACGTAGGCGTTGGCCGTGGCGAGGACGCCGGCGGTGAACCCCGAGATGCAGCGGGCGACGAAGAGCCACGCGAGGTTGGGCGCCAGCGCCATGATCACATAGTCGATGCTCGATCCGGCCAGAGAGAGTAGAATGACCTTCCGTCGCCCGAAACGGTCGGAGAGCGAGCCGAGGATGGGCGAGCCGATGAACTGCAGCAACGCGAAGACGCCGACGAGTACCCCATACATGTGCGAGCCCGAAGCGGTGTCGCCGCCGTTGAACTCCTTGACCAATGCGGGCAGCACCGGAATTAGCAGGCCAAAGCCCAGGACCGACAGCACCATCGTGACGAAGATGAACCCGACGGCCGGCTGGCGGGGGGAGGACATGGGGCGGAATTCAGGCGAAGGTGAGCGAGAGGGGCAAGGAGACAGAAAAGTAAGAATTAAGAAGGAAGAAGGACGAATTCTTCCGGCCCGATTCTTAATTCTGCCTTCTTAAATCTAACTTTCCTGTCTCAGTGCGGATCGCGATACTTCTTCTCCCCGACGCGGAGCGGAAAAGGCAGGATGTTCTCCTTCGGCGGGAGCGGGCAGGTGGCGAAGGGGGTGAAGGCGCAGGGCGGGTTGTAGACCTTGTTGAAATCGAGGATGACCTTCCCGTTGACCGGACGCTTGGCGTAGAAAAAGCGGCAGGCCTCGTAAGTCTCGGTGCCGGCCGTCGTGTCGCTTAGCACGAAGAAGAGGTCCTCTTCCGGTCCCTCGTCGATGGCGAGGAGCTCGAAGGTTTTTCCCTCATGGCTGAACACGGCTTTGCCGGGAATGATGGCAGGCTCAATGAGGCCCATGATGTTGGTGATCTTGATCTCATGGGGCGGGTCGAAGGGCACCCAATTCGCTTCGATGCGCCAGGCCGGATCGATGGGCCAGGATCCGAGGCCGCCGAAATTCTTGCGGCGGGCCGACTCGCTATCGCGCACGCGGAGGAAAAGTTTCCCACTGCGGTCCATCACGTAGAAGCTCACGGTACCGGTACGGACGTAAGTCGGTTGCTCGCTTTTGTAGTCGAGCTCGGCGCTGCGGTTCGTGGTGCCATCGATGGCCGCGGCCACGCCCTCGGTGAGCGCGAAGGAGACCCTGCCATCCGCCGCATAGGTAATGGTACCGAGACTGGCCGGGCCGGCGGCAAGGCGGATGGCATTGACGGCGCCCGAGCCGACCGTCCAGGTGCCGGGTTCCAAAGGATGGCGGCCGATGAGGGTCAACCAGCCGTCGGGCTTGGTAAGGCGCTGGAGACGGCCCGCACGCCACTCAATGACGGAGTCGGTGTACTCGTCGGCACGGGCCGTGCCGGGAAGAATCAGGGCGAGGAGGAGGCAGCCGAGCCGGACGGAAAAAGTCATGGCGCGAGCTTAAGGCGAAGCCTTCGCGGCGCAAGCCGGACGGCCACCCTCAGCCCCGCCCGGCGTTCACAAGGCTGCGGCCGCCCAAGGCGGAAGCTCGATTCGTTGCCGGGAGCCATGGTCGGTCAGGACGTTTTGCAACCACGGACGCGTGCAACTGAAACCGGTCGCATGGATGAATTTTTTAGTCCCCTCAGTTTCCACCACGTAGTTTTCAACCCGGACGGTGATAGGCGAGGACTCGCCATCCAGCAGGCAGGTGACTTCCAAGGTTTTGAGGCGCGAGTCGATCTTGAGCGCATGCACCTTGCCATAGCGGGCGATCAGGTTGTTGGCCCAGATTTGGGCCGACCGGCTGGTGAGGGCGTCCTTGGCGGCATTGAACATGGGGCGGGGCGCCGGTTCAAGGCGGGCCCCAGCCTTTGAGCAGTGATCCGGATGAGTGGTTCCCGTGATTAGCGGCACGGCCCAAAAAAATCGCGGAACGGGTGAGACCATCACCCTTGGGCGGTGTCATTACCCCGGGCCGGTGTCTGCTCCGTGTTGTCTCGGCATGCCCGGCCATCCCGCATGAAATTCTCCACCTCCCACCTCAGTCGTTACCGGCAAATCGTCTCGCTCCTATGGAAGTACGGCCAGGCCGACCTCGCGCAGCAAATGGGCGCCGAGGAGGGTTTTGGCACCGGTGAGACGTCAGCCGACAGTCCACCGCCCGCCACCGGCGCGGCCTCGCCCGCGCAGTTGGCGGATGACCTGGAAGCCATGGGCCCGACTTACGTCAAGCTGGGGCAGGTCCTCGCCGGCCGCCCCGATCTGTTGCCCGACAATTACCGGGCGGCACTCGAGCGACTGCAGGACAAAGTGAAGCCGTTCTCCTACGAGGAAGTGGAAAAGATCGTCGAGAGCGAGCTGGGGGTCCGGATTTCCAAGGCGTTTTCCCTGTTTGGCACCGAGCCGGTGGCCGCCGCCTCCCTCGGGCAGGTGCACCGGGCGACGCTACGGGACGGCCGCGCGGTGGTAGTGAAGGTACAGCGACCCGACATCCGCGCGCAGATTGCCGAGGACTTTGAGGTACTCGCGGAAATCGCGGGATTCATGGACAACCACACCGAATTGGGCAAACGCCAGCGCTTCGGCGCTGTCCTGGAGGAATTCCGCCTGACGATCCAACAGGAACTCAATTACGAGCGCGAGGCGCACAACCTCATCGCCCTCGGCAAAAACCTGGCGGAATTCAAGCTCCTCCAGGTGCCGCAGCCCATCCCGGGCTACTACACCCGGTCGGTCCTGACCATGGAGGAAGTGACCGGCCGGAAGGTGACGGACCTCGGCTCGTTCGGTCAGCTCGAGCTGAATGGCGCGCCGCTGGCGGAGGAATTGTTCAAGGCCTACCTGCAGCAAGTGCTCGTGGACGGGCTGTTCCACGCCGACCCGCATCCGGGGAACGTCTTTATCACGAACGACGGGCGCATCGCCCTGCTCGACCTTGGCATGGTCGGGCACACGGCGCCCGCGATGCAGGAGGGCCTGCTGAAGATCCTGCTCGCCATCAGTGAGGGCAACGGCGAGGCCGCCGCGGAAATCGCCATCCGCATGAGCCAGAAACTGGAGGGATTCAACGCACCCGAATTCCGCCGCCGGATCACGCAGCTGGTGGCGCTGCGGCGCGACCAGGGACTGGAGGAACTCAATGTCGGTCGTTCCCTCCTCGAGGTGAGCAGCATTGCCCAGGCCAACCGCCTCATTGTCCCGAGCGAGCTCGTGCTCCTCGGCAAAACCATGCTGCAATTGGACGAGGTTGGCCGGATCCTCGATCCGACTTTTGATACCAACGCTTCCGTCCGCCGCAATGTTGCGACCCTGATGACGCAGCGCATGCGCAAGGATCTCACCCAAGGCAGCGTTTACAGCACGCTGCTGGAGATGAAGGATTTCGCGACGGGCCTGCCCTCCCGGCTTAACCGGATCATGGACACGGTCACCAATTCCGAGCTGGAGGTGCGGGTGAAGGCCACCGATGCCAAGATGATGCTGGACGGGATGCAGAAGATCGCGAATCGCATCACGATGGGTGTCGTGCTGGCCGGGCTGATCGTCGGCGCATCCCTGCTGATGAAGGTCGCGACGCCCTTCGAGCTTTTTGGCTATCCCGGGCTGGCCATCCTCTGCTTCCTGGCCGCCACCGCTGGCGGGTTTTGGTTGGTGATCAGCATCTTCGTGCAGGACTACAAGAGCCGGAAGAAGTACACGCGCTGAAGGCCCGGGCCGGACGGCCTATTTGCCCGAGTTGATCCACCCTTCGACGATCTGGCGCGCGGCGCTGCTGCTGGCCGCGCGATCGGGCCGGCCGTCGGGTCCGAAAACAATCTTGTCCGCGGCGCGCAGTTTGCCATCGGGCCCATAGACCTTGAAGTGGGGGATCGAATGGAGCTCAAACTGGCGGGCAACCGGAGATTCCCAGTCGATGCCTGTCACGCCGGTCCGGTTGATGTCCACCTTGACCACGGCGACATCAGTGCGCTGGGCATGGAGGTCGTGCAGGGGCTGGTTGTAGGCCTGGCAGGGCCCGCAATATTTGCTGGTGAAGTCGAAGACCGTGGTTTTGCCCGGCACGACGTAGTCGGCGAGGTTGACGGATTCGCCGTGGGCGATGACGAGCGGCTCTGGGCCCTTCGCGGGAGCGGCAGAACCGACCGAAGTCAGAAGACTGAGAGCAGAGCACAGGAGGAGGAGGAGGCGTTTCATAAGCTGGTAGAATGTTCATCGAGCGCGAACGTGCAAGAAGCTCTCCAGGGTTGTTGTTGCCTCACGCAACGGTCGCTAAGGGCGCAAAGGAGAGAAATGGGTTTTCCTTGGCGACCTTGTGCGTCCTTGGCGCGAGGTTCATCGGCTTCCGGCCAGCCCGGGCGGCAGGCGGTCTCGGGTGATGACGCGGGGGTCGTTGTAGAATTCGCGAGCGAAAAGGTTCTCGGCGGGATTCCATTTTTCGTTCCAGACGAGAAAGTGCCGGGAGGCGGGGAAATTTTTCTCCACGCCCGCGAGGAAGCGCCGGAAATCGTAGTCACCGGGCGGCTTGGAGGCGGCGTGGGG
The DNA here is from genome assembly GCA_025363455.1 of Oleiharenicola sp. GTDB lineage: Bacteria > Verrucomicrobiota > Verrucomicrobiia > Opitutales > Opitutaceae > Lacunisphaera. Next base: position 73,895 of record JANYDW010000002.1, on the reverse strand, counting down.
GCCAAACTCCGCGAAACCGAAGGGCTTGTTGAGTTTCAGCATCCCGGAATAGCCCTTGATGTGTTCCGGATCGATGTGGTCGGTGTAGGCGTCAAAGCCGGTGAGGTCCACCAAGGCGGCGCCGGGATAGTAGTCCGCCCCGTTGCGCTGGCCATGGTTGGGGCCGAAGACCCAGATGAGGTTGTGAAGTTTTTTCTCGCGGGTGAAGTAGTTGAACATCTGCCGCCAGACGGCAATATAATCGGCGGGCTCCTGCGCGCCCCACCAGAACCAGCCGCCATTCATCTCGTGCAACGGGCGCCAGATCACGACGACTCCTGTCGCCTGCAGCTCAACCAGGCCGGCGGCGACCTGATCGAGGGACTTGATCCAGCGGTCATGGACGGGGCCGGCGACGAGCAAATCGGAGAGGTTGATGCCCCGCTCTTTCAACCCCCCGCGTGGTTTCGAGGGGTTGGGCGCATGCCAGGAGAGGGTGACAAGGCCGCCGGCGCGCCAATATTCCGTGGCGAGGGCGTTGGCCGGGCCGGTCCCAATGGTGGCCTCGCCTTCGATAAAAGCACAGTAGTCGAGGCCGATCATGGCCGGCCACTGGCCCGTGGCGCGCTCGATCTTGCCGAGGACATCGAGCCTCGCTGCGCCGCTCCATCCGGCGAACTGGCCGGAGACGAGCTTCAGCTCGGGACTGGCCTGCAATTGCTGGAACCAAGTGAGGATGGCACGGCCCCGCGGGTTGAGGTCCGGATCAGCCGGGGCCGTCGGGTGGGCGGCGCGGGCGGCGGCCGAAAGACAGGCGGCGAGCAACACGGCGGGGTAGCGTGAAAGCATGACCCGGACAGTGGTCCGAGTCGGGTCGTGGCGCAACTCTGGGTTACTTTACTGCTGGCTGCAGCCGTCACTTGCGTCTGACCGCCGGATGACTTTGCTGCTGGGCGTGACTACCCCCAAGTCCCGCCGGTTGCTGACCGTTGCGCTGCTGCTGGCTGCCGGCCTCACGTCCGCGCAGGAAGGCCGCCTCGGGCTGTTTACCGACCACACCGACATCGGCGCGCCCCAGCACGCCGGCTCGGTCGCTCGTGATGCGGCCAAGGGCACCATTGCGGTGAGCGGTGGCGGGGCGAACATGTGGGCCAGGGCGGATTCATTTCATTTCGTTTGGAAGAAGGTCGAGGGCGACAGCGCGATCGAGGCCGACATTTCATTTCCCCAAGCGGGCGGGAACGCCCACCGCAAGGGTGTGCTCATGATCCGCCAGACGCTCGATGCCGACTCGGCCTACGCCGACGTGGCGCTCCACGGCGACGGACTGACCTCGCTGCAATTCCGCGAGACGGCCGGTGAGGTGACGCATGAGGTGCAGTCGGTAAACAAGGCGCCGAAGCGGCTGCGGCTCGAGAAGGTCGGTGACTACGTGTATATGTCACTCGCCGGGGCCGATGGGGTGCTAAGACCGTCCGGCAGCTCCACGCACCTGCTTTTCAAGGGGTCGTTCTATCTCGGCCTGGGCGTCTGCGCCCACGATGAGAATGCGTTCGAGACCGCGGAGTTTTCCAACGTGGTGGTCGGCCTGCCGTCGATCGAGGTCACCAAGGTGCGCAGTTCGGTGGAATACGTGAAGATCCCCTCGGGCGACCGGGTGTGTGTTTATCCGAGCCGCGAATTGATCACCGCGACGGTTTGGGCCGCGGATGGCTCGCTGCACTTTGCCCAGAAGCAGGGTGCCTTTCGGGTGCCGGCGTCCGGCGGCCCGGCTGAGGGCCTCGATTCCACCGTCATTCCCATTCCGACGGGGCAATCGACCGCGGTCTCACCTGACGGCAAGTGGTCGGCCACGTTCGCCCTTCAAGTCGGGGCTGCGGTGCTCACGCTGCGGCCAACGGCGGGCGGCGAGGCACGGGTGCTGATGCGCCTGCCCGACCAGGCCGGGGCGCCCGCCACGATATCCTGGTCGCCCGACGGCACGAAGATCGCTTACGTGCGCTACCAGCCCGAATTGAAATGATTTTTCTGAACCCAACCCCATACCCCGCCATGCGTTCCTTCCTCACTTCCTGCGTGCTGGCTTTTGCCGCGCTGTCCACGACTGCTGCCGAGCACCCGCCGGCCCTCGCCATCGGCTCGCCCCTGCCGGACTTCAACCTGAAGGGCGTGGACGACAGGATGCACACGCCCGCCGAATACTCGGCCGCGAAGCTCCTGGTGATCGTTTTCACCTGCAACCACTGTCCGACGGCGCAGGCTTACGAGGAGCGCATCAAGGCGATCCAGGCCGACTACCAGGGCAGGGGCGTGCAGGTCGTGGCCATCAATCCCAACAGCGCCGCCGCCGTGCGCTTCGACGAGATGGGCTATGGCGACCTGGGCGACACCTTCGCCGAGATGAAAGTCCGCGCCGAGCACCACAAGTTCAACTTCCCCTATCTCGACGACGGCGAGACGCAGGAGATCGTCACCAAGTTTGGCGCGATCGCCACGCCGCACGTCTATATCTTCGACGCGGCGCGCAAGCTACGCTTCCAAGGCCGCATCGACAATTCCGAGAACGAAGCATTGGTCAAGGTGCACGACACCCGGTCCGCACTCGACGCGCTGCTCGCGGGGAAGGAGCCCGAGATCAAGACCACGCGCGTCTTCGGCTGCTCGATCAAGTGGAAGGACAAGATTGCCGACAACGAGCGCTGGATGGCCAAGGTGGCCAAGGAACCGGTCACCCTCGTCAAGGTGGATCCCGCCGGGCTGAAGGCCCTCCGCGCCAATGCTGACTCCGGCAAACTCCGCCTGATCAACTTCTGGGCCACGTGGTGCGGGCCGTGCGTCTCGGAGTTTGACGAGGTGGTCGAGCAGAACCTGCGTTTCCGCCAGCGCGCCTTCGAGCTGGTGACGGTGGCAGCCGAGTCGCCGAAGGAAGAGGGGAAAGTGTTGGATTTCCTCCAGAAACACCACGCCTCGACCCGCAATCTGATCTATAGCGAGGAGGACAAATACGTGTTCATCGAGGCCTTCGACAAGGATTGGAACGGCGAGCTGCCCTACACGCTGCTGATTAGTCCCGAGGGCAAGGTGCTCTACCGTGAGAGTGGCTCGATCGACTTCATCGCGCTGCGCCGCGCGATCGTGCCCGCGGTCGAGCAAATCAAGCCCTGGCAGAACCGCGACAAGAGCTACGACCGCTGAGGATTGAGTAGGGGCGTCGCTTGACGACGCCCGCGCTACGAGTGAAGTGGGCGTCGTCCGGTGCGCCCGGATAGGCTGGCGTTGCGGGGAAGAGCCCGACCAGAGGCCGGGCTCCACCTATACGCAATTGTCGGCGCAAGCCGGCTGGTCACTTCAGGTGCTTGGCGAGGAAGGCCTCGAGCTGCGTGTAGACCTCGACGCGGTTCTTTGCATAGGCCATGCCGCGGCCGACGCCGCCCAAGGTGAGACTCTCGTGCGGGACGTTGTTTCTTTCCAATTGCGAGACGAGGCCCTTGGACTGGGCAACAATAGCCTGGGAATCCTCGCGGCCCACGGCGGTGAAGACCGGAATATGCAGCCGGTTGATCCGGTGGATGGGGGACATGGCGTCGTACCTGGCCTTGTCCTTGTCGGGATCGCCGAGCTTGTGGATCCAACGGTCGTACTGCGGATCCGTGTATCGGTTGAATTTGGCGTCGTTGACCAACTGCTCCCAGTCGAAGGTACCTGTGATGGCGGCGGCGCAGCGGTAGAGGTCGGGCTCGCTGGTGGCGCCTTGCAGTGCGAGGTAGCCGCCGAAAGAGGTGCCCACGATCGCCACCCGCTTGCCATCGACGAGCCCGGAGCTGACGAGCATCTTGGTCGCGTCGGTCACGTCGTCGCTCATCTTGGCGTAGTCCCAATCGTCGGACTCGGGGAACATCCAGCTGGTGCCGGGGGAGCCGCGGTAGTTAGGCTGGAGCACAGCGTAACCGCGGCTGGCGAAGAACTGCACCTCGCTGTTGAAACCCCAGGTGTCGCGGGCGATCGGCCCGTCATGCGGGAGGACGACGAGCGGCGGCGGATTCTGCTTCGAGGCGCCGGCGGGCATAGTCACGTAGGCATCGAGCTTGTGGCCGTCGCGGGTCTTGAACTTGATCATGCTCATTGGCTGCATGCGCTTGGGGTCGATCCACGGCGCCGAATTCTTGATCAGGCCCACATTCTTGGTAGCGAGATCCACCCATTGGTAGGAGAGCGGCTGCCGGTCGGAGGACGTACTCACCAGTACGAGGTCGCCCTTTTCATTGGTGCCGATGATCCGGGCGATGACCCCGGGGAAGAAACCGTTCAGGACTTCCTGCAGTTTGGCGTAGGTGGGGTGGAACCAAACGGCCTTGGGGCCGGAGCGATTATAGACGGCGCCAACGATGGTGCGGGAGCCGGGGTCGCGGTAAAGATAGCCGTTGAAATCGTATTCTTTGTCCTCGATGAGCACCTCGCCGAGCTTGCCCGTCGCGCCGTCCATGAACTGCAGGGGGCTCGGCTGGCCGGTGTTGCGCGGGCCGACGACGGCCAGTTCGCCGGGCTTGCTGCCGGCATCGACGATACTGATCTGATCGAGATCGACAGGACATTCCGTCCAGGCCTGGCCCGTGAGGTGGTACAGGGAGTTGACCCCTTTGGAGGCGCTTGTGCCAAAATCGAGGGCCCCGTTTTGGTCGGTGATGTAACGGGTGGCCCACCCGTGCTCCAGCTGGGGATAGCTCTTCTTGATATGGATTGTGTTGTTCTCCTTGGCCTTCGGGTTGCCCAATGAATCCTTAACGATGGAGGTAAGATCGACGAAGTCTCCCGACTGGTTGTCGGTGTCGACCACGACCACGCCCATTTGCTTATACGTGTCGAGCCCATCAAAGCTGGCCCAGACCACGGGATGAGTGCGATCGTCCTTGGGGATGTTCAGCAGTGTTTCGTTGTAGTATTGAAGGATGGGATAGCTCCGCTTGATTTTTTCCACGTCCACCGCGAGCAGGCCGAGGTTGCCCCGGGCGGGGGCACCCAAGCCGTAGATCAGGCGATGGTCATTCAGCCAGTTGAAGGTGGTAACATTGACGTCATTGGGGCCGCCGGTGACTTCTGTCTTTTTGGCCTTCAGGTCATTGATGAGGAGCAGAACCTTGTCCGAAGCACCCGTGACCAGCGCGGCGATGTGGGTCCCGGAGGGGTTGACCTTCGGATCCTGCAGGGCGGGCGGACGAAAAAAGTCCACCACGGGGATCGGCTGGTCGGCCGGCACGGGTATGAGGCGGCTGAGGTCGATGGAATCGGCTGCTGGTGCAGGCAGGGCCGCGAGGGCGAACAGGAGGGCGAACAGGAGGGGGAATACAGAGCGGAGTTTGGTCATGGCGGGGGTCGAGGTGAGGCGGGCAACAGGCCAGCCAGGGGTTAGAAAAACCCGCTGAAGCCGGGCGCGCAAGCCCCGATCAAACGATGGGGTGCCAACATTCGACCCGGACCGAACCGGCCTCAGGGCGGCGCGGCCGACTTGAGGTTCTTCGCGAGGAAGGTCTCGATGCGGGAATAAAGGTCCACTTGGTTATCGAGGTGGTGCATGCCGTGGCCCTCCTCGCTGACGATGAGTTTCTCGTGGGGGACGTGATATTTTTCGAGGGCGGCGACCAGGTTGCGCGACTGTTCGATTTCGACGGTTGCGTCGTCCGTGCCACCCGAGACGAAGACAGGGACGCGGATCCGGTCCGCATGGCGGCCGGGGGAGATGGCGTCGAATTTCTCGGGTTGGAGCTTGGCATCGCCGAGCTTGTGGACCATGCGGCCGAAAACGGGTGAATTAAACTGGTCGTATTTCTTGTCCTTGATCTGGTTCTCCCAATCGAAGACGCCGGCAATGGTCACGGCGCAGCGATAGAGGTCGGGTTCGTTCACGACGCCCGCGACCGCGAGATAGCCGCCGAAAGAGCCGCCCATGATGCCGATCCGCTTCGGGTCGATCAGGCCCGAGGCGATCATAGTCTTGGCGGCGTCGGTGACGTCGTCGTGCATCTTGCGGAAGTCCCATTCGTCCTCCGGGGGGAACATCCAGTTGATGCCGGTGGAGCCGCGATAGTTGGGCTGTAGCACGGCATAGCCCCGGCTCACCAGGAACTGCGCCTCGCCATTGAACCCCCAGTGGTCGCGCGCCCAGGGTCCCCCGTGACAGAGCATGACCAGGGGCGGTGGATTCTCCTTCGTGGAGCCGGCGGGCAGGGTCAGGTAGGCGTCGAGCTGGCGGCCGTCGCGGGTCTTGAACTTGATGATGTTCATCGGCTGCATGCGCTTCGGGTCGATCCAGGGCGCGGAGTTCTTGATCAGGCCGGCCGTGCGTTTCTCCAGGTCGACCCAGCTGTAGATGACGGGCTGGCGGTCGGAGAAAGTGGCGACCAGAAAAACCGTCTGCTTCTCGTTGCCGCTGATGATGCGGACGACCACGCCGGGGAAGAAACCGTCGAGGAGCTTCTGGAGATTTTTATAGTCCTCGTTGAACCAGACGGTACGCGGGCCGTCGCGCTCGAACTCCACCCCCAATATGTCCCGGCTCACGGGGTGGCGGTGGAGCCAGCCGGTAAAATCATAGGCCTTGTCCTGCAGGAGCACTTCGCCGAGCCGCCCGGTGGCGGCGTCCATGAATTGCAGGGCCCGGGGCTTGCCTTCCGGAGCCGGGCTGATCACCACCACTTGGCCGGGTTGGTCGCCTGGACCAATGACATCAATGTGTTCCAGGTCCACCGGGCAGGCCGTCCATTTTTCGCCCTCCAGCCGGTACATGGTCATCACGCCCTTTTCGGCGGTGAAGGTGTAGGCCAGGTTGCCATCCCGGTCGGCCATATAGCCGGTGGTCAGGCCGCTCGGGGGCAGCGGATAGCGGCTGAGGATGTGCCGGTCGTTGTTGTCCCGGGTGTCCAGCAGGTCATTATGGTTGGCGGTGGCCGCAAGCAGGTTGACCATCTTGCCGCTGTGGATGTCGGTGTTGACCACGGCCGCCCCGCCCTGGTGGCTGGATTCGAAGCTATCCTGGCGGTTCCACACCAGCGGGTGCAGGCGGTTTTTGGGCGGTATCGCGATCAGACTCGTGCCGTAATATTGCAGGATGGGATAGGCGTCGTTGAGGTGGCCGACTTCGGCAGCCAGCAGGCCAATACCAAACATCTTGCGGACGGCCAGATTGAAGAGGAGCCGGGAATCGTTGAGCCAGGTCACCTCATAGATATCCTTGTCCCCGATGCCGCCGACGTAATCGCTTTTTTTGGTCTGTATACCATAGACGAGCAACTGGTGGCGGTCCTCGGCGGCGGTGATCAGGGCGGCGATGTGCGTGCCGGAGAGATTGAGCTTGGGTTCCTGCAGGATGGCCGGGCGGAAAAAATCCTGGAGGGGAATCGGTTCGGTGGACGGCACGGGCGTGACCCGGGCCAGGTCAATTTTTCCAGCGGCGGGCAACAGGGTTGGCAGCAGGCCGGCAATCAGCAATGGGCAGGAGCGAAGCATCCTTTTCATGGGGGCAGAGGTTGGGGGAGGTGCCTTGCTGGCCCGGCAAAGCGGACCAATCGTTGCGGCGAACCGGGAAGCGGGCAAGTGCAGATGATCCCGGCGATGGCCAATGACACGCTATTTCAGCAGGTCGCGCAGGTCGGACAGGCTGAGTTTCGCCGCGGCGGCGTCACTCGCCTCAAACACATCGGCGAGCAGCGCCCGCTTGGCGTCCTGCAGGGTCACGACCTTCTCCTCGACCGTGCCGGCGCAGATGAGCTTGTAGCTGGTGACGACCTTTGTCTGGCCGATGCGATGGGCGCGGTCGGTGGCCTGCGCCTCGGCGGCGGGGTTCCACCACGGGTCGAAGTGCACGACAATGTCCGCGCCCGTGAGGTTGAGGCCGGTGCCGCCGGCCTTGAGCGAGATCAGAAACACGGGGATTGTCGGGTCGTCTTGGAATTTGTCCACGGCGGCCTGCCGGGCCTTGGGCGTCAGCGAGCCGTCGAGGTAGCAGAACGAAACATCCTGCCCCTCGAGTTCCTCGCGGAGCAGCCCGAGCAACGACGTGAATTGGGAGAACACGAGCATGCGGTGGCCTTCGTCGATGCTCTCGGCCAGCAGTTCGCGGAAAGCGTCCAATTTCGCCGAATCAGGGTAGGGCGGGACCGCTGGGCCCGCCGTTTTTCCGCGCGTGGCGTGATCATCGCGGCGCGCCCAGCGGTCGCGCCCTACCTCAACCAGTCGCGGATCGCAGCAGATCTGGCGCAGGCGGAGCAATTGGGTGAGCACGGCGAAGCGCAGGTTGTTCTCCGATTTGCCCTGGGCGGCGAGGTCGATGAGTTCACGTTCGCTGTCCTCCTGCATCCGGCGGTACAGCGCGGCCTGCGCGGCGGTGGGTTCGCACCAGATGGTCTGCTCGATTTTTTCCGGCAGCTCGGGGGCGACGGCAGCCTTGGTGCGGCGCAGGATGTAGGGGGCGGTCTGGGTCCGAAGCTGGCCGTCGTGCCACGCCCGCTCCTCGCGCTTGAGGCCGGCCGGCACCTTGGCGAGGAAGCCGGGCATGAGGAATTCGAAGAGCGAACGCAGATCGTCGAGCGAGTTTTCGAGTGGCGTGCCTGTCAGCAGAAACCGGCCGCGGCCGCGCAGGGCACGGAGCGACTGGGCTGCCTGCGTGCGCCGGTTCTTCAGGTGCTGCGCCTCATCGGCGAGGATCAGGTCGAATTCGACGAGCTCGAACAGGACCGCGTCCCGGGCGAGGGTGCCATAGGAGGTGAGGATGAGGTCATACGTGGCGAAGTCCTTCTCGGCCAGCCGGCGCGTGCCGTGGTGGACGAAGACCTTCAGGTCCGGCGTGAAACGCGCCGCCTCACGCCGCCAGTTTTCCACCAGCGAGGCCGGGCAGGCGACGAGCGACGGAAGTCGGTTGGTTGGGTGGGAGCGAGCTTGCGCGCGAGTGGTCCGCATCGCGAGCAAGCTCGCTCCCACAGTGGAAGACCTGGCCGCAGCCAGCAGCGCCAGCGCCTGCAGGGTTTTGCCGAGGCCCATCTCGTCGGCGAGGATGCCGCCGAGTTCCTGCCGGTAGAGATGCCACAGCCAGGCCGTGCCGAGCCGCTGGTATGGCCGGAGGATTTTCTCCAGCGCCGCCGGCATCGGCGCGGGCGGAAGGGCGGTGAGATTGCGCAACGCGGCGCTGCGGTCGCGCCAGGTGTCGGGCGCTTGGAAATGCGGGGCGATCTCCTCGAGCAGGTCGTTGACCTCGGTGGCGCGGGCCTTCGCCACCCGGTGCTTGCGGCTGGCTCCGCCCGGATCGGTCGCGTCGGCGGCGAGAGCGCGGTGGACCGCGCCGATCTTTTCCAGGCGCGTCGCATCGATGAGATAGATGTTCTTGCCATCCTCTACATAGCCCCGGCCGGTGGCGACGGCCTCGCGCACCTGCGCCTCGGTGGCGCCGCCGGCGTCGATGCCCAATTGCACGTCGTAAGCGTCCAGCGTTTCCGTGACCTGGGCCGTAGGCTCGGCGTTCTTCAGGTGGGCCGTGTTTTTTTCAAAATTCTCGGTGAACTCCGCGCCGAAATCCTCGCGCAGCATCCGGCCGTCGGTGGCGAGAATGTTCAGCACGCGATGGCGGTCGCGCAGCCACCACTTGCGGGTGAGTGGATCGAGGACGAAGCGGTGGTGGCGCAGAAACTCCAGCACGCCGTCGTAGTGCGCCGATTCCTTCCCCGGCAAGGTAATGGCCAGGAAATGTTCCGAGCCGTCGATGAGCATGGGGGAGACGGTTTCCTCTCCGTCGAAAGATCCGGAAGCCTCGCGTAAAGGACGCGGAGGACGCAACGGACTGGTCGGCCCAACCTTTGTGACCTTGGCGTCCTTTGCGCGAGGCCCTGGAATTCCGGCGGGTTTATTCGAGGCATGATCCAGCAGCTCACTCACACCCGACAACTCCCGGCCGTGCCACGCCAGTGGCACCTCCGGTGTGCTGCCGTAGAAAAACACCGGTTGGCCGGCGAGAGCGGAGATGAGTTCGTGCAGCTGGGCTCGCGTGAGCTGCACCAGCGAGACCGGCGCGGGCTTGACGCCGAGGCGCTGCAGGACGGCGAGCCCGGGCAGCAGTGTCGCCGGGGGCGGCACCGCCAGGTCCAGCTCCACACGCACGGCGACCGCATTGCGCGGGACGGCAGCGGAAAGATTGGGAGGCAACAACAGGCGAAGCATGACCATTTATGATTTAGGGGGTATGATTTACGATTTGCGAGCAAGGGGATCACCCGGGCTGCGCGGACCATGAATCATTACTCATCAATCATAAATTACTGTGACGTCACTCGCCCCAGCCGCGGATCAGGGTACGGGCATATTTTCCGGACGGGCTCAGGTCGTCCTCCCGCCAGTGGCCCTTGGACCCGGCGCTGCGATGGACGATGGCCGCAGTCTCCGATTTGTCGTAGACGGCCCAGTTGCAATGGCTGAGCTGGTGCTCGTGCATGAAGGCGAACCACTCGCCAACAGACTTCTCGTCGATCGGGCCTTTACCCGAGGCATCGCAAGTGCCCCATTCGGTGACGAAGAGCGGCGCGCCAAGTTCGAGCGCCTTGAGCGCTTTGGCGCGCAGCCCTTGCTTGTGGGTACCGGCGTAAAAATGCAGGACATAGGCGACGTTGGGATCCTTAAGCGGATCGGCGGCGGCGACATCGACGTTCTGCGAGAAGTTCGGCGTGCCCACGACGATCAGGTTGTCCGCATCGATGGCGCGAATGGCGGCGATGACCTTCTCCGCGTAAGGCTTCACATCGCGGGCCCAAGTCAGGCCGGTCTTCGGTTCGTTGAAAATTTCGTAGATGATGTTCGGGTGCTTCCCATAGCGGCGCGCCATGTCCGAGAAAAAAGCCACGGCTTGTTCCGAGTGCAGCTGGGCCTGATGGTCGTGCCAGTCGATGATGACGTAGACCTCGGCCGCGATCGCGGCGTCGACGACGCGGGTCACTCGGGCGAGATTCCGGGCGGGATGCTGCAGGTAGCCGTCCTCCTCATGAATGCCGAGGGGCGCGCGGATGATCGTGGCGTGCCAGTCCTGCTTCAACCAGTTCACGACGTCGGCGTTGTAGAATCGGGCGGCTTCCCACTGGCTCCAGCCGTAGCTGACCCCGGCGAGGCTGACGGGCCGGCCGTCCGCGCCGACGAGGCGGTTGCCCGCGGTGTGCAGCCGGCCATGGGCGCGGACGACGCCAAGGGTGGCCGGCGTCGGCGGAGCGGACGGGGTGGACGCGGCACAGCCGGGATGAAAGAGCAGGGTGGTGAAGATGGCCGCCGCGGCGGCGAGCTTGAACGGGGTCATGCGGGGTGCGTCCAGCCAATGCCGGTGCCGGCAAACCGCAAACTCGGAAAGTGCCTCACTCGTCCACCATCACGGGCAGGCCGACCCAGGATAGCTTCAACAACATGCGGGCGTCCCAGTTGGCGAGGCGGAAGCAGCCATGCGACTCGGTGCGGCCGACTTTCTCCGGGTCGGGCGTGCCATGGATGCCGTAGCCAATGCGGTCGAGGCCGATCCACGCGACCCCGACAGGATTGTTGGGTCCGGGCGGGATGATGAGTTTGCGGCCGAGTTCCTGGGCCTCGGGGACCTCGGGAAAAACCTCGGGGTCGAAGGTGTAGTTGGGATCGGGAATGACCACCACCACATGCAACTCGCCGACCGGGCGCTTCTCGACGTTGCGGGCGATGCTGACCGGGCAATGAAAAAGCACGCGGCCACTCTCGTCCACCACCTCCAGGACATGCTCGGCGAGGTAGACGTGGATGCGCGCGACCTTGGCGTCGGGAATCACCGGCTCGGCGGACGGCACGACAATCGACTGTCCAGGGAGGATGGCCGCCCAATCGATACCCGGGTTGAGCTTGGTGATCAGCTTGGGGTTGGTGCGGAAGCGCTCCGCGACCAGCTCCACCGCCGTGTTATAGCGGAGCGCTTCGAGCAGAGACTTGCCCAGCCAGGTGGCGGGTACGGGCCGCACGTTGGTGAGATCGGGGACGGTGAAGACATACTCGATGAGGACCGGGGCGGTCAGCTTGAAGACCTCCTTGGTGGCGCGGTCGAGGTCGCCGGTTTCGCGGAGGCCCTCGTTTTTCTGCCAGGCTTTCAGGGCGGTCGCGCTCTGAAGTCCGCGCACGCCGTCCATCGAGCCGCAGGAAAAGCCCCGGCGGAAAAGCTCCACCTGAGCGGCCAGCCAGTCCGTGACAGGCTGGGGCTCGAAGGAGGGCGTTGCCGGCGCCGCCGCGGCCGGAGTATCCTCGGGCCGCCGCGGCGCCTCCGCGGGAGACGTCTGCGCGGCTACGCTCTGGGCGCGCGCAGCCATGGCCAGCAGGCAGCATAGAATGACGAGGCGGAGCATGGCTTGAAAGGTGCCAGTCCCGCGCCAAATGAAAATGGCGAATTTGCCCGGGAGCGGACGAAGAATTTGATCGGGGTCGGGACGGACCGCTGGGCCGTCCGTTATTCCCGGCGCGCCCAGCGGTCGCGCCCTACCAGTGTGCGGTCAGCGGGAGGTCAGGTGCCAGAGGCCGCAGAGCTGGCAGCGATAGGCCGAACGCTGGCGTTCGACCCCGGCGACCGCCGCGGCATCGAGGGCGTCGCCCTGCGTGCGGTAGCGGCGTTTGCCGATACACATGCGTTTTCGCTCGTCGCTGGTCGGTTTCTTCATCGAGACGGATTCAAGGCAATGGCCACGAAAAACACGAGAAACACAAAAATGAGAGAGGATTCACTTTTGTGATTCTTGCGTTTTTTGTGGCCAATCGTTTCGACGGTTACTCAAGTCTTCGGCTCGAACCGGCTCTGGGCGCGGTTCTTCCTCACGCTGGCCGCCGGATGGATCTGGCCGTTCATGGCGATATAGATGCCAGCGGGCAGCACTTGCAGCGCGCCGACGGCGCAGCCGAGGTTGAAGACGGCGTCACTCGAGCGAAAACGCGCCGGGACCATCGAGCCGGTGAAGACGATAACCTTGTCGACCAGACCTTCGAGCTGAGCGGCGGTTTCTGTCATGGTATCCGTACCGTGGGTGATCAGGATCAGGCGCTCAGGGGCGGCGGCCACGCGCTCGCGGATGAGGGCACGGTCGGCGTCGGTCATGTGGAGGCTGTCCTTCTGCAGGACGGACTCGACGATGTAATCGAAGGTGACATTGGCCTCCTTGAAAAGCGGGCCGACTTGCGGGTCGCCCACGTCGTAGGTGCTGGCTGCGTCGAAGTAGACTTTGTCGATGGTGCCGCCGGTGGCGATGACGCGCATGCGCATGGTCCATGGATGCAACAGCCACGCTGCCGGTTCAATCCGGTTCTGACGCCACGAGGGGAAAAGTAGCGGTTGCATCCCGGCCGCATCGGATTAGTTTTTGCCGGTCAAAACCATCATGAAAGTGCCCATCGTGTGTTTAGGACTCGCCCTTTCCAACGGGTCCATCCTGGCCTCTGTGGAGGTTCAACGCGGCGTTTCGCTGGAGGAAGTGCGGTTCATTTTGGGCGTACCGAGCGGCGAACTGCTTCGAGGCGGGCGCCAGGTTCTTTACTTTGAACGGGGCGAGGTCGAACTGCAGAATGGTACGGTCACGCGGGTGAACCTGCGGTCGCCGGCAGAGCATGCGATTTTGGCGGCCCGGGAAGAGCGCATGCGCGAGGACCGGGATGTCCGTCGCGCCCAAAGAGTGGCGGAAGGAACCGCATTGCGGGATCGCAAGTTGGCCGACTCCGCTTTTCAGGTCGCGCCGCTCTCCTATCAGGTCGCCTTTTGGGAGGATTTGGCCCGACGCTACCCCGAAATCTCCTGCGCGGAGCCCCTGATGATCGCGCGCGTGCGCCTCAGCGAGCAACAGGAGGAAAGGCGCCGGAGTGATGAACTGGCAGACCGCCTAGCCGACCGCGAGGAACGGGCCGCCGTCGAGCGTCAGCCAGCCATGTACCCGCTGTACACCTATTCGCATCGCTCCCGGGGGCATCATCATGACCAGTCCTTCGGGCTGGAACCAGTCACCTACACGATTTTCGACCAGCCCCTGCCGGTTTACACCACGCCTTCTAGCAATCCCGCGGGCAGCCCGAACGGTGGCTTTTTTAATCCGCCGGCCCGGAATCCCGGCGGGCAAAAGAGGGACGATCGGGAACGGTCGCGCCAGGATTGCGAGGATAACTCGAGGCGGTCGCATGGTCACGGTGCCGGTGGAGGTTCCGGCCGGTTTCGCGAACGGACATAAGCCGGCGGTGGTCGGACGGGTCAAAGTTATGACCGAACGAGCGGGCCCGGTCGTTTGACGCCCGGCAGAATGCGGTTACCTAGGGCCAACCCCGCGGCCGTTGAGCGAGCCGGCCGCACCCCATGAAAAAATTCCTGAGCCTGTCCTTTCTGCCACTCAAGCCTGACCTCGGCCTGCTGGCCTTGCGGGTCGTGATTTCCTGTCTGATGATCCGCTACCACGGCTGGGGCAAGCTTACCGGCTGGGCGGACGAGAAACTCCGCCTGCCGAATCTCTTCGCCCTCGATGGGGTGCGGAAGGAATTCCACAGGTTTCCCAACTACATCGGGATCAGCTCGGAGCTGAGCTACGTGCTGGTGACGTGGTGCGAGACTTTTGGTTCGATGCTGATCATCGTCGGGCTGTGTACCCGGCTCCACGCGCTGGGATTGTTCATCACGCTGATGGTCGCGTGGGTCTTTCACCACCACATGTTGCTGACCGGCGCCGGCTCGGGTGAACTGCCCTTTGCCTGGGCCTTCGTCTATCTGTTGCTCCTGCTGGCGGGCCCGGGGAAATACTCGCTGGACCGGAAGCTGGGGCTGGACGGCGTCAAGGCCTGACGCAAAATTGGTGGACCCCGAGAAATCGGCGACCACCCGCTCCGTTTCAATCCGCGAACACTTTCTTGCGCGGGTCGATCAGCAGCCAGCAGACGGTGGCGACAATGAACAGTCCGCCGATTACGTAGAGCGTCACATCCCAATCCTGAAACCATTTCAGGGAATAGCCCACCAGCAGCGGACAGAGCATCGCTCCGACCTGACCGGCAGAGTTCATGGTGGCGCCGACCACGGCGGGTTGGGACCCGCCCACCTCGATGCAGGTGGCCCAGGTGGTGGCCAGCGAGGTCATCGTGGCCGCCACGCTCAGGGCGATGAGGATCGCCGCTGTGTGCGGGTTGGCGCAGGACGGAACGGTCAAAAGCGCCGCGGCCGCGATCACGCACGTGGCGGCGCCGACCCCGACCCGCCCGAGGCGCAGGCCGAAACGCTTCACCGCGCCATCGGTGATGAAGCCGCCGCTGAGGTCGCCGAAGATCGCGAGAAAGAACGGGAGGCCGGCGTAGAAATCCGCGGTTGTGCCGGTAAGATGGTGTTTCTCCCGCAGGTAGGTTGGCAGCCAGGTGATGCAAAAATAGAACACCATGCTGTTCGGAAAGTACATCAGGCACAACGCGAGCACGTTCCGGTCAGTGAACAGCCGCTTCCAATAGGTGAGGTTGAATTCGTGATGCGGGGAGGAGGGACCACGGCCCGATTCGATCAGCGTGCGCTCGGCGGCATTGACCGCCGGGTGGTCGGCGGGCTCATCGCGAAACCAGAAATACCAGATTGCGGTCCAGACGACGCCCATCACGCCAAAGCAGACAAACACCGTCCGCCATGACAGGAAGCCGAGCAGCCAGGTCACGAGAAACGGAGTCACGGCCGCACCGACATGGGCCCCGGCAAAG
Source organism: Oleiharenicola sp. (assembly GCA_025363455.1). GTDB lineage: Bacteria > Verrucomicrobiota > Verrucomicrobiia > Opitutales > Opitutaceae > Lacunisphaera. The sequence goes on along the minus strand of JANYDW010000002.1, from coordinate 58,187 downwards.
AAGAAGCCTTGAACCACGCCGCGTTCGCTGAGGGGGATCCAACGTGAAAAGGTGCGCGCCATGCACGGCCAGGCCCCTGCTTCCCCCGCGCCAAAGAGGAAGCGTACGACGAGCAGGGAGGCATAATTGAAGGCCGCGGCGGTCAGCATCGTGAAGGTCGACCACCACAGGACAATGCGGGCGAAGACCCGGCGCGTGCCCATCCGGTCTGCCAGGCAACCCGTGGGAATTTCGAAAAGCGCATACGCCACGGCGAACGCGCTGAAGACCCAGCTCATCTGCACCTTGTCCAGCCTGAGGTCCGCCATGATCGGTTCGGTCATGCGGGAAATGCAGGCGCGGTCGATATAGGTGACCATGCCGAGCAGGATGACGACGCCGACGACGCGGTAGCGCACGCGGGTAGGGGGCGAGGCGTCGGGTGGGGGCGATGAAGGGGCTGTCATCTCCGGTGCGGCACGCAGATAAGTGCGGTACTTGGCCGGATTAGCAAGCAGGGGCTGGGTATGCTAGTGCTGCGCTCAATGAGCGCCGTTTTCAGGGCCGGCGGTCACAGATCGCCGCTACAGGGCAGAGCCAACTTTGGGGTCGCCACCCGGAGGCGGACACGGACACTGCGCACCGGCCATGCAAGCAGACGAATATCGCAAACTCGCCGAGACCGAGGACCGCATGTGGTATTTCCGCGCGTTGCACCGGCGGCGGGCGCACTGGCTGGCGCGGCTGCTGCCGCCGGGGTCAGCCCGGGTGCTCGATGCTGGCTGCGGTACCGGTGGGTTTATCAAGGGGCTGCGCACCACCTACGCTGCGTGGCAGGTGACCGGGGTGGACGTTTCTCCGATGGCGTGTTCGCTGGCCCGGGAGCGTACCGGGGCGGAGATCACTGAGGGCTCGATCACGGCGCTGCCGTTTGCCGACGGGACCTTCGATGCAATTACGACGGGCGACGTCCTTTATCATGTCGAGGACGCGGGGGCGGCCCTGCGCGAGTTTGCCCGCTGCGTGAAGCCCGGGGGCGTCGTGCTGGTCAACGAGCCGGCCTACCGGTGGCTGTGGTCTTATCATGACGAGGCGGTGGAGTCGAAACAACGGTTCACCCGGCCGGAATTGGTGGCATTGTTTCGGGCCGCCGGGCTGGAGGTGCGTTTTGCCAGCTACGCTAACCTGCTGGTGTTGCCGCTGGTGGTGTTGCGCCGGAAACTGTTCCCGCCGTCGCGGCCAACCAGCGACGTGCTGGTGTATCCCGCGCCCATCGAATCGGGTTTGTCCGCGATGGCGTGGTGGGAGCACGCGTGGACCAGCCGTGGCTGGCCGCTGCCCGCGGGCAGTTCGGTGTTTGTAGCCGGGGTAAAAGCGGCGGTGCGCAAATAGCTGAAGGGGTCCGCCTCGAAGCGGTGTTGAGACATCTCATGGACGTCCTACCCCGTGCCGGTCGCTTTTGCTTTGGCGCCGCCATTATCGCTTCCGGGCTGATGCAGATCGTCAATGCCGGTTTCGTGCGCCTTGTGCCCAAGCTGCCGGCATGGGTGCCGGCTCCCGAGACCTGCGCCATCGTGCTCGGTGTAGCGCTGGTGGTGATCGGCGGGGCGATCCTCACTGGGTACAAGTCCCGTCTGGCAGCGTTCAGCCTGGCCGGGCTGTTGCTGATCCTGTTTGGCTTTCGCATACCCGAACTCGCGGCGAATTCCGGTGCCTGGGTTAATCCCACCAAGATCCTCGCCCTGTTGGGTGGCGCGCTGTTGGTCGGCAGCCGTGGCGAAAAAGAGGCATGGATCGCATCAGTCCTTTTTGCGATTTTTTTCCTGGTCTGCGGCTGGGCGCATTTCCAGTACTCCGGATTCGTGGACACCATGGTCCCCGCGTGGATTCCGCCGAACCAGCGTTTCTGGACCTACTTCAGCGCGGTGGCGTTGCTGGCGGGCGGGGTGGGAGTTTTGCTGCCGCCAACGCGTCGGTTGGCGGGGATTCTGTCCGGTGTGATGATTCTCCTGTGGGTGCTGCTGCTGCACATCCCGCTCGCGCTGAAGATGCACAACGCCTTTGAACTGGCCGGAGTCTTCGAGGCCCTGGCGCTGGCGGGTGTGGCCTGGCTGGTGGCGGTTTCGTGCCGGCCTGACGCCGAGACCAAGTCGGCTGCCTGACGGCTGGAGTTTGCTAGAAGCGGCGGACTACACCCACCGTGGAGCGCTGGTTGGAGTAGCGCAGGGCCTTGTGCGTGGTCTCCCGGTATTCGAACCGCAGGTAGGCCGAAGTCGCCGGCCCCAGTGACCGGAGTAATTCGAGGGAGGTGCTCCGGGTGTCAGCGGGAAAATAATAGGCCAGCAAAGGTGCGCCCCGCTCGAAGGTGTCGACCAGGGTCAGGACCTTGCCGGCCTGCACCAGGTCTGGTCTGGGGGGTGAAGTGTAGGAGACCACCACCCCGGCGCGCTGGCGCAGTTCGGCGGTCGCGCGCCAGACGGCGTTCACCTGGAACGCAGCTCGCAGATAATTCTCCCGGCCGGAGTTGTCGAAGGCATGGCCGCGGGCATCGTAACGGATGCGTTCGGTTCCGAAGGCAAACTGCCACGAGTCATTCCAGCGTTTCCTGATTTCAAGCTGGAGTTGCCCGGCGAGGCCCGAGCGGTCTGACTCGCGCCCGCTGACCCAGCCGCCCGCCGCCGCCGCTGCGAGCACCCAGGCTTGCGCCCCCAGTCCGAACTTGTGATCCCAGCCGAGCGTGGGGCCGAGGGTGATGGCGTCGAGGCCCTGGTATCTCGGCCACAGGTCCAAGGCAATCCGCAGCCCGGCCGAAAGGACGTTACCCCCGGGCAAAGGCCGGTGGTATTCAACCGCAACCCCGGTCTGCCATTGCAGGGCCGGCAGGCGGTCGGCCGGCCGGTCGGAGTTGGTGACGTTGCCGTGCCAGCTTGCCTCGGAGCTTACCCGCCAAGTCCCCGCCGCCGGCAACCGCACCGGGAAAAGCGCAATGAGCAAGAGGGCTATTCCGAGTCGCAGCATCTCGCGTCAGATGAAGCAGGCCCGGGTCTTATTCCCGGCTTTGTGCTGCGGCTCAGGCGGCCGGGATGATCTCGAGGGCGTTGATCTGGGGATTTTCGACCTGGGCCGTGAAAGTAATGTCGAGCTTACCGTCCTTGACCTCGACCTCGACCGTCTCGACGTAGGCTTTCATGTCGCCGCCGGCCTTGGCCGTGACGTCGAAGTTTTTGAACTCGTGGCCCTCGACATTGAAGGTGAAGACGCGGTTGCCGACCCCGCCGATGCCTTCGTAGGTCTCGGCGAAGTGGAGCTTCACGGTGTATTTGCCGTTGGGGACGGTCTGCTTGAACGAGGTCATGCTGTAGCGCTCGGCCGTGTAGATCGACGGGGTCTTGGTGTTGCCGACCTTGATGTCGCCGCGATCGATCGTGTCGCCTCCGTCAAAGCCCTGGTCGGCGAGCCAGACCACACCGTTTTCATCGGTGTGTTTGGCCGTGGTGCCAGCGCGGATGCGGATCGCCTCGGCGGCGGAGGCAAGGGTGGCGGCGGTGAGGGCGAGGACGGTGACCAGGCTGAGGCAGCGGAGACGGGATGACATGGGTTTTTGTTTTTTGAGGTTGGGGTGAAAACGGTCCGGGCGTCGCAGCGCATAGGGTCCGCGGCGGGAGCAAGCTAGCCAACTCTTTGCGCTGGGCAAGCGCAGTTGGACGCGGAATAGGGCATACATTAGCATGCCAGCGTGGGATCTGATTCGTCAACCGCCGGCCAGCGTGTCCGTGATATATTGCAGGATTTCGCTCCGGCCGGTCTTGGTCTTGGACGAGGAGGCGATGACCTTTGGCGTGGGATTGATGCCGGACAACACCGTCTGGCGGAATAGGGCGATGCTGTTCTGCGCCTGTGACAGGGACAGCTTGTCGATTTTGGTGAAGACGAGCACGAAGGCTACCCCGGTGCCGGCCAACCAGCCGAGGAAATCCACGTCGAGCTGCTGCGGGGGAAGGCGCGAGTCGATCAGGATGAAAACTGTCCGGAGATTCTCGCGGCCCTCGATGTAGTCGGCGACGGCCTCGTTAAAGTCGGCGCGCTTGGTCTTGGAGACGTGCGCATAGCCGTACCCGGGCAGATCCACGAGGCGCCAGTTCTTGTTGATCGTGAAGAAATTTATCAACTGTGTCTTGCCTGGCAGGTCGGAGACCCGGGCGAGATCGCGCTGCTCCGCCAGCAAGTTGATCAACGAGGATTTGCCGACGTTGGAACGGCCGATGAAAGCGAACTCCGGCAATGCCAGGCGCGGGCACCCGGACAGGTTGGGGGCGCTGGTTTCGAAAATGGCCGACTTGATTTTCATGGGTCCGAGGGTTGGCGCCATAGGGACAGAGTTCGGGGCTCTGGCGACCCAAAGTTTCACGATTCAGGTCGAGGCCAAGGAGTATTTTACAATTCGACCATCGCCTACTCTATCGGCGGCAATCAACCTCTCATCACCTCGATTTGAATTGTGCTATCAATTGAAATGCAACGAATAACAAGATATATATTCCATTACTTGCTATCCGCTAAAGGAATCCCATTTTGGGTGGCGATGGAGGGGGCTGGGTCCTTTCCAGTTGTTTGAATGAAACAGCCTGAACCCTTCGCGGGGAACGGGCTCTGACCGCCGCTTCAAGCGGCAACGGAGGACGATACAGTCATGCTGACTATCATCGCCATCACGGTCTCCTGGTTGGCGGTTGCAGTGATCTACCTCATTGCGGCCGCCGATAGCCGGGAGCGCCGGTTCTAAAGAAAATAACAACGCCCCGGGGGATTTCCCCCGGGGCGTTTTTCTTGGGGATCAGCGGAAAGTCCAACGCCTATTTATGAATCGCCCGGGTATGCTTGCGGTAGTGGCCGGGAGATTCGCCGGTCAGGCGCTTGAACACGACCGAGAGGTATTCGATGTGCTCGAAGCCGGTCACGCTGGCGATGCTCTTGAGCGGCAGGTCAGTCTCCGACAGCAGCTCCTTGATACGGGCGAGCTGCACCCGCCGTATTTCGGCCTGGGGCGAGCGCCCGATGAAGCGACGGAATTTCTTTTCCAGCTGGCTGCGGGAGGCGGCGGAATGCGTCACCACCTCGTCAACGCTTATGCCCTGGCAGGCACGCTCGCGGATGAAGCTGAGCGCTGCGGCCACATTTTTGTCCCCGACGGCGAGAATGTCCGTGGAAAGCCGGGCCACGACCCCGAGCGGATCGACCCGTACGTCCATGGCGCCAGGTTTCTCGCCGCGGAGCATGCGGTCCAGCACCTCGGCGGCGTGGTAGCCGGACTGGTGGGCGTTGAGCGCGATGCTCGAGAGCGACGGATAGGAGAGCTCGCAGCGCATGACGTCGTTGTTGACGCCGAGCAGGGCAATTTCCTCGGGGACGAGGAGGCCGGCGTGTTGCGCGGCAGCAATGACCTGGAAGGCACGCACATCCACGCAGGCCATGATCGCCACCGGCTTGGGCAGGCCGGTGAGCCAGGCGGCGATCAGCCGGGTTTGCTCGGCGTCCCAGTCCGGGGTGATGACGCCCGGGTACTTGAGATCCAGCAAATCACCGGTGTGGTCGGTTAGCCTCAGGGCCTCGACGAAACCGTCCCGGCGTTCGCAGGACCAGGCTTCGTTGGAAAAACCGCAATAGGCGAAGTGGCGGAAGCCGCGCTCGAGAAAATGTTCGGCGCCAAGATGGCCAATGGCGGTGTTGTTGGGCCGGATCTTGGGGACACCGGGGAACGGGGCGCTGTCGTTGAGATCGACCAGCGGGATGCCGAGTTGGGCGCAGCTTTTGACGAGGCCCGGCGTGGTATGGCGGCTGATCACGCCCTGCCACTTCTCACCGCGCAGAAAGCCGGGGTCGCGCTCGGTGCGCGCCTCGTCGTCGAGAAAAGTGGACCACTGCCGGTGCGAGCGCTCGTGCTGCACGATGCCTTGCAGCATGCGGGTCGCCTCCTCGAAGCGCATCAGGAATACGAGCAGGATCTTCGGCTTCATTGCCCGGACAAGATGGAATCTCTGCGCGGATATGCAATCCCGGCAGGCGGACCCGGGCAGACCAAGGCCGGCGGAAAGCCCTTTCCATATTACTCTTTCCAACGGGACGGCTTGGTTCATCTTGCGGGCATTGCCTATGGGTCAGGAGACCATCACCTACCTCACCAACATCGTCATCGGTGTGATCCTCGCAGGCCTGTTGACGCACCACTGGTACCAGCAGGGCCGGCCGCAGACGATGCGCTATTGGATCATGGCGGCTTGGGTGATGACCGTGGCCGATATGCTTTTTGCAATGCGACCGGAGTTGCCGCACTGGATTTCCCGCCTGGGCCCGACGGTACTGGTCACGGTCGGGCATTGCGCCCTGTGTCTGGGCGCGCAACGCACCGCCGGCCTGCCCCGGTCTTGGCGCGGGCTCGCGGTGGTGCTGCTGCTGCACTCGGCCGGCCTGGTCGCCTTTCTGCTCTGGATCCAGCCGGCGAACTGGCGCATGGCGATGAACGGGATTGTCTGGGCCGGCCTCTCCTTCTGGGCCCTGCGCAGCCTGCGGGCGGCCCCGGCGATGTTTTGGCAGCCGTTGTTCTCGCCCGCCAACGCCTTCCTGCTCCACGGCATTTTCCATGTGCTGCGTGTCACGCTCGACCTGCTTTTTGAAGTCCCCGGCTTGACCGAGGCCTCGGCCTCGCTGCAGATCATCGGCGACCTGGAGGTCAGCTTTTTCATGGTGGCGTTGTTCGTGGCCATCCTGATCGCCACCCTCCAGCTGCGGCACGAGGAGCTGAGCAGCGCCCACGCCGAGGTGCAGGCGCTTACCGGTCTGCTGCCGATCTGTGCGTGGTGCAAAAAAGTGCGGGACGACGACGGCTACTGGCGGCAGGTGGAGGTTTATTTTGCCCACCGGGATCACATCCAGTTCACCCATGGCATCTGCACCGACTGTCTGGATGATCAGAAGCTGATGAGGAAGCCGGCGAGGGATCCTGCGGGACCGAGGTCCGGTGCGGGCAGCGGCGGCTGATGCCGGCTCGGGCCGGCCTAGCTCGGCGCCCTCAATGCAGCTGCTCGACCCACTCGTTGACCTGTTGTCGTGCGTCCGGGCCTTCGACCATCAGTTTGCCGTCGGGTCCGAAAATCTTGAAGTAGGGGAGGCCTTTATCGGAAAGCGCATATTGCCGGGCGACGGGCGACTCCCAATCGATCAGATGGTATTCCGGCCGGTTGATGTCGACCTTGACCACCGCCAGGTTCGTTCCGCGCTGGTGCAGCGCGAGGAGCGGCTCGGCGTAGCCGCGGCAGGGCGGGCAATACTCGCTGGTGAACTCAAAGATGGTAGTCTTACCCGTCACGAGGAAGTCGGCGAGGTCGACCTTCTGCCCTTGGGCAATGCTCAGTGGCTTCTCCCCCTTCGTGTGTCTGCTTTGGCCATAGCCCGGGGCGGCGAGAGCGAGGACACAGAAAACGGGCAGAAGTAGCTGGCGGAAAGTCATGAGGCAGACGCGGCAGGCTGATCAAGTTGCGACCGTTCCAAGGTGGTCAGGTTCCGGCCGGTGGCAAGGATCTGGCGGCAGAGACTTTCACCGCGATTGAAATCGCGGCAGGTCTGCGGTCGGTCGGCATAGATGGTGCAGAGGAATGTGGCTGGATCGAGGGCGACGCAGGCGCCGTTGCCGCGCTGATCCATGCAGCGCGCGCCGGCATGTTCGACGATGAAATGGTCGGGCACCACATCCCCCGCCCGCAACTCGACCACCAGATGGCAGCAACGGCCACAACCGGCACACGCGGGAAGATCGGGGTGGGAGGAGATGCGCCACCACGACAGCAAGGGCGGTATTTAGCAACTTTAGTTAACACGATGACGGGGAGGCGGCGAAAAGATTATCGAAAAACGATAAATTAATATTGACGAAGCCAAATTTATATTTATCGAGTATCAATAAATATAAATTTCTCATCCCATGAAAATATTGACCAACCTCCCCCGTCTGCTCCGCGGACTTTTCGGCATTCTACGCGTGGTTACTATCGCCTTGGGCTTCTTCTGGCTCCTGGCCGTCTCCAATTCCTGGATCATTCATCGCTTCGGGGGTGAGTCGAAAATGATCGTCACGGTTGGGGAAATGTCCCTGCCCGCGGCAGACAACAAGCTCGGGCTCAGTTCGGACACGGCCAAGCAGGGTTCCTTGGCGCTCCATTCGTTACGGGGAACCTTGCAGGTGGATCTCGCCAGCCAGGATCCCGCGTTGGTCTCCGCCCTGCGCCTGACGATCATTCCGTCCATGGCCGTGATCATCATCTTTTCCTATATTCTCTGTACGTCTCTCCGCATCCTGTGCGCCAACCTCGAGTGTGGTGATGTATTCAACGAGGAAAACCTGCGCTTGGTCCGGCGGATTGGAGGGACATTGGTTGTCTCCAGCCTGGCTTGCATGGCGTTGGGAATATTCGGCTCGGCGGTGATGGGTAACTATTTTCGGACGCATGTCGTGCTGACCGGCTTCGCCGCCACGCTGCCCTTCCCGAGCGGGGCCATGGCGGTGCAACTAAACCTGCCCTCCGGCTTGCTGACCAATCAGGGCGGCCTCTTGACTGGCTGTCTCGTGCTGGTGTTGGCCGAGGCCTTCCGGCAGGGCCTGAATCTCAAGACCGAAAACGATCTCACCGTCTGAGCCATGCCTATCCAACTCAATCTTGACCGGGTGATGGCGGACCGTGGGATCACCCTCACCGAACTGGCGCAACGGGTTGACCTTACCCTGGCCAACCTATCCATCCTGAAAACTAACAAGGCCAAGGCGGTGCGCTTCAGCACGCTCGAAGCCCTGTGCCGGGAGTTGAAATGCCAGCCCGGTGACCTGCTCGAATTCGTGAAGGACAAATAAGGCCGCCTCAGGCCGCTAGGCTGGCGGGACCAGTCAGTCGGGGCTTGCCGGCTTGCCCGGTGCAGCCTTCCGCTGCAAGTCACCATAGAGGGTGTGCTTGCGGATCCTGGTCGCCAGCTCGACAGCGCGCCTGATGTGCGTTGCTTCGGTTTTCGCGCTGGTGATGTAGCTGACCAGGGACCGCTGGCGGCCGATGATGATGGTTGCCCAGCGTTCGCGGGCTGCATCGTCCTGGTCCAGGGCGAGCCGGAGTTCCTCGGGCAGGTCGAACTGATGAGGCTTGGGGTCCGGGCGGAACTCCATGACCGCGTTCATCCGGAAGCTGATTCGGGCCGTTTTGATGATACTCCGGCTGGCGATGAGGAAATTGCCGCCGTCCGCGTGGCCCCTGAGCGCATGCTTGATCGGGTGACCGTTGATCGTGCCGATGAGCCGGCGTATTCCGGCATTTTTCACGTCATGGCGACCTTATCGGGCAAGGGCAACGCGTGAAATTGCGCCAGACGGACCCAAGACGACGTATCGCGGAAATTGAGCCGACCGCGAGCCATGGGAAGACTTCAACTTAGCTTATGCGGGCCAACGGGCACCTGCCAATGCGCCTGCCTTACAGATTTTTCGGTGTATCGACCGATCCTGAAAAGGGGGGCTGTGTATCCTGCCGGCTCGTATCGGCCTGTTTCTGCCTGCGACGGGGCTTGCGCTCCGTGCTGGGGTTGAGGTCGGCAACTGTCAGATTGGGGGGCAGCATCGGGGGTTTGGAGCCCTGCGGGCGGCGAGGTGATTTGGTCGGCGTGATTTCGGGCATTACCGCCCGGGCCGGCGCGGTCTGGGGAAATCCCGGGAGCGCATAAGCCGACTGCAACGAGGGTACGATGCCCAGTTGAAAGCCGTATTCATTTTCGAAACCGTCCTGGGCGCGACGGATGGCACCTATTAAGACCCAGGTACCTATGACCATGACTGCCATGAATCCAAGGATGAGGTATTCTAGGAGGTTCATTGTGGGTGGGGTGGACTAGCGGGTGGAGTAACTATCCTAATCGGGCGAGCGCAGAAAAACTTCAGGGCAAGTTGTTTGCAGGTAACAAAAAAGGCGGCCGGGGTGGGCCGCCTTTAGGCGAAAATTGACTGTGCCTGATTTGAGAGGGTGTCGCCACCGTGCTCTTAACATGTTGTTTTTGACCTAAATTAAAGCTGACACAGAAATTTTTATTTTCAAGCAAATCCATCTGCGAAGTTCCTTTTGATCGCTGAAATTTTGCCGAACGCGGGCGAGCAAGGCATTCGTCGGATTAAACTAGGGTCGGTGACGAGGCCGTCCTTTGGCAGTTTCGGAGCCGGTCATCGCGTAGAGGTGTAAGGGTCCTCGGCGCAGACGATGCCAGCCGGTTCCAACTCTTCGGCTACCTCGGTATCAGCCAGCTCGGACGGCCCAACGGAGCTTGGCTGAAGTGCTCCGGGGATTTGCGCGGCGCTCCTGGGGTCCGGCACGGACCACTTCGTCGTTGGCCGAAGCATAGAGGCCTTTCCGGACACCGTCGCGGAATGCCTGTTTGACACGGCGGTCTTCGCCAGAGTGAAAAGTGAGAATGGCGACACGTCCACCCGCTTTGAGACACTGCGGCAAGTTGCGGAGAAAATGGTCGAGCACGCCAAATTCGTCGTTTACCGCGATACGGAGGGCCTGGAAGACGCGACGCACGGTGTCATCGGCGGTATCCGGGTCGTGGCGGGCGTGATGCACGCGGAGAATGTTGCGGATTGTGGCTGCGAGTTGGAGGGTTCGCGTGAATGAGGTTTCGCCCCGGCGCTCGATAAGTTCGCGGGCAAGCAACCCGGCGTGGGGTTCGTCGGCGTTTTCGGTCAAAGCATCGACGAAATCCTGCTCGGAGACGCGGGCGAGCCATTCGGCGGCGGAGGGCGGGCGTGACGGATTCAGGCGGAGGTCAAGGGGGCTGTCTGTCTTGAAAGTGAAGCCCCGCGCGGGGTCATCGAGCTGCATCGAGGAGACCCCGAGGTCGGCCAAGATGGCATCCGCACCCTCGAGCCCAGATTCGGCCAGCACCTTGGGCAGGCTGGCGAAGTTTGAGCGCACTGCGGTAAAGATGTCCTCCCCGAAACCGGCAGCGCGAAGGCGTGAGGTCGTCTTGGGGTGTTCAATCGGGTCCACATCGAGTCCAATGAGCCGTCCGCCCGGGGTGAGGCGCGCGAGCATTTCGCGGGTGTGTCCGCCGAAACCGAGGGTGCAGTCCACGGCGAGTTCGCCTGGTTGAAGGGCGAGAACAGAAAGGATCTCAGCCACCATTATGGGCCGATGCATGCCAGCGGGGGTCTTGCCTGCCGCGATAACCTTGGCGACATCCTCCGCATAGCGCTCGGGGTTGAGTTCCTTGTACTTCTCCTCGAAACGCCGGGGATTCTTGCCCGTGTAACGCTGCCGGCGCTTGGGCCTGGGCGGAGATGATTCGGGATCAGGCGGCGAGGAGCTCACGCCAGGTTCGATGCCTGAATCACCAGGAGGATACAAGGGGAAGAAGTTTCCTCGCGTCAGCCCGCTCGGTGGCGGCCTCAGTTCGGCCTCAGGCCGGAGAGCAGGGCATCGATCAGTTCCGTGTCGGGCGCGCCGGTGGTCGTATTCTGACCATGCCACTCGAAGAGGCCGAAGTCGCCCTTGTACTCCCAGTTCGCCCACGCCATGCCGTTTGTTTCCATGGTGGTGACGAGGTCGCGATAGTAGGCAAGGCGGTCGATGCGCGGCACGCTCGGCAGACAGCCAAATTCGCCGCAGTAGAGCTGGAGACCGAGTTCGCGCGCGCGGCGGATGGCGGGTTCGAGTTCCTGCGCGAGGCGGGCCGGGCCCCAGTCGTCACTGGCGTTGCCCACCAAGTCGCGCAGGTCTGCGCTTTTCATAAGGCCGGCCTGGGTCTCGCTGGGGACGATTGGTCCCGGATAGTGGACGGGCCCGGTGTAGACCTTGAGCGGCACCCAATTGGCCGTGTAGTGTGTGAACATTAACGGTGAGTAGGTGTGGGTGCTCAGGATGATGTTCCGGTCGCCGGCGGGGACCTTCAGGAACGGCAGCGTGTGCGGCATCTGCCACAGATTCGAGCCGATGACGATGACGCGGCTCGGTTCAAGCTTGCGGAGCATGGCGAGGGCGAAGGCAACGAGCCGATTCCAATCCTCATGATCGGGGGCCACCGGCTCGTTCATGATTTCATACGCAACGGCGTCGGCCGGCTGGTCGTGCAAGCGGGCGGAAAGCTGGCGCCAGAGGCCGAAGAAGGCCTGCTGGGCCTTCGGATCCGTGAAGAGCGTGTTGTGACCTCCCTCATTGGCGGCATTGAAATGGTGTGACCGGACGGTGTGGAGGTCGACGATGACCCGCAGATGGTTCGCTCGGGCCCAGCCGATCGCCTTTAGCATTAAGGCGAAGGCCTCTTCGTTGGGGGAGTCATCGTCGCGCCAGAGTTCCTTTTCGTCGACGGGCAGCCGTACATGGTCGAAGCCAGCGTGAGCGATGAAGCGGAAGTCATTTTCGGTGAGCCAAGCCGCTCGTGGCTGCCAGTGGAAATCCTGCGAGAGCCAATGGCTGAGGTTTGTGCCACGATGAATCACGAAGCCGGAGGGATTGAGCGGAACCGGCGCGGCAACGGTGGATTGGGCCGGCGCGGGCAGAGTGGCTAGCGAGAAGGCCAGCAGCAGGGGGGCCAGGGTGGGGCGCATCAGGGACCGGTAGCCCGGCGCACCCGGCCCAGCAAGGGGATTAGTGGCCAAGCCGACCCTATTCGGCGGCGTCGGCGAGGCAGGAGTCGGAGAAAGCGGCCTGGCGGCGCATCCATCGCATGAGGCAGAGGCTGTTCGTAAGCGCCTCGTGCAGGGCGGAGCCAAAATCGTAGGACCGCTCGTCGTAGCCGGCCGCTTCGATCGCCTCGTCGAGGCCAAGCATCACCGCAAACATGCGGGCCCGCAAGGCGGGGATATAGACCTTGGTGAGATTGACCGCCGGGTCGGCGAGGTTGGCCGCGCATACCGCAGCATCACTGGTGTGATGCGACCGGCAGGCTTCCGGGCGCCCGGCGTAGATCGAACAGGAACCGGCCCGCAGGAGGGCACAGGGCTGCCGGCTCACGGCGCGTTTACCCGCAGCCAGCCCGGCGACGCGCCGGCGATGGGCGGCGAGAAGATCGATGACCTCGGCGAGGGCTTCGGGCGAGAAATGAACCTGGATATAATCGGCCGCATAGAAGATCTCATGCGCCTGTACATCAACCGGGACACTGCAACAATAGGCGCATCCGTTGCGGCAGGCGACCGTAGCCCGCACGCGGGCGGACGTCTCCGCGTAGGTCTTGTCCAGTTCCTCCATGCCCCAGCGGAGCGCCCCGATCATTTGCGCCGGGGCGCGCACCCCAAGCAGACGCCGTCCCATATGATCGATTGTGTGGTCGAACATCTCGAATCGTCGGGCGATGGAAGTCCGGGCAGGCATGGCGGTGCCATAACTCGCGCACAACGCGGCCGAAACCGCGATAACGAATGGGTCACTGGTCCGGTAGGAATCAGCTTGGTCTCACCCGGCCGGCTTTTTCCGTTCGGCTCCGGTGCTTATATAATCCCTAACCCCGTCCCGCCGGAACGGGAGAATGGCTCATCCTTTATTCGCAGTGGGTCCAATATCCCGAAGCTTCGGCCGTCGCCCGGCCTATGGCCGACAGGTGCTTCGGCTTGGTCGGGATGTAGGAGCCTGCTTGCAGGCGATTCTGCGTTCGGTCCGGTGGCGGAAGTTCCGAATCGCCTGCAAGCAGGCTCCTACAAAAACGGCCGGAATGCCTCAGGGCTTGCCCCGAGGATCTTTATTTTCCTCACGGACCCCGCCATCAGGCCCTACGCCCCATTACGGCGAATCCCAAAATTCCACGGCCTCCACTTCCACCCGTAGCAAGACGAGGCGCGGGTCATCGGCGCCGGTAGGAAAGCGGGTGGCCGCGCCGGGCGTCCACAGTTCCTCGGCCTTGCCCTTGTCATGCACGACCTGCGCGCGGCCGGATACTGAATAGTAGCCGCCGGTCTTGTCCGACGAGACATAGGCCAACCCCACTTCCCGCCCCTGCAGCCATTCCTCGGCCTTGGGAAAATTGCTGGCTAGGAAAAACCACAGGGCATGGCCGGCGAGGTCGATGTCACGAGTGAGCAACGGCCGGCTGTGCAGCGTGCCGTCGGAAGTCACGGTGGTGAACAGGGCGATCTTGTTTTCCTCGATGAACCGGGCCAGCTTGGTGAAAGATTCGACCGAGGTAGGAAGCAGAGCGGATGCGGTGGGCATGATCTATCTGACAGCGAAAATTTCGCCTTGGAACGCCATAAATGTCCCCGGTGGGGATTTAATAATTTTTAGCCGGCGCGAGTTCTCGTGCGCCCAGCTGTCGCAAAATCGTGGCAAAAACCTACTCGGTCAGGGCGCTGATCTGGGTGAGTTCAACCTTGCGAAACTCCACCTCGGAGCCCTCGGCCTGCAGGGCAATCTGGCCGCGCGAGGCCTGGCAGTCGTAGCCATAATTCACCAGGTCGCCGTTCACCCAGACCTTGATCTTATCCGCGACGCATTCGACGACCATGGTGTTCCACTCGCCGGGGGGCTTTTCGGAGTTGTCCGTGAGATTCGGGATGCGCCGGAGCTTCTTGCCGTCCACGCCCCAGTTTTCCTTCGGGCCGCGGCGGGCCTCCATGTCGGGCACCGTGATGTCCTGCGCGATGCACCAGAAGTCACCCGCATTGGCGTGCAGCAGCTGGCACTCGATGGACTTGGGGAACATGCCATAGAGTGCGCGGGGGGTCGAGACGTGCACCAGCACACCACAATTGCCCGGCTTCCCGGGGAAACGGTATTCCACCCTGAGCCGGTAGTTTTCGTGGCTGGCATCGGTGATGATGTGGCCACCGGGCTTGGCGAGGCTGACGAGGTTGCCCTCGCGGACGATGAATGGGCTCGGAACTGAAGGGTCTTTGTCCATCGCCGGCACATCGATGTGCCAGCCGGTCAGGTCGCGGCCATTGAACAGTGGCAACGCTTGGGAGCGGGCCGCCGGGGTGCCCGCTAGCAGGAGCATCGCGGCCAGGCATACATGAGGCAACGGTTTCATGAGTGGTTGGCTAGATGTTCGTCGACGGAGTGTTGCTGGCGGACTTCACGGTGGCGGACAGGATAATATCCAGGGCCTCGTGGAGATCGACGGAATCCTTCACGTCGTAGAAAATGGTGCAATGGATCAGGTGTTTTCGGTCGAGCAGCAAACTGACGGAAGTGGCGATCCTGTATTCATTCGGTGGCACCGGCTTGCCGATCAGGTCCGGGTCCTCGTTGGTGATGCTGACGCCAATTCCATTGGCGATCTCCACCACGCTCGGAGAAGGCGGCTCGTCGCGGTTGGCGATATAGGGGCCGGCGCTTATCAGGTTGAAGCGTTCGAGGGATGCGTGATTGGTAACCGTGAAGCCGGGCGCATCAATGGGCAGCAGCGTCATGATGACGGCGGCGTTGCGACCATCCTTTGGTACGAACCTCAGGGTGGGGAAGCGGGGCTCCGCCTGGCCGTTTTCGCCCAGGCTTTCCCGACTCCAACCGGCGACCGGGGTGATCTTGATGACGCCCCCGAGTGTTTCGGCGCGGAGGGGGGTAAAAGCCGCCAAGGCAAGCAAGATGACGAGACTTTTCATGGGGTAAGGCACTTTGGCAGAAACGCGGTGGGGCGAAAGCGTTAAAATTATGCCTGAGTGGTGAACGGGCTCCTCCTCGTGGGACCGGCAAACGAAACCGGGCAAAAAAACTGGCGGCCCTTGCGGGGCCGCCAGGAAAATTGCGACAACGGAGGAATCCGCTTAGAACTTTCGGTTAAACGACACGCGGACGTTGGTGGGCGTGCCGACGTAGACCAGCGAGCGGTTGATGCTCGCCATGAGGTATTCCTTGTTGAACACGTTATCCACGTTCATCTGGACACTCCAGTTATGCCCGGAGTTGTAGGCCAGGGTGAGGTTCACCAGCGTGCGGGCACCCAGATAGAAGGTGGGCAGGTTGGGGATGACAGTGGTGGAGGTGCTGGCGGCGGTGAGGCCGGAGGCCGCGTCACCCGGACGGTTGCCGATGAAATCCACGCCGACCGCAGCCCGGAAGCCATCGAGCGCCGGGGTGCTTTCCTTGTCGAAGGCGTAGCTCACGAGCACAGCACCGGACTTCTCGGCCGTGCCGCGGAACTCGACGTTGTTGGGGTCGCGGTTCTTGAAGGAGGTGTAATTGCCGATGATGGAGATGTTCTTGGTGGGATTGGCGCGCAGCTCGTACTCCCAGCCCTTGGCCTTGCGGTCGGAGAAAAGCGCGGGCAGCAGCGGGCTCGGCGGTGGGGTGGTGAGATTGGCCGGGTTGGGCACCGAGAAGTTGTCCTGCTGGATGTCGAAGTGCGAGACGGTGAAATACACCTTGTCATCCAGCACCTTGAAGCGCGCGCCATACTCCTTCTGTTTCGAACTCGTCAGCGCCGGCACGAAGGCGCCGGTGGTCGACGGGGTGTTCGCCGAGGACTGCTCGGAATAAGCGTAATAGATCGAGACCATGTCCTTGAGGGGCTTGATCACGATGCCATAGGAAGGCAGCGAGGTGTCGGGAGAGCCGGTGCGGACGACCCCGGAGACCATATTGTGCGTGCGCTGGCGGTAGTATTGCTTCGATTCGGCCACATTCAGGATCAGGCGGTTCTCGAAGAGCGCCAGGTTCTCGGACGCATACCCCTGCAGGAACCGGTTGCTGTTCTGATTATAGAAGTTCAGCGTGCCATAGGTCCAGTGGACCGGAGCGTAGTTGGTGATGTCGAAGTTCGGGGCCGAAATATTGTAGGCCGCGTTGCCATAGTTCCGTTGGCCCGAATAGGCGAAGCCTACCAGCGTGGTGGACTTCAGCGACGAGTTTTCGACGATGTACGCATAATCGTTCTGGATGTAGAGCGTGCGCGGATCATCGCGCGGAATCGTGCCCGAGCGGGAGAAGATGCTCGTGGGCAGCGTGGCGATCGGGGACGACGCATAGGGCGCCGTGGATCCATACTGCAGGCCGTAATTCCAGATGCCGGTCAGCGGGTCGCGATTGCCGCCCGTGCCGCCGGTGCTGTTGCCGGTGTTGAGCTGCGGCGCGACCTGCGAAGCCTTGTGATAGAGGGCCGCGAGGCGCATCTGGATGCCACCCCACAACTCAGCTGTGAGTTCCACCTTGAAGTCATCCTGCTGGTCATGCCGGTAGATGTCATCGGCGAAGACGCCACGGTCGAGCGGGACTCCGGTGAGGAAGTGCGCCTTGGTGGTGGTGCCGGAGGTCGGGTCCACGGGCAGGCCAAGGTAGAGCGTCGAAGACCAGTTGGTGTGGATATACTGGCCCGTGATCTGGGCTGTGTCGGAGAACTTGTAAGTGAAGCCCGGCATCAAGGTGGACGAATGGACATAGGAATTCTCCCACCAGTTGTCCCAGTGCCGGACCGAGCCGACAAAGCGGAAGGCCAGCTTGCTGTCGACCATGCGGTTGATGTCGACATAGGCCGAGTTGGCGTCGAACTGGCCGACTTGGAGATTGATCGAGCCAAAATCCCGGAATTGCGGCTTCTTGGTCGCATTGTTGACCGTGCCGCCGGGGGAGGTCGGTTGCGGAGCCAGGATCGAGTTCGGTCCCTTCACCACCTCGATGCGGTCCACAATCGCCGGATCAAGATTCATGAAACCGCCGTAGGTGAAACCATCCACCGCGTGACCGTCGGCCTGGAAACCGCGCACGTTCGTGCGCTCGTTGGCGTTGGGCAGCGTGGACTCGCTGACGCCGGCGATATATTTGACGGCGTCCATCAGACGACCGGCCGCGACATCCTGGATCAACTCACTGGTGATCACGGACACGCTTTGCGAGGAGTCCATGAGATTGATGCGGACGCGTCCAGCGGAGGTGGACTCCAGCGAGGTGTAGCGTCCGACGGAGGAGTCGCCTGATCTTACGAGGTAGGGCGAGAGCTGGACGACTTCTTCCTTGGCGGGGGCAGGGGCGGCCGCCGGGGCGGTCTGGGCCGCCAGCGGCCAAGCGCTAGCCAGCAAGGCCAGGGCAGCGATATTTTTCCGGACAGGATTCATAGGGGTGGGTTTAGGTCTGGGCCAACAGGCAACGCCATGGGACGAAGTCCGTGGCCGGCGGGGTGGGTTTGGGGTGTTGTAACTGGGCCGATGGTCCAGTTGATCGTTAGCTTAGAGTATTATTCTGATGTGTGAACAGAGTCACCTCAGTCAACGGTTGAGCATGGTTCGCTTCCCGTGCGCCGGTCTACTTCTTGTCTGCAGAACGAAGGTCCGGGGTGCAGGCAAAGACGGCCCGGTGGCCGCGTCAGGCGGTGGCGACCTCGTGCCTAAAAATCAAATTGCTCTGACCGCATTGCCGTTGAATTGGGCCCGGGCAGAACGTTGTCCCAAGGGCTATCTGCGTCTGTCGTGGTCCCGGTCGCGTTCATTGTGTTCGCGATATTCATCGCGCTCACTCCGGAACTTGACCCGGCTAAAATAGTTCGGCGGGTAATATGCTACAACCCGCTCGTGAAAGAGATAAGGCCGGTCGGACTCGAGCGTGAGCGACACGGCACGGCCGAAATCCAGGCGGATATGGTCGGGCAGGCGCGCGCCGAACCGCCATGCGCCGCCGTCGAGGTAGAACCAGACGTGGTCGGCGGGGCGGTAATAGACATCAGCTCCCGGATAGTAATAATAAGCGTAGCTACGATGGTACCAATGGGTTCGTACCCAAGGTGGTGGACCCGGAGGGCCGATGCGCTCGACCACGACCACCTCAGGCGGAGGCGGCGGCAATGCGCGCCCCAGGCGGATATTGGCCGTGATGTCCACGGCAACACCGGCCCGGGCGGCGGGCACAACGCTGGCAGCGACCAAGACAACGAGGAGGATGGATTTCGAGTTCATGGGAGTTCTGACGACCGCCGATAGGGCAGGTTGCGCACCGCCATCTCCTTTTTGTGATTTTTTGTGGAACACGGCAAATATCCCAGGACACAAAAAATCAGGGAGTGTGCACCGCCACTAGCGGAAGAAAAAATCCCGTGATCGCACGGATGGATGGATCAAGCGTCGGGGGGAGCCGCCTGGGGGCACGTCGGCCCGAGCTGGCCCGGTCAGGCTTCAATCACCTGCGAATGAGCCGCGCAAATCTGCTGGAGCGACTCTGCTGCGGTGGCAAAGGCGTCGCGGGGATAGGCGCAATACAGGACGAGGCCTTCTCGCTGGCAATACTGGTGCCAGAGTTCCTCGAGCCGGAGGGTGGCGGTGCGATTGCCCTCCTGCCAGAGGATCCCCACCATCTCGCCAAACGCGCGTACCATACGATGCCTGACGCGCAGCCGGGCGATCAAGCCGCCCAGGATTTTCTCAAAGAGGATTTCGCTGGGCCGACCATCGAGGAGCAAGGAGGCCAGGGTGGCGTGGGCATCCAGTAGAACCAATTGCCGGTCGGCCTCCAGCGCCGCGAGGTCAAGGTCATGGGCCGCCAGCCGGAACTGCAGGGCGGCCCGATGTTCCGGCCGGGCTATCACCAACACGGCCTCTCCCGCCATCAAACCCTGCAGGATGAAGGCCTCGAGAGAATGCAGAAAGAGGTTTTCGTCATCGTAGAAGTGCACGAGATGCTCGCACGGTTTGAGCGCCGTGCCCAGCACCTGGAAACGCCCGGGGAGGGCGGTCAAGACCCGCTCGCACACGGGATGGAGAAGCGGGCGGACGCAAGCTTGGGAAAACCGCCATTCGCGACGACCGCTGGGAAACTTCACCTCTACCTGGCGCACTTCGCCGGCTGGTTTCCAGCCGTTCTTGGCCAGATCCCCGACCTTGGCCTCAAGCTCTTGGCGGGTTTGGGCTTCTTCAAAATGATACGTAAGCTTGGTTCCGGGCATGGGGGAAAAGTAGAGTAGCTGATCCCGCCCACCTTTGGATGGGGTCAATACCTATTCTTACGCCGCCCGGAGAAGTGGACGGGCAGGGCGACGCGCTCAGGCCTCAGTCCGATTGCCGGACGGTTGGCCCGCTCAATCCCACTCTCCCTAGGGTATTGTATCGTGAGATTCATCCTGACGTCATTGGACAAAGGTAGGTTTGTACGGCACGCACCGGGCCCGGGCGGCCCTGTCTGATTCATAGGGACTCAGCATGAACCATTGCCGCCTATGAAATTCGACGATCTACTCAACCATCACAAGGAACTGCTCCAGGCGGCCCGGATCGCCCACCTCGCGTATGCCTATCACCAAGTCGGGACATTTGCCGGTCGCATAGCCAGCACGGGTCTTCGCGGTGAGGTGGTGCTGCTCGGGCCCGATCCGAAGCAGAAACGGCCACTGGCAATCCTTCAAGCGATCGGGCTCAATCAGTCCGTGATCGAAGAGCATTTCCTCCAGGACGAGATCATTGAGCTGCACGCCGTGCTCGCCTACGTGCATGAGGCCAGGGCGATCATCGAAATGCGGTTCAGGCTGGAAGATTTCGGCGCGGTTTATCTCCCCGCGCTGCGCCTGGCCGACGTTCTGGCGAGACAGGCCCTCGCCGCTGGCGGAGAAGTAGATTTCGATGGAGGGTAAACCGCCCTGGACGCGCCCCGCCAGCCACAGCGGGCATGATTGCTGGCATTCGGCACGCCACCAGGCCAACAAAAACAATTGAGGCTTTGGAGCAGTGGGGCAGGGTTGTCGCGTGTTGAGTCAGAAAAAAATCAATCATGTTTCCGTCGCGCTACTTCTGCTCGGGCTCGGGGGCGCGGTGATCATCTATGCCTTGGCGCCGTCCGAATCACCGGAAGATCCTTGGCGGACGGATCCACTTGGCCAACGCCGCTATGCGCGCCAGATGCAGGTCATGGGGGGCAAGGCCAATTTGCTCTCCGCTGATTTTGTCGACTGGCTGGGGGATCGTTGGCACGGCCGGAACCTGGCCGGCACAGTGGTGACGCTCACGCTTGTTGCCACCGGCGGTTACCGCTTCGTGGCGGGTCGGCGGCTGATTCATGCCGCGACCAGCGCGTCTGGTTAGCCCGGCACGGAGCTCAATTGATTGCGGATTTGGGCGACAATTTCGAACGAGCGCAGGCGGGCGGCTTGATCATGAATCGCCGCCGTCACCATGAGTTCGTTCACCTGGGTCCGCCGGAGAAACGCCTCAAGGCCGCGCCGTACGGTGGCGGGTGAGCCGACCACGGCTTCGCTGAATGCGTGTTCGACGCCGGCCTTTTCCAACGGAGTCCAGCGGCCGTCCATGCTTTCCACCGGCGGGGGCAGCGGACCCGGTGTGCCGCGCCGGAGCAGAACAAAGCTTTGCTGGAGCGACGTGGCCAGACGTGCGGCCGCGGCGTCCGTCTCGGCCGCGACAACGCCAATCGCAGCCATGGCATAGGGCTTGGCCAGCACGGCCGAGGGCTGGAAATGGTGGCGGTAGATCGCGAGGGCTTGTTCGAGGTGGTCAGGGGCGAAGTGGGAGGCAAAAGCGTAGGGCAGGCCGAGCGTCGCGGCGAGTTGGGCGCCGAACAGACTCGAGCCGAGCAGCCAGATGGGCACATCGCACCCGGCACCGGGTACGGCCTGCACGACCTGACCAGGCACGGCGGGCTGGAAGTAGGACTGCAGTTCGATCACGTCCTGCGGAAAACGGTCGGAGGTGTCGCCGGCGCCGCGGCGCAAGGCCCGGGCGGTGGGTTGGTCGGTGCCGGGCGCACGGCCCAGACCGAGGTCAATGCGTCCCGGGAAAAGCGCGGCCAAGGTGCCGAATTGCTCGGCGATCACCAGCGGTGAGTGGTTCGGCAGCATGATGCCGCCCGAACCCACGCGGATCGTGGAGGTGCCGGCGGCAACGTGGGCAATCACCAGTGAGGTCGCGGCACTGGCGATGCCCGTCATGTTGTGGTGCTCCGCCAGCCAGAAGCGGCGGTAGCCCAGCGTCTCGGCGTGCCGGGCCAGTTCGCGCGAGCGCTGCAAGGCCTCGGCCACCGTGCCACCTTGGATGATATTGGACAGGTCGAGGACGGAAAACGGAACCATGAGGCACCTTGGCCAGAACCATGGGATTTGCCAGTGGAGGCAGGTGGGCGGGGGCAGTAACAATGTTAGGACAGCACCGCGGCCGGGGACTCTGGACGAATCCTACGCTTGGACTAGGGTGAAGGGCTGGCGCCGCGCGGCCCTGCTCCGTTTCAGCGCAATGAATTTCCCTTACCCCTCATTCCTCATGTCAAACTCAGTCCGCTTTCTCGCTCTCTCATCCCTGACCCTCCTCGCCATCGCGCCGCTCGGAGCCCAAAGCGCGGTCGCTCCGGCTCCGGCCGCCGTGTCCAAACCGACCACCGCCCCGGTCAATCCGTTTCAGGTCAGCCCGGAGGAACGGACGCGGCTTAACAATCTCGGCCGCGAGGATCATGAGGACATGATGAAGCAGCTTGGCATCACGAAGATTCGACCGGGTCGCAACGGCAACCCTAAGGAGGGCGATCCCAACGCCGCCAACTACGATCAAGCCAAGGCCAATCCCTTCCCGGACTGGCCGGATGTCCTCACTTTGAAGAATGGCACCAAGGTCACCACTGCGGAAGGCTGGTGGAAGCAGCGCCGGCCCGAGATTGCCGAAGATTTTGAGCGCGAAGTCGTCGGCCGCATTCCAGCCCACGTGCCGAAGGTCACGTGGGAAGTCACCGAGATCGTCAATACCACGGTCGGCGGGCACCCAGTCGTGGCCCGGCGCGTGATCGGTCACGTGGACAATTCCGCCGCGCCTGCCATCAAGGTGGACATCAAGCTGGCGGTGGTCGTACCGGCCCAGGCGAAGGGTCCCGTGCCGGTGCTGATGATGTTCGGCTCGGGCAACATGCCCGATGAGCCGGTGTGGAAATTTCCCGGGTTCGTGGAGCCGCCCGCCCCGCCATCGACCAACCAGCTCATCGCCGATGGATGGGGTTACGTCTCCATCGCCACGTCCAGCATCCAGGCCGACAATGGCGCCGGCCTCACCGAGGGCATCATTGGTCTCACCAACCAGGGCAAGCGGCGGACCCCGGAGCAGTGGGGCGCGTTGCGCGCCTGGGCCTGGGGCGCGGCCCGCGGGCTCGACTATCTCGAGACGCTGCCGGCGGTCGACGCGAAGCACGTCGGCATCGAGGGCGTGTCGCGCTACGGCAAGGCCGCGCTTGTGACGATGGCGTTCGAACCCCGTTTCGCGATGGTGTTGGTGGGCTCCTCGGGCGAAGGCGGGGCCAAGCCCCACCGCCGTAACTTCGGCGAGTCCGTCGAGAATCTCACCGGTTCCGGCCAATACCATTGGATGGCCGGCAACTTCATCAAGTATGGCGCGTCCGAGGCCACATTCGGTAGCAAGGATGCCCATGACATCCCGGTCGATGCGCACCAGCTGATCGCGCTGTGCGCGCCGCGACCGACGTTCATCAGCTACGGCATCCCGGAGAAGGGTGACGCCAACTGGCTCGACCAGCAGGGCAGCTACATGGCCACGGTGGCGGCGGGGCCGGTCTTCCATCTCCTCGGCGTCCGCGACCTCGGCGACAAAAACGATTACCACGTGGCGAAGATGCCGCCCGTCAACACCGACCTGCTCGACGGCGAACTCGCGTGGCGGCAGCACGACGGCGGTCACGAGGATCGCTCGAACATGAGCCACTTCATCGCCTGGGCGGACAAGCTCATCCGTCATACGTCGCCTCCGGCCGCCGCCCCCGCGGCCAAGCCCTGACCGCTGATGTTTAGATTGCCTCGGACCGTGACCGAGGTTGCGGCGGGAGCCAATCGGGCTAGGGTGCATCGGCTGGCGACCCAACGGTGGCCGGCCGCCTCAACCTCCTCCTCCCATTTCCATGAAACGCACTGCATCCGCGGTCTGGCAAGGTTCGCTCAAGGCCGGCAAAGGCGCGCTCACCGCTCCCGGTGGCGCACTCAACAACACAGAATATTCCTTCGGTTCCCGCTTCGAGTCGGGCGCCGGCACCAACCCGGAGGAACTTATCGCCGCGGCGCACGCGGGCTGCTTTGCCATGGCGTTCTCCGCCATGCTGGGCGAGGGCGGCTTCACGCCCGAGCGGATTGATGTCACCGCCGAGGTCAGCCTCGACCAGGTCCCGCCCGCCGGCTGGACCGTGACAGCCTCGCACCTGGTGCTGACGGCGAAGGTCCCCGGCCTCGCCGCGGCAAAGTTTGACGAGATTGCCACGAAGGCGAAAGCCGGCTGCCCGATCTCGCGGTTGCTCAACGCCAAGATCACGCTCGCGGCCTCGCTCGGGTGAGGCGGGTTCGGGCCAGGTGTTGCAGCGTTCGAATGGAGTGATTGCTTCGCTGCATGATTCGCATTTTGTCCGATTTGCACCTTTACGATGCGCGGACGCAGGTGCGCGCCTTGGGTCAGCTTGAGCCGCTGCTGGCCGGCGTGCGGACACTGGTGCTCAATGGGGACACTTGTGAAATGCGCCGCGGGGCGACGCCCGCCCAACTGGCCGAGCTGAAGGCCTTTTTCCGGGAGCGAGTGCCCGACGTGGTGTTCATCACCGGCAACCATGATCCCGCCATCAGTGACACCCACGAGTTGTTGGCCGCCGGCGGGCGGGTGTGGGTGACGCACGGCGATGTGTGCTTTGACGACCTCACGCCCTGGTCCAGGCATGTGCCGGAAATCCGGCGGCTGGTCGCGGCGAAGCGCGCAGCGGACCCGACGGCGGATTTTGCGCAGCTGGCGGTCCGTTTTCGCATCGCGCGGGAAGTCGCGCGGGAGGAAACGGACCTGCCGGACCGGACGACCCGCAACTGGTGGGCGCACTTGGTCTGGGCCTGGCACACCTTTTTTCCTCCACGACAGCCGTGGGCAATG
The DNA here is from genome assembly GCA_025363455.1 of Oleiharenicola sp. Classification (GTDB taxonomy): domain Bacteria; phylum Verrucomicrobiota; class Verrucomicrobiia; order Opitutales; family Opitutaceae; genus Lacunisphaera. The sequence continues at coordinate 33,373 of JANYDW010000002.1, read as the reverse complement.
CTGCGTTGCTGGCGCGATCTGCCCGGACTCGCGGACCGGTTGGCGGTGGCCCAGCGGCCGAACGCCCGGGTGGTCGTGATGGGTCATGTGCATTTCCCAGGTGTGTGGCGCCGCGGCACCGGTCCCGTGGTCATCAACACCGGATCATTCTTCCGTCCCCTCGGTGGCAACCTCGTGGACGTGCTCGACGATCGCGTCCAGGTGCGCCGGATCGTTCGCGACGGCGACCGCTTCCAGCCCGGCCGCTTGATTGCCGAGATCCCGCTGGACGACGCGGCCGGTCGTGCGACTGGCTAGGGTACGTCGTCAAAATGTTATTGCGAGGAGTCCCGCCCGGGACGACGAAGTAATCCAGTCCCTCGACAGGCTCGAAACCTTGAGCCAGTCGAAACGGCTGGATCGCCCGGGCCGGCTGCTGCGGGCCTCGCGAGGACAAGACATTTTGAAGACGTACCCTAAGGTAGCGGCGCAAGGAACCTGACGAGATTCGCGATATGATCGTCCAGCGGCACGCCTAGTTTATCGCAACCGAGCTGGATGGTGGTGCGGTCGATTTTCGCGGCAAAGCCAGGATCCTTGAATTTTTTCCGGATAGAACCCGGTTTCATTTCGCCGTAACGGACGGGGTTCATCTTTCGGTAGGCGTAGAAGATCCCGGTGAGTTCATCGGTGGCCACGAGGGCGGCGGCGAGGTTGGTCGCGGGGAGCGTGGTGAAGCCATGGTAGCCATAGGCGTGAGCCTCGACCGCGTGGATGAGCGCATCCGGGTAACCCCAGTCCTTGAACCACTGGAGCGACGGCGCCGGGTGGGTGTCGGGATGCTCCTGGAAGTCGATGTCGTGGAGCAGGCCCGTGAGATACCAAAGCAGACGGTCTTCGTTAAATTGGACGGCATACCCCTCCATCGCCGTCGCCACCATCAGCGCATGCAACTGCTGATACTCGTCACTCACATGTTGGTGGAGAAGTGCGGTCGCGGTTTCTTTGGTCTGGAGTGTCATGGGCGTTGGTCACGGCTAGTGGTGGGCGTTCCTGTGGAAGAGGGCACCGACTGCGGGCACATCAGCTGGACTCGCGGGCCGGATCATGGGTGAACGCGATGAGCTGGCAGCGGAGTCGTTTGCCTGGCCTGGCGCCGGGCCAGGGTGTCGTAGACGAGCGCGGCAACGACGCCGGCGGCGAGGAAGATGCCGAAGAAAGGGTCGGCCAGATCGCGCCGGAGACAGGAGAGAAACGACTCGATGGGCGGGCCGGAGTCGGGTCCGCTGCTGCTCCAGCTGAGGTAGTCGAAGGGTAGGTAGGCGATTCCGGCGAGGATGAGGCCCGTCATTGCGCTGACGGTGCGGGTGACGGGCCGGGCCTGGGCGACGAAGTGCAGGGTGACGACCAAAGCGGCGGTGCCGAGGTAGCTGATGACCAGCGCGACGGCGAGGATCAGGAAAAAGAACAGCAGCGAAAACCTGCCCGGCGTCCCCGACGACAACAGCAGACTGCACGCGACAGGCACCGGCCACGGCGCCACCAGGAAGGCGCGGAGGGAAAATGGCAGGCGATGGGAATTTTCCACGGGCTCAGGACTAGCAGACGGGAGGAGGGAAAGCGATCCACACAAACTATCAACTGGGTGCGGTCAGACACCCTCTCCGGCTCCGTCAGCGCTGCAATCGCACGAACACGTAGGGTGGCTCGCGGGTGAAGTCAGGCCAGTGCGTGCCGGATCCGGCGTGGTCGATCGCCTCGATGAAATACATCAGGTCCCACTTGGGCTCAAGGAATTCGCCGGGAATGGTCGCAGCATATTCGTCGGGTCGGCCGGTGGGCTGCATCTCGAGGGTGGCGTAGTCTTCGTACTGCGTCACGTGGCGATAGCGCAGGCGCAGGGATGACACACCCGCGGAATCAGTCGCATGGGCCACGATGCGCAGCGGCTGGCCGGTCGGGGCGGTGGTGATGCGTTCGTGCTCCACGACGGGTATCGCCCGGTCGAGATCACTCGCGGGCGACCAGGCGACTTGGGTGGCCGCGCGGTCTAAGGTCTGTGCGACCCGGGCCTCGAGTTCCTTCAGGCCGGCCTCGAGTCGGGGCAGCTCGTCGCGCCAGTGGCCGGACAAATCGTAGTTGCGCGCGCCCATGGCAAGGTCGGGCGCATAGCGGTCGCCGGCGGCGGCGACCAGCTCGCGCCAGGCGGTGATGGCATCTTTTTCCCCGTGCGTGGCCGCGAGCAACTCGACTTTGGTGCTGGTACGGAGGAAGAGATTGTAGTGCACGGCGGCGAGGCTGCGGCGCGCATGAAAGCGGGCGAGCTGGGCGAGAATTTTCAGGTCGGTGACGGTTGAGTCGTATTCATGGCCGCGCTTCGTTCCGATTGCCGCCTCGGCGTCACGCACGGAAGCAAGGATGGCGTCGGCCGCGGCGTCGAACCACCGGCTGGTCGCCGCGGGTGTCCGCTTTGCGGTCGCGCCACCGGCGGCGATCCGAGCGGCCGCGTCGGCAAAGTTCTCGAACAGCTCAGTGTCGGTGCCCTCGTTCTTGGCGTAGCCCGCGAGCGTGGCGCCGAGGGTTTGGCGCTCGGCCCAGCCGCGCGTGGTGGGAAACCCGGAATACGGATAGACCGCGGACACGATCATCGGCAGGACTTGGGACGCCCGCTGCAAGCCGGCTTCGAGTTGGGGAGCGGCGGCGCCGAAGCGACGAAGGAAATCGCGCTCCCACAGATCGGGCGGCATAGCGGGATTATAGCTGAGGCGGCCCCAGAGCTGGTAGAAATGCCAGTAGCGCTCGAATTCGTAATCGTAGTAGCGGTAGGGTGCCGCCAGCAGGTCGAACGTTGGCATGTCGGGACGCTGGGCCTCCATCTTCGTGGCGAGCGGTTCCTGCACATCCAGGTTCGGGCTGTCGTAAAGCGAAGTGGTGGCGACGTAGCGGCGCACATAGTCGGGATCACCCCAGAGGAGAATGCGCGACGTGCCGCCGTTCCAGAGCCGCCACGTCATGTGGTAGCGTTGGGGGTAGCGCAGGAAGTCAGCGTACCCGTGCCGGCGGTTTTGCTGGTCGGGCGGATTGACGTGCGTGGGATGGAAAGGCAGACCCATCTGCTCCATCCAGTATTTCGTCTCGATGCGGAAGTTCAGGCCGAGCGCGACCGCGGTGTCGATCACGCTGTCGGGTGTGCCCTTGCCGCGCAGCTCGAGGAACAAGCCGGGCCGGCTCCGCTGGATGTGTTGGAAGACTTCGCGCCAGAAACCATCCATCTCCGCGCGCGTGAGGCCGGACTCCTCGTGGATGCGCAACTGCAGGCCATCGACCGCCGGCACGCGCGCCAGCAGTTCGCCGAGGGCCGCGCGGGTATAGGCATTGAGATTGGCTGTGGTCACGCCCGCGACCGTGTTCGGGACCGGCCGCCCCTGATATTCGCCGATCCACTCGGCGCCGCCGGTCTGCACACCGGCCCGGTAGATGTGGTCCCAGATGCCGAGGGAGACCGCGATGCCGCGCGCGTGGGCGAGCTCGATCAGGCGGTTGAGCGAGGCCAGGTTGCGGGCCTGCTGCTCGCGGGTCAGGCCGATCATGTGGACATCCGCGTAGCCTGGGGTGTCGAAGAAATACGGGTAGGGCGGGGCGAGGAAGCCGCCGGTTTCGTAACCGAAGACGATCAGGAAGCGATTGAAACGGCTGGCGGCGAGCAGGTCGAAATAGCGGGCCCAGTAACGTTCGTCGTAAAACCGGCTTTCCCAGTGCGCGCGGTTCATCACGTAGACCGAGAGTGAGCGGTCACGCACCATGGGCTGCTCGGTCACATCCGGGACAAGGCTGGAGGATGCCGCTGCGGCGGGCGCATCGGCCATGCGCGCGGCCGCATCGAGCAGGGCATACATGAGTCCGCGGTCATCGGCCCCGGCGAACAGCAGCGCGGGCTTGCCGTGCCACGCAAAATTTTTCACCGCCAGCCCCTCGGGCGAGTCCGGCCAATACGGCAGGGCCGTCGCGAGGGCGCTGGTGCCGGCCATGCCCGGCAAGCCGGCGAAGACCAGCCGGTCGCCGTGCGCCGCATCGGCCGAAGCAGCATGTTCGACTTCCCAACCTTGGGTGCGGGCGGCCTCCTCGAATTTTGCGAGACCATGCCGGGCGGGGGGCCCGAGGCCGGGGCCGGTGATGATCGATATGGTACGCGCGGAGGCGCTGGAGCAGATGAGGACGAGCGAAACGAACGCGACAAAACCAAGGCGGGCGAGAGGCATGGGGGACCGGGGTTGCCGATCCACTATGCACGGCTCGGGCATGGAGTCCAGTGACCCCGCAACCATCAACCGCCCGTCACGCCGAAGACGGTGAACTCCGCGACGCCGGGCTGGATGCCGGGCGGGTGGCCGGTGATCACCAGCCGGGCGCGCAGGGCCGGAGTCGGCGTGCATTCGCGGTAATCGATCAGCAAGTCCTCGGTGCTCTGGCTCCGGTCGACGATCGTCGCCCAGACTCCCGGTGCGGTCTCGGCCTCGACGCGATAGCGGAAGGGTCCGGGGTTGGCCCCTTTTGTGGTGTCGAGCCCGACATCGCGCCAGACCACGCGCACGGCGTGCACGGTCGCGCGGGCCGTGAACTGGGTGGTCAGGGTCGGCGTCGGATCGTCGGCGGCCGGCAGCCACCAGGTCGTCATCGAGTTGTCGGCCGCGGATCGGCCGGAAGTGTTGGCCACGCTGGTGCTGCCCAAAGTGGCCTCGCTCTCGTTGAGCGGCAGCCAGGCCACCACCGGGTCCTTGCCGGGGAGGGCTTGGGGCGTCGACGTGGCGTGCGGCACGAAGAGATCACCGTTCTCGTCGAACTCGACGAGGTCGAGGCCGACCCGGCGCTCAAAGCCGTGCACCACGCAGGCGTAGACCGTGTAGAAAACCCAGTAGCGTCCCTGCGGACCCAGCACGATGGCCCCATGGCCCGTGCCGGTGACGAGGCCCTCGGTGGTGCGGAAGATCGGGTTGCGTTTCTGCGGCACGAAGGGGCCGAGCGGAGAGTCGCTCACATAGCAACCCATGGTGTAAGTGCGATACTGGGTACCGCCGGCGGAGAAGGTGAGGTAGTAGCGGCCGTTGCGCTTGACCATCCATAAAGCTTCCATCCAGCCGGTGGCGGGATTCTGGTTGAAGCTCCCCACCCGTTCCCAGGCGAAAAGGTCGGGGCGGAACGGGATCATTTCCTTCGGTTCGCCGATTACCTGGGTCGGTTTTTCCGGATCCAGTTCGACGCCCCAGAGGCCGGAGTGGGGCGTGCAGCCCCAGTAGTAGAAGAGGCGACCATCCTCGTCTGAAAATAGCATGGGATCGATCTGCCCGGGCAGGCCGGGTTTCGCGGGCGGGATTAGCTTTCCGATCGGCTCGAACGGCCCCAGTGGGGTGGGGCCGGAATAGATCTCGGAGCCGGAGGCCATAAGCAGGAACTTACCCCGATGGCGCACCACCGTCGGCGCATAGCCGAGGTCGCGCACGTTGAGCGGATGATGCTGCCAGCTGCGGCCTTCGTCCGCGCTCACCCACGCCATGTCGACCGAGGGATAGAGATACCATTTGCCCTCGAACCAGAGGCCCGTTGGGTCGGCGAGCTCGCGGTATTGCTCGGCACGATCCACCAGCCACAAGCCGATGGGTTGGTTGGGCTGGCCCGGCGTGATGCTCCGGGCGATCTTTCCGACCGGATAGTCCGGCAGCGGAAGCGGATTGATGAGGCGGGTGGGGGACGTAGGGGCGCTGGCGTCCGCGCCCAACGCCGTGGACGCCGAAATCAGCACGGAAAGCAAAACACCATGATAACGTGTAGGCATCTTACAAGGGAGCCGGGAACAGGCCGTCAGGGCAAGCCTGTCATCGGACTACGAAACCTTTAAAACATACAACCTCCGTCATTCTGAGCGCGGCGAAGAATCCAAGTGATCTTACGCTGCACTGCCGGGAAATGATAATCCCCTCGGATTCTCCGCTGCGCTCAGAATGACGAATCGGGCTGGACGCTGGCGGAGCGGAGGATGCGGATTAGGCCGGCCCCGAATATGGTCAGGCTCAGCCCGGCGATCACGAGCGTGGCGGCCAGCAGTTTCCAGGCGGGCAGGGATTCGCCGAGGAAAAGGGCCGAGGTGATCATGCCGAAAACGGGCACCAACAGGGCGAACGGGGTGACGGTCGTCGCGGGGTGATGCGACAGCAGCCAGCTCCAGAGGGAATACGCCACCAGCGTGGAGAAATAGACCGTGTAGGCGGTGCTGAGTACCGCCGTCAGACCGACATGCGTGAGACTGTGGAGGATGAGGGTGGGTCCCTCGAGAACGAGTGAAGCGATAGCCATGGCGCCGGCGACCGGCAGGCTGCCCCAGACCACGAGGGCGAGCGCATTGACCTTGCCCAAACGCTTCGAGGTCAGGTTGCCGATGGCCCAGGAGACCGCGGCCAGCAGCAGGCAGAGAAATCCGGCCACAGTCACATCCCCGCCCGTGTGCAGGCCGACCACGACAAATCCGGCGGTGGCCGTGAGCGCGCCCACGACCTGCGGCCAGGCCACGGTTTCCTTCAGGAACACGACGGCGAGACCGAGCGTGACGAACACTTGGAACTGCAGGATCAGTGAAGCCAGCCCGGCCGACACCCCGAGCTTCATGCCGAGGAACATGAAGCCGAATTGGAAACCGAACATGCTGAATCCATAGACCAGCAGTTGGCGGACCGGCACGGCCGGCCGCGGGAGGAAAAATACCGCGGGCACCGCGACAAAGATGAACCGCAGCGTGACCAGCAGCAGCGGCGGCAGGTCGTGCAACGCCAGCTTGATGGCCACGAAGTTGGAGCCCCAGATCGCGACGATCAAGAGCGCGAGCAACAGGCGGCGAATCGGCAGGGCGGCGGCAGGCATGGCGCCAATACATTTCTCCACCCAACCCCGATCGCAAATGCAACTGCGCCGGAAATCCTGCAGTGCCCGCTCTTAATTCGGGCGGCCTGTGTTGCTGGCCCTGCCCAGTCGCTTGAACCCGAAGCAGCCGGGATGCACAGCGATCGGAACAGGGCAGTCAGGCAAACATGCTCCTTGGCTGCTTTATTCGCTGGGGGTCCAATACCCCGACGCTTCGGCCGTCGCCAGGCCTATGGCCGACAGGTGCTTCAGCTTGGTCGGGAGGTAGGAGCCTGCTTGCAGGCGATTCTGCGTTCGGTCCATTGGCGGGCATTCCGAATCGCCTGCAAGCAGGCTCCTACAAAAAATGGCCAGGAACAGCGGCCTGGCGGGTCTGAGCTAATGCCTCGGGGCAAGCCCCGAGCATCTTTATGTAAGTTTGAGGCCTGGGTTATCATCTGACATTAACCCAGTTCGTGCTCGCGTCACGGTCGGCCATTGGGGAAACAAGGTGAATTCCCTTCCCCATGAATCGTCTCCTGTTCCTCCTGTTCGCCATGGCTGTGCTTTGCCTGGGTGTCTGCACCCGGGCGCAAAGCGACGCCCCGGCCAAGAAAGTCGTGTTCACGTTCGATCCGCATTTCTCAGATGCGGATTTCACCGCCCTCAAGCAGGCCGCGCCGAATCTCAACATCGTCTTCCCCACCCGCGACCGGCTCATGGCCGAGATCGTGGACGCCGATGCGATCGTCGGGGGGATCACCCGGGAGCAGTTGCTCGCCGCGAAGAAACTCAAATGGGTGCAGGTGAATTCCGCCGGCGTGGAAGGCGTGCTGGCCATCCCCGAGCTCAAGCACAGCGCGATCACGCTTACGAATATGAAGATCGTGCAGGGCGTCGAGATTGCCGACCATGCGTTCGCCCTCCTGCTCGGGCTGACGCGCCGCATTGATGTCGCCGTGGCCAATCGCGGTACGGCAACGTGGCCGTCGCTGGCGGACTACGGCCCGCCCATGGAACTCAGCGGCAAGACCGCCATCATCGTCGGCGTCGGCGGCATTGGCACCCAGATCGCCGTCCGGGCGAAGGCCTTTGGCATGACCGTCATCGGGGTGGATCCCAATGATATTCCCATCACGCCCTACCTCGATCGCACCGTCTGGCCCGACCGGCTCGACAGCGTGCTGCCCGAGGCCGATGTCGTGTTCATTTCCGCCCCGCACACGCCAGCCACGGAGAAAATGATCGGCGCCGCCCAGTTTTCGAAAATGAAAAGAGGCGCGCTTTTCATCGCGGTCTCTCGCGGCAAGATTTATGACGCCATGGCCCTGGTGGACGCCCTCAAATCCGGCCAGGTGGCCGGGGCTGGCGTGGACGTCACGGACCCCGAGCCGCTCCCGAAGGGCCACCCGCTCTGGACCACGGGCCGGGTGATCATCACGCCCCACATCGCCGGCCGCTCTGACGGGGAACGCGCACGCTTCCATGAAATCTACCTGGAGAACCTGATCCGCTTCGGCCGGGGCGAACGACTCCGGCACACGGTGGACAAGGAGAAGGGCTATTAGTTGGAGCGGCGTTATCTCGTGCAAAAGCTCCTGCCGTTGCACGCATCCGGCTCAAGTTAAAGCAGGAACCAGAGACCGAGGGCGATAATCAGCCAGCCTGAGTAGCGTCCACCCGATGCGCCAAAGGGTGCCACTTTCTCGAGCAGGACAAAGACGGTCAGGGCCGCGATCCACCAGAGGTTCATCACACCGCCGACAAAGAGGAGAAGCATCAGCGCCCAGCAACAACCCAGGCAGTACAGCCCGTGCAGCCAGCCGAGATAAAACCCGCCTCCGGTGCCGGTGCGCCAGTGCTGGGTGAGGAACTCCGCGGGCGACCGGCAATACTGGAGGCAAGCGCGCTTGAACGGCGTGAATTGATAAAGCCCGGCCACGATCAGCAGTGCGCCGCCGAACCGGCGATCCGATGCGTCCATCATGGGCGTGAGCAGGAGCAGATGAGCCAGCCAGCGCTGCAGCACCGTCGCGACGAGACTGAACGCTGTCCAGACCAGCAGGTAACCCCCGCCAAAGGCATAGACCTGGACTCGCGTCCTCGCTCCGTCCGGACTTTTCCGCACCACGGCGGCATAGATCAGCAGCGCCGGTGCGGCGGACGGGAGCATCATGCCCGCCATCATCACGACCCACATCGCGAAAAGCAGTGTGAGGTGCAGGGCGTCCCAGGTGTCGGTCATCATCCAAGCGGATGAACCCGACATGCTGCCATACATGTCGATCGCCATGGGGACGATCCAGGCCCAGCTGAGCACAATGGCGACAACCAGCGCCCCGCCCACCAGCCAGCGGTCGCGGCGCAGGAGAGACTCGAGTGAGGTCGGTCCCGCCTCGGGGGCGGGCACCTCAGCGGACGACACCGTGTGTGCTCCAGTGGATTTTCGCGAGGTGGGAGTGGGTGTCGTCGAACTGCAGGTCGATGGGCCCGCTGGTCTTGGCCTTGCCGCGGACAAATTCGGCCTCGGTGAACTCGAAGCCGGTCGGCAGGGTGACCCGCGCGCGATGCTCGGCCCCGGTCACGGGATTGCGGATCGGCTCGGCGCTGCTCTCGATCAAGCCCGGCACCTTGAGCCTCGCCGTGCGCGTGCTAAGGTCGATGGCGAGATCGATGGGCTTGTAGAGGGTGGGCAGGAGTTTGGTGACCATGGCCGAGAATACCTGCCAGATGAGTTTGCCCGGTTCGGTCTCCTTGCCATGGGCCACCGACTCGAGCGCGGCGCGCTGTTTCGCATCCGCGCGCTCGTCCACGATCGCCTGAAAGGTGCCATTGCCGAGATGAATGGGGCCCGGCCACAATCCCATGATTCCCCAGCGAAGTCCATCCAGGGTCACGTCGCCGAAGCGGCCCTTGTCGATCTGGATGAAGGTATGGGCGCGGCAGTGGCCCAAGGTTGGCAGGGCGTTGAACTGGCAGGGACAGCCCACCGCGCAATTGCAGTTGGAGAATTCCACTCCCTGCATCGACCATTCCACGAGTTTCATAAGTAATCCTTGGTTAACAGGTGGCCGGCTGAAGTCGGCTCGGCCAGGAAGGTCGAATGACTTGCGGTCGGTCTATTGAAGTTGGGCGCGAGCATGCACCGGGAGCAGGGAGGGTCAATCCCAAGGCGTGACCGGAATGGGATTGGCGCGCCCACGCCAGCTCTGCACCGTGAGCGACATGAGCGACCTCTCCCGATATACAGACGAAATCGTGATTTCCTGGCCGGAGCTGCACCGTGATGCCCGTTTCCTGTCGCAACAACTGCATGAGATCGGTTCGTGGACGGGCATCATCGCCATCACCCGGGGCGGGCTGGTGCCGGCGGCGTTGATAGCCCGCGAGTTGGAGATCCGGCTGATCGACACGGTCTGCGTGTCGAGTTACGCTGCGGGTACGGGCGGCGGGGCGGAGCAGGCGCAAGGCGGCGTACAGGTGCTCAAGGGTGTGGCGGGCGACGGGGCGGGCTACCTCCTGATCGACGACTTGGTGGACACGGGCAAGACCGCGCAGGTGGTGCGCCAGATGCTGCCCAAGGCGCACTTTGCCACGCTCTACGCGAAACCGGCGGGCCGGCCCTTCGTCGACACTTGCGTGAAGGAATTCAAGCAGAACAAGTGGATCTTCTTCCCGTGGGACATCGACTACCAGTTTGTGAAACCGATTAAGGACGGCGGGAAAGTGCGCAGTCAGTGATGCGGTGGAACGGTATGAGGGGTGTCGCGTATCAGCCTTACACACCCCGTCGCTCTGCGCCACCCCTCTCGAGAGGGGACTCCAGCCTACGCCAAGTAAATTCCCCTCTGGCAAGAGGGGTGCCCGGCAGGGCGGGGTGTGTGCCGAATACCTGCAAAGCAAAATCCATTCTCCGGAAATTTATTCGCTGTGGGTCCCATACCTCGAAGCTTCGGCCGACGCCAGGCCTATGGCCGACAGGTGCTTCGGCTTGGTCGGTATGTAGGAGCCTGCTTGCAGGCGATTCTGCGGTCGATCCGGTGGCGGGCGTTCCGAATCGCCTGCAAGCAGGCTCCTTCAAAAAATGGCCAGGAACAGCGGCCTGGCGGGTCTGATCAATGCCTCGGGGCTTGCCCCGAGGATCTTTACTGCGCGAGGCTTAATCAGAATGGGATTCGGGCGCTCTTCCCGGGCAATCATCGCTCAGTGCGGCTGCGTCGCGAGGTGCTGGCGCAGCAGGTCCTTGCCATAGTCGTTGCCGTTGGGCGTGCGGATAACGACGTGGATGTGATCGCGGGTGACCTGGCCGGGGGTGTTGATCATCCGCGTGCCGACCGGCGTCTGGTGGTCAAACTCGATCAATACGACGGGCGAGTGAATGCGATAATAGAACAAGGCGTCATCGCTCGACCCGCCAATCCAGGCAAACCAGGTCTCGTCGAGGTGTGTAGTGATTTCCTCCATGCGGATTCGGGCGTGGCCCTCTTCCTGGTTGTCGATGAAGAGCCTGATTAGCGCGATCAGCCGCTCCCGCTGAGCGGGCGTGAAGGCCTTCACCGGCAGGCCGACGTAGGGAATCACGACGTTGTCCTTGAACGCTTCAGCCAGATTATCGGAGTGCAGCTTGGCGGCCATGATCGTTGCAGAGGTTCGTTGCTCCGGCGCGAACTGCTGCATCAGCGCGAGGCCCTGGTTCTGTTCGTCCTGGAGGATGACGTTGCCCGTATACTTGCCGGTCTTGGTGTGGACCGGTTCGCCGCCGAGGAAGGTGGGCGTCATCACCATCTGGTCGCCAAGCACAAAGGTGTTGATCACGCAGTGGTGGCCGTCGATCTGCCAGCCCCAGGGTTTGGTCGGGGAGGGCAGGCCCATGACGGTGAAATAATAGAGGTCCTCGCCGTAGGCGAGCCGGTCGTGGTTGAGCTCGGCCAGGGTCTCGTCGGTGTGGCGGATGGCGTCCATGAGCGCCATGCCCTTGGCGCTGAGGGTGGCCAGCAGGAGCCGGCGGGCGGCGGCGACTTGGGCGGGATTCATTTGACGGAGACTCACGCCCTGGCGGGTGTAGATGCCGTTGTCGACGTTGCACCAACGACGCCACTCCGGGGAGTCGACGCCGAATATCGTGTGCAGCTTCTGCTCGGGAGTTAGCGAGGCAATGAAAGCCGAGGCGGCCTCGACGAGCGGGGCGTTGGTCACGCCGGTGGGCTTGAGTCCAAACAGGCCGGCGGGAATCTCACCGTTTGCCGTGACCCCCTTGAAGGGTTCGGCGACCGCCTTGGCCTCGCGTTCGGCGAAGATGGTCTTTGCTTGGAGGGAGCGTTCGTCGTAATCCACTTTGTCAACTTGGGCCACGAGGGCCAAGGGCAGCAGCAGGAACAGGCCGGTGGGGTGAAAGCGCATACCCGTACCCTAGGGCCAGTCCCAGCGGGAGCGAATCCAAACACGGCCGTCAGGAGTTTTGCTCGTTGGCTGGTTCGTGTTAGTTTGGATTTGGTCTCAACGGATCAAAGCAAGCTCAGCTGTCCTCAAACTGGACTTTCTGGGCATGCAGGAAGGGCTTGAGTTCTTCGAGGCCGAAGTCGGCGAGGATCTTGCCGTGCCAGTCCAGCACGGGGGCACTGGTCTGATGGGAGATCCGTTGCATCGTCGCGGCGGCGGCGGGATCCTTAGTGACGTTGACCTCGCGGTAGCCGATGCCGTGCTCGGAAAGAAACGCACTGGCCTCGGTGCACCAAGAGCAACCGGATTTGACGTAGAGGATAGGAAGTTCTGCGATAGGCATACGGGGAATGACAGCCCCGACTGGCAGAGGTGCGGGAAGTTGGGCCTTCTTTTTCCGTTACCGGTGTCGAAACGAACGGTCTTACCGGGATGCAATCCGTTGCGCGTACGGTCGGAATCTGGTTGGTGGGGATTTTCTTCATCGTCGCGGGGGTTTATCACTTTGCCCAACCGACGCCTTATCTCGCGATGATGCCGCCCTGGCTGCCGGAACCGGGTCTCCTGGTCGTCGTGAGCGGCCTGACTGAAATTGCCGGCGGCATCGGCGTGCTGATCGAACGATTTCGGCGGATGGCCGCCTGGGGCTTGATTGTGCTGTTGATCGCGGTCTTCCCCGCCAATCTGCAAGTCGCCCTCAACGGGTGGCCGGGTACGGACTTCCCCCGTTGGTTCCTGTGGGTCCGCCTGCCTTTTCAAGGGCTGTTTATCTGGCTGGTGTACCGCGCGTGTCTGAAGGCCGGGACGCGCCGGGCTGGTAAGCAATCAGAGGTCGAGTGGCCGGACGTGCCCTGATTGGCGAAGAGGAAACACCTCCCGGGAGGCTCACCCGGTTGATTGTATCGCCGCAACGTCTGGTTGTGCTTTTCAGGGAAGACATCATAGTGCTCCTTCCATGAGTTCCGACAATGCCAAGCCCAAGGAATCCCAGCGCCAGGAAGTGCGCTACGCGGTGAGCGACGACTGCCGCGTGCGCGCTTCGATCCTGATCCAAAGCTCCGACGAGTCTTCGGCGAAAAAGGAATGGCCCGGGACGCTGGTGGACGTGTCGGCCAAGGGGGCCCACGTCCAGATCAGCCTCGGGGCGGTGGCCTATATCGGCAACAGTTGCGTGGTGACCCTGGCGCACGGCGGGATCAAGGCGGAGATCCGGGGCAGTCTCGCCCACTACGTCTGCTCGGCGCGGCACTCGGTGTGCGGGGTGCGCTTTAATTTCACCTCCGCGGGGGCGGACAAGGCCTATCTGCCATTTTTCAAGGCCCTGGTGGCGGGCGCATCGCTGGCCGCCGGTCCCGTGAATGCGGAGTCGCCGGGGCGCTACCGGGAGGAATTCCGCGGACCAAGCCACGCCAAGCTCGTGGTCTGGCGGGACAAACCGGAGGGGGCACTGACGGACTTCGAATACATCATGGCGCGCTATAGTGCGGCCCTGACGGCCGCGGGCGCGGACATGTTCAAGAACAAGGAGCAAGTGCGCTTCAAGGCGGCGGAGGCCGGCGCCACGGGGGCGCCCCTGTCGCGGTCGCAGGAAGCAGAGGCGCGTTGGGAATTCTCCATTGCGGCGTCGAACCTGCCCAAGGCCCTTGCACCCGATATCCGCCGGTTGCTGCGGTTGGTGAGCTGACTGTGCGGAGGACAGAGGACGGACAAACTGTTTTGAAAACACGTCCTGACGCTGCTACGTTAGCTCCCAACACACCCTCTCCCGAGGAGACCCAAACCAGCGTTGTCCGACTCCCCTCTATCAAGAGGGGTGCCCGCAGGGCGGGGTGTGTCGCTCGGGAAAACGACCACGTAAGGGAGTAGTGCTAACTCCCTACCGAACTTCATCGCGGTGTTGGGCGGCCCGCAGAACCTCCACGACGCTGCGGAGCGCAGGCTTTGGCTCCGCCGTGCGATCGAACAGGAGCGGATAATTCGTGCGGTGCTTCACGGGAAATTCGTTCAGCCACGTCCGTGCATCGTCGGGTCCCCAGAAAGTGATCATCGTTACGCCCGGCGGCTGGAGAAGCGCCTCGAAGATCTCGCGATAGCGTGCGGCGAGGCGTTGCTGCATTTCGTCGGGCAGTCCTTGGGGGTAGGGGTTCGGGCCATGCTCGACCGACACGAGATCGGCCCCGCTCGCCGTGCGCGGCAGCACATCCACGTCGAGTTCGGTGACCATCACCGGAAAGCCCGCCGCGGTGAATTCCCGGATCGCGTCCGCCATCACCGACACCTTCGGCCAGTCGAGATGCCAGTGTCCCTGGATGCCGACCGCATCAATGCGCACGCCGGCGTCGCGCAACGAGCGGAGCAGGCGCAGCGCTTTCGCGCGTTTGGCCGGCAATTCGATGTTGTAGTCGTTGTAGTAAAGTTCGGCGCCGGGATCGGCTTCGTGCGCGAAGGCAAAAGCCTTGGCAATGAAGTCGTCGCCAATCGCGCGGCGGGCCGGGGTGTCGCGAAGATATTCACCGTCCTGGTCACTGAGCGCTTCATTGACGACATCCCAGGCCTTGACCTTTCCCCGATAGTGTCCGGCGACAGTCTGGATGTAGTTACGCAGGTTGTTCAGCGCCTGCTCCCGAGGCAGTGGCTGGCCGGCGGCATCCTTGAACAGCCAGTCGCGGGAGAGGTGGTGCCACAGCAACATATGACCATAAAAAGGCATGCCGTGGCCTCGGGCGAAGCTCTCGATGATGTCGACCTGCGCAAAATCGTAGTGCCCCTTCTCATCCACCAGCATGGCGGGCATCATCTCATTGTCCGCAGTGAGGCAATTGAACTGACGCGCGATAATGGCGGAGATAGTCGCGTCGCGCACGTCCTGGGATGACGCACCGCAACCGATGAGCAGGGACCGCGGCGCGGCCTCGCGCAGGGTGGAGCCGGGTCCATCGCCGGCGCGGGCGGCAAGGGGCGGCCATGCGAGCAGCAAACAGACAGCGGCAATTCGTGGCGTCGTCCAGCGGGGGCGGTCGAACGGTAATGGAGAATCCATGGTGGGAGACGCCACCCAGGATGCGGCCCACCCTCAGAAAGTCGAATCGCTTTGGCCGCCGGCGGCCGCCTGACGAAAGAAGGCGCCAGGACCCATCCGACTGCGATCAAAGATGAGCGGCGCGCTTAGCGTGGCCGTCGCAGACCGAGCACTTGCCCGACCACGATGCCCAGTGGCAGCCAGAGAAGGATCAGGGCGTGTTGCGAGAGCCACTTTGCCCAGCGGAAGAAATCGCTGTTCTGCACGAAGGCCCGCGCCGCGCCGTCGTTGACGTGCTGCGCCGCCACCGCACCGCCGACGGCAAAGTCGTGCGCCACCGCGGCGCCGCCGAGCGCGCCCAGCCAGCCCAGCGCCGCGCCGCCCGAGGCGAGATAGCCGACGGCGACGCCGCCCACCGCCCACATCCCGAACGCCGCGCCCGCAAAGGAAAACACTCCCACCCCAAATACGCCCAGCGCGAGCAGTCCGACCGCGACGCCACCGAGGCAAACCGGCGCAATCGCGAGTCCGCCGAAGGCAAACAGCCCGCCGCGCGCGATGTTGCCAATCGCGATCCAGCCGACCGCGGGCAGCGTCTGGCCGGCGTGGCCGGTTTGGTGCATGCGAATGTGGATCAGCGGCAGCCCGAGCAGCGTTCGCCGGCTCCGATATTCAAATGACCGGAAGAGCCACACCGTCGGTGGCGCGACGTTGGGGGGCGGCCGGCTCGCCGCTTCCTCCCGGCGGATTTCGTGCAAGCGTTTGCTGGCGGACAGCAAGGTCAGCACGAGTGCGACGCCGTAGCCGCCGCAGAAGATGGCGAACGGCTCCACCAACCGCTCCGCATGGCTCTGCGAGCCGGCCACTTCGAAGTAAACGCCGGTAAATAGCACGAGGAGGAAGACGCCGGCCGCGCCCCACACGCGCCAGGCCAGCTTGCGGAGGAACTCGCGTTCACGCGGCGACGCCGCGTTCGCTCGGCCCGCGCTTTCGAGGCTTATCTGATAGCCGAGCCAACCGCCCAGAATTCCGACCGCCGGACCGAGGATCATGGCGGTGAGTCCGCCGGCGCCCGTGGCTTTGGCGGCCGCGCCGCCTTTCGCTACCGTGGCCGCGGCCGCGGCGGGCATGGTGAGCGCCGGCAGCACACCCAGCACGCTCGTCGTAAACGCTGCGCCGGGCGCCGTCCGTTTCAGCGCACCTTCGACGAACGCAGACACCTGGTCATGGAGCAACTTGCGGCCGCGCGAAAGGCGCTGCTTCACGGCGTCCTCGGAGAGTTCGAGCGCTTCAGCCACTCGTTCGGCCGACTGGTTTTCCCGGTAGAACAGGATCAGCGGCTCGCGGTAGCCGGCGGGAATCTGTTCCAGCGATCGCCACAGGATCGCCTGCTCTTCGCGGCTGATGGCCTGCTCGGACGGTAATGGCTCCGGCGCGGCCACCTCGGGCACCACCTCGAGGGACTCGGCCGCATGCGCCGGTTCGCGCACCGCGCGGTGGAACGCGCGGCTGATCTGATGCCGGGCAATGGTGCACAGCCAGCCGCGCAACTTCGCCGCTTCGCGCAACTGCCCGAGGTCTCGCCACGCCGCGACAAACGTATCCTGCGCCAGGTCCTCACTCTGGCGGACGCTCCCGGTGGCGCTGTAGGCGAGCGAGCAGATGAGCGCCTGGTAGCGCGTGACGATGTGGCCGAACGCAGTGCGATCACCCGCGAGGGTGGCGTTCACCAGCGCGGCATCATCGAGCAATGCGGAGGCCTGCATGCGAGCCCGGAGCATGGGATTGTCCGTCCCATTTGTCACGATTGGAGAATAGGAGAATGCGTTCATACACCACCTAAGGGCGCAAAAAGGCGGATCGGGTGACAAAGAATCTTCCGCGCGGGTGCGGGCGCGGCGATGTTGCCCTGATTTGCGGGCAAAGCTCGCGCCCCAATTCGACCCGGTCTGACACAAGGGAAGCTCAGCCTGACCCATCGGTCGGCCTTTACGGGCCCCTAATTCGCCTTGAACTTTTCGGCGTCGGCTTTGTTCCAGGTGATGGTGGCTTCACCAGAGATGAAATTCGTATTGAGGTACGGGCCGAACGTGACTTTCTCCTCGCGGGCCGTGCCGGCTTTGATTTCCCCGATCAATTTTTGCATATCGAGGATGTACTGCATCGTGAGCTTTTCCTTTTCGCGTTTCTGCCAGTAGTGCCCGCCGTAGACGAGCAGCTTGCCCTCATCGACTCCGTTGTCCGGGGTCCGGATGTAGGCCACCAGCCGGTCGACGCTTTGCCGGTATTGCGCGAACCCGGCGGCGGAAAAGAGCCACACGCCGTTCCCGGAACCAAGGCCATCGCCACTGAACAGGAGGTTCTTTCCCTTCAAGAAATAGGCGGTGGAATGATCGGTGTGCCCGGGGATCTCCAGGGCGTTCACGATGAAGCCGCCGCCAAGGTCCAACGAGGGATTGCCCGCGATGGGGGTGGTCCGTTCGGCGGGAAATATTTCCTTCCCCTTGAACTCAGCGGTCTGGATCCAGAACGTCACGTTGCGGTCGTCCTTGAAGGCCGGCAGCATGCCGGTGTGGTCGCCATGATGGTGTGTGACGGCGATAAAAAGTTTCCGGGTCCCGATTTCCTCTCTGACGAGTGCCCGAAGCGAAACGACAGCGGTGGTGTCCCAGGTAATCCAGTTGGACAGGTCAATCAAAAGTGCCTGGTCGCGGCCGACGATGAGGTACATGTCGGAGCAGTTGTTGAAGCCCTTCCGGTTGCCCTGCGCATCCAGCTGGCCGCCGGCGGGATTGACGTGGTTCGAGTCTTCGATGCGAATCACTCCCGGGATGATCGGGTAAAGGGTGTAGGGTCCCTTTTCACGGGTCTGGCCGAAGGTCGATGCAGCGACGAGGAGGGCGAAGGAGGGCGCAATAAATTTCATGGCGAGAGGGCGTTGTCGGCCACCCAAGGGCAGTGCGGGCTCAGGCTGATCCGCTCTTGTTCGGCGTGCGGGTGGCGTTCCAATCGAGCTTCATGGGTTCGCCGCCGCCTTGGCCAGGGGCTTCGAGGGTTCCCTTGATCGCGTCGCCTTGGAGCTTGCCGCGATACTTGACGACAAATTTGTTTCCGTCGAACTCGCGTACCACATCGAACGCGAGCACATCGTCCTTGAAGGTGGCATTGCTGATCGTCGTATCGCCAAACTGATTCGAGTAAGCGCCGGCCAGTTTACCGTCCTTGGATTCGAGTTTCAGCGTGGTGGCAATTTCACCGTTGGGCGACTGGGTGGTCCATTTCCAAGTGCCAGTGGGGTCGGCGGCGAGCGCCGAGGCCACCAAGGCGAGGGACAAGAATGAGCAAAGGAGGCGAAGCGTTTTCATGGGGCGTTGTCGTTTCGGGGGTTAAGTTGCTAGGGGAGTCATGCTCGCGGGAGTTGCTACCAGAGTCGAGAGCTGGATGCACGGAGAGAGGATTGGCTCGAACCCGAACCGGTTTGGACCACGAATGCTCCTACCGGCTGCGCTACATTTCCCCTTCGCCGGCTTCGGAGTTGGTTCCGGGGCGTCGGCTGATCGCCGACGGGAATGGGCAGGTGGCAGCGGGCGGAAATTCAGGCTTTGCCGCCGGTCAGGAAAGGCCAATACTCCGAGCCATGGAGAAACCAGTCCAAGCCTTGGAGGAAGCCCGCCGCGCGGGGATCGACCTCGATTTGCTGGACGCAAACCTGGCGTTGTCCGTCAAGCAACGCTGGAGCCAGCATGATGCGGCGTTGGAGCTGGCCTTGAAACTTGAGCAGGCGGGGAAGAACCGGGATGCAAAACTTCAGTCAACTTCTGCAAAGGCTGACTGACGCCGGATTGGAATTCGTGCTGGTGGGTGGTTTTGCCGCTGTCAGCCATGGCTCCTTCCAGCTCACCCGCGACGTGGACATCTGTGCCGTGTTGACGGAGGAAAACATGGCAAAATTGCGGCGGGCCCTGGGTGATTGGAATCCCCGGCACTGGATGACCCCGCAGAAACTTTCCTTCCTGCTCCACCTGCCCGCCGGCGAGGCCATCAGCAATCTCTACCTGCAAACCGACATGGGGATGGTGGATATCCTGACCTCGATCAAGGGAGTCGGAAACTTTGCGCGATTGAATGCCACGGCGGAGGTCCTGGAGGTGGACGGGCAGAAGGTTCGCGTTATCTCGCTGGGGGATTTAATTACCGCCAAGGAAGCGATGGGTCGGGAGAAAGATCTGCTGACGGCGAAGGAACTGCGCGCCATTGCCGCCAAGCGGCAGGGGAGTTGAGGGTGCCCTGATTTGACGGACGGCAAACCGCGGTGATGGGGAATAAAGCAAGCTGACTTTTCGGCTCGGTCATCACGCCGTTCGAATCGCTCAGACCTTGAGCAGATGCCGAAAGAGTCCCGCGCCAGTCATGGGGCTGGATTGTTTCGTCGCGCACTTGGCGCGACTCCTCGCAATGACAGATTAGGACTATCCGCGGCACCGGAGGGTCTCGCGAAGGGTGCGAAGGTTTCAAAGGTGGGTCGCTTCGCGTCCTTCGTTTCCTTCGCGAGAACAATGGCCTTCACTCCGCCCGCAGGGCGACCATCGGGTCGACGCGGGCGGCGCGGCGGGCCGGGAGCCAGCAGGCGAGGACGCCGACCAGCGCGAGCCCGAACGCGACGGTGGCGAGCGCCGCGGGATCCCGCGAATTGGTTTCGTAGAGGAGGGACTGAAGCAGCCGCGTGAGCAGGAGGCTGCTGCCGATTCCGACCACCAGCCCGGCTCCGACGATCATCATGCCATCGCGCAATATCTTTTGAAACACGGCGGCGGGCGTGGCACCGAGCGCGAGCCGGATGCCCATGTCGCGGGTTTGCTGGATCACCCGATAGGTGATCATGGCATAAAGGCCGACGGCGGCGATGAGCAGGGCAATGACGGAAAAACCACTTACCAACGTCACGGCAAAGCGCGGCCGGGCGAGCATGGTGTCCATCATCTCGTGGAGGAGGCGCAGTTGCGCGATGGGCAGGTCGTGGTCCAATTCGGCGACCTTCTGGCGCACGGCGGCGGGCAGGGCGCTGGAGTCGCCCGTGAAACGCAGGACGACGAAGAGGGATTCGTTCGGCTGCTGGTACCAAGGTTCATAGGATTGAGGGATTGTTTCGTGGTCGATGCCCTGGGACTCGGACCTGACGTCACGCAAGATGCCGACGATCTCGCGCCACTCTTCGTCGCCATTCGTGATCTGAATGCGCTGCCCGAGTGGATCCTCGCCGGGAAAGAATTTGCGAGCGAAGGTTTCGTTGATCAGCGCGACGCGAGCGGCGCCCTCCCGGTCGTGCTCGGTGAAGCCCCGGCCGCGCAAGACCGGGGTGCCGAAGGCGCGGAGGTAGTCCGGGGTGATGGCGTAGTAGTTGGTATTGGGCAGATCGCCCTTCGCGACGGGTGGGCGGCCCTGCACGATCAGGCGCAGCACCGAGTCGCGGACCAGCGGCATGCGGTGCGTGAGGCCGGCGGCGGTGACGCCGGGCAGGCCGGAGAGTTGCCGGAGCAACTCGCGCGTGAAGGCCCGCTGCTGTTCGGGCGTGCCGTATTTTTTATCCGGCAGGGTGAGGTTGAGCATGAGCGCCTGCTCGGCGTGGAACCCCTTGTCCGTTTCCACCAGGCGCGCAAAACTGCGGGCGAGCAGCGCGGTGACGACGAGCAACACGACGGCGGCGGCGACCTCGGAGACGACGAGCAGGGACTGCAGCCGGAAGCGTCCACCACCCGCGGTATTGCCCCGGCTGCCATCCTTGGTGACTTGCACCAGGTCGACCTGCGAGGCGCGCCAGGCGGGCAGGAGCCCGAAGACCAGGCCGGTGAGCAAGCTGAGGCCAAGGGAGAAGCCGAGCACGGGAAGATTCATCGAGATCAGGTGCGCCTGAGGGAGATTCACCGGGATGAGGCGGACGAGGGCGGCGAGCGAGCCGTCGGCGAGGGCGACGCCGAGCACTCCGCCCGCCAGCGCGAGCATGAGGCTCTCGGTGAGGAGTTGGCTGAGCAGTTGGGCGCGGCTGGCGCCGAGCGCGCTACGCACGGCGAATTCCTGCTGGCGCGCTGCGCCCCGGGCCAGGAGGAGTCCGGCGACGTTCAGGCACGCGATCAGGAGCACGCAAGCCGCTGTGCCAAGGAGCACCTGCAGGACCCCGCTGACGTTCTGGTTGTAAGACTCGGCCAGGGAGACGAGGGTCGCGCCGCAACTTTTGTTCGAGTCGGGATATTTTTCCGCAGGCTCTCGTTGTAGGTCACGAGTTCCGACAAGGCCTGGGCCTGCGCCACGCCGGGACGGAGGCGGCCGTAGACTTCGAGAAAATGCGCGCCCCGGTAGTCGTCGGACCGTTCATTGGCGGTGAGAGCCATTGGTACCCAGAGCTGGATCCCGCTGCCCTGTTGGAACCCGGGCGGCATGACGCCGATGATTTCGTAGGAGTCGCCGTTGAGGAGGAAAGTGCGGCCGAGGACGGAATCCTGCCCGCCGAAGAGAGACTGCCAGAGAGCGTAACTCAGGATGGTGACCTTGCGTCCGCCCTCGGTGTCCTCCTCCGGGCTGAAGAGACGACCGCGCAGAGGCGGGATGGCGAAGACCGGGAAATAGGAAGCCGTGGCCCGCTTAGCGGCGAGCCGCTGGGGCTCCTGTCCACCGGAGTAGGTCAGGGAAATATTGCGCGCGCCGCCCAGCGTCTCGAACGATTTCACATTGGCCTGCCAGTCGAGGTAGTTGGCCCCGGAGACCGGATAGGTCGGGAACTGCGGCAGGCGGGTTTCGTTGAGCACCATGATGCGCCCGGGCTCGGGGAAGTCCGGGGGTGACAGCAGCAAGGCGTGCGCGACGGAAAAAATGGCGGTGTTGGCCCCGATCCCCACGGCGAGGGTCAGCACCGCGACCGCGGTAAACCCGCGGGTTTTGAGCAAAGACCGGAAGGCGTAGCGGAGGTCGTGGATCATGGGGCGGGGGAAGGGGTAGGCTGAACGCTGAACGCTGAACGCTGAACGCTGAACGCTGAACGCTGAACGCTGAACGCTGAACGCTGAAAAAGAGCTCCACCACCTCTAAGCCAGGTCAGGAATTGAGACAATCAACTTTCGCCGCGGCCCGGCTGCCCAAGCTGGAGGGTCGGTCTCCTGACCGACCGGGATTCGGTCAGATCTATTCTGACAGGAGGTTACGGAGGCAACCGAGGGTCGGCCCGGGTTTAAAAACTTCTCCTGACCCCCTCGGCTCGGCCTGGCCCTCATTTCCTGGTTGGCGGATTAGCCAGATGACGCAAGCTCGGGCCACGGACCGTCCGTCTTCGTCTGGTCACGTAACATGAGCGAGGAAGATAAACCCAAAACACGTTCCCGCCACAGGGTGTGGCTGGTCGTCGCGGTCGCGGCAGTTACAGCACTTGTGCTTACGGGGTTCCTGCTGACCCGGTTGGGCCCCGAAGCCGAGCGGCGCGAGTACTATCGCATCTCCAGCCGCATCAGCGTTCATTTGAAGGCGATCGAGGCGGAATTGCATGCCGGGGTCAGCCCAGCCAGCAACCTGCAGCGCCCCGATCGGACTCGGGCGGAAGTGGTGATGGCCGTCGCAACGACGATGTGGAACGAGCGATTTCGTCGGGAACGTGACGGCACGCATCATAAACTGAAGGCACTGGCCGACCGGCTCGACCGCACGAATGCGGCGGAGTTGAAAACCGAGATCGGTTGCCTGCAATTGGTGGCCGAACTGGAGCGGGATTTCCCCGATGCCCATGATTATGGCTGGTTCGAGACGTTGCGCCTGTATCAGGACGAGGAATGGATCCCGCGACTGGCGGATCTTGTCCCGGAAACGCCGCCGGCCAAGAAATGAAGTTGCCCTAGGCGTCCTGACCCCATGGCTCGGCCTTGCTCAAGGCGGCGGGCCGGCGGGGTTTTCGGTGCGGGCGCCTGGCTCGATGGTGAAGACCAGGCCGGCGATCTTCCAGCCGGCATCGGTCTTGAGCAGGGTGTAGCAGTCGGTGCCGTTGTGGGAAAATTTGCGACCGTTGTGGAAATCGTAGCGCGCCCAAACCGTCGCGATGCGTCCCTCGACCAGCACCGTGGGGTTCCACAGGCGCTCCAGCCAGGGATTGGGATCGGCCTGGGTCTCGGCAATCAGGGTCTCGATCGACTTTTGCCTGGTCAGGTAGCCCTCCGCCGAAGGCACGATCAGGGCATACTGGGTGCCCGGCAGGAAGGTTTGGCGGATGCCCTCGGGCTGGCGGGCTTGCATGGCATCGAAAAATTTCTGCACCACGGCCAGCACGGCGGCCCGGTCGGGCGCCACCTCGGTTGGGGCAGCGGCCGCCCAACCAGCCAAAGGTGACAGGAGAAGAGCCAGGGCCGGCAGCAGGTTTTTCATGGGGCCAGACAACTCAGGCCCGGTTCGCGGAGCAACACCGACTTCAATCCCGAAGACAGCTACGATGGTCAGCGGGCGCGCCGGTAGTGCAGGGCGACCGTGCCGTTGCGGAGCGGCTGGGCCGAGACCAACTCGAGGCGTCGAGTGCCGGGTAGCCCGCCCTGGTAGAGGGTCGGGCCGTGGCCGGCGATCCGGGGATGGACTAGGAACTTGAACTCGTCGATCAGATCCAGCCGGTCCAGTTCGGTCGCGAGCTTGCCGCTACCGAGGAGCACGCCGGCCGGGGTCGCGTCCTTGAGCTTCTGCACGCCTGCGCGCAGGTCACCGGCGATAAGGTGGCTGTTGGTCCACGGGAAGTCCTTGCGCGTCGACGACACCACGTACTTCGGCTTGGCCTCCAGCTTTACCGCCCACTCGCGCATCGCCGGCGGCGACGCCTGATCGCCGCGGGCGACTGACGGCCAGTAGCTCTCCATCATCTCATAGGTGACGCGGCCCCACAGCATCGCCCCGCTCTCGTCCATGAGGCGGGTGAAGAAGGTGTGCGTATCGCCGTCGGCGATCCCCTCCTGGTGGTCGACGCAGCCGTCCAAGGTGACGTTGATGCTGAAGGTCAGGAGTCCCATGCAGTGAGTCTAGGCCGCACCCTTCTTGCTTGTCCAGCGGCGCAGAGGCGGCTGATGCCGGTACGGTAGGATTGCCCTGATTTGACGGACAGAGGATGGGAGCACTTCGCCGTGCGCCAGCGACGATTAGGCGTCAAGCGACCTGACCCCCTCGGCTCGGTCCAAACCACGGCCCCTTCGGCTCAGCCATACCGGCTAATGGCCGAGATCCGGCGCATAAATTGGGATTCAAGCCGCTGTGGCGGATGGCCCGAGGCATAGGTTATGCTGCATCCGCCCGATCAGCCGGGTTGGCCTCCACGACGGGCCAGCCGGTAAATACATCACCTCCCTCCTCCATGAACATACCCTTGGAAAGAACCGACGGTTATTTTGAGGCGCAAATGCGCGACTCGCGGCCTCCTTGGATCAAGGCGCCGCCACCCTTCATCACCATCTCCCGCGAAAGCTGTGCCGGCGGATCGGCGCTGGCCCAGCTGCTCCAGCAGAAGCTGGCGGGCGACGGCTGGACCACCTTCGGCGGCAATGTGATCAGCCAGATGCTCGCCGCCAACCACCTGCCCGAGCAAATCGCCCGTTTCCTGCCCGAGGACAGCGTGCCGGAGGTCAACGCCACGATCGGCGAGATGGTCGGCCTGCACCCGAGCCTGTGGGAACTGATGCAGAAGGCCAACCAGACCATGCGGCAACTGGCCAAAAACGGCCAGGTGATCCTCGTCGGCCGGGGCGCCAACTTCGCGACGGCCGGGCTTGCCGGCGGCATCCATGTGCGGCTGATCGCGCCGGCCGACCACCGGGCGCGCTACTATGCGCAGCGTTTCAACGTGCCGGAGGCGGCCGCGCTGGCGCACAACGCGAAATGCGACGCGGCGCGCCGGCGCTACGTAAAGACCCATTTCAATGCCGACGTGGCCGACCCGGCGACGTATGACCTGGTCATCAACACCGCGCACGTGCCGCTCACCGAGGCCGCCGACATGGTCATTGCGCACCTGCGCGCCCAGACCCCGGTCGCGGCGTGACCGGCGCGGGGACCGGGTTACGGAAGAGAAAGCGGGACGTCAGGTCTCGACCGTTGCCAACAAGAAGCAGGCAAGTGGCATTTCCGTTCACTCAGTCACGAGAGAAGACCTGACGTCCTGGGCTCGGCTTGTGGGCGGCGCGAGCCGTGGGGTGAGGGTTGCGGTGCGGGCCGACTTGGCGGCTGCGATTTGGGAGCGATTCAGGGGGAAATGGGCAACCTGACCCCTCGGCTCGGCTTTGATAATCATCTCGCTTTGGGCAGAGTTCGGGCACGGGATGACATTCGAGTTTCCCGTTTGCCAGAATCATTCCATGGACTCCGCTCCCGCGCCAGAATCCTCTCCGCAGCCACCAATCATTGATGAGGCGGCATTGAAAGACGGTCGAGCCTGGCCCTTGGCTACGGTGCTCTGGATTATCATTGTCACGTTAGTGGTGACGCCTGCGGTCGCTATTGGCGTGGCCCTCCTCCTTGGGGCGGCCGGTGTTCACTCCGTTGTCATAATAACAGGGGGTTTTATTGCCGGTATTGTGTTCATGGTGTACCTGATGAGCCTGGGGGTGAAACGCAATTGGCCGGCCAGTTACGCGGGATGGGTTTTGATTGCGGTGATTTGCATTCCCGGGGTGATCTTGATCAGGAAAGCGTTTGTCGCTGTTTCAGCCCCGGGTCAGGATAAAACTGCGCTGAGCAATGCCCGTGGACTGGCCGCCGCGGCTGACCAGTATTATCTGGAGTATGGCGTCACCTCGGTTGAGACCTACAAGTTGGTTGGTGCAACCAACTACCTGAAGGCACTCAATCCGGTCGCCCATGAATCCTATCCGGAAATCTTCGTAAAGGACCAGACGATCACAGTCAGCGGCATCGCCGGCTTGCGGACGATCACCTACGCTCCGTGACGCTTGCCCCAGACCCATAGCAGGGGTCAGACCCATAGCAGGGGTCAGGTTGCCCAATTCCCACAGGCGACCATCTTACGGCGAGCGATAGGGAAATGGGCAACCGGACCCCCCTCGGCTCGGCTTCCTTGCATGGATACGGCCTAGGCATTGAGATTTGAGCGGGTGATGAAGGGGAATGGCAGAGAAAGGTGTTAAGCTGGGGAACCTCGTTGATACGTGATGGAAAAACTCAAAAGCCTGATCCCGGTGGCTCGATCATGAAACGAACCTTTCTCTTGGTCATGGCCGCGCTGGCCGCTTTGGCCCTGTTCGGGGGCCTCGTGCACGCCGTGCTGGTATTGGCTCAACTTTCCACGCCCGCAGCCAAAACCGTTTACGGCGCGACCACGGGACGGCTATGGGCGTCCGCTGCCGCCGTGCTGGCGCTGATCAGTTTCGTCCTCGGCGCCCGGGCGCTCCGTCAGTCCTGGGTGGTGCGTGATGGTTCCGGCCGACGCGGAGCCCTCGGGGCCCTCGGCTTAGGTTTGGTCGCGGCGATCAATGGCGGGCTGAACCTGGGGGCCGCCCAAGGCGGTCCCGGCAGCGGCAACGGGGTCGTTGGCGCCGCGGGGGCCTTGGTGCTAGGGCTGATCGCCGCCGCTCTCGGTATGGTGGCGCTGGCTCGGTTGCGGCGGTCTGCGAAGGCCGACTTACCTGGCGAAGTAGGCTAACAGGAGCTGTGCACAGGCTGCTAGTGTCGTGTCCCGCAAATAGGTGCCATAAGTGCTGGGCGAGGAAGAAGCCGGGAGGGAAAGCCGGGAGGGGGTCAAAGCCGGGAGGGGGTCAGGTTGCCCAATTCCCAGGGCGACCGCCGTAATGTGAGCGATAGGGAAATGGGCAACCTGACCCCCTCGGCTCGACTCCCTCGGCTCGACCCTGTGACTACCTATTCTGTTGAAGTTTTTAAAGCGCTGAGTGCACACGAGGTCTTTGACGCCGAGAAAGAGTCGGAAACGGTTGAATTCGATTCCATCATGGTTGGCGCGCGGCGCTCAGTGAGAATTGATAACTACAATAGATTTAGGATAACACAGATTCCTTCCGGCGATTATTTTGTTTCGTGTTACGTTCATTGGATGGTTCCTAGTGGTAACTACTCTGGCGGATGGAGAGTGCGCCGCGTGCAAGTTCGGGAAGGACAAATTATCGCTAACTTCATCCTCTAAGCCGGACTCATGCAGCCCCGGACCGCAAAACGAGTTCTGAGGGTAGGCTTAAGGGGCCGGGTTGTGGGGAGGGCTCAAGGGGGCGGGTTGTGGGGTGTGGGGAGGAGGCAAAGTTTTCTAGCCAAGGCCCTATTGCCTGAGCGATGCCAAGCGGCGAGGAGCGCGCCGTAGTTTATCGTAATCAAGGTCGCAATCCCCACACCCCACAACCCGGCCCCTTCGGCTCGGCCGATTGAAGCAAATCTCCCCGGAATCAATGTCCGGGGAATCGGGGCAAGCCAACGGACCGGCTCAGGCTGTGATATTAAACATTAAAACCTAGGGTTGCCCTGATTTGACGGACATCAATATCCGCAACCTGACCCCATCGGCTCGGCCTCGGCTCTCGGCCTAAAATGTGAGTGTGGTGGCTTTCTCGCTGCCGAAAAATACATCTGCTCGGATGTAGTGGGACATGAACGTATTGATCCGAGTCAAGACTACGGTGATCGCTTTCCCGTCCCAATCACCTTTAACTTCTGTACTGCTCGTGAAAGCCGGTACGCGCTTCTTCATAATTTCCTTGTCGTTTACGGAAATAAAGACGGTTCCGGTCCAAGCATCCGGCACGAATTTTCCACTGATACGAATCGCTTCGCCTTGATAGTTGGCCGGGCGATAGAATGCGGTTTGAGTGACGGTTGAGCAGCCAACAAACGCGAGGGCCAGCAAAGCCAGCCCGATAAACAGGGTACGATTTTTCATGGAGTGTGCACGGGGTGGCCCAACCCGTAAGGGGACAAAGCCTGAATCGGTTGCTCGGTGCAATCTCAGATCCGCGGGGCAGTCAAACGGGGCCGGCAGTCAAACGGGGCCGCGGCAGTCAAACGGGGCCGTGGTTTGGGGCTTGGGGTTTGGTTCGGGATCGCGAGCAACCCCAAACCCCAAACCACGGCCCCATTGGCTCGGCTCAACTATTCGCAGCATAGGGTTCACCTGATTGACGGACAGTGGCGGATCAACCCCACACCCCACGGCCTGACCCCATCGGCTCGTCCCATCATCTCGTAGGTGACGCGGCCCCACAGCATCGCCCCGCCCTCGTCCATGAGGCGGGTGAAGAAGGCGTGCGTCTCGTCGTCGGCGATCCCCTCCTGGTGGTCGACGCAGCCGTCCAGGGTGACGTTGATACTGAAGGTCAGGAGTCCCATGCAGCGAGTCTAGGCCGCACGCTTCTGGCTTGTCCAGCGGCGCAGGTTGGGAAACGGATTTAGGATAAGAGGTCAGAGCAGCCGGGAGAGGGTCGGGTTACCCAATTCCCATAGCGTGACTGCCGTAATGCGAGCGATAGGGAAATGGGCAACCTGACCCCCTCGGTTCGGCTCGTCATGGGTATCCGGCTACTGAAGGGGCGTCTCTTCACCGAGGATGACAACCGCCCGGAGGCGCCTCCTCGCGTGGTCATCAACGAGACCCTGGCGAGGCAGTTCTTTCCCGGACGGGATCCCCTCGGGCGACGGTTGCAGTCCGACGGCAGGATCTGGGAAGTCGTCGGCGTCGTGGGCGACATCCGGCAGGAGCGTTGGGAGTATACGCTCCCAGGCCGCACCTATTTTCCGCAGTGCTTCCAGCCCTGGGTGAGCAGCGTGGTGGTGCGCGCGCAGGGCGCACCGGAGATGCTTGTCGCCGCGATGCGGGAGACGATCCGGCGGGTCGACCCTGACCAGGCGGTGGCCAATGTCCACCCGCTGCAGCTCGACCTCGAACGCTCGCTCGTTCCCCAGCGAATGACGGTGATCCTCGTCGGCGTGTTTGCCGTGGCGGCGCTGGCGTTGGCCTGTCTCGGCATCTACGGCGTCATGGCCTACACGATCGAGCAACGCCAGCGCGAGCTGTGCATCCGCCTGGCCCTGGGCGCGCTCAGGGCGGACATCCTCAAGATGGTATTGCAAGATGGGCTGCGCCTGGGTGCCGCGGGCGTCGCTCTCGGCCTCGCCGGTGGCCTCGCCGGCGCCCGGCTCCTGGCCGACCAGTTGTTCGAAGTGCCGCCGTTGGACCCGGTGGTTTTCGCCGGTGCGGTGATCGTGCTCGGGGGCGTGCTGTTCCTTTCGATCCTGGTGCCGGCCCGCCGCGCCACGCGCAATGACGCGCTCGCCGCTTTGCGCGCGGAGTAGGAAAGAGGTGGCCCTGAATACGTCAGGTCAGGCAGTTGAAAGCCTGCGGCTCCACCTTGATGTGCGGTTGTCTCATCGCCTCGCAGCTTCGCCCACTCGCTCCCCGCCACCAACCGCAATGAATACGTAATTCTGCGTATTATTGACCTGTCCCTTTCAAGGACCTACGTATTATTGACCTGTCCCTTTCAAGGCCTTTCCATGTCAACTTCTGGTCAGCCAATCGTACTTGTCCCCTTGCGGACAGTTAAGCATAGTAATGGCTCAATGATATTTTCCAAATATTACCGATGAATAAACTTTATCCATTCGGTAGGTATATCTGCGGTTCATTGATTTCGTTGAGTATCGCTTTTTTCAACGCAGGATGTGTTTCCAACCAATACAAGAAGGCCAAAGAAAGTACCCCGCCTCCTGTTTGGCTGAATGTCACATTTCCTCCTGCCCAACTTGAGGCAATGCTTAACAGTGTAATCACCTTTAACGGACCCGGCTCTTGGAAGCGTGATGCGTTTTGGGATGAATATGTCATCACATTACGAAATCCAGGTAGTCAGTTCCTAATCGTTGTCTCAGCGGATTTGATTGATTACGCACATACTGTTAGGCCCGCGAGAAATGATCCATGGACTCTCGAATCAGAAAGTAAATCCCTCGAACAAAAATACAAAGACGACAGGATAGCATTTGCTAGGAATGCGGTGCCAGGAGTGTTAATTCTTGGTGTTGGAGCTGTCGCTGCTACCAGTGCTGGTTATATAGTGACTTGGGGTGCCGGTGGCGTAGCGGCCGGAGCGGGCGCAGCCGCTGCCGCGGCAACTGTGGTAGCATTGCCCTTATATTATGGAGCGGTGCTGTATATTAATCACAGCAACAAGCGTGCAATGGAGACTGAGTTCAATCGACGTCGCTTTACTTCGCCTCTGATGCTTGCGCCAGGGGAGGCACGTACGATGAGTTTGTTTTTCCCAATGGGTCCAAATCCTCATTCACTCAGCCTGCGTTGGTCTATGGGTACAATAAATGGGGAAAGTGTCCTGCCGCTTGATTTCTTAAAGGGCCTACACATTGAAGTTCCTTCAAAGCTCAAAGACGTCAAATAGTTCGTCGATTTGTTGCGTATAAGCGGATGGGCGTTCCAAGTCCACGTCAGCCCCATTTGGGCGGCCCTCAAATTACTGGTTTGAAGTGATGTTTCTGCCGCAGGTGCTCTAGAAACGGTAATGGGTTTGAGCTGTTATTGTAACGGAATCGAGCTAGCCGAAGGTAGTAGCCATGTGGATTCCATGAGGGATCATAGCCGCTAGCGATCGTGAAGTCGTACCATGGGATGACGCCGACCTCTGCGTTTAGAAAGAGCAGGTAAGGAAACAGACCGTCCTTCCATAGTATCTCGGACGTTTTTTCGCAGCGAAAGTTTGGCACGGTATCGACGATACCACAGAATTGAACCAGACCATTGTTTCCTGTGGCAGGAGCGATGAAAATGGCGTCTCCTGGCTGCGTCTTTTCGTGCGATCTAGCGGCGGCTGGATCATCAGGAACTCCCCAAACGTTGAAGCGACCAGTTGGGAACCGTCGTGCGACTACCTCCCCAAAGTAGTCACGTTCATCACCTGCGGGTAGCTTACGCAAGAATTCCGCTACAGAACGTTTTTGAGACGTAGCGCTATCAATATTTGCGGCATTCCAGTCACCGAGATGTGCCAAGAACGCATTCATAGGTGATGGTAATTTGATGGTTCATGAAAAGGCCGCGGTGACTTGCGTCACCAGCGGCCCGTAAGTTTTAGAGGATATAGGTTGGTTTATTGGCAGGCTTCACATTCCTCTCCGTTCTTCATGGCCTCGATGGAGCAGACGCGCTTTTCTTCCGCCGAATAGGCTTTCTTTGCTGGGGCAGCCGGGATCTCAGATGCGGGATTTGAGATTTGAGGGGCGATGACCGTGGTTGGGGTCGATGCGACGGCGAAGGGCGCGGTCGTGAGGTCTTGGGCCTTGAGGACGGCGGCATCCCGGGTGGCGGTTTCGGCTTTGGTTTCGCCGGCGGCGCCGCGGACTTCTTTCTTCACGTTGACCGTCGCTTTCTCGATGTTGGAGGCGCCAAGGGAGCGGAGGTAATACGTCGTCTTGAGGCCACCGTGCCAGGCGGAGCGGTACATGTGGCTCAGCGTCTTCAGGTCGGGGGTCTTGAGCCAGAGGTTCACGGACTGGGCCTGGTCGATCCACTTCTGGCGGCGGGCGGCGGCGTCGATCACCCACTTGAACTCGACATCAAAGGCGGTGAGATACCGGGCCTTGAGGTCGGCGGGGATGGAGTCGATGTCCTTCAGCTCGCCGTCGAAATACTTCAGGTGGTCGATCATCTCCTGGTTCCAGAGCTTCCGGGCCTTGAGGTCCTTCACGAGGTACGGATTCAACACCACAAACTCGCCGGAGAGATTGCTCTTCACATACAGGTTCTTGTACGTGGGCTCGATGCAGGGGGACGTGTTGGTGATGTTGGAGATCGTGGCCGTGGGGGCGATGGCGAGGACGTTGCTGTTGCGCATGCCTTGCTTGGCGATCTTCTTGCGGAGGGGATCCCAGTTCATGCGGCCACCGCGGGGGACCTGGATGGGCAGGCCGCGCTCCTGCTCGAGGAGGTCAACGGTGTCGGGGGGCAGCAGGCCGCGGTCCCACTTCGAGCCCTTGTAGCTGGAGTAGGTGCCGCGCTCGGCGGCGAGGTCGGACGAGGCCTCGTAGGCGTAGTGCGCGATGGCTTCCATGAACTCGTCGTTGAACTCAACGGCTTCCTGTGAGGCGAAAGGCACGCCCTTGATATAAAGCGCGTTGGCCAGGCCCATGATGCCGAGGCCGATCGGGCGGTGGCGGAGGTTGGAACGCTTGGCGGCCTCGGTCGGGTAGAAGTTGATGTCGATGACATTGTCCAGGGCGCGGACGGCGACGCGGATGGTGTCGCGCAGCTTCTCGAGGTCGAGGGAGCCGTCGGGCTTGAGGTGAGAGTCGAGAATGACGGAGCCGAGGTTGCAGACGGCGGTCTCGTCGTTGGAGGTGTTGAGCGTGATCTCCGTGCAGAGATTGGACGAATGGATGACGCCGACGTGGTCCTGCGGGGAGCGGACGTTGCAGGGATCCTTGAAGGTGATCCACGGGTGGCCGGTCTCGAAGAGCATCGAGAGCATTTTCTTCCAGAGCTCGAGGGCCTCGATCTTGTGGGCCTGGATCTTGCCTTCCTCGCCCAGCTTCTCGTACTTGAGGTAAGCCTCCTCGAACTTGCGGCCGTAGAGGTGGTGCAGGTCGGGGGTCTCGTTGGCGCGGAAGAGGGTCCAGGTGCCGCGGGCCTCCATGCGCTTCATGAAGAGGTCGGGAATCCAGTTCGCCGTGTTCATGTCGTGGGTGCGACGGCGGTCGTCACCCGTGTTGCGGCGGAGCTCGAGGAACTCGAAGATGTCGTTGTGCCAGGACTCGAGGTAGGCGCAGCCGGAGCCCTTGCGCTTGCCGCCCTGGTTGACGGCGACGAGCTGGTCGTTGTGGAGCTTCAGGAAGGGGATGACGCCCTGCGACTCGCCGTTGGTGCCGGCGATGTGCGCGCCGGTGCCGCGGACGGAGGTCCAGGAGCCGCCGAGGCCGCCGGCCCACTTGGAGAGGTAGGCGTTGTCGGCGATGCCGCGCTGGAAGATGCCCTCGATGGTGTCGTCGACGTAGTAGAGGTAGCAGGACGACAGCTGGCTGTGG